>NZ_AP018553.1:600000-1200000 GCF_003967175.1 Sulfodiicoccus acidiphilus | reverse complement strand
CTGTGCCAGTTGGGTATCTGATGGACTCCTCTAAGGTGACCTTCAGGAGGGGATACTCGCCTCCTTTTCCCGCTTCCGCGGTGTATCAGCTGAGTAGGGAAGCTTACCAGAGGTTGGTGTGTTCGAGCTCCAGCGAACCCCTCGGAAGGGTTTTAGGGGACGGAGTAGAACTGAGAATTGACCTAGAGAAGGCAGTGAGGTATCACGTTGGAGTGTTCGCGTTCACTGGCTCTGGGAAGTCGAACCTGGTCTCGTTACTAGTAAGGAGGGCCTTAGGCACCATGAGGAATCTCAAGGTAGTGGTGTTCGACATATCCATGGAGTACTTCACGCTCCTCTTCGATCAGTTGGTGAGGTATAACTCGCGTGTCCTGACGGCGGAGAGACTACCACCATCGCCAGTGGAGGCCTCTAGACGCTTCATGAGACTCCACGTAGTCCCAGAGGAGCTAGATGACCTCAGGGACAAGTTCAGGGTTACTACCCAGAGGCTAATAGAGGAGGAGAAAGTCAGGTATATGTATGTGCCGTCTAGCTCGCAGGTGCTTATGACCTACGGGGACCTGGTGGACTTAGTGAACGGCCAGATTTCCGACAACTACGCGGCCTCCCAGAAACCTGTGCTGTTCACCATGCTTCAAAAACTGGACGCGTTAATGAGGGAGAACAAGCTGAGTAAGGACGACATCGTTGACGAGAGAGTGAACGGACTGCTGGACGAGGTGGAGGAGGTGGCCAACCGGTCCAAGCTCAGGGAAACGTCCTCAATATTCTCCTTCATTAACGGGCTCAGGTCGTACCTCTCCTCCACCAACGTGGAGCCGGTGAGCGAGGACTACGACATTGAGAAGTTAGCAATAGAAATTCTTGAGGACTCGGAGGTGTCGCCCAGACTCTTCGTGGTCGAGAGTCCTAAAGTGGAAGAGGCCAGGTTCGTCGTCTCCAACGTAATAAACGAGGTTATGAACAGGAGGAAGAAGATGTTCTCCGCCTCCCCATCAGTGCTCTTCGTTCTCGATGAGGCGCAGGAGTTCATTCCTTTCGACACAAGACAAAAGAACATGAGTGAGAAGTCGAGTGAGGCGGTGGAGAAGCTCCTCAGGCAAGGTAGGAAGTACCACCTTCACTCCCTCATAAGCTCGCAGAGGTTGGCCTACCTCAACACCAACGCGCTCCAGCAACTTCATACGTACTTCATAAGTACGTTACCCAGGCCTTACGACAGGCAGTTAGTGGGAGAAACGTTCGCCATAAGCGATGCGCTTCTCGATAGAACCTTGGAGTTGGAGACGGGGGAGTGGCTGCTGGTTAGCTTCAAGTCGGCCACCCCCTACGACATACCTGTATTCTTCCGAGCTGAGAACAACTTCGCCGAGCTGAGGAGGGCATTAGGAACTACTTAACCAAGACTTTTGAGCTCGGGAGTGAGAACCCTGGTGTGATCGAGGACAGACACGTTCCAGTTTTCATCCTCAACAACCCACTCCGTAGGTTAACGGAGTCTCCAGAGAAGTTCGCAAGAACTTACGTGAGTCCGGGCATGGTGGTAGCAGACGTGGGATGTGGAGCTGGGTATTACACCTTGCCGCTAGCAAAGGTGGTAGGACCTCAAGGCCTAGTCTTCGCTGTGGATTCGGACGAGGCCGCGGTAAGGGTGCTCAGAGAGAGGGCGGAGAAAGAGGGACTGAAGAACGTTAAGGCCTACGTCTCTCCTGCGGAGAAGCTGGACTTCATTCCCTCAGCCTCAGTCGACTTCGTTCTATCCAAAGACCTTCTGTGCTGTACGGTGAAGCATAAGGAGGTGGTGAGGGAGTTGGCGAGGATAGTCAAACCAGGAGGAACTATCTACATATCCGTTAGGAGTTTCCCCTTCTCTAAAGACCCTAGAGACGTGAAGAAGAGCGAGTGGAGGGAACTCTTGTCTCAGTTCGAAGTCCTGAGGTCTAAGCAGGGAGTCACGTCGTCTTGGGCGCTCCTGAGGCCTAGGTCAATCTGACCCACATTCCTCCACCAACCTCTGGAGGGCATGAGAGGCCCCCGTGGAGAAGTGCTGAACGTTACTCCTAGCGATGAGTTTGTAGAGGCCGTTGAACTCCACTTCCCAGCTGGACGTGATTTCTCCATCACCGACGTGGACTTCGTTAGTTCCTCTGAATGGTCCCTTGATGTAGGTGAAGGTGAGTGTCCTCGCCTCTTCTTCGGCCTTTATGTTAACTATGCCCGACGCGGGAAAGGCGAAGCGGACCTCGAAAAGGTCACCCTGTATCTTCTTGACGCTACGGAGGCCTCTCCAATATTTTGTGACGGAATCTATGTCCTTCACCTTCAGCCACAGCGAGTTCGAGTCGCAGTTAAACTTTCGTGAGACGGAGAACCTGTACATAAGTGGCCTTACCTCTGGGAGATTTAACTGTGTTGAGAATTCTCCTTTTCACGATACCTTGGGTGGGACATCTCTCGGATCTAGTACTACCTCCAGGATCGCTGGCCCCTTCTCTTGACGAAGCCACCTCAGGGCGTCAGTCAACTCTGAGGCTTCCTCCACTCTCCTCGACGGGACATTGAAGCTACGCCCTAGCTCAACGAAGTCTGGATTGTCCAACTCCACACCGAAGGGTTGAAGACCGGCTTCCTGCTGTTGTTCCTTAACCATGCCGAAGGAGGAGTTATTGAAGATCACTACCTTGACGGGGACACCGTACTTCCGCGCGGTTAACACCTCCTGCATTGTCATTACGAACCCGCCGTCCCCCACCACAGAGAGTACTTGAGAATTAGAGGCGAAGGCCGCTCCAAGTCCGCCAGGGACGCCAAAGCCGGTCGTTCCGAGCCAAGAGGAGAAGAGGAACCTCCGGGGATTCTTGACTCTGAAGTGTCTATTCACCCAGACAGTTACGTTTCCCGTGTCCACCACGACGGGCACTTCGGGCACTTCCTCACTCAAGGCCTTGGCCAGGGCTCCTGGTCTGACCTTAGTGCCCTGCTTCTCTAGAGCGGTCAACTCTTCCATCCAGCTCCTCTTGACGTTCTGAAGCTCGTCGTAAAACTTCTCCTTTTTCTCTTTGACGGATGGTGTGACCTCCTTGAGGAAGGTCTCTACGTCGCATAGTACAGGTTGGACGACGGGTGCCCTGAGTCCGAACTTCCATGGCTCAACGTCGACCTGTATGGTTTTTACGTCGGGGAGGAACTCGACGAACGGGAAGGAGGTACCCATCATAATCAGAAGGTCCGCTCGACTCAAAGCTTCTCTAGCAGCCCTTGTTCCTGACATCCCAAGTCCCCCAAAGGCCTGGGGCACATAGTCTGGGACCACCCCTTTGGCATTGAGGGCGTGAACTATAGGGGCACCTATTTTCCGTGCCAGAGAGAGCACCTCCTCCCCTAGGCCCTGAGCTCCCTTGCCTATAATTATCACAGGCCTCGCACTTATTTCTATGTCAGCTATAACTTCCCTTTGGGCAAATGTGTATCTAGTTTCAGGCACCTTCACTGTAACCTCCCTCGGGACAGCATCCATGCGCAACACGTCCTCCGGAACGTTTATGTGAGATACTCCCTTCCTTGTCACAGCCTCCCTCACAGCCCTGGCCACTACGTAGGGCGTCTCCTGGGGATTAACCAGCTGGGCATTGTAAATCGCTACGTCGTCGAACAGTCTGTTTAAGTTTACCTCCTGAAAGAAGTTGCTCCACATTTTAGCCGTGGGTACTTGGCCGGTTATAGCTATCACCGGTGCCCCGTCCAGCTTCGCGTCGTATAGGCCGTTGAGCAGGTGGATGGACCCAGGACCTGAAGTTCCTAAACAGACACCCGGACCTCCAGTTAGCTTAGCTTCTGCAGAGGCAGCCAGAGCACCCCCTTCTTCATGTCTTACCTGAACGAAGGTGGCCCCTGTCTTCCTGACTGCGTCAACTACCAGATCTATCGCGTCACCTGGAACACCGTAGAAGCGCTTGACTCCCGCGACAAGGAGCTGCCTCACCAGCTCGTCAGCCACTTTATGACCCAACTCGGCTTCCTCGAGGCCATTAGACTTCCTTAAAGAAAGTGTAGAGTAACGGCTTGAACCCTCTCCTTTGATAGAAGTCCACGGATATCTTGTTCATGGGAGGGAACTCGGCGGAGGCCAAGTAGACCCCGCGCGACTTGAGCTCCTTTATCGCAGCATCTATAAGGACCTTCCCCACTCCCTTGCGTCTATACGGAGGGAGGACGTATAGGTCGGTTATAACTCCCTCCATGGTGGGCTCATAGAACATCCTCGATCTAATCTCGAGCCTCACGAATCCGATCACCTCCTGATCTTCTGCTACAATCATAGCAACGTTCTCTTTCCCCATAGAGGCCTCCACGAACTTCTTAACGACGTCGTATATGTCCTGCCTCACCGTGTAAAGGGGATCGAACTCCTCATTTAACTTCTTTAATCGCACCATCAATTCAATTATTCTCTCGGCATCTTCCTTCTTTGCTTCCCTGACCGTCACGGCCAACCTATCACACCTCTATTAAGCCGGCCTTAACTAGGGCCTCGTATTTAGCCTTTGATGAAGTAATGGCCTTAGCTGCGGATGCCTGTAGCTCCTCCCGCGTCCTGCTCACCCTAGCAAGCCCTAGTTCCATGGCCTTCTCCCCAACAGCTACCGCTGTCCTTATATAAGCCCCAGTCTCCTCCATAGTGGGGAGGATGTAGTCTTCGTTGAGACCCTTCTCCTCGGCGTACGCTGCAAGTGCCCTAGCTGCGGCTACGGCCATGTCGTCTGTGATTGTCCTGCCTCTGACGTCCAACACGCCCCTGAACACCGCGGGAAACACTAAGCTATTGTTGACTTGGTTGGGGAAGTCACTACGACCGGTTGCCACTACCTTGGCCCCTCCCTCCTTGGCTTCGTGGGGCCATATCTCGGGAACTGGGTTGGCCAAAGCAAACACCACTGGATCCTTGTTCATCTTAGCTACCCATTCCTTCTTTATTACTCCTGGACCGGGAGTGGAGGTAGCGATGACCACGTCAACTCCCCGCATGGCCTCCTCGATTCCTCCCGTTCTGTTCTCTGAGTTAGTCTGGAGGGCCAGTTCGTACTTCCATTTGTTCTCGAACATCATTCTATCCATGTCTTCCCTGTAGGAGTTCAATATCCCTACCCTATCCACAAGGATCATGTTCCCAGGCTTCACTTCAGCCCTGATGAGAAGCCTCGCTGCTGCTATGTTTGCTGCGCCTGCTCCTATGAGCGTCACGGTCACGTCATTGAGCTTCTTATTAACTAACTTGAGGGCATTGATTAAGCCAGCAAGTATAGCCGTGGCGGTGCCTTGCTGGTCGTCGTGCCACACTGGTATCTGCATCTCCTTCCTGAGCCTATCGAGAATATGGAAACACTTAGGACTCTCGATGTCCTCGAGGTTTATTCCCCGAAGGCGGGTTCAAGTCTTTTAACGGTATCTATGAACTCATCCGCGTTACTGACTCTGATAGGCAATGGAATAGCATCTACTCCCCCAAGTACTTGAATATCATTGATTTTCCCTCCATCACTGGATAGCTAGCCTCTGGGCCTATGTTCCCCAGACCCAGGACCCGCGTACCGTCCGTCACAACAGCTATGGTGTTCCACCTGGAGGTGAGCTCGAAACTGAGGTCAGGGTCTTTGGATATGCTCCTAGATGGCTCGGCCACACCTGGGGTGTACCAGACGGCGAAGTCCTTGAGGCTGGATATTGGAACTTTCGGCAGAACCTCTATCTTTCCACCGTACTTCCTGTGCATCTTAAGGGAGATCTCGTACCAGCCTTCGCTCATGACCTGCATCACTCCTAGCCTGATTTAAACCTTACCATACACTTTCTACAATATTCTGAAAATGAGAATAGTATTTGACAAGGTTATGACTGTTAATATACACAGATCCTGTCAATTCCTCCCACGCATATTCTACAACTAAAACAGGAAAAATGAAGTTATAATCGGGAACTATTGGCCCAACCCATGAAAGTTAAGGAAGTTTGCGACTTCGACTTGAACTCGTATAGAGGGAGGAACTTGGTGTTGTTCTTCTACATCAAGGACTTCGCCAAATTATGTACGGTGGAGGCGATAGCCTTCAGAGACAAGATAGAATACTTCCATTCTTTTGAGACCGAAGTAATAGGAGTGAGTAAGGATCCTGTCGACACCCACGTGAAATTCTCCGAGGAGTTCTCGCTCCCCTTCACGCTAGTTAGCGATCCGAAGGATGCCTTGAGACAAAGATTCGGACTCAAGGACTTCATGAAATGCAGGGCGACCGTACTAGTGGATAGTGTAGGGAAGGAGAGGTTCAGGTACTGTTCGCTCTTCGATCCAGTGAGCCACGTGAGGGAGACTCTCCGGGTCCTCAGTGAGCTCTGAACTCTTCGAACTTGAAGAACTTAGTTATAGAAAACCTTACATTATCCCCTATCTTCGGCTTGGTTCTGGAGAAGGCCATGATTTCCTTCTCTCCCTCAGAAACATAAACCAAATATCGGTCTCCCATGAACTCCACATCCTTCACTACACCGTTCCTCTCGCCTTGGCCCAACACCACGTCCTCTGCTCTAACTCCGACACTGTCCACTATTACCATCGGAGGGTACCCTATGAAGGAGGCCACGAACTGGTCGGTGGGCTCGTTGTAAACCTCCTCTGGAGCACCGACTTGGACTATCCTCCCCCTATTCATGATAGCAATTCTATCAGCAATTGCCATGGCCTCTCCCTGATCGTGGGTGACGTAGATCGTAGTTATCCCACTTTCTCGCTGGAGTTCCCTTATTAGGTGTCTAGCAGAGAACCTTAGTGGAGCATCTAGGTTGGAGAGGGGTTCGTCCATTAGAAAAAGCCTGGGTAACTTGACTAGAGCCCTAGCCAGGGCTACCCTTTGTTGCTGCCCACCTGATAGACTACTTGGGTATCTGTCGAGGAGGTCATCTATCTTTAGCTTGGCTGCAACGTCCCTCACCTTGGATAGAGCGTCCCTATCTCCTTCCACAGGTAACAAGAGATTCTGAAGGACGGTCTTGTGAGGGAAGAGAGCATAATTCTGAAAGACCATGGAGACGTTCCTCTTAGAGGGGGGTAAAGATGTGACGTCAGTTCCGTCCAATATTATCTTGCCTTCATCCGCCTTCTCCAGTCCCGCTACCAGTCTGAGGAGGGTCGTCTTACCGGAACCCGAAGGACCTAGGAACACGAAGAGCTCTCCCTTCTCTATATGAAGACTAACACCATTTACGGCCTTGTAGTCCCCGTACCTCTTGGTGACCGATCGTAGCTCAACACTCACGAGCTGAGATAAAGCAGCTGGAGGTTAAATCTTGGGGATTCAAGAGAAGTCCGGGTTCAATGGCCTGTTCTGAGTAGATGTGAACGATTTCGGCGAAGCTGTGCAACCCAAGACTTACTTTCCAGATAGTCTCCGAGGGAATACAACTATTGCCAATACCAAAGTAGCCGTTAGCGGTAAGGGGGCTAGAAGTTCCCGAAGCATGTAGGGCGATGAGCTTACGTTGCCCCCTAGAGGTGCTCTGTACACCTCGATTGACTCTCCTGTATAGGTGACCTCTATTCCTAAGGGTTGGGAAAAACCAGTGAAAACCACTGGGGTGATCCAAGAGCCATTCTCGAAAACTAGCGGATCGTAGAAAGTGATGTTAGGAAAGTAAGTAGGTGGAGGAGCGGGAACTTGAGTTCCATTCGGATAAGTAGGTGGGTAGAGCTCCACCTCGAACATGGCCTGATCAAACGATCCACGCACCACGACTTTTCCTCCTAGAGTACCGTTAAAGGTGGCCAGCAACTCTCCCGACCTAACTTCTCTGACGGTTACGTTTACTTCACCCCCTTTAACCTCGACGACTCGAGAGGCATCTACCAGACCTCGTATCTCTGAGGGAGGAAAACCCTGAGAATAGAACGTCACATTGCCTTGAGGCCAAAGGTAGACCCCATCTTGCATATACATGAAGAAGGACTCCCACCCTACGAAAGTGTAAAAGCTCTGAGTTCCGATCTGCTCAGTAGTTATAACCGGTATGAGCCCGGCCTGGACGAAGGATCCCCCTGCACTCAATCCTATCCAGTAGCCTAAGAGGAACTTAGACAACTGACCAAGCGAGGAGCTGTTCTCTTTCATTTCAGGAAGGGTGAGGACAGCAGATACCCCAGTAATGTTAGCTCCAGCAGCCACGAGGCCAGCAAACTCCCTAGAGGAAGTGAGAGTATTCTGGGTCCAGTTGAAGTGTATTGTACTACCGAAGACGACCTGACAGAGTAGTAGAGCTAGAAGGGCGATAAGGATCGTGTTCTTCAAACGTCCGCTTACCTTTAACGTGAAGGACGGTTGTGTACGGTGACATAAAACCTTTCGTTAGGAAAGCGGCAGGACACGATGAATTGGCAAGGTTCCAAGAGTCTGGACTACTGTGAGCTCAGTTCTAAAACATGTTTATATTCCATAATGATACTATTTAGGCGTGTACCCTAGAGAGGTCGGATACTTTAGACCCTCCACCATAGAAGAGGCCCTAAAGTTTTTAGAGAAAGAGAAGGATAGTCGCCCACTGGCAGGTGGACAGAGTCTAATTCCCATGATGCGCCTAAGGGTTGCCAACCCCTCCTATTTGGTTGACCTGACTCCTCTGAACATGAATGGTTTTAACCTGTCAGATAATGAAGTAAGGATCGGGGCTACCACCAAGTACTCAGAGATCCTGTCCAGAACAGAGCTGAGAAAGGCTACTCCCCTTCTCGTTAAAGCGCTTTCACAAGTTGGTGACTCGCAGGTAAGGAACATGGGGACATTGGGGGGCAGCGTTTGCAACGCCGATCCTGCCTCAGATTCCCCAGCTGTCCTCCTTGCAGCAGAGGCCAGATTCGTAGTTAAGTCCGTTAACGGAGAGAGGGAAGTTAAGGCTTCAGACTTCTTCAAGGGTCCATTCACTACCCAACTGAAGCAGGGGGAGATACTGCGCGAAATAAAGATCCCAACCCACGCAGACTACAAGACGACATACGTGAAGCTAGTGAGGAGAGCCGGAGACTATGCTATAGTTTCCGCGGCTGTAATGCTGAAGATGAAGGGAGAGGAGGTGGAAGACGTGAGACTCAGTTACGCCAGCGCCGCTGACAGACCCTACAGAGCTAAGGAAGCCGAGGAGTTTCTAAAGGGAAGGAAGCTAAACGAAGAGAACTTGAGGGAGGCCGCAGAACTCGCCTTGAAGGGTGCGTCTCCGCCCTCTGACGTGAGGGCCAGTTCGTCCTATCGTAAAGAACTGATCAAGCTAGTGACAATGAGAGGACTGAGAGGTGCATCGTGATGTCCACTTTGGTTAGACCAGGAGAGACAACGAAGGTCAGTCTGAGGATAAACAACGTGGTCCACCAGGTTGAAGTGGAGCCTAGGAAGTTACTAGTTCACACCCTAAGAGACATCGGACTGACTGGCACTAAGGTGGGATGTGACACATCGGTCTGCGGGGCCTGTACAGTCTTAATGAACGGTAAGCCGATTAAGTCCTGCACCGTATTGACTGTCCAAGCCGACGGGTCGGATATAACCACCATAGAGGGCCTTTCAGTCGAAGGTAAACTCCACCCGCTCCAAGAGGCGTTCTGGGAGAACCACGCCCTGCAGTGCGGATACTGCACTTCTGGTATGATAATGAACGCCTATGCCCTACTAAAGGAACACAAGAACCCGAGCGAGGAGGAGATAAGGAATTACATGCATGGGAACTTGTGCAGGTGCACTGGCTATCAGAACATAGTAAAGGCCGTAAGGGAGGCAGCTAAGAGGATGGGAGCATGACCTACGTCGGAAAGCCCATAAAGAGAGTCTTCGACCCTAGACTGATAACGGGGAGGCAAAATTACATAGACGACATCAACTTCCAGGGACTCCACGCAGCCTTCGTGAGGTCTCCATACCCTCACGCCAGAGTGAGGTCTATAGACGCAAGTGACGCAGTCAAAAGTAAGGGAGTGGTGGCGGTCTTCACCAAGAGGGACCTGGGCCTAAAGGAACCCATGAGGCCTTGGGTGACTTACATAGATACGTCACACTTGAAGGACGCTCCACGATACATATTCCATGACACAGTGAAGTACGTCGGAGAGCCTGTAGCCGTGGTATTAGCGACGGATAGGTATCTAGCCAGAGACGCCGTGGAAAAGGTCAATGTGGACTACGAGGAGCTGAAGGCAGTGACCAAGATGGAGGACGCGGTGAAGGACGAGGTGCTAGTGCATCCTAACCTAGGAACTAACGTAGCGTACGACTCAAACTTCAATGCAGGGAACGTCGAACGGGCGTTTAAGGAAGCCGAAGTGGTTGTCCCAATAGAGATCGCTAACGAGAGATTGAGTCCGTCGCCAATGGAACCACGTGGAATTGTATCTAGGTACGAATCTGGATACCTAACGGTGTGGGCATCTACTCAGATCCCCCACATTCTTAGGAACGAGTTCTCTAGGATGCTGGGACTGGAGAGCTCCAAGATAAGGGTTATAATGCCAGACATAGGCGGAGCTTTCGGAAGTAAGGCCCACATCATTCCAGAAGAGCTAGCCGTGATAGCGGCATCAATGAAACTAAACTCCACGGTCAAGTGGGTCGCAACTAGAAGTGAGGAACTATTAGCGTCTACTGCTAGGCACAATCACTTCGTGGGAGAGGTCGCCCTCAAGAGGGACGGCACTCTACTGGGAATAAGGGGTACCTTGGACGTGGAAATGGGAGCTTACATAACCTACACTAGCATGATACAACCCCAGATCATTCCACCAATGATCCCTGGCCCCTACAAAGTGAAGGACCTAGCCATAAGATCGAGGGCCGTGTACACAAATACGCCACCGATAACGATGTACAGAGGTGCGAGCAGGCCTGAAGCCACATTCATCATAGAGAGAATAATGAGCATAGCTGCGGACGAGTTGAAGATGAGTGATGTGGACATAAGATTAAGGAACCTAGTGCCTCCAGATTTGATGCCCTACAAAAATCCGTTCGGCCTCCAATACGACACTGGAGACTATCCTGGACTGCTAAAGAAGGCGATAGAGAAGCTTGAGTACGAGAGACTGATCAAATGGGCAGAGGAGGAGAAGAAGCGCGGGCACAGGGTAGGGGTAGGAATGGCCTTCTATTTGGAGATCTGTGGGTTCGGCCCTTGGGAATACGCTGAAGTGAGAATCGACGAAAATGGTAACGTAAGTGTAATAACGGGTGCCACACCACACGGCCAAGGGACTGAGACCGGAATAGCACAAATAGTGGCCGACGAGCTCGGTGTTGACATGGAGAGAGTTACCGTGATCTGGGGAGACACTGCGATAGTGCCGGCTGGGTTTGGCACCTACGGCTCGAGGACAATAAGTTTGGCGGGATCCGCTGCTGCCCTGGCATCGAGAAAGGTCATGGATAAGATGAAGAGAGTTGCCGCTTCAATGTTGGGTGTAGAGAATGTCGATTACAAAGATGGGAAGTTCACCGCAGCCGGTAAGTCTGTTGGTTGGAACGAAGTCGCGAAGAAGGCCTACGAGGTGAAGGACCCAGGTCTAGTGGCCTATCAGTTTTATGAGGCCAACGTAACCTTCCCCTACGGAGTGGGAGTGGCGATAGTGGAGGTGGACGACTATGGTATACCTAAGGTTCTGAAATACCTCTCTTACGACGATATCGGAAAGGTGGTAAACCCGTTGCTGGCAGAGGGACAAGTGCACGGTGCGGTAGTTCAGGCCGTTGGACAGGCACTCTACGAGGAAGCCAAGCTAGATGAGAATGGACAGCTAGTTGTGTCTTTCTCCGATTACTTCATTCCCACGTTCATGGAAGCTCCAGAGATAAAGAGCCAGTTCACGGATACACCTCACGATTCCCCCTATGTGACGAAGAGTAAGGGAATAGGAGAGGCTGGTCTGATCGTAGGACCTGCTGTAGTAGTGAGGGCTCTCGAGAACGCCACTGGTGCTAGGTTCACAAAGACTCCCGTTAGGCCTGAAGAAATCTTTGAGAAGATTAAAACGAAATAATTTTATATGGGGGTTAAGGGGGAAGCCCCTCCTGTGAGGACTGTCCCGTTCAAATACCAACTTCCAAGACACTACATCGACGGCAGCCGCGGCCTAAGTGATCAGTGAGACCCTCTATCGAAGGTAGGATTGACGTATTACGCCTCTATTCCCCATAAAGGTAATTCGTAGGTAACGAGCGATTCAGCATCGGGGCTGGGATGGCCTTAGGTGCCCTGAAGCTTTACCCTCCACCGTTAGGCGAGATGTACGATGAAGCGGAAAGCCTCGTCGGGACGAGGTAGTTCATAGAACTGTCATGGGCTTCTCCTCACTACCGTTTATCCCTCCCCCCATTTCGATTCACCTTGATTCGCAATCGAGCCCTCGGCCGGGCGGTCGTCCTGACAGATTGGGTGGTGGGACTTCTCGGAGCCCGACGGTGAGGGACGCGTCTTCCCTCCTGGGCGGAAACCCACGTCCGCGTGTGAGGCCGTCTAAGATCGACGAAGATGCGTAAACCAAAAAATTTCAGTCTACGTGGAAGAGGGTTCGGTCCAATAGTCTTATATAGATTTATAGATTAAAATATAAATTAAACACCATCTTCGAGAAGTCTCCACGAGCCTTTATACGACAAATCGGTCCTTAGTGTTAATCAGGTTGGTGAGACTTGGGGTTTGGGCTTCATAGGATTTCATAATATTTCATATCAATCCTCAGCCCTTGGGCTTCACCGGGGTCACGAGGGAACTCGTTCACACCCTCCGCCCCTTAGCGGGGTGACCCCGACCCACACCCGTGGAATGTCGCGGACGTGGGGAAACCCGCACACCTTGAGGAAAATGTTTAGGGACGCGTTCAACTGCCTATCTAGGGTGAACCCGCATCTCTCAGACGTGAAGGTCCCGCCGACCTTTCGGGAAACACGTCCACACCTGGGGCAGGACTTAGATGTGAGGTGCGAGTTCACCTCTTTTACGAAGTAACCATAAAGGGGAGCCTTGTATTTAAGTATGCTGTGAATACTCCTCTAGACAGTCCTAGAAATCTTCTTAGAGAATTTATCGTTAGCGTCATTAAACATCCCTTGTTT
The DNA here is from genome assembly GCF_003967175.1 of Sulfodiicoccus acidiphilus. Lineage (NCBI taxonomy): Archaea > Thermoproteati > Thermoproteota > Thermoprotei > Sulfolobales > Sulfolobaceae > Sulfodiicoccus > Sulfodiicoccus acidiphilus. The sequence continues at coordinate 1,186,867 of NZ_AP018553.1, read as the reverse complement.
ATTTAACTTCTCTATAACGAATGTTATCAAGGGATACATCTTCAGCAATTGATTCACGAACTTGTAGACGTAATCAATTACACGGTTCCTTTCGCCGTGGGAATACTTCCTCATCAACTCCTTCCCTTTTTTACCGTGCTTAGATGCAAATGACTGTATTTCACTCCTCCTCAACTGCACTCCGTACTTCAGAGTATACAACTCTTTGATGGAGAACGTGACGAACTTCTCGCCGTCATAAGCATCTAGGGTATAGAGGTTGCTGTCAATTGCTAGAAAATTGATGGGGGTTGACCAAGGTAGTTTATAACGAAATGCTGACTTCTTCCCCACCCTGGGAGGGAACCCTCCCAGGGGGCTCGTCGTTCCCACCACCGGTTCGGGTTGACACGCCTCGTTTGGTGGGCAGTGGAGTGGATCGGGGGGAACCCACTCGAAGGTGGGACTTTCTTCCGTGAAGTCCGGTCCCTCAAGGGAGATATTGGCTGCTCCTCCCTCATTTTCGTTAAGTCCTCGATCGAGCTGGGGAGAGGAGCGTCGTTAGGGTCACAATGTATCCCGACAAAGAAGTGCTTGAATATGAGGGGGCTACACCCCAGTGAAAGGCGAGGCTTTCCACCCCCTCAACCCCTTCTCTGTGTAAAATACACGCGATCTCAAATCTCCAATGTGTCATGTTGCCTTGGCAGATAAAAACGCCTCGCCCTTCAGGGCAACGGTAATAATAACATCGTTAGGCAATTTCTCAACCATGCTAACCGAGCTCCTCCCGGCTCGACCTAGGACCCAATAGGACTAAGCAGGAGCAACTATAGTGGCACCTTTCGACGGAACCAGAGCCGAAAAGGAAGGTCCCTTCATTAATTTCGAATGGGACCTCCGAATCACTCGACTGCCCCGATCGAAAGAGAGGCTTAGTTTAGAATCGACTGTGAGAACTACTAACCCTTTGAGGGGAAACCTTTAGGATGGGGAAGAAGTCGGAACGAGGAACTCAGCACGGTGGGAAAAGTACAGTATTGTCCCAGGGAGAAGGTAGGTGTTAGGCCTCGAAGGTTTGACGAACTCACTCCCGATTTCCTCGCCGAGGATAGGTTCACCGGTAGTGAGCAGTTAGAAAGAGAGCCCTCCTGTTATCCCTACGACTTCCCCGGTCACGTAAGATGCCTCTTCCGAGGCCAAGAACGCAATTACATTGGCGACCTCCTCTGGTTTTCCTATCCTCTTAGCGGGGATCTTGTCTAAGATCATTTTCCTAACTTTCTCAGGTACACTCCTAGTCATTGGCGTATCGATGAAGCCAGGAGCAATAGCGTTAACTGTTATGTTGTACCTAGCAAGCTCCTTAGCTAGAGTCTTAGTGAAACCTATCACACCTGCCTTGGCAGCGGCGTAATTCGCCTGTCCCACGTTTCCCCAGGCGCTCAATGAGGAAACGTTGATTATTCTACCCCAACTGGCCCGTATCATATCTGGGACCACCTGTTTTGTGACGTTGAACATGCTGTAGAGGTCGACCTTGATTACCTCGTCCCACTGCTCATACGTCATGTTAACGAATAGGGCATCCCTGTTAATCCCGGCATTGTTTACCAGAATTTCCGCCACATCCTTCCCAGACCTTCCTTTGGCTTCAGCGTACATTCTTTCACAAGAGGAGAGGTCCTTGACGTCTGCGATCAAGCCTATCACTAACGAGCCCGTCTCTTTAGACACGACTAAAGCTAATTCTTCCACTTCCTTCCTGACGTCTACTGCAGCCACCGAAGCTCCTAGGGAGGCCAACTTCCTTACTGTCGCTGCGCCCAGACCGCCGGAGGCACCAGTGACTATGGCCAGTTTCCCAGAGAGATCCATGTCTGGGCTTAGACTTGAACCCAGGTAATAAGTTCCCTTCTCCCCAATCTTATAGAGGGCAGAAAAAGAGTTTTAAGACAATAATATACCCTCGCCCTTGGAGTGGGAGAGGTAGTCTGAGGGCGACTTCCTCCTAATCTAAGGATGTTGTTAACCGTAGGAGTACTTGACGCCGTGGCCCTGTCTCTCTGGGTTGAAGTCTATCACGTCCTTGGGACCTATGACCCAACAAGTTCCGCAGGCGACACATGGCACATAGTCGAACCGCACCTTTCCTTGTCTTACGTCAGACCAAGTGAGTTTCGCGGCTTCTCCCGGATCCCTCACCTTGGATAGGTTTACCTTGTATAGATCCCTAAAAGAGGCGAAGACCCCCTTCCCCTCTACTAGGAGGGTATAACAGTTGGCCGGACATGCAGGTATCCACATCTTCATTTGGTCCTCATCAGCCCTTTCACTTACGTTTATGTGTGCCCACTCCTTATCCTCGTTGTAAGAAAGGGTAGCAGTAAGGGACTGGATTCTCTGCTGTGAATCTACTGTTGGGGGCTCCTTGATGATGTCGGCGTATCCCACTTTGCCTGCTGATTGAAGGAGCGAAGTGTAACCTCTTCCGTAGAGGAAGTCGCTCTCAGATACTAGGGTCTCAGCCCTGTACCGAGATATATCAGCCTCTAAGGGTTTCAATAATTCCTTGTAGAGCGATAGGGACTGGGAGAACTCACCTCTCTTACGCGCTTGTTCGTAAGTGACTGCCGCCATTATTCCAGACGCTATAGCCCTCCTCATTCCATCAATGACGGCCCCAAGTTTCACGAAGGCCCCTAGCGCGTCGCCTACCACCATAAATCCTGGAATGAAAGGCCTCTCCAAGAAGGTCCTGTACCCCTTAGGTATGTTGTGAGCTCCATACTCCACTAACTTCGCTCCTTCTAAATACTTGGAAAAGTAAGGGTGGGAGGCCATTTCGTCGACTACATCAACTGGCTTCCCGAGGATCGGGACGTTGTCCCTCAAGCTCTTCAGCATAGATACGGCATCTACCGCGATACCGAAGGAAATGGTAGACTTATCGGTGTAAAGGAAACCCCCACCCTTCATGCCGTGAAGGAAGTCTCCCATCACTGCCATGGCAATCCCTTCTCCCTTCGCTAGGCCGAACCTAGACTCTATTTCTGATTCGCCTAACTCAAACACGAACTTGACTCCGTGGTAGACGTCCTCGGGTGAGAGTGGCTCCCTGAGCCCGGCCTTGATTACCAACTTACTAGTGACACCACTGGCATCTATGACGACGTCAGCCTCTACATCCTCCTTTGTTGTCCTCACCCCAACGACTTTACCGTCTCTCCATAGTAGATCTTCCACAGCAGTCCCCGTGACCACGAGGCCTCCAGCCTGTTCGACTTTGGAAGCCAGCCATTTATCGAACCTAGCTCTATGTACTGTGTAATCGTGTCCGGTTCCCTTCAGCCTATGTGCCATAGAGTGAAGTAGTGGAACGTCCTTACTGTCCAGGTACTTATACTGGAATTTACCACCTGACTTCACCGGAGAAGAGAGAAGGACGAGCCTGTAATCGATGACCCTTCTTTCTAGGGGCGCCTCCTTCTCGAACTCAGGGACTAGATCAATGAGCCCGTATCCCTCGACGAACGAGCCGTAAAGAACGCCCCCAGTGAGGTTCTTCTGCCCAGGCACCATCCCCTTCTCAAGTAACATCACATCGTACCCTTTCTTGGCGAGGTAGAGGGCAGCTGCTGATCCTCCTACCCCTGCACCAACTACGATTACGTCGTACTTATCCGTCAATTCACTCTAACCTCCTCTTGAGAGACTCGTAAAGCTTGGGTAGAGCCTCATATAGGTCTTCGTTTATCATATAGCTGGCCATATCCTTTATGGGTGCCTCCGGGTCGGTGTTTATCGCTACTATCTTCCTGCTCCTCATTATACCCACCTTGTGTTGTATTGCTCCACTTATCCCCACAGCTACATACACCTTGGGGGATATTGTCTTACCTGTTTGACCTATCTGTCTCCCAGGCGTTATGAAGTCCTTGAGTTCCCTAACCTCCGCCCATACGAGGGCCCTCGAAGCTCCTATAGCAGTCTTCACTTTCAGCCTCTGTGCTAATAACTCATTTATCTTGCGAGCCATGTCTAGGACGTACTTGGGGTCAGGGTCTCCCCTGGTCCTTCTCACTATGCCTAGTCCTAGGCCTACGACGAAGTCAGCGGATAGGAGCTCGACCCCCTCCTCTTCTGGAAGTCTCTTGACTTCCAACACACTGAACTTGTTCAGCTCCTCCTCCTTGGCACTCCATTTCACCCTGAATATTTCTCCTTTCCTGGAAGGGTCCTCGGGAGAGGCTTAAAGTACCCAGGTCTCATGGAGGATATTTGCGGCCTGTGACGTGGTGTGAAGATCTTGGCTATTCTACTCGCGAAGTCTGGCCTGACCTGAGCTAGTACGTTCTTGAAGGTTTGCCCCACCACGCCCTGATATATTTCACCCATCTCGTAATCTATACAATCGGTGGCGAGTCCCGTCTTGAGGCGATAAGCAACTCGGGGTGCCACATCCCGCCCAATATCGTCGGCGACGAAGACGAACGCCCAAGGCTTCCTCTCCTGGGCCACTTGAACCAGCGCGCTAGCGTAAGTCAGTGGATTGTACCTCTCCAGCTCCACGTCGTCTACAATTACGACGTAGTCCGCCCCTCGTCTTATTAGCGCTTGAGGTACCTCGTCGGGGATCTTGTACCCTATCACAACAGTGCCTACCTTCATCCCAGTTAAGGACGCTATTTTCTTAGCCGCAGCCAACGCCTCGAAGGAGGTCTGGAAAAGCTCACCCTCCACGTACTCCGTGAAGGTCCACACATCTCTGTAGCTTGAGGCGTCAGGCGTGTCCGGCAATACTTGGGGCTGACTCATTTCACTTCAACTCCCTCAACAACTCGTCCACTAGGTCGTCATACTCAAAGACCTTAAGCTTGCCTGCCAACTTGGTCTTGACATTCTCTGGAAGGGAGTCTACAGGATCTCCCTTCTTGAAAGGACCGTAAGACTTCCCATCCACTTCGAACTTATCCACATCCTCGGTGAGTACGGTAGACTTTCCCACAATCTTCAACTGAGGTGGTCTCCCGATGTCCACTCCAGGTCCCACCACAGTGGGCGAACCGGCTAAGCCGATCCTCGTGGGATCTGGGTTTACCTCAGCCGCGGTCCAAACTACTGGATCTTTCCTTTTTCCCATGTAGGTCATGGCCCTAGCCTGTCTCCTCATCTCCAGAGTTAGGGGAGCAACGTAGTAGTCTGGGTTGATTGTTATAATAGCTGGCAGCTCCATCCTAACTGTCTGTAGGAACTGTCCAATTCGTCTCCTCACTATAAGTGAGCCTTGATAGTATTCGAACCCTAGGGCGGAACTGGCGTGAGGAATTGTGACATTGAGCATCTCTGAGAGGGCCTCCGCCGCTTGCGGTCCCGTGTTCCACGTCTCACCGTCAGAGGCCTTCATGCCTGCGAAAACCACGAAATCCCTGTAAACTGATTCCCTTAGTTGTGTAAGTTCCTGCTCTAGATCACTTTTACTCACCTTTCCCTCTCTCAACCTCTGGACCAATGAGTCTTTCACGGCCGGTTTGTCAGAGTAAACGTAATTGGGGACCATGTTGGAATAATATAGGTCCCTCGCGACTTTCTCGAACTCCTCGGTCGAACTGTGAGACGCCTCTATTAGCTTGTCTAGAGCTTGGACGTGAAGGTCTAGGACCTTCTTCACCCCTATAGCTAAGGTATAGGAGGTCGCCAAAGTGTCGGCTCCGGCGAACTTTCTATCGCTGAGGATGTAGGCCTCATCGATCCCCGAAACCTCAGCGTCGAAGAGCTTCTGCATTATCGGTATTATCTTCACGTGAGGACCCATGGAAACCGCCACGAGTTTCCCACCGGCTTGTCTCTTCATGTAGTCTGCTGCCTCGATGGTCTTCCTGTCGTACGGGTTCATTACTATGTCCATCTGTTCCCTTCTGAGAATGCCACCCACACTAACTACGTTAGCCGTATTAGCAGGGACGCCCTTGACCAACGCGAAAACCAACATTCAAGGTCAACTCTAACTGCACAGGAGCGATATAAAAAACTCGTTCAGGATATAAACCGGCCTCTTAAGACCCGATCATGGAAGTTCGTGAGGTTCTCGACCCAGACGGAAGTCCTGCACGTCGTCGAAACGATCCACGAGGTATCCGGCTTTTTCCTCTCCCTTTAAGACTAGATCTACCACCATTTCTGCCACAGCAGGGCCGACCTCTGCCCCATACCCGTCGAGTCCCCCTACGTAGAGCAGATCGTCCCGAAGTCTCCCGTAGGCTGGCCTCATGTCGGGCGAACCCTCGCAATGTCCCCACCCAACATAGAGTGGAGTTAGCTTGCCTAGACGCTTAGAGGCCTCTCTCACCAAGTTTCTGTAGTCCACCCTAAGACGCTCTTCAGGCTCACATTCCACCACGTCACCATCCCCAAGGATACCTAGGGGAAGTCCTAAACCTAAAAGGGGTCTTGAGTAGAACCCAAGTTCATAGTCGTAAACAAAAGAGGAGTCGAGCTGTCGAGGGCCGTAGGCAGCCACAGCCCAGCAGAAGTAGGACTTAGATCTCACCTCTGGATATAACTTAGAATTCCACGCACCCGCTGCCAAGATCACGTAGTCTGCACTCAACTGGACGCCTTCCACGGTCACTCTAGTCTTTCCTCCATTGACTGAGAGCCTGGCTTCACCCTTCACAACCGGCGTGGACTTGATGAAACTTCCTATCCAAACCAGGCGGTCGCTCCCTCGTGTCACTATGGCCTCACTTGAGAGCCAGTCAATGTACTTCTCTTCAATTTTTACTCCTACTTCCTCCCAAAGGTGCGGGAGTTCCCCCTTATCCCGCAATATGGTATAGGCTGGGAACTCCCTAGTTTTAACCCTCAGCTGGTCGTAAAGCTCCAAGGTCCTCCTAGCCAGCCAGACGTCCTCACCCTTTAAGAGGAGGGAATGAATAAGGGTAGGATATACCTTTCTCTTTCCCGCCTCCACCACAATCACATCGTGCCCAGCCCTCTTCAGTAACCTATGAAGTGTTGAACCGATAACCCCCGCACCTATGACGACGAACTTCATCCAGATCTCCTCCCGACGTCCCGCAGGAGGAAAAATAGCGTTAATTGAGTTCAGTGACCCTCCTTATTTCCTCGAGAGGTGAGATTAAAATTTGGAGTACAATTAACTACACAGTGGGCCGATGTTTATCACTGTCCCAGACGAGAGGTTGGAATTGGTGAAGTCTGTACTTCCCTCCCTTTCCAAGAAAGAGGAAGTCGAGGTTAAGTTCGATGAAAGGAATAAAATGTTCAACGTTAGCCCAAAGGGAAATAACTCGTACGGCGCCCTGAAAGTGCAGTCTATCATCAACGCCATAGGGCTGGGATTCGACGTTGAAGTCGCAATGAAGCTACTTTCCGACGATATCATGTTAGATGTAATAGACATAAAGGAGGTTACACACGATCCGGAGGACCTAAGGAGATTAAAGGGAAGAGTAATAGGTGAAAAAGGTAAGACTAAGAGGATTATCTTCGAGTATACGGGTGTACATGTCTCAGTGTACGACCATTACGTTGGGCTAATTGGATTCTACGATCAACTTCAGGTAACTAGGAAAGCAGTAGAGATGTTAATAAGAGGTAAGGATCACAGTGCTGTTTATAAGTACTTAGAGAGGGCAGAGAAGGAGCTGAGGACCTATAGGATCTCCAAGTTCCGTCCGTCACTTTGAGGTTGGCTGCGAAGGAGGTAGGTAAGGTAAGTGGAAGTTTCCTCTCCTGAGTACTTCCTAGAGAAGTCCATGATTACTGCCTCATAGGGTCTGAGGAAGTCCCCTCCAATCTCTACTATTTTTTTAACTGCTTCCAAGTTGCCGTTTTTGACTTGTTTTAGGAGAAAAAGGAGCATCCTCTTAGGCTCGCTCAGAACCTCCTCCGTAAGATAGAGTTTCGGTTCGGGGTACATCACCAAAGTCATGTGAGGTCCGTCCAACAAAGCTAGTTGGGCTATCTTGTGAGCGCTGTACCCTTTCGTAGGAGACTTACGAGTGGCTTTTACCTCTATGAAGTACTTCACTCCCCCCCTTATCGCCTCTATATCGTGTGTGGGGAGATCGACGCCTCTGACCTCCTCGAAGTTCATGGATTCGAGTACAGACTTGGCCCTGAATTCCATGCCGAATCCAAATATTATTCCCCTAGCCCTCTTCAGGGCGTAGGAGATCTCTTCGTCGGTCATCCCTAGCTCTCTGAGGGGTGAAAGCACATCTGAGGGGTCCACGAACTGAATTTGAATCAGAGAATAAAAACGATGCCTTTAGACAGAAGAAGTATCACATGATAGCTGCTAATACATCAAAGTAAGAATTGCTACGAAGTAAAACCTTATATACTCTAGGTGAGGTATCATATTCGACCAAAAATGAAGGAGATGAAGGGAACCAAGACAGAACAAAACCTGAAACACGCTTTCGCTGGAGAGGCAATGGCCAACAGAAGGTACTTGTACTTCGCTAAGAGGGCCGACGAGGAGGGCTATCCAGAGATAGCTGCGCTACTTAGAAGTATAGCTGAGGGCGAGACAGCCCACGGATTCGGTCACTTGGACTTCGTGAGACAAGGCAACATAGGGGATCCGGCTACCGACAAGCCAATCAGAACGCTAGAGGAAATGCTGGAGTCTGCCGTGGCAGGAGAAACCTATGAGTGGACTCAGATGTACCCAGGATTCGCTAAGACTGCCAGGGAAGAAGGGTTCAGCGAGTTGGCGGAGTGGTTCGAAACATTAGCGAGAGCTGAGAAGAGCCACGCCGAAAAGTTCACAGACGCGTTAAAGAAACTAAAGGGATAAAGTCTATTGTTGGTGAGCCAATGTATACTCTAAATCCAAGTAATCCATCTTTTTTAGATTCCGAGAAGCTCAAGTCGGAGTTTGTGAGGCAAGCCTCGATCTGTCACGGGTGCAGGCTTTGCTTCAATTATTGCCCAGCCTTCCCAAGTCTGTTCAGGTTGACTGACCAAAAGGGCCCAAAGGCGCTCACCATAGACGACTTAAACGTGGTGGCTTCAGAGTGCTTTCATTGTAACATGTGTTACGTTAACTGCCCTTATACCCCTCCACACGAGTTTGCCATGGACTTCGCACACCTAATGGATTGGGCCTGGCTTTACCACAAATCACAGTCAGGGCTGAAACTCAGGGATCTGTTGTGGGAATCGTTAGACGCGCTCCCACTCGTGAGGCCCCTAGCTAAGGGCTTCCTGAAGGCCGGCAGCAAGTTCCTAGGTGTGGAGGAAGGAGCCCCGATGCCTGAAGTGGCCGAGAGGGAACCAAAGATGGAAGGAAAAGTTGAGAACCCTGTGGCCAAGGTTGTTCTCTTCCCCACCTGCCTAGGAAGGAATTTCTTCCCTGACGTGATCGAGGATCTGGTTGAAGTCTACAATAGGCTAGGTATAGAAGTTCGTAAAGGAGAGTTCAAGTGCTGTGGTGCGCCCATGCTAGACGCAGGGGACGCTAGGAGGCTCCACGATAACGCGGAATATAACTCAAGGATGATCGAGAAGTATCAGAGGGAGGGGTATGAGATAGTGACACCGATACCCACCTGTACTATGATGCTAACCAGGGAGTACCAGTACGTTCTGGATAGGGAACCCCAAAAGGTTTACGATTCCATGGAGTACCTTCTTAAATTGAAAAAGGAGGGAAAAGTAGAAATAAAGGGGAACCTAGGGGGGAGGCAGGTTCTCTACCACACACCTTGCCACCTCAAACACCTGAAGGTCGGCCTCCCAGGAGTGCAACTCATGAGGACTGTTAATGCAAAGGTAGTAACGGTAGACAAGGGTTGCTCAGGGATAGACGGGGGATGGGGCCTCAGGAACTACTCCAAAGCTAAGGTGGTGGGGGCGAAGATGATGGAGGCTTTCAGTGTGAGCGACGCTCAGAACTTCTCAACCGAGTGTCCTTTAGCTGGACTCCAGATAAGGAAGGCTTCAGGGCGCAAAGCGGAGCACCCATTGAGATTGTTGAAGGAGGCGATAGAGAACGCTAGATAAGTTCATTCCTTGGAAGGATTACGAAAAGGTCAGAAGCGAGAGTATAAAACGCATCATAGAGATAAAGCGGGGTAGGAGGTTCGAGCTTGGAGATAGACTCACCCTGCTTTTCGAGAACGTCGATACTGTGGCTCAACAGGTTCAGGAGATGATTTACTTGGACAAGTTAGAAGATGAGAAAGAAATCGCCAGAACTTACAGAATATACTCCACCCTTCTTCCTTGCGATGGAAAGGTCAAGGCCACCCTCTACATAAACGCCGAAAACGAAGAGGACCTGAGGAAGGTGTTCAAAACTCTCAAAGGCATATACAACTCGATTTACCTGAAAATCGGTGGGAAACTGATTCACGGTGAACCTGAGGGGGGAAGGGAGCAGGGAGACGAGTTCAGCACAGTTCAGTACCTCACATTCGACGTTGGAGAGAGCAGTGGAGAGATGGAGATAGTGGTCGACCACCCAAACTACAAGGTCAGCGTAAAGTTGCCTGAAGACCTAGCTAAGAAGTTAGTTGAGGAAGCCAAGGAACCATGCCAGAAGTACAAATTGTAAGGAGGGACGACCATCTACATCGCTTCTGGAAGCTATTTCTAACTTTTTTCATGATCACCAAGGTTGAAAATGTTTTAATTCCGTTTTAGCGTGATAACATTAATGAAGGACCCCGTGTGTGGAGAGGAGGTAAGGAGCCCTAAGTATAAATTAACCTTAGACGGAAGGGACTACTACTTTTGCAGTCCAATGTGCATGGCCGAGTTCAAGAAGAACCCATGGAAGTACAAACAAATTTAACTGTGACGTGTTTCACTCTTTACTATGTATCCTCCGAAGTTCGGCTACGTGATACCGGACAGTTTGGACGAAGCGTTAGACTTCCTTGAAAAGAACGAGGACGCAAGGCCTTTGGCCGGAGGCTTCAGCCTCATTCCCATGCTCAAACTCAGACTTCTCAGACCTACCTACTTGGTTGAGTTGAGGAGGCTTAAGGAGCTTCACTATATCAAGAACGACGAGAAGACAGTCTACATTGGGGCGCTGGCCACACACTTCGAGATAGCCACGAATCAGATAGTGAAAAAGAACGTTCCAGTAGTTAGCTCGGTTGCGTCGGTGATAGCCGACCCCCAGATAAGGAACATGGGCACAATAGGAGGGGAGCTAGCGCAGGCGGATCCGGTAACTGACCACCCTGCCAGCCTCCTAGTGACAGAGGCCAAGGTGAGAGTCAAGAGCAAAGGAAACGAAAGGATAGTACCCTTCGAGGGTTTCCAGAAGGATATCTACACCACTGACCTTAAGACCGGAGAGCTCATAACCGAAGTTCAGGTTCCAATATTAAAAGGCTACACATTCTCCTACAAGAGGATGGAGGACATCGCAGCCGTGGCGGTTTTGCTCAAGAAGGAAGGGGAGGTCATTAAGGACGTCAGGATAGCAACGGCGCTGATAGGACCAGTAGCATCGAGACTGAGGGAGGCAGAGAAAGTGCTGCAAGATTCGAAGGGAGATGAGAAATTAATAGAAGAGGCCTCTCAGAAGGCTATGGACTCAGTTAATCCGATACCTTCAGCCAGAGCTTCAAGCGAATATAAAAAGAAGCTTGTAAAGGTCTACACGAGGAGAGCTCTCATGGAGGCTCTAGGTGGTAAACAATGAAGGTCATAGAGCAGGATCAAAAGGCCAAGATTAAGTTGAGGATAAATGGGCAAGACTATGAAACGGAAGTGGAACCCCGGAGGTTACTAGTGCACGTACTTAGAGAGCTTGGCTTCACGGGAGTTCACGTCGGCTGTGACACTAGCCACTGTGGGGCATGCACTATAATAATGGATGGGAAATCGGTCAAGTCGTGTACGCTGTTAGGCGTTGAGGCGGACGGAGCTGAAATACTTACCATAGAGGGACTTGCAGAGGGGGAGAAGTTACACCCGATACAAGAGGCGTTCTGGGAGAAACACGGTCTGCAGTGTGGTTACTGTACCCCGGGCATGATAATGCAGAGCTATTGGTTATTGAAGAACAATCCGAATCCGACGGAAGAGGAAATTAAGGAGGGCATATCTGGTAACCTATGCAGGTGCACTGGGTACCAAAACATAATTGATGCGATCAAGCTGGCTGCCGAAAGGATGAAAGGTCAGTAGGATAGTCAACATCTATGATAACTTCTCTTCCACACTCCACATAGCAGGCTTTATGCCTATTTATCACGTTCCTGGCTCCCACGTCTCCAGAAATCAGGAGGAGTTCAGGGAAGAGCCTTTTCATTATTAAAACTGGGTTTCCCCGCGTCCCTTCATGCACTGGAACCACAGCATCGCATTCAGGCGAGGTAGCGGAGAGAATTCTATTTACTGTATCTCTCCTGAGCAACGGCATGTCGCCAGGAACGAATAGGATCGCCTCTTTCCTAGCAAAGAAGTTCAAGCCCAACTTCACGGAGGAACTCATCCCCTCGGAGTAACGTGGATTGTAAATGGCCACCTCCGAAGGAAATGCTGCTATTATCTCTCTATAGTACTTCCCCACAACTACAACCCTGTCCAAGTGGGAGACCGCCTCTAGGACCCACCATAACAGAGGCCTTCCATCAACATCAACGAGGAGTTTATTAGAACCAAACCTCCTTCCCTCTCCTCCAGCTAGCACTACTGCGCCCACGTCCAACATGTTCAAGCCTGAGATATGGCCTTGACTCTATCGCTCTTTATGAAACTCGATCCGCTGGGATCCCTTATTAATAGCGTGAACTTAACCTTCCCCTCCTTGGCCTCCCTAATCGCCTCTACCTGCTCTTCTGGAAAGATCTCTAGTACCTCCTCTAGTATTCCCTCCACGGTGGTTATGTTACCGTGAGAAGAGGAGCCAGGAGTTATTTCTAGGCCCAGTTCAGGTATTGAGAGAGTTCCCAATGCTGACCTGTAAACAAGTACGTTTAGATCATCAGGGTCCTCCACTTTGAACTCCAAGGTTACAGGCAACTTCCCCTCCCAAGGTTTCACATCTACGCTCCTATAGCCACAACCTCCACACTGCCACACCGAGATCAGTAACTTACCAGCCAAGCCTGCATCGTGGACGTAGTTCCTCACTTCCATTTCCTCTGCACCGCAAACGAAGCACTTCTCCTTACTCTCAGAGATGAGCTCCGGCTCGCTCATTCTACGCAAATCTTATTTCCACGCTAAAAAAGCTATCACGGGGGCACACGGTCTCGCGGGACTTTCCTCGGGAGAACGAGTTTGGAAAGGTAGAGTACAAGCTAAAGCTGAGATATGTGGATGACTCTAGACTCCAAGAACTCGCCACCCAAATGCGATTTAGGCTTGAAGAAGGAGGAGGAGAGGCGTTTTACATTCTGGGGGTCGCTGACTCTGGGGACGTGGTAGGAATAAGTGATGATGAATTAAGAGACACTGTAGAGGTATTAAGTAGAGCGGCGGAACTGGTCAGGGCTAGGATAGCCTACACCAGAGTAGCCGAGGTAAGAAAGGGAGGGAAAATAGCTGAGGTGTTGGTGAGACTTTCAAGGGAATCCCTTCCAATTCAAGTGAACGTGGCGGTTATGGGACATGTAAACGCTGGGAAGAGTACGCTCACTGGTGCCTTAGTTCACGGAAAGCTAGACGACGGGAACGGTAAGCTCAGGAGTCTTGTTTCTAGGTACCTCCACGAGATAATGACAGGGAGGACTTCATCCATCACCATGAGACTACTGGGCTTCGACGAGTCTAACAGCGTAGTTAACTGGAGTCTCAGGGACCCCACTGATGAGGCTGAAGTCATGATGAAGAGCACCAAGGTAGTGAGACTCATAGATCTCGGAGGTCACGAGCGATATCTAAGGACTACCCTAAAGGGGCTAATGGGCTACGAGATAAACTATGTTTGTCTAGTGGTGGGAGCAGATGACGGCCTGAGTGCGATGGGAAAGGAGCACCTAGCCGTAGCTGCCATTCTAAAGCTCCCAATTTTTGTCGTCATCACCAAGGTAGATAAGATGTCAAAGGAGAGAGTCGAGCATGTCATGAAGGACATAAAGGCGGTTCTGAAGGTACCAGGAATAAACAGACTATCGATAGAGGTGGACGATGAAGACGACGTGGTCAACGCTTTGATGGCAATAAGGACTGCCAGGGTTGTGCCGGTGTTCAGGGTCTCTAATGTCACGGGAAGCGGACTAGACCTTTTGCTCAGATTCATTAACATGCTTCCTCCCAAGGGGAGAACTCCCAGCGGACATCCCCTCGTTTACATAGATGACGTCTTTAACGTTCAGGGCACAGGAGTCGTGGTGTTGGGCTCTGTAGTCAGCGGTACCCTAGAGCAAAACGACGTCTACCTATTGGGACCTAACATCGGGGAGAGTTCAGGGAAGTTAAGGTCAAGAGCATACAAGTGAACAGGGTCTTCGTAGACAGGGTGGACGCGGGTCAAATAGCTACCTTCGCCATTCAGGGGGTGAGAAGGGACGAGTTACGGAAGGGGATGGTAATAACGGATGGACGGCCTGTGGGAAAAAGGAGGTTTAAGGCCAAGATCTACATACTACATCATCCCACCACCATAAAGAGGGGGTACGTAGCTACACTACATGCATACACTGTAAGACAGGCAGTGAGGTTCATGGATATGAGCAAGGAGTTTCTTAGGTCTGGGGACTCGGATTTGGTTACCCTGGAGTTTCTTTACAGGCCTGAATACTTAGAAAAAGGGCAAGTATTCGTTTTCAGGGAGGGGAGAACTAGGGGAGTAGGAGTCGTTGAAAGTTGAAGATTTAACTTTTAGGGGTTAAGGGGGAAAGTCCCCTTCCGTGAGGGTGGACAACCTCTCTTATAGAAAGGTTTTTATAATAATAAAAACAATTTTAAGACCCTAACTGAAAGAGCTGGGTCGCACCCTCGGGACTGGGGGAACTCGCGCCTGTCGATAGGAAACCCTCCGTGATCCTCTCCCGTACTGTTCACAGGACGGTTCCACTGAACCTCCGCTACGCAAGGAGATCGATATCGCTCCGAGGAGCGGGACTCACCGCGAGGACGCCCCGTCCGCGAGGGCGGGGTAGTTCACGAACTAACTCTCCCCGGAAAGAAGGAGATGCCTTTCGACAATATATAAAGCAAAAATGCTCTCACTCTATCTTTATTTCCTTCCCAGTAGGTTTCTTTTGTTTCTTCTTCAGTACTACCTCTAGAACACCGTTCTTGTATGAGGCTTTGGCTGAATTCTCGTCGACCTCAGCGGGGAGATCCACGTCGGTACTGTAGTTCCTTTCATCTCCCCTGGCCTCTAGATGCAGTTCGCTACCTGATACCGTCAACTTTATCTTATCCTTATCTACGCCTGGTACCTCAGCTATCACCCTCACTTCGTCGTCCCTCTCTATTACGTCGACTACGGGCTCTATATCCTCGCTCAGTATGGGTCTTCCTTTGGCTTTCTTCACGTTTCCGAACTCTTGTATCTTAGGTTTTCCGTCCGGCCCTATTGTGACTCTGAAACCGTAGAAGTAGGGACCTTCTTTAGGCAGATCCACGTCTCCCTTAGTCAGGGATCTAGAGAATCTACGCTCGAACTCTGCTATCTCTTCTTCCATTTCCTTAAAGAGCTCGTCAAAGTAATCGAATATGTCCCTAGGCTTCTTAGAAGACAAGGTATCACCTACTATCTATCTCTACGAGGTCATGTTTAAACTTTTTCTCCAATGGGTAGTCCGTGCTTAGTGGCAGCTACACTTGCGTAGAGTTATCGAAACGTAGTCAATGTTCCAACTGTCGAGCTGAGAAGAGACCTCCTTCATAGAACTGACTCCGTTACCATAACTCTCAATGGTGTCCTTATCGATTCCGCTGGACTTTTCTACCCTAGGGACTTCATAGGTGAGAAGATCAAGAGACACACGATCTTCACCAAGATGCCCTGGACTTCGCAGGAGTCGCGGGAAACGTTCATCCTCTAGCAGGATGTATCCTCCTGTTGGAGCGTTAAAGCCGGACAGGGAAACTCACACGTCTTTCGTCCTTCGCCATTACACGTCTTCGGACGATGACTACCATCCAGTGCAGTTACATTTTCTTATCCTCAAAATAATGTGAACTACCTCGTCCGTTAGGACGGGGCTTCCTGCTTCATAGCCCCACCTTGCCCAATGGATAGGGGCAGAGCTCCACAGGCACTAAGGGTGGTTCCCACCCCGCAATAGACGTGACGTTCAAGGTATCCCATATGGGACTGGTGATTGAAGTAGAAGCGTACCACACAGACCCTCACTTTAACCGAGGCGTCTCGGCGACGCTTACTCCGTCAGTGACTGTCATCTATACATCACTTGCGAACTTATATCTTAATTTAAAAATTCAAATATAGGGAAGGCTATCTATCCCCTCCCTCACGGATGGAGTCTTCCGTCCCCCTTAACCCCCGTAAAGATAGACTTCATTTTCAGACTGAAAGTATTGACTAAGGCGAATAAATGCTTCCCTCCTCAAGCCATGTTCAACTGCTAGGTGGATTGAACCAACTCTACTAACACTCCACCGAAGGAGCGAGGATGTATAAATCCTACTTTTCTGTTCATCGCACCTAGGCGTGAGGACTGATCCACTAGCTCATAACCCATTTCCTTCGCTTGTTGGAGGGCCCTATCTACGTCCTTCACGAGAAAAGCGATGTGATGCAAACCCGGTCCCCTCCTGGCGAGGAACTTTCCCACCGTAGAGTCGGGAGAGGTAGGCTCGAGAAGTTCTACCTTAGTTCCCTTACTCGTCCCTACAAAGACTACCTTAATCCCGTGAGAGCCTAACTCTCCTCTCCAAATCAGACTCATTCCCGCACCCTGATAGGGCTTGAGGGCCTCGTCGAGGTTGTAAACCGCCACGCCCACATGGTCGAGTTCAAGGAAGGAGAACACATTCGAGAACTTATTGGAAGACAAAATAAGCTTAGGTTTTTACCCCAGCGTTACGGTGGTGAGGTGGGGAAATTAGTGGATGTAGAGGAGAAGCTCAAGGAGTGGAACGAGAGAGTAGTCAAGGCTTGGACCTCGAAGAAGACGGAGAGGAAACAGACCTTCTCGACTAAGTCGGGAATCCAGGTGAAGGCACTCTATACACCGCTGGACTGGAGAGGGGACTATGTTGAAAGACTGGGATTCCCAGGTGAGTATCCCTACACACGGGGAGTGTATCCCTCTATGTACAGAGGGAGACTATGGACTGTGAGACAATACGCGGGCTTCGGGTCAGCAGAACAGACAAACGAGAGGTTCAGGAACTTGCTTAGGGCTGGTCAGACTGGACTTAGTGTCGCTTTCGATCTTCCCACCCAGTTGGGGCTTGACCCGGATCACCCTCTAGCCTACAGCGAGGTGGGAGTTGTAGGTGTCTCTATTCCACACTGGAGGGAGATGTCTCTAGTAATGGAAGGCATACCGTTAGATCAGGTCACCACTAGTATGACCATAAACGCTACTGCAGCTGAACTGGCGTCGATGTATGTAGCCACGGCTGAAGCCAGAGGCATTGATAGGAGAAAGTTGGACGGCACCGTGCAAAACGACATACTAAAGGAGTATATCGCTAGGAAGAACTTCATCTATCCCCCTAAACCCTCCATGAGGTACTCTGTAGACCTCATAGAGTATATGAGCAGGGAAGTTCCAAAGTGGCACCCCATAAGCATAAGCGGTTACCACATAAGGGAAGCTGGAGGAGACGCGGTTCAAGAGGTGGCCTTTACCATAGCCGATGGTATCGAGTACGTCAGAAGAACGGTGGAAAGGGGAGTGGATGTAGACTCCTTTGCCCCCACTCTTTCCTTTTTCTACGCCGCTTACATGAACCTGTTCGAGGAGGTGGCCAAGTTCAGGGCCGCAAGGAGGGTGTGGGCAAAGATCATGAGAGATTGGTTCCACGCCAAGAGGCCAGAATCCATGATCATGAAGTTCCATACGCAAACTGGAGGGGCAGAACTCACAGCTCAGCAACCTGAGGTCAACCTGATCCGGACCACAATCCAAGCTCTGGCAGCCGTTCTAGGAGGTACCCAGAGTCTCCACGTTAACGCCTACGACGAGGCCCTAGGGCTCCCGACAGAGAAGGCGGCAAAGCTAGCCGTTAGAGTGCAGCAGGTGATAGCACATGAAAGTGGGGTAACTGACACCGTAGACCCGCTGGGCGGTTCCTATTATGTCGAGTGGCTGACCGATGAGTTGGAGGAAAGAATATGGAAGAAGATAGAGCAGATAGAGAAACTGGGCGGGATGGTAAGAGCGATAGAGCTCGGATTCCCACAAAGAGAAATAGCAGAAAGTTCGTACTCAACCCAACGGAGAATTGAGGCTGGGGAGTTAGTAATTGTTGGTGTGAATGCCTACAGGGAGGAAGGCCAGGAAGACATAGAGGTATTCAAGCCAGACCCCGAGGGGAGAGAGAAAGTCCTAGATCGCCTAAGGAAGTATAGAAGCGAGAGAAACGAGATGAAAGTGAGAGACGCCCTTAACGAGATCAGGAAGGCAGCAGAGAAGGACGGTGTTAATCTAGTACCTTATATAATGGCCGCTATACAGAGGGGGACTACAGTAGGAGAAATCAGCGGTACCTTGAGGGAGGTATGGGGAGAATACGTTGAATCGGGCGTGTTCTGAAAAACGTCAACCGGACTCTTTCTTGTGTAAGGAACGAAGCAATTCGTTTATCTGCTTGAACTTCTCAATGTTGGCTACATCGACAGATGGATTCTCCCTAACCACTGCCCACTTGTCCCAAGGAAAAACTATCCATCTATCTATTTTACTATGATAATAGTCTGGAACTGTCCGGGCCCACGGCTTAACGTAGAGAGTAGCTGTCTTCACAGCCTTAGGAGAAAACATTGACACCAAATTAACTACAGCGTTAAGTGTCTCTCCACTATCCGAGACGTCGTCAACTACCAACACCTTTCTATTTTCTATACCATCTAAGTGAGCTGACCTTATGACAGGTTTGCTTCCAGTTACTCCAACGGACTTGTAGAACTTAGCCTCTACTTCCCTTATGGAATTAACGTCAAGCAGGTCAGAGAGAAGCTTAGCTGGTATGAGTCCTCCTGTAGCAATTGCCACTAATACGTCGGGGACAAATCCATCTAAGAGTAGAGTTCTTCCAACCTCTATTACTGCACTCTCTATGTCGTCCCACGAGGGAACATAGAACTTATCCACCTAGTGTCACCAAGGGTACTTCCAGCTCCTCGCTCGTGAGCCCACCGTGCTCTCCCTTAAAAAGTATGTTGTCTTGTTCCGTTAACCTATATCTATACGAGGACAGGTCCACAGGAACGGCGACATAGTCGAAGTCCAACCTTGAGTAATCTGTGCACTGGCCCATTAGCTGATGGGCCTCCACCTCCTCTCTGGACATTACTTCCAACTTAGGATATCTGTTATAAAGGAAGGTCTTTAGATCGAATCGGCTATTCATGAAAAGGGCCCGAGGTTCCCCGAACGGAGGAAGTTCCAACATCTGAGACAGCGTAGCATCCTGATCTAGGAAGACTCGCTTCTCTACATCCACAAATCCATGATCCGAAGTTAGGACCACAGGGATCTTCGACGACATTCTCCTTAACTGTTCAACTATTTGGAAGGCTGCAGAAGTCACCACTTTTGTGCCATGTCCGTACTTGTGAGAGAGGACGTCTACATCGTTTAAGTAGAGGATGGTTAGCGTTCCTTTCCCGAGCGAGGTTTGAAAGAGGTGAAGACAGTCCCACACGTTATAACAGGGAACTACTTCTGCCCCTCCATACAAGGTCGAAGTAAGCTCCGAGCTGCTGAGCCACCAAGGGAGTACTGCAGTAACTACGTGTTTGGACTCGGCTATGAAAGTCCTAAGCCGAAAGAGGTCTTTCTCCCTCTTCACGTCCCTGAGTTCGTTACTGACCTTCAAGGCTGAGTATGTGTACCTAAGAGGGTTTATGAGCCCGGCCAGCTCCTTTGACCAAACTTTCTCTCCCACCACGCGGTGAGTGCAGGGAGGTTGAGCCGTGAAGATCGTTGTTATAGCGGGGGCTGTTGAGGATGGAAATGTTGAACTGATACGTCTAGCTTCTATCCCAATGCGCTCCGCTAAAGAAGAGGAAAAACCATCAATCAAGACAAGACCTAGCTTCTCGAACCTAAGGTCTATGGGTTCACATTTCCTTTCTACCTCTAAAAGGTGAGAAAGGTAGCAACCAAGGCCAAGCAGACTCTCAGGACCATAGGATGGCCTCGACAACTTAACGTTCTCCAGTTGGGATCACTCTATTCTCTGCTTTGTCCTAGCTTTATAGGCATGGATTGCTAGAGTGGTTACACCTCCGCTTCTGTTGATAAGGTGTATCTCTATCCTTAAGATGTTTAGATCCTCTTGAATATGGAGAACGAAAGTAGAGTTACAAGGCTAGGAGACATGAACTGAGAAGCTTTGCTCCTGGGGTTGAATAGAACTGACTAGGACTGTACCAGCCACTTATTACAGTAAAGAAGCAGAGCTCCAGCCGCCACAGGTCCCACATCCACTTCTAGCCCCTCTAATCTTACAGGCTTACCTAGCGAGGAGTCCACTTTCCCAAAACCGGAGTCTACTCCATTGAAAACAACTAACGATCTTTCCCTCTTCAACGCCACTGGATCTAGGGTCTCAGACGACTGTGCTGTAACTAAGTATACTGCTGACGGCCTCAATAGTTCAATCGCATCCTTAAGGTCAGGCAAAACGGAGAACGACTTTCCGGACTTTATGGCCAGTTTGTTGACCTCTGGAACTCCGCTCTGAGCCGCTACTCCACCTACCTTGGTGACAACGAGATATCTAGTTACGCTAGAAGAGAACACTAGTTTAGCGAAGTCAACGAGTCTCTGAACGCTAGTTGTGTTGTGTAAACCAATCAGTAGCTCCACGTTCCCCAATTGATACACTTACTTTTGAAATTGTGCTCGGCAATATCCCTATGCTCAAAGAACTCGTGGAAGAAGAACTCTCTAGACCTTACGAAGTTAAGACTCACGTCAAGTTGAGCGGGGGCATAGTAACTGGTGCTGGTGACTCTTTCGCCGCTGCCCTATCCTTAGAAGGAAAGAGCAGGGGAAAGTTTAGAGCAATGGATCCGGAAGAATTATTGGAAGTAGATCTAGCGCAGCCGTTAGTTATAGTGTCGGTGTCCGGTAGGCCAAAGCTGAATGTTGAAGTGGCGAGGAAGTTTAAAGGTAAGGCCAGAGTAGTGGTGGTGACTTCAAACACTTCCAGCGAGTTGGCTCGACTGGCAGACGATTTGGTAATTCTTCCATACGCTCCTAGAGATAGACTGCCTGGAACTTTGTCCTTTATGATGACGTTGAGTGCACTCTACAGTATCGGAGGGTACTCCACTACCACGAGCTGTGAAACTAGACCTTTAGAGCTCGGTTTCAATCCGTTCTTTGTAGGTTCTGGAGAGAACTATGGGGTAGCTTACTTCTCCTATTTGAAATGGGCTGAGTTCCTTGGACAATGGACAAATTACGAGAGATTCGAGCAATTCTGTCACGCGCCTATTTTCACAACAAGAGGGAGGGATGTAGTCCTGTTAGATCGGGGAGAGAGAAGGGAAGCGCTAAAAAGGTACGTGAAGTTTGCGAGAATCTTGGAGACAGGCTCCGAGGATCCCTTCTGTAACTCATTGAGCGTAATAAGAGCGGTCCTAAGGTTAGCAGGAGAGAAACCTTACTTCCTCACTGACGAAGAAATATTAGAGGCCAGTTCCGTAATGATATATGGTGAATAATGGTGAGCGAGCTAGATCTCACACAGGCTGACGCTAAATGTAGTACCGATTCCGCTTCAGTCAGACTGATGAAAAAGTGGTTAGAAATCGGAGAAGGAGATATCAAGGTCGTTGCCCTCAAGGGAATACAGACGGACGTGGTTGAAATGTGGGCTCAGGCAATGAGGGATAAGGGCGTCAAGATACTAGGTAAACAAGAGCAAGGCGACAGGGTCGTATACTTAGTTCACTTGCCTTGACCTCAGCTTTTTTCACAATTTCATCACACCTCAGCCGATCCGCTGGACATCATGGGACTAAACAGAGTCATAGACTCTGAGTAATTAACGCAACTCCTCGGCCAACTTCATACCTTCAACTTCTCGCGTCACATTATATCCCTGTTTTTACCTTAACGTGGTAGGAGGAGGCGGAAGGTCTCGCCGGCGAAGATAGATGCTCTTTTTAAATAGTGGTGGCACAGGTGCGTGAGGCTTCTTCCTCTAGTCAACTACGAAGGAGTGAGCAGCCGATCCCTTCCGCGATACCGAAGGAAAGCGTCCACCAAACAATTCGAGAACAGGACAAACGTGGGTTCGTCTCCTGTTCCATGGTTTCTTGGTGGAGGCTAAGGAGGGAGACGGGAAAGAAGAACATGCATTTCCAGAGAGAGAAATAAAAGTAATCCAAATTTAACTTAACGGGGGTTAAACAACACGAGGGGACAGAGCTGTCTCCATGAACCTCGGCATAAACGCCTAACCCAGCGTGGACAACTGCACCTTGTTGCCCTACAAGAAAGTGAAGATCGAGGAGACCTACGTCCATTTCCAGGAGAGGATCGCAGAAGTGCTCCCAGGGAGACAGGGTCAAGGATTTGGATGAGCCTGACATCCATCAGGAGTTAAGCGGGAAGAAGAGACTGTTCATACTCCACCGTCTTCAACTCTAGGCACTGAATCGACTTTCGATAGGACCACAAATCCACAGTGAACTTATTGCTCTATTTTGAGAGATGTTGAGGGTGGCCCAGGTACATGACAAAGAGCCTCGGACCGTGGAAGTCCTCAGCAGGTTGGAGGAGAAGTTCCTGTAGCGGTGGAGTCTCCTCGTTGACTCCATGACATTGTGTAGGAGGCGATGCAGAACAGCACGTCCAGGTATCATGCTCGCCACGCTCTTCAGGTCAGGAGACACCCAAGGGGAGTAGTGAAATATCCTTAATCAATGACAAAACTCCGTTCATCTTTCTCGCCAGAGACCCCGTCCGTAAGGGCGGGGAGTGTAAATATAAATTAAATACCAAAACAGACATAAAAAGATTTGGGATGTTCCTTGAAATCCGAAGTTAAGATATCTATAAAAGGAAAAATTTTGAATCCTAATAAAGAGAAGAGGCGTAAGCTAAACGTAGTCCTAGAGAGATACTTGAAGGCTGTTAAATTCTTCGTCTCCTTTAAGATAAGGGATAAGGAACTCCTTCAACAGAAAGCATACAAAGAGGCTAGAAGGAGGTTTGGTCTATCTTCCACACTTACACTAACAGCGAGAGATAAGGCAGTAGAGCTAGTGAAACTAAATGAGGGAAGAGAGTTTCACATAAACCGTACATCCATACGGGTGAACTACCGTGCGTTCAAGCTCGTGAAGAGGGACACTAAATTAACACCTTACTGGTTGTACCTACAATTGGACGGTGAAGGGGTTTGGTACCCAATACAGTTAGGAGAGAGACAAGGCAAGTTAATGAACGACGCACTCAACGATAACAGCGAGTGGTCTACACAACAAGTTGAACTCGTAAAGGGAGATGGAGAATGGTACGCCTATTTCACCCTCGAGAAACCGTTCGTTAAATACGAACTACGAACTCCTATAGGCATCGATCTAGGTGAGAGAAACCTAGCTACAGTGGTCGCATTAGTTAACGGAAAACCCGTCAGAGGTACTTTCTTCGAAGGGTCAAGGATTAAGGAAATTAGGCACGAGTACTTCAACATAAGGAAGAAGCTCCAGGAAAAGAGGAGGCTCGACGTGGTGAAGATAAGGGGAAGGAAAGAAGAATGGTAAATCATGAGCTTCACGTTATCTCCAAGAAGGTCGTCGATTACGCTAAAAAGTTCCCTTCCCCAGTGATAGTCGTGGAGAAGCTCACAGGAATTAGGGAGAAATTCAAGGAGAGCAAGAAACTCGATAGGAGATTTCACTCGTTGCCGTTTAGAAGGCTACAGAGCATGATAGAGTACAAAGCGAAGATCAACGGTATAAAAGTGGTATACATTAACCCTAGAAATACTTCAAGAACTTGTCACAGATGCGGGCACGTTGCCCGCACGGACGGAAGGGAATACAGACGTAAGTGCGGTGTGGTACGTAACCGCGACTTGAACGCGTCGATCAACGTAGCCCGTGCCTCAACGAGAGGTACGGGTCGGGGGTAGGTAAACAACCCGAAGGGGAGATGAAGGTGCACCGCGAAGGGTACTGGAAACCCCGAAGCCCCGTCCGTGAGGACGGGGTAGTTTACACTCGAATAGAACGCTAAACATCTTGAGGAAGGCCACTGGAGGCGTGATGTCAATGGTCGAGAAACGGTTGTCCTTCGTCGTAGACCACAACGAAATTAGCGTCCGTAAAGAGGTGTAACCTTCGAGATCCAGTGGAACCCCCTCTAAAAGGAGGGGGTCAGGGGTTTGGAAATCCTTTCTATCAGTCATAGTCCTGGTTCTAATTTCCTCCTAACTCTGAAGGGGTTTCTTTATGGCGTTCGGGGCTTCAACTGACGTTCTGAGTTTACACTGATCATTCGGAGAGCGTTATGACGAGAACTTATACTACAACACGTATTTCCGAAGAACTTCTCCGTATAACGAATCCCCCAAACCTATAATATCGTACAGGATAGTACACTCAACTTGATCGAGCCGAAAGCATTTGTGGAGAAAGCCGTAGCGAAGCTCAGAAGCGTGGAAGGGAGGGCGGTGGCCGCGGTGAGTGGGGGTATTGATAGTACCACTGCCGCAATTTTGGCCTACAGAGCTCTCAGAGAGAGGTTAACTCCAGTCATGATAGATACGGGATTCATGAGGAAAGGAGAGGTAAACTCGGTCAGCACCGCTCTAAGGCCATTGATTCCAATTAGGGTGATCGATGCCAGAAAGGACTTCATATCTCAATTATATGGAAAAAGCGATGCCGAGGAAAAAAGGAAAACGTTCAGAGAGCTTTTTTACAGGAAACTTGGAGAGGTTGTTAAGGAAGTCGGAGCTACCCATTTAGTTCAGGGTACCATAGCCGCAGACTGGGTCGAAACTGCCGGAGGAATTAAGACGCAGCACAACGTTCTCTTGCAACTTGGACTAGATCCCAAGGAACTCTACGGATTCAGTGTTGTTGAGCCACTTGTAGAACTGTATAAGGACGAGGTTAGAGCTGTGGCGAGGTACTTAGGAGTGCCTGAGGAACTAGTGAGAAGACAGCCTTTCCCTGGTCCAGGGTTGCTAGTAAGAGTGTTAGGTACTATAAGCGAGGAGAAGCTTGAACTGTGCAGGGAAGCTAACTATCTCACTGAGAACTATTTGGCTGACCTAAACTTCTCGCAGTATTTCGCGGTAGTGTTTGAGGCCGAGGGAGAATTGAGAGATGGTGTAAAGTTTTACAGAGTTAGGGCTACAGGTGTGAAGGGAGATAACAGGGTATATGGAAAAATTGTCTCAATTGGATGGAATCACAAGGACTTGGAGTCAGTGAGGCAGCTTGTAATGAAACTGAGTGCAGGGGACGTAACCCACGTGATGATCAAAGTGGCCGAGGGAAAAGGCAAATACGCGATCGGCATCAGGGCCGTTACTACTGACGACTTCATGACAGCTGATTTCGCTAAGATTCCTGAGGAACGTCTCATGGAACTTGGAGAAGCTTTGGCGTCAATACCTCAAGTGGGAGAGGTTCTATACGACGTGACGTCTAAGCCCCCGGCAACTATAGAGCTCGAGTAGTTTGGCCGGCAGAACGAGATAGAAAACTTCCTCCAAAAGAAAGGCCGAACTTGAGATAGAGGCGATGGCCAGCAAAGGCTCAAAACAGTTGACGTTATTGAAGGCATGTTTTGCTGGAAACCCTTTCAGGTGAGCAGAGTCTAGACACAGCTAATCGCGTAATTTATTGACAAAAAGAAGAACAACACCCTTTAGGGCGGGAGGGGCTCAGGGAAATTGCGTACCTTCCCTCATGGAGTATCCTCTGGACGAGCTCTAGATATTGCCTCAAACACCAGGCCTAGTCCCCTTGATACTAACCTCCTGACGTAAGGGCTTAATAGGTAAGTCAAGATCGCGTAAATCCCAACCACGCCGAGGCCTGTGACAATCATTTGACTTATGTGGAGGATAGGGATCAGTGTGAAGGGGATTCCCGCGATTATGGCGCCCACCGTAGAGACCAGCGTTTCTCTCCAAGGAAATGGAAATGAGTACAATTGTCTAGACTTAGACACGCTGTTGTAGATCATGTAGACCGAGTTTATCGCAGGGCCTATGGATAGTAGAGCCACTTCCACCGAATAGGGAGAGGTTCTAAACAAGTAGCCCAACGTCACGCTTACCGCAACTCCTATAGCTGAGAAAAGTACATTGTTCCTAACCATAGTTCCCATTGGACCCTTAAACGAGTTACCTCCTTCTACTGCTAACGTCTCATCCCTCATTCCTACTGCGTAATAGAACAGGTTGGCGAAGCTCCTTAACAGGTTTGACGCAGCTATGACGTAAGTCGCAAGGAGAGCGCCAACGTAGTCAGGTCTAATCAAATGAAGGAGAGGTTTGGCTTCGGCGATTATGAGAGCCATAAGCAGCATTGATGAGACGACAAATATTTTGGCTGAAGATTCCACGACATAGGCCTTAGGTTCGTCCTTGAGCTCTGCTATTACCCCACTAGGTAAGGATGCAGCCCAATTCGCGATGTTGGAAACAATTATGGCTGACTCAAAGTACGAGTTTACTACAGCGCTTCCCGTATAGGCTACTGCAATTATAATTATTGTTGCTTCAGCTAGACCCTGTAGCTTGCTTACCACGAACACGAAAGATTTCTTCAGCGCGGCCAGCGCGATATTCATGTCCACCTTCAGGTTAGCCTTAACATACCTTAGGTTCACTAAGGTCTGAATTATATACCCAACAGAGTAAGCCAGAATTACTCCTGCTACAGATAAGTTAAGTACATACATAGCTACTACAGCAAAGGCCAGACGCGCTACCTGAAACAATACGGTTGATACCCCATATACGGCTGGGGTCTTACCTATTGCAATTGAACTGGTAACCTTTAGAAGATAAGTAAGTATTATTAGAATAGGAGAAATATAAAAGAATATTGTCCCCTGGACATATTTCGTTTGAGCGACGAAGATAGGGGACAGCGCAAAGAAGAGAATGGACGAAATAGCAGCCAAGGCCACGTTCATCAACACCACGCCGCCCACAGGTCTGTCCTCAGCAGCATAACGTGACGTAATGAAGGACAATATATCACCAGGGAGTGTGAAATAAGTCGTTACTAACACGAATATGTATTGCCAAGAACCAAAAACTAGAGTCCCCTCAGGCATGCTAGAGAGGTAGCGAGCTACCAGTAGCGTAAAGAGAAAGGAGAGTGGGGCAATTAATAACCGGAGACCGAAGTTGAACAGTCCGATGTAGACTGCACTTCTTTTACTCACAGTTTTTCACTCTCGCAGTTTGCCCGCAAGTGTGCCATGTTATGGTTTACTCGATCCCTATTAAGCGAACTCAACAAGAGCTTCGGCTCTCAGCTATCTGTGAAATCTATATGTGAAATCATCTGAAGGAGAAAAGCGTTGTTAGTTCATGTGCAATTCGAAATGAAGTAATAGACATAAAATTAAAAATTATATTGATTTATCAATTATAATCTTTTTAAGAGTCTAGTAGGAGATTGTCCTACGACATGGTTATTTGCTTCTAATTTTTAGACTGTACGAAAACGTATAACACGCGATGATAACTGAAGGTTACTTCCTAGAATTCGAAGGAGCTGTTTGGACAGTTAAGGGGTGTTATCATCCCCCAAATAGAGTGGTGGCCCTACCTCGAGTCTTCATGGGAAGAAAGATCAAGACCATGCGGGACTCTCTACAACTAGCGAGGAGGCTTGCCCCCCTCAAGTACTTACCAGAAATAGGGAGAGAGGTTCCACTTGTTCCTCTCGACGAAGCGAAGATCTTAGATCCTTTCAGCTGGAACCCAAACGAATCGAAAGAAGCGTCTATCGCAGAGGAATTGAGGAGATTATTTCCGAAAGCAGGAGTTACGGGAAGTTTGCTCTATCAGGGCAGTGGAAGCGATATAGACTTGATTAGCCTCAGACCGGAGGACTATTCCATTTTGAAAGATCTTAGAGAGCGAGGTATAACTCAACCCCTCTCGACAACTAAAGAAGAGGACATAGAAGTGTTAAATCGAGATGATATGGCCTCTCTGAAATCCTTGAGAGCCCTAGAGGGAACGTATTTAGGCCACCAGTACACGTTCAAAATAGTTGAGTGTGAGAAATGGGAACAAGTGAGGAGAACCTGGAAGTTCGAAGGAGTAGTTGAATTGAATGGCGGGAAAACATTCACCATTCCCGTCAAATATAATGGAACCTTGGAGGACGGCACGTCAGTAGAAGTTACTAGCTTCAGGACGAGGTTTACGGAGCTTCCTAATGGAACTAAACTAGTGGTCAGGGGGTTCCTCCTAGAGCGGGACTTCCTTGATCTGAACCTTGACTTGGCGGCGGAGGTAAAGGTGCTGACATTACCGCGGAGGCCAAGTTGGAGAGATACAGAGTTACAGTCGGCAGAGAGGCTCCCATTGTAATGAAGCCTAAGGCCAGCTGTAGACCCACCTCCTTAGAAGTTACACTTAGTAGACCCAAGTCCCTAGCAGCCTTGGTGGCCTCGGCTAGGAGATTAGAAGATCTAGCTAGATAATACAGTACTATTAGCAGATTAAGAAAAGGAATCTCCAGCATCACCCCAAAAACGAGTATTAGGATGAGAATCCTCATGTTATTTATGGAGGAAATCCTACGCAAGCGAGCGGGAATGTCAGAATGTAGCAGGTATAGGTTGTAGTTGGTGGGGTCCAGTGCCTTTCTCTCCTCGATGAGCTTCTCTAGTTTGTCCGCGAGCGTTCTCACAGCTGAAGTCGATTCCATAGTTGTGACGAACGTGAAGTAGGCAACGAAGATCGAGGTGAGGGAGTATAATAGGAAAAGTTCTCCAACATATGTAAGATATCCAAACGCTAACAAGATGATTGAAGCGTAGCCTACTGCCCCATGTGAAACGAAGGCCAGGGTGGATAACCACTTCCTCACGTGGACACAGGTGAAGGCATTTTATTTATTCTTTGTTACACGTGTTAAGCGATGGCCTCTAGGAAGGAACATTCGGAGAGAGGTCCCAAGGAAATCGGATTCTACGTCGTCACTATCAGCAGCTCGAGGTATAGGAAAATGGTGAATAAGGAGCCGATAGTGGATGAGTCGGGCGACCTAATAAAACAACTAGTCATAGAATCTGGTCACAAAGTGGTTGGTTATTCCTTAGTGCCAGACTCCAAAGTTAAAATATTAAGAGCCCTACTCGACGCGTTGGAGGGTGAGGGTGTGGACGTTGTAGTTACCTCAGGTGGAACTGGCTATAGCCCCACTGATCTCACTTACGAGGTGGTTAGGTCGATTTTCGACAAGGAAATAATAGGTTTCTCTGACGTCTTCAGGTCGGTTAGTTACAGCGACCCTGACGTCAGGGCGGCGGCGTACCTAACAAGAGCTACAGCGGGCATTGTAGAGGGGAAGATAGTCTATGCCCTCCCGGGGTCGCCTCAAGCGGTTAAACTAGCTATGCGAGAGCTGGTTCTACCAGAGGTGGGCCACTTACTAGGACTTCTTAAGACGTAAGGCTAGTCTACAGAAAAGACCAGAGACTCACTATCACGCTACTCATAGACATGGCTAAGGCCGAGTACTGTGGAGGAAGCCACAGCTCGGGGTATAGGATCCCAGCTGCTAAGGGAAGAAGGAGGGCGTTGTAACCAAATGCCCACGTTAAGTTCTGTTTAACCTTCCTCAAGGTCCTCTCGGAAAGTCTAAAGAGTTCAAGAACAGAGTGAAGATTAGGAACAATTACGTCTCCAGCTTTCTTTGCGAGATCGGTTCCACTGGAGAACGCTATCCCAACGTCGGCCTCCGCCATAGCGGCGGCGTCGTTAATCCCGTCGCCCACGAAGGCCACCTTGCCCGACGACTTCAACCTCCTCACCAGTTCGACCTTCTCCTCAGGGAGAAGACCAGTATGGACTTCGACGCCGTTTATGTCTACACCTTTACTGTCCCCTGTTGCAACAACTACCCTAATTCCGCGAGATAGTAGACGCCCTAAGGTATCTAGTGCATCGGCTCTCAGGGAATCCCTTACGGTAAATGAGCCTGCTATCCTTCCATTTAAGGCGTATAAAACATCTCCATCCTCAAGCGGTTCCCCATCTGCGTTGGACTGAATGAAGTCCCTTCTTCCTACTATCACGTCCACTCCGTCTACCTTGGCATAAACTCCCTGGCCTGGGAACTCTTCGAAGTCTGTGACCTCATGGGTAGTCCTGCGAAGGGATGCTATAGCCTTTGCTACTGGATGCGAGCTACGCTCCTCAGCTGCAGCCGCCATTTCCGCGGAACCAGGAATGAGCTCGTTCACCTTTATCACTTTCAGCTTCCCCTCAGTAAGCGTTCCCGTCTTATCGAAGACTATCGCCTTTACTTCACGTAGGCTCTGTAGAGCCTCTCCCCTCCTTATAACAATCCCCTTTCTGGTGGCCCTGTTAATCGAGCTTAGAACCGCCAAAGGGGTTGCCAATCCTAGCGCACAAGGACAGGCCGCGGCCAGGACAGAGACCGCTATCAGGATCGATTGAACTAACCCCGTCCCCAGAAGGAAGTACCAAACAGAGAAGGCTAGTAGAGACGCCGCCATAACCAATGGAACGAAGTAGGCCGACACTTTATCCACCAAGTCTTGTACTGGTAACCTAGCCGCTTGGGCCTCTCTCACTGCTCTCACAACTTGAGCCAAGTAGCCCCGCTCTGGACTGCGCGTAACACGTACTTGAAGATAGCCGTTGACTAGCATAGCTCCAGCTAAGACCGGGTCTCCGACACGCTTCAACACAGGTTTAGACTCACCCGTCAATAGGGACTCCTCTACCTCTCCTTCACCATAGTTGACCACTCCGTCCACTGGAACTCTCTCCCCAGACTTCACTGCGACCAAATCTCCAACGTTCAACTCAGTCGTGTCCACCTCTTCCTCCAACTCACCGTTCAGCTTTCTTGCCTTCAGCCTAACCATGGAGGGAACTTCCTCTGAGGATTTGAACTTAAGATAAGACTCCAGGCTTCTTCCTACGAGGATGAACGTAACTAACATGGCCGCCCCGTCGAAGTAGTATATGGAAGGTCGCAAATGATTTAGTAGAAGTGAGACTGAACTGAAGGCCCAAAGAATAAGGGACGATAAGGAAACAAGGGTGTCCATGTTAGCGCTTCTGTTCCTTAGTGCCCTTAGTGCACCTTTATGAAACCCGATTCCTGCATAAAATACTACTACCGCGCTGCTCAATATAGATGTGATGGGAAGGCCTCGCAGTGCCAACACCAAAGCAGTGAAGATCGAGGCGACCAGAAGCCGCTGAAGGAGTGATCTAAACTCTACCTCAGCCTTGGCAACTCTCAACTGTCCTGCCCGTTCCACCTTAAAACCCATCTTGGTTAGCTCTCTCTCTATCTCTGAAGCCGAAGTCGAATAGGGGTTGTATTCAACTCTCACCACACCTGTTGCTGAGATCGTCGCCAATACCACTCCTTCCATTTCCTCTATTCGCTGTCTCACCTTACCGAATTCCTCCGGCCTAACATCTATGAGGAAGGACGCTGTTCCCAGTATCACATCGTAACCAGACCTTCTTACGCTCTTTACAACGTCCTTCAGCGAACCTCCTGCTAGAATCACTTTAGCCTCGCCAGAAGCTAAGTTAACTTCCGCCTCTTCTACTCCAGGAGTCGAAACTATAGCCTTCCGTACTGTAATGGCGCATGTGGCACAATGCATCCCTACTATCTGCAGTTGCTCTTGATGTTTCAACCTCAGAGACAATTCGGTTCACCCATGTGGCATCCCCTTAGGTCCACTTCTCAGGTAACTTTCTGGATCCTTCTGAAACGCGGATTTACAGGCCGGAGAACAGAAGTAGTACAATTTTCCCCTGTACATGGTCTTGAGGTTAGTGGATTCGTCTACTTTCATACCACATACCGGATCTTGGGCCATTGTAATCTAAGTACCTTACTCCATCTTACATATTTCAGGTTTTTGACGAGCAAAATGTCTGCTCTATGCGCTTTATAGTGACAAAATACTCATATTCACCGCAGGTAAGAATGACATATGGGGAATAATGACGAGGTAGAAGTGAGTGAATTGGAGCAAAGAGCTATCGAGGTTCTCAGGAACGACTCTAGGATACCCTTGAGGAAATTAGCGCAAGAGCTCAACGTGAGTAGATCTACTGCTGCAAGGGTGATTTCAGCGCTCAAAAAGAAAGGAATCAAGTTTACGGTTAACGTTCCAGAGCCAGGCTTTGTTGCATTCGTGATAATCGAGAGCAAGGTCTCTAGCGAGGCCTACAGAGCCATAGACGGGAGGGTGGTCAACTTGATTAGAGCCAAGACGCTAGAAGAACTTACTGAAAAGCTTGGCAAAATAAAGGGAAAAAGGGCAGTGATAGTTGCTAGACAGGAGAGCGGATTCGCACTCGCGGGATTGAGTTGCGACTACTGTGGAGGGAAGATAAGAGGTGACCCCTTGACTTATAGAAGAGGAAGAAAGGTATTTTACTTATGTTGCCGGACTTGCCTATCCGAGATAAGGTCTAAGTACTCCCATAGGTCAAAGAACATTAAAACGAAGTGAACTACCTCGCCCTCGCGAGGTGGCGTCATAGTGGTTTCTTGCCCAGCAGAGGACCTCTCCTAGAGGGGTTCCACGTAACCGTTCAGCGAAGTGAAGTCGCTGACGGTTGACACTCCACCGGCACTAACTCCAACTCAGAGAGTGTGGGATCAGCTCCTGCGGACATGCTCTACTACTGTCTCGATTTTAGTGATGTGCGCTTTATTTATCTTAACGGGGGATGGAAGACCCCTACCGGAAGGATGGATAGCCCCCCTCTTTTGAATTCAACCTCAAGAAACTTACCATGGTACTCATAGACGGTGTGAGTCCCCGAGACGCTTCGAAGCAAGTGTCCGCGAGACACGTCGCCGCCCCGGCCCATGGCTCTCCGTGGGCACTCATCTCGTGCAGGGCTGGGACGGTCCTCAGCGTCTGTGAAGCTCTGCCCTTGCCCGTGGGCAAAGGGGGCCATGAAGCAGGAAGCCACACCCCTTAGAGCAGGGTGAGTTCGCAAGGGAACCCCTCGCAAGGAATTCTCCTCTTTTAAAAACCCTCTAAAGATGGACAACAATCGTTCTGAGAGCGAGTGTAGCAATCAACAATTAGATACTTTAACTCGAGAGCCCATGCCATTAAGATGGACCGGGGAGGGTTTACTTAGTAGGTGCTGGCCCTGGCGATCCCAGCCTAGTTACATGCAGGGGCATAAGCCTAATCGAGGATGCGGACGTCATTGTCTATGATAGGCTTGTCTCTCACGACCTCCTCTCTAGGGCTAGGAGGGACTGCATCCTGATCTTCGCTGGGAAGGGGATGGGGGAATCTAAGAAGCAGGAAGAGATAAACCAGCTCTTATACAAGTACGCTTCTGAAGGTAAAACTGTAGTCAGGCTTAAGGGAGGAGATCCCTATGTCTTCGGAAGAGGAGAAGAAGAGTGTGCCTACCTTGTTGAGAAGGGTATTTGTTGTGAAGTCGTGCCTGGTGTGAGCAGCGCGTTTGCGGTTCCCGCTTACGCCGGTATACCTGTCACAAGTAGGTGGATGAGTTCTGGCGTGACTGTGCTAACTGCGGTTAGATCGACAGGGGAAGTCATTGATTTAGACTACGTGCCCAAGAAGGGAACCCTGGTGATATTGATGGGGGTTCACGTCGCGGACAGGCTCAAAGAGCAACTCTTGAAGGTACGACCAGCTGGGGAGCCTGTGGCAGTAATAGAAAACGGGACTTTACCTGGACAAAGGGTGTTCGTCTCGACCCTCGAAAAGCTAGACGTAGTTGTAAGGGAGAACAAAGTTAGAGCGCCGGCCATATTTATAGTAGGGGAAGTAGTCAAGTTAAGATCGGCTTTAACACGCTAAGTTGCTTTGAATATTGAGCGTGCCTCTCTTTACACACCAACCAAAGCCTCATCCCTTAGGGCGTCAAAGGTAGTTTAGACGTAGTTTGCCTAGCACATCCTCAGTGACGACTCTCCTCCCTAGGCCTACTGGGGAAGGAACAACCAACATATTATTCTAAATATAGGGGGATCAGAGAATGTCGACGATTCCACCATCAGGTGGGGATGTTCTCTGAGCCCATCGACTATCTACCAAACTAGAGACGTAACCCAACCGACTACGTTAACGAGGAATCCCCTCCGAAGGAGAACTTTCCTGAGGGGGAGGTTAAGTCCGTTTGTTAGGAATGTATTTCTCACTGACTTCCTCCCCGCCCTGGAAGGGCGATGGTTCCCTCCCAGAGGGATCGTCGTTCCCACCGTCGGTTCGGGATTACATCTCTCGTTTGGTGGGCAGTCGAGTGGATCAGAGATCTACTCCCATTTGAAGAGGAGGGGACTTTCACCCATTACGTCTAGTCCCTTAAAGGAAATCGAAGCCGCTGCTCGCTCCTCCCACAGTCCCATTAAACCTTAGATCGAGCTGGGGAGGAGCGTCGTTAGTACCACTAAGAGAAATTTTAACAAAGAAGTATAAATATGAGGGGGCTATCCGTCCCCGCCGTGAAAGGCGAGACTTTCCGCCCCCTTAACCCCCGACTTTGTAAGAAGTATTCGGGCTTGGTCCCCCATAAAGTCGAAACTAAGAGCACTAGTCGGAAAAAGCCTATTACAGAACTCAATTTTAACTCCTTAGGAGATATTATTACGTGGACAGGATAGCCAGACTTAGGGAAAAGATGATGGTGAAGGGGATTGACTATGTGTTGCTAGGCCCTAATAGCGACTGTTTTTACTTGACGTCCTTCAGAGAAGAGCAGATGGAGAGGCCTCTCCTCTTCGTGGTATCACTGGATGACCACTTCTTTCTGGCTCCTAAACTCTACGACGAGCAGATAACGCAGCTCGGCTATAGAGTCGAGGCATACGGAGATGGTGAAGATCCCTTTTCTAAACTTACCCTAGAACGGGGAAGGAGCGTCTACCTGGACGATTGGCTCCCTACGTTTATTTCACTTTCAATAGTAGAGCGTTACGGTCCATCCAAGGTCGGTCGGGCGTCTGAGTTACTTTCTCCAATGCGCGCTGTTAAGGACGAAGATGAAATAGCGTTAATGGAAACTGCAGTGAGGGTGTCAGAAAAGGTTCTGGAGGAGGTTCTTCCTACCATAAAGGAGGGATTGTCGGAGAAACATGTCTCAAGGTTGATAGAGAACAAAGCAAGAGAGTTGGGAAGTCAAGGCCCCTCGTTCGAGCCCATCGTGACTTCAGGGCCAAACACCTCAATGCCTCACATGCGGTCAACTGATAGAAAATTAAAGAATGGAGATCCCATAGTACTAGATTACGGGATAAGGTGGAAAGGCTACAACACCGACACAACTAGGACGGTTTTTCTCTCTAGGCCGTCCGCAGAGGTTGAAAGGATCTATAACGTAGTAAAGGAGGCTCAATCTATAGCTGAGGAAAGAGTGAGATCTGGAATGAGTGGGGCCGAGGCCGATTCGCTCGCTAGGACAGTGATCTCTCGAGCTGGCCTCGGACAGTTCTTCATTCATAGAACAGGGCACGGGATAGGAATAGACGTGCATGAGCCACCTTACATCTCTAAGGATAACGAGGAACCCCTTGTAGACGGCAACGTGTTCACGGTAGAACCGGGAGTCTACTTGCCAGGGAAATTAGGGGTTAGAATAGAGGACATGGTTATTCTAAGGGGAAGAGCGCAAGTGATGAACTCTCTATCTAAAGAAATCCTTGTTCTCTAGTTTTTTACTTGGAGTGAGACTTCATAGTATGTCTTCAATTGCAATAAACAGCCAGACTCCTCCAATTAGGTTCGACGTAAACTATAGAGAGATCTTGGAAAGGTACGATGCGAGAGACCTACCTCTCGACGTCTCTAAACTCGAACCATCTGACTACACCCTCACTGTTGGGGGGGTCGCGAAAATGATGTTAGGTATGATATCCAAAGGAAGATTCTCTAGAGTTAGGTGGGTTTCCTTAGGACCAGGCTACCCTCCGTCAGTTAAGATGGGAGAAGTCGAAGTGCACTTCATAGACCTCGACCCCTCTACGTTAAGGCACTACACTAATTTCAAAGAGGGCCTTTACAATGAGGCCCACGGTGTAAGGAGATACGATATGAGCCCCAAGGACTACATAGCGTACGCCACCTACAACTGGATGTCGTCCCAGAAGCTGCTCGAGTTCTACGATGATACAGACCTATACTTCATCAACGACTTTCAACAGCTCCTCATAGGGGGGATAATAGGACCCTCGGCTCCGACAGTCCTATGGTACCACATACCTGTTGCCGTAGAGAGACTAAGTCCAAAAATAAGGGATTTCCTGCTCAAGTCCTTTGAGGGCTTCGACGAAGTAATAGTAAGCACCAAGAGAGACCTTGAGAGCCTAGTGAGGGCTGGAGCCAGAGTAAAGGCGAGGCAAGTGTATCCGTTTATTGACGTGGACCAGATGACCACTCCTAATAGAGCTGAGGTGGATGAGGTGTCGGCTAAGTTCAACCTGAAACCAGACGACAAGGTAATAGTAGTGGTAGGAAGAATGGATCCAATAAAGAGTCAAGACGTCGCGATAAAGGCGATGAACAAAGTGGAGGGCAAACTCGTGCTGGTGGGGAACGGTAGTTTCACGTCGAAGTCCCTAGGATACAATAAGGCTAGTTCATGGGCTTCTAAGCTAAAGGCGCTAGTTAGGGAACTTAAACTTGAGGATAAAGTGATCTTCACAGGCTACGTCGAGGATCATCAACTCAACGCCCTATACCAGAGAGCTGACGTAGTTCTCCTCCCCTCTAATGTAGAGGGTTTCGGGCTAGTGGCTTGTGAGGGCTGGGCCTACGAGAAACCTGCTGTTGTGAGTTCTGGGGCCGGAGTCAGTGAGTTAGTCTTAGAGGGAGTCAATGGTTACGTGTTCAGGGCTGGTGATCATGAAGAGCTGGCCCGTAAATTGGAGCTAGCCTTCAAAGATCCAGACAGGATGGGAAAGGTAGGTAAAGAAACGGTAAGGAAATGTTCTGTTGAAGCCGCGCTAGAGAGGTTAAAGGAGGTCTTCTCTGATGCAATGGCTGGATACGTTAAGAGGTAAGACTCCCCGCCCTTTTCAGTAAGTCCTTAGCTGTCTCCTCGACTTCAACGGTCTCTATACCTAGCCTCTCGAAGAACCTGTTTAAGTTACTTAGGTCCCTTATCAACATCTCCTCTGCCTTATCGTGTTCTACTGGCAAAGCTTGACCAACGTCTATGAGGTAAGGCTCTCCCCGGACAATCACAACATTATATTCGCTCAGATCTCCGTGGACCAGCCTAGCTTTGGTTACTGTGAGTTCGACCTGCTCTATCAGTTTCAGATACAGTGCGGCGTCTATCAAAGAAGGATCAAGCTCCCTTAGGAGAGGAGCCCGAGCAGGCCCGTCACCTAGGAACTCCATGGCTACGACATTCCTTACGAGGACAAAGGGCTGGGGGACTCTCACTCCCGCTCCAGCCATTCTTATGAGGTTCTTGAACTCCTTCTTGGCCCACGTATATATCAGTTCCTTCGTATCTCCAAGGCTCACTCCGTCGAATCGCGGATCTCCTTGGATATACTTGATAGTGCTTCTCTTACTCGTGGCTGTTGCCATGTAGTAAACCTTCAGAGCATAGTATTTCTCTGCCTCGTCTATTGCCGGATAGATTCGCGCCTCTTTACCAGAGGCTATTGATCCCAAGACCCTCCTCAACCTGAGCTTCCGCATGATCTCCAAGATAGCCTGAGCGGTCCTGCTATCGAGTGCAGAGTCAACTACCTTTACATTATCCTCGTCCTTCCTCCTTCTTTGGCTCCTCTTTACTATGGGGTTCAACCTCTAAGTTGATCGAGTATATTGGGGTCTATTACCCCGAACTCTATCAACTTCCTTACTTCATCATTACCATACTTGTACACAACGTCACACTTGTTGCTTTGGATGTCCCAGGGAGCAGCTAAGATGACATCTCCCTCCCTCATCCACACTTTCTTTTTCATTCTCCCTGGTATCCTGGCTAGACGCTCCACTCCGTCGAAACACCTCACGGACAGGTGATCTCCTCCTAGAGTTTTCTTCACTACACAAATGACTTCTCCCTCAGCGGGTCTTGGTATCTCGCGGGGAGTAGTGTTATCTTGTGTTTTCTTAGGCAACCCTTTCCTTCACCTTTAGAAGGAGTGGGAAGTAGAGCTATTAAGGTTTTAGAAACTCAGGCCCAGGGAATCTGACTCCCTCCTCGGAACTCACATCCTTTATCTTAAAGCGGGTTAAGGGGGCGGAAGACCCGTTTAAATGTAAGTTCTCGCGATAATATCTAGACTATAGTCATTGAGTCTGAGTGAGTCGCCGAGACGCCTCCGAGCGAGGGTCCGTGAGGTAACACTCTGCCCCATCTGGCGACGTGTGGACACCGGCAGATCTAGACCAGGGCCGGAACGGCCCTCTGAGCCTTGGAGCTCCATCCGTACCCGTTAAGCAAGGTGGGGTTATGAAGCACGATGCCCTGTCCGTGAGAGCAAGGTAAGTTCACAACTCAAAGCAGCTCTAAAGCCACTGCAGTCGCTCCACCTATACCATGGCAGAGAGCAGCTATCCCCTTCCTTCCACCATTTCGCTTTAGAACATTAAGGAGTGTAACTATTATTCTCGATCCGCTGGCCCCAATCGGATGTCCCAATGCTATAGCTCCTCCGTTGACGTTCAGTACATCATATGAAACGTTAAGAAACCTATTGAACAGAACACTGTTCACCGCGAATGCCTCGTTATTCTCGAAGAAGTCAAACTGAGTCAAGCTCAAGTTCAGTTTGTTCAACAGCTTCTTAACCGCCGCTATGGGAGCCTCCGTAAATCTCCAGCTCTCCACTCCTATCCAACTGTAACCTAGGACCCTAGCGACTGGCTGCAGTCTGTACTTCCTCAAAGCTTCGTCGCTTGCAAGTACTACAGCAGCAGCGCCATCCGACATCTGGGATGACGTGCCAGCTGTGTGAAGCCCGTCGGAACCAAAGGCTGGAGGCAACTTAGACAGTTTCTCCATCGAAGTATCCCTCTTAATACCTTCATCCTTGTCCACGAGAACTCCTCCTAGGTGAAGTGGCTCTATCTCGTCCCTGAACCGTCCTTCGTCTGTTGCCTTAGCGGCCCTCCTATGGCTTTCTAACGAGACTTCATCCAGGTCCCTTCTAGAGATGTTGTTCTTCTTAGCTACCATATCAGCTTCTTCCCCATGAGTTTCTGGTTAAAAGGATCCGTCAAACCATCCACAAGTAGAGAGTCACTCAAACGTAGGCCGGTCCTTGAAAACTTTACACCCTGTCTTGGAGTGGGATCGGTGACGAAGGGAGCCTGGCTCATACTCTCAGTTCCTCCAACCACTACCAACTCCGAGTCCTCGCTCTTTATCTGCTGTACGCCGTTTATGAAGCTCATCATTCCAGAAGAGCAAACCATATCTACGCTGTAAGCATCCACTTCAGGTCTTATCCCAGCTCTGATTGAGATTTGTCTAGCCAGGTCCTGTCCGTGGCCTGCCCTAAGGACGTTCCCTATAATTACCATATCTACCGCTTCAGGGGGAACTGACCCCTTGGAAAGGGCTGCCTTAACTGCGTGGACCCCCAACTCCACGGGGGAAAGCCTGCTCAGAGTTCCAAGTAACTTACCGATAGGTGTGCGAGCAGCTGATACTATAAACACCTCCCTCATACTCCAACTCTCGAGTGGAGAGTTTAAATCATTAGTACAGATTTCGACAGTTGACTGATACGAGTGAGAGCAATTGTCTTCTTCATTTCTTAACATTTTCTTGACGTCATGAGCTCGAGGACCTCCATTCAATGCTTATTTGTGGGCCCAGTGCATTAGGTGTGGTTTAACTTGATAGTCCTTAGGGAGACCGACGTAGAGAAGCTACTTACCTATAAGGAGATTTTTGATGTGCTCGAGAAGGCGTTCTTAGAGCAAGCTGAAGGTGCCACTATTAATACTCCTAGGACCAGAACGTCCATAGCTGGAGCTACGTTAAGTATCCAAGCTGCGGGAATTTGGAATTACTTGGGCTTCAAGGCCTACATTAGCGGCAAGTTTCAGCCCAACTTCGTGTCGTTACTATTCGACGCATCTAGTGGGGAGTTAGTAGCCCTGGTCGAGTCGGATTTAATGGGAAGAATGAGGACCGCCGCCCTATCTGTGCTGGGAGCTAAGTACATGGCTAATAACCTCGGTTCGGTCTCCATAATTGGACTTGGTAGACAGGGAATGGCCCAGGTGGAGGCGTTTCACGAGTTAACTGGAGCAAGTCTAAAGATCTTCTCTAGGACCAAGGAGAGGATATTCGAGGCCGAGAGGGTATTCGAGGAGAAAGGAATAAGAGTAAAGGTGGCGTCCAGCTACACCGATGCCTGTGAGGGGGCCGATGTAGTAGTAACAATAACGAACTCCCAAGCACCTTTCTTGAAAAGTAGCATGTTACCTCAAGGAGTTCACGTCAACGCCTTCGGGTCTAACGTACCGTCTAGGGCTGAGGTCTTTCCAGACTTAATAAAAGCGTCAAGTGTAATAGCAGTGGAGGACTTGGAGCAGGTGAGGTTAGAGTCAGGAGACTTCGTACTTGCCGAAAAGATGAATATGATGGAGTGGGAGAAGGTTGTTCCTTTCTCTTCTGTCGTAGCTAGGAAGGTAGGCAGGAGCTCCAAAGAGCAAGTGACCATGTTTAAGTCGGTGGGGATAGGGCTAGAGGACGTAAGTGTCATGAAGGTTTTGCTTGAGAAGGCGGTGAAAAGTGGGGGTCGAGAGGAGGTAAAGGTGAGGGGGACATGGTCTCTAGGATCGGTAAGGAAATAGAGTTATCACCTGTGGAGATGGCGTCGAGGTATAGCTCTAGGGCGCTATACAACTTGGCTGCAGGCTCGCCCGATCCCTCGACCATCCCAGTGGGAGAAATAATGAACTCATACGACAGGGTCCTGAGCGACCTCGGGCCTCGAGCTCTAGGTTATCCAGGAGCCGGAGGTCAGGAATCTCTAGTAAAGGAAATAGAGAACTTTCTGCCTTTCTTAGGACTATCGATAAGAAAGGGAGAAAGGCTCGTCGTAACGAGTGGTGCGCAACATGCAATAGAGTTGATCGCTAAGTACCTGCTTGAGAACGAGGTAGTAGTCGCCGAGAATCCAACCTTCGTAGAGACCCTCACTCCCATGAAGTTAAGGAGCTCCGTAGTCCTACCTGTCTCTCTAGATGAAAGGGGAATGTCAGTAGATGAATTGGAATCTCTAACTAGGACTGTGAAAGTTTCTATAGTTTACATAATTCCCAACTGCCACAATCCAGCAGGTGTCACGACGTGTTTAGAGAGAAGAAAGAGGTTGGCGGAGTTGGCAGAGGAGCGGAACTTCTACATACTTGAAGACGATCCCTACAGGCCAATATCCACTGGGGTTCCCCCTCCAGTTAAGTCCTTCGATAACAACGGTAGAGTGATTTACGTGAGCACCTTCAGTAAGATTCTCGCGCCAGGGCTGAGGATAGGCTTCATTTTAGCAAATCAGGAAGTAGCTGAGAAGTTAGCCCTGCTCGAGCAGAACGATTTCTCAACGTCCACCATCAATCAATACGTTGTAGCTGACCTCTTGAAAAGGGGAGTGATCCAAGGCAGGACAGAGCAACTAAGCTCTCACTACGGAAGGAAGATGAAGATCCTTGTAGAATCTCTTAGGGAAAACAGATTGGACGACTTCAATCCTCCGTCCTGTGGTTTCTTTTTGCTCCTAAATCTACATAAGGACGCTGATAGTGTCTTTCATACTGCGCT
This sequence comes from Sulfodiicoccus acidiphilus, assembly GCF_003967175.1. Taxonomy (NCBI): domain Archaea; kingdom Thermoproteati; phylum Thermoproteota; class Thermoprotei; order Sulfolobales; family Sulfolobaceae; genus Sulfodiicoccus; species Sulfodiicoccus acidiphilus. Next base: position 1,144,771 of record NZ_AP018553.1, on the reverse strand, counting down.
GACGAAAGGACTTCTTTTCGTTCCAGCTGGGCCGTTCTTTCTTAGAGGGGGAGAGACTTACGCAAGACTAAGTGTTGCAGTAGCACAAGAGGAGCACATTGTTAAGGGAGTGAGAGTATTGAAAGAAGTCCTTTCACAGGACTAATCTGACTTCCTGTGGGGTATGGGTCTTATTCCACTACACTGTGAACTACCGTTCCCTCACGGGAGGGGCTTCCTGGTTCGCGACTCAACTTGACCTAAGGGTAGAAGCTCAGGGGTCTCACTTCCCCTCCCGAGTAAGTTGAGGAGGAGTTGGGACCTCTGTCGGGGTTAGGCCATTGGGAGGATCGCTCGGCACATACACCTTCAGTCTACCTCTAGTGAAGGTGCCAGTGGAGAAGGTTTGAACTTCATTCAATTCTTACGAATGTGTATTCAATTCTCTACAATCGAACTTCACCAGAGTCTTGGGGGGAACCCGTTCATCTCCTTCCCATTAGCGGGATGACCCCACCTAACTGAGTGTTACTGTCGGATGAGGAACGTACACCTTTAGTTTACTGCAGCATCTCGTCTAGATAGTCACACCTTATCTAGACCAAGTGTATTATGTTTAGCTTCGAAGAATCTGACTTCCTCCCCGCCACGAATGGCGAGGGTTCCCCCCCACCGATTCGGGGTTACATCCCTGAGGGGCGGTCGAGAGGGTCGGAGGACCCCTCCCGTTCAGGTTCGCCGCTGCGACATCGCGGTCGTCCTCGCGACCACAAGTGCACTTAAACCAAAGGTACCCCTTTTCTTCCGTTCTTTGCCCACACTTGGGACACGAGACGGAAGAGTATTTAGGGTTAACGAACTCAACTAGAACGCCACACTTCTTCGCTTGCCACATAATCCAACACCGCAAGAGATGATACTGCACCCACAACCCATCGTTAAACTCCTCGGTAGTTCACCAACGTTTCTGATCAAGTTCTTAAGTTCTCCAACTTCGTCGCGTTTGCCCCGAGCCTTGTGGCTTCCTCGACGACCCACTTCCCCTTTGTTGGCCATCTCTGTGATCCTTTTGGCCTTTAGGTGGAAGGAGCCCCGCTGAGGATCCCTTCGTTCTGGTGGGGTACTTCCCTCGCAAGCCCTCAGCTAGCTACTTCAAACGGTGGGCGTCGGGGAGGCGCGGGGGTATCCAGATGTGTTGGGCGTCGTCCTTACAGGCTACTTTAGCCATGTTTACGTCTACGGCGACACTCGACTCGGGTTACCTTCCCCTCCCTAAGGCCTGAGGGAGGCCTTCCTGTCCTAGACTACGACTCTGGCTTCCCTCGTCTTCCGGCTCACGTGCTGCTCGAGTTCCTGGGGTGGCCAGAGATTTGAAGCTCGCTGACTCTTCCCACCCTAGACTGTCCCTGGGTCTAGGTTATAGCTCTGGGCGGAGTGCATCCCTATAACAGTCCTCGGCGACCTCTGAAGGTAGGTTGAATTCCTCCCTCAACCTCTTGTACAACTCCTCGTGGACTCTTCCTAACACTCCCTTCTCATTCGGGTTTTCCACGTTCTCCTTCGACCGGAACGGGGTGGAACGCATCGCTTCGACGTAGTCGTTCACGGGGGCTAGGAGGGGTTCCGAGGGTGACCTTCGTGGAAACGGTAGCTCCGATCCTTCGACCCTCCAAGACATCGAGGGGTTTGGAACGAAGAGGATGTTTAAATTGACATTCCCGCCCTGAAGGGCGAGGCTTTCGATCCTTTGTAAACTTCACGACTTATCTGAAGCTGTTGACAACGATGTATGAAATTTACAATACCCGAGGTAGACTGACGTCTGCTTTAATCAGCGGAATAGAAGGGGTCCGATCCCAACTGAGTTGAAGTATAAACCCTCTCGATTAAGCGAGACGAGGTTACACTAGATTCAGTATAAGAGGAGCCCCCTTCCAGTAACCAGTTCGTGGTCTCGCTAGCTTGAAGCTGGAGGCCGGACCCGTTTAGGGGTGCTTGCTGGAAGGAGTAATCTCTAGCAAGACGCTAGGACGTACTGGAGGAAGTCTCGTAATACCTGGGGAAGGCTAAGTGGAGAGACGCCAACTTCTCAATCGCTTCAGCGTCCTTAACGTTCCTCACATCAATATATGTTCTGGTCAATATATGTTCTGGAGCACATCCTAAGGAGGCACTGGAAGATATTGGACTAATCCATAATTCATATTTTTCTGTAAATGGGTTTTCAATTGTGAATAGTGGAGTCACCCATCTCTTTGAACCTAATATTAAGATACGGAATCACGACCTAGGCAGGCTTAAAATCCTCGAGATCTAGGAATCGCTATGATAGAAAACCTCTCAGAGAATGTAAAGAGAGCTCTTAGGGACATGGGCTTCAAAGAGCCAACTGCGGTACAGTCGGTCGTGATTCCCATGCTTCTGCAGGGCGAAAGCGTTCTAGTTCAAGCGCGAACTGGTAGCGGTAAGACCGCAGCTTATGGAGTTCCGTTAGTCGAACTTGGTAGGCCTGGGCTAGTGGTAGTTCCCACCCGCGAACTGGCGAGACAAACTTCCTTTGAGATAAAAAGGATAGGAAAATATGCGAGAACTAAGGTAGGAACAGTATTCGGAGGGGTCGGCTACGGAGGACAGGCTGAGGAATGTGAAGCTGAAGTAGTAGTGGGCACTCCAGGTAGACTTCTAGACCTTTGGGGTAAAGGGTGGTTGGACCTTCAGAGGTTCTCTTTTGTAGTAATCGATGAAGCGGACACCATGCTCGATATGGGTTTCATAGAGGACGTTGAGGAGATTCTCGTGAACACCGCTAGGGACGTTGTGGGTTTCTTCTCAGCCACTATTCCTAGACCAGTGGAGAGCGTAGCTAGGAAGTACGCCGAGGCCAAGGTGGTGAGGCTTACTGCAGGAACAGACTACGAGGTAGCCGACGTAGGTCAAAGATTCGTGCGGGTGAGGGATAGATGGACAAGCAAGGTTACTGCTCTGGTCAGCGATGTTGAACCTAACACCGTAGTATTTGTTAATACCAAAGCTAGGGCGGAGGAACTCTTCTACGAACTTAGGCGTCGAGGACTATCAGTAACTAAGTTGCATGGAGACCTCCCACAGACGGTAAGGAACAGGAACATGGACCTTTTCCGGTCAGGCAGATACGACGTTCTAGTGGCTACTGACCTAGGCGCTAGAGGGATAAACGTGATGTCCTTACGTAAAGTGATCAACTTCGATGTGCCTAGAGATCCGTTACTTTACATCCACAGAATAGGAAGAACCGGTAGGCTAAACAACAGCGGAGAGGCGATAACTTACTACACAGGAGAAGACGAGGAGGCCGTGAAAAAAATAAAACAAGTAATCAATGCTTAGCGTTCACTTTCTCCTCACTACTACTATGGCAGTGATTATAGCTACGATCGCTAGAGCCACACCTACGTATGCGACTTCCTGTGCTGTAGTAGCAAGTGACGTCAGTTGGAGGTCTATACGATCTATTTGCCCACTAAGAGAGGAGGTAGCGTTCTTAAGTTGAGAACTTAGGCTCGAGGTAGTGTTGGCCAATTGTTCGTTAACCTTGGAGATCTGACCACTGAGTTGCTTATCGAATTGTACTATTTGATTATTGAACTCTACCACCTCGGATGAACTGTTATCAAGTCCATCTGTCTGTCGAACGACCGCAGTCAACGTGTAACTTCCATCTGGGAAAGCCGTTGTATTGAGGACGAATGTCAGGGTTCCGTTATTGTTTGCGGAGCCCACGTAGAGCCCATTCAGGTAGAGGGATACGTTAGATATCCCCTCACCTTCAACGTTTACTTTCACTGGAATGGTTCCATTCACCGCCTGTCCTGGTAATGGTGAAATGAACGTTAGCTTAGGAAGAGAGGGTTCCAGACTCTCCACGTGTGACTGCTGTATAGATACCGTGGAATTCTCTAAATCAAGATGCATCAATGTGGTCCCTATTAGAACTATGTGGGAGTTAACCGCTGTCACCGAGTTACCTACCACGTCAACCAAAGTGACCGAGCTGTTCGCAATGATCAGCTCACCACTGACGTTAGATGAAGTAATAGTAGAGACACTGTTCAAAAGGTAGTCGTGGCCAGTGAAGAGGTCGTTAGTTAGAGTACCGTTATATATTATTGTATCATTTGAGAACGCCGTGTAGTATGGCTGGACTGGATCAGTGATCAAGGTTCCCTGAACCTCGGTGTATGGTGTGACGAAGAACGTGAACTGCGCGGAGGGTAAAGTGGTGGTTGGAATACCGTTGGGAGTTAGGCCTGAAACGTAGATCTCAAAGGGAGTGGCGAAGTAGTCTGGGTTACCCAAGTAAGTGAAGTTGTTCAGATTAAAGGTTGAAGGGAGAGTGACGTTACCTACCCACATGTGGATCGGCTCGTTGTACCACAGAGGTACCTCCATTACCCCAGTTAATGTGCTGTACTCATAAGAAAGCACCCTAGGATACAATGTTGCAGTGAACATCCCACTTGTCACCTCAGTCCCCGTCTCAGGGTTTGTTAAATTGGCGTAGACGTAGATAGTCTGCCCTTGGAAAGCGTAGTAACTCGAGACCTCAAGTTCAGGTTGGATGGATGCCGCACTCACGTATATTTGTCCGTAGAAGTAGCCTGAAATTGACTGGGATAAGGTTGTAGAATTGTAGTTGGCGAAGAGAAGGACGTCGTAGAGACCAGGCTTTAATTTACTGGGAACGTGTAGGTAACCTTGGAAGCTTGTGTTATTGAAAACCAATTGTGTCTCGCTCACAGTACCGTTAACACCATACAGTTCAGCGGTTATGTTAGATCCGACGATTATGTTTTGAGATAGTAGTTGCCCGTCCACCAATGAAGTCACGCCTTCAGTCTCTACTGGCGGTTCAGGTGAGCCAAAGATGTATATGTAGCTTCCCGCAGGTACGGAACCAGGCTCCGCGACGACCGGGGGTAAAATGAAGAGTGTTTGAAGGTCGATCCCGTTGTAGAAGGAGATGTACCCGAAAGCTCCTTGAAGGACTAGCCTAATCACGCCAACGCTGTAGTTTCCTGAAAGGACTCCTACCCATAGCAAAGTGTTAGGTGGAGCAAATGGCACAAGTAGTAAAGCAGGTACAGGAACTACTTTCACCTTTCCAACGAGGACGTATTGATTGTTGGTTAGGTTGTAGGAGTAAACTAAAACTGTGAAGTTCAAGGGAGGAGCCTGCGTTCCACTAGGTGAAGTGATGTTAATAACAATGGGTACACCCAATGACAGCATGTAAGGCGTCATAGGCGCGGGGCTCAGAAACTGTCCATAGTAACCCGAGAATAGTTCCACGAAGGAACTCCCCTTAACTCCATCCGACTCCCCATACACCACCACGTTAACTATTCCTGAAGCATTGACGGGAACAGTCAACTTAGCGCTCCACCTTCCACTTAATGGATTGAACGTCAATGGAACCGAGGTAAGGTTTCCCTGCGTTGACTCCAACAATGCCTGGAAGTCACCGGACGACACCGATACGCCTTGCCTAGCTATCGAGACCTCAACGTTAATCGTCTCTCCAGGGTAGACTTGCTGAACTTCGGTTCCATTGAAAAGTATGGTCTCGTTAATGAGGAGCGACGGAGCGGTCTCCAACTCTGCAAAGTATTTAGCAAAGATAGGTATGTTTAGAGATCCCCAGCCAGTCACCAAGTTATAGCCTTGACTAACCGTCCAAGGTATGTTGTAACCGAAGGTGGGCCTAACGAATGCGTTCGTCTCAGAGGAGTTCTGAGCTATTGTGTAAAGGGCCGGATTAAGTAAGCCTATCCTACTGTGAGAGTACTGCATAGTCAATACAAGGAGCCCCGCAGTGAGTGGGGAAGCCTCGCTTGTTCCCCCGCCTATGGCCGAGACGTTTCCTGGCAATACTATATACACTCCTGGGTAAACGTTAGCGTTGGCCGAAAGGTCTGGTACCTGCCTTCCTGCCGGGAAGCTCTCATGTGTTCCTAGAGACCACTGATACCAAGGCTCCGGTTCTATTTCGCTCACTCCTCCAGTGCTACCTCCATAATTCACGTCGTCAGGAATGAAACCGTAGTTGGACCACGCAGTAGTGTTAAAGCTCATGCCATCGGGTCCAAACTCTGGGTACACTGTGGTACCTCCGACCGAAAGTACGAAGGGAGAAGAAGAGGGGTATCCTACAGTCCCTAAGGGCCCAGCGCTATATCCACTCCCACCAGCGTCTCCTGAAGAGGCCGTAAACGTTATTCCTTCAGCTGTCCCCATGGCGTAGTATTGGTCGGTCAATACAACGCATTGATAGAATAGACCTCCGCTCAACTGAGAATAAAGTGTTTCGGGAATGCTGAAACTCTGAGATAGGACGTCTACCGTGTCCTGGGAAACTATGTACGCAATTATAGCGGGAAGAGGTAAAGAGTCACTCGCTACATAGAGCGTTATGTTAGCGCCTGGAGCCATCGCGTGTGAAGCTTCAACGTCCAGACTGATCTCTCCTGCCCATCCTTGAGTTATTCCCAATTGTGGATTGTAAGGACCTATTGGGACGACCTGGAAGGACGGGGGATTTGGAATTCCGAAGTGTTGATCGAAGTAAATTAATTGTTGGTATATTGTCGGATCCCCGAAGAAGTCGAGTATACCTATATTGTACCCACTTCCATCTATCCCGTGATCGTAAAAGTAGGAGGCGTTATATGCTTGTTCCAAAACCTTCAGAGAGTACCCATCAAGTGGGAAAGTGAGGTTCACTGGCTGAGAGCTGAGGGTACTCTCTAAGGGGGAAATTCGATTCTTTAGTAAGATCAAGGTCGATGGGTGTGAGAAAATTATGTCGCTCACATTGCTCGAGAACACTGTGGAATCCATTATGCTTCCCTGCCCGTAATAGTAGGTATACGTCCCGTTGGTGTACAGATCGTAGTGGACACCTAGGTACTTCTCTGCCTGTACTGCTGTTCCTGTCGCAACTATTTCAGAGTCTGCCGCAGTCAGTAACACCTTAAAGTCGTGGGACCTCAGGTACTTAATGACTTCATTGAATTGAGAAGTCGGATAGAACAACTTCTTCACTTCGTTTGCTGTTAGAAAACGATGATATAGGGGCGAGCCTGGTGTGGAAACTTGCTCAGCGTAGCTATAGAGAAGATCGATGTTACGCAGAGGAACGTCCACCGAGATCACAACAGGCGTAGTCGCAGACAACGTACCCGCGTAGTGATATCCCGAAATAGGTATAGGGATCTCCTGGGCGGTTTGTGAAGTGTAAGCTTGTGAAGGAATCGCCACAAGTCCCGCCAAGATCGACATAAGCAAGACGGTGAGGAAAAAAGTAGGGATGAGTATTCTCTCACCCTTTACTGGTTTCATTATTTCTCCTCACTTACTATCGCTCTTTAAAAACTTGTTATACTAATGATGTAGGAGTTGTCTGATTCTAGCTTGAGCCATCGATTTCCTCCCTGTCCTGAAAGACGAGCTTCGTCCTCCTCTTTTCCGACTCAAAACAAACTTATCTCCTCGGATGAGACTTTGCTTTCAGAGCCTTCCGTCAATTCCCACTAAGAGTTCAGGACTGCAACTTAGTTGGCAGGATTGAGAGTGCTATAATCTTCATAAGTGGGAATAGCTCGTTTTAGATCCTCAAAGCCCTAACGATAAGTTAATCATCCTGTCCTCAAGGAAAGAGCTTCCACTTTCTAGGCACACGTTACTCTTAATGATTGAGGGTGAAGATCCATGATTAAGAAGCTCGCTCCCACTCTGCATTAGTTCTGTGGACTCGATCGTCTTCGTTTGGAAAGGAGACGTGACTCATATACCATACTTCCTAGCGAGCGTCGAGGCACGCTGACTGAGCTAGATTTAGGCTCGTAAAAAGTGTGGGTGCGTCCTGAAGAAGTTTTGTCTTAACGGGGGTTGAGGGGGCGGAAGACCCCTCCCGTGAGGGTGGAGATGGGCCCCCTCATAGAAACAGTTAAGTGTGAGTTTGCAGATTACAATATTAATGACAGTTACTAACGGAGTAAGCGTCACTGAGACGCCTCGGTTAAAGCGAGGGTCTATGTGGTACGGCCTCTGCTCCAATCGTTAGTCCCATTTGGGACACCGAGGACTGAGATCGGGGTTGGAACGACCCTCAGTGCCCGTGGAGCCCTCCACCGTTGGCAAGGTGGGGCTAGGAAGCAGGAAGCCCCGTCCGTTAGGGCAGGGTAGTTCACGCCTTCGAATACCCTTTTCTGATTCACACCTTCTCACACTCACATCAAATCACCAATCGAGTTCAGGAGGAGCTTTCTAACCGTTGACGAAAACCGTCCCTCAAGCAGGAGCTATGCTCCTTGCAATAGTTTTCCTTATAATTAAGATTATAAACTACAGAATTAGGTTAGAGATTCAGGGGACGTGTCGTCATTAACTAACACGGTTTAACGGTTGATCAACCTAGAGCTAGGGACTTGCTAGTTCTCTTAACAATGTTTAAACGACTGCTACCTTATCCCCATACATAACTCTGAAGTGCATGAAGAAATGCACCTCTTCACTACTAAGCTTCATTATGGAGCATACCAACATATCGGTATGGTATCCCTAGATAAACTTATGAGTTTCGTTGAGGGAAATCCAAATTATTCTCTAAACGAATTTAACAATAAGGTCGAACTCACTTTCACAGCTCCACCAATCTCCGAGGCAGCTGAAGAGGATGTAGAGGGTGAGAACGCTGTAGTTAGGGTTGTCTTTGCGAAAGTTGGACAAGAGTTGTTAGTGGAACAGGCATGGATAGAGGTAGGCGGGGATAGAAGGCCTATGGATCCTCGTCAGTTAGAACCTTGGTTAGATTACATCAGCCAGAGTTGAGCTTGAAGAGAGTGTCCAAACTCTCACTTGGCTTCCTTGGTTCTCACGTAGGTAGAGAGGGCGGTGCTCACAGTCGGATATAGTTCGTTTCCTGCAGGTACGACCATTATCAGATTCCCCTTCTGTGATATGTCAGAGAGCACCTCTATGAATCTAAGTTGAAGGGCAATAGGATTTGACGAGTAAGACTTCGAAGCCTCAGCAAGGATCGTCGAAGACTGTCTTTCCCCTTCTGCTAAAATTATTTTCGATCTCCTCAACCTCTCGGCCTCTGCCTGCTTCGCCATAGCGGTGAGGAGCTCTGGACTTAGCTTTACGTCCCTCACAGTTACCGCAGTCACTTTGATTCCCCAGGGCTCAGTGACACTGTCTAAGATCTCCTGAAGTCTTCTATTGATTTCCTCCCTCTTGCTCAATACCTCGTCTAGCTCCATCATTCCCACTATGTCCCTCAACGAAGTTTGGGCTATGTTGAGTACTGCCACATTATAGTTATATACTGCCGACACTGCTCTCACTGGATCGACAACCTTGTAGTACACTACTGCATCTATGGTGACAGTAACGTTGTCCCTAGTGACTATGGTTTGAGCTGGCACATCGACTGTAACTATTCTCATGTCCACCTTCAATGGCCTATCTACGAAGGGAATCAGAAATATTATACCTGGTCCCTTAGCCCCTAATACTCTTCCTAACCTCAACACCACCGCCTTCTCCCATTGTTTCACCACCTTGAAGGCGAGAGAGAGGAAGATTATCACTATAATTAGTGCGAAGACTACTCCAACTACGTCAGCGATTAAGGCCATATGTAGTATTACGTTTCTGCGTATAAAAACTCTCGTAAACTTCATTTAGACCCAACGCCCTCAAAGTTTTACTAGTCTGGAGATACATAGTCTTGTGCTACTATTCGTTTATGGGACCCTCCGATACGGATTTGAACTCAATCACCTGTTAAAAGACTCTAGGTTCGTTGGACTAGGGTACGTGGACGGCTTCAGGATGTATGACTTGGGAGGATATCCAGGTTGTATCAGAGGAGAAGGAACTGTATGGGGGGAAGTTTACGAAGTGAACGAGTTACTGTTGAGAAAGCTTGACGAAATAGAGGGTTATTCCGGAACTCCAGAAGATCTTTACGAGAGGGCTTCAGTGACGGTTAACTTCGATCAGAAGAGACGATATAGACTGAGTAACGTACAGATGTATGTATACCGCCGATCTGTTGAAGACAAGTACGTTGTAAGAGATGGGGACTTCTCTTCCTATGTTGGGATGCCTAGAATCATCAACTACTTCGCCTACGCGGAGAACACAAATCCAGAGGTCATGAAACAGAGAGGACTTACGGTTATAATGAAGGAGCTCAGAGTCTTTGCTCCCAATTTCAGGATAGTATTCTCCGTCCCATGTAAATGGGGTCTCTGTGCCAGTCTGAGGGAGGGAGAAGGGCAGGTCTGTGGTTACATCTACCTTACTACTACAGATCAGTTGGCTGTGCTAGACAGAGCCGAGCATTACATGAGTAGGTACCTCAGGGACTCTATACCTGTCTTGGATGAGGAGGGCCGAAGGTACTTCGCTACTGCCTACTTCTCCGAGGGTGGGCAAGAGGGTACGCCCTCTTCAGAGTACCTAAAATTGATCTTAGACGGACTCAGGAGGAAGTGGGGGGAACAGTGCAAAACGAGCGGCCTCTGAGCTTAGATTTCGTCTACCTCGACTTCCCTATATTCCCTCATTCTCTCTGCTCTGAAGCCTAAGTACTTCAAAGGATCGACCTCGAATGTGGAGTACTGTTCCCTGTCCTCCAAGGAGGCCGCGACCTCTACGTCAATCACCCTCCCTTTCTTCACTGGGACGAAGGCTGAGCTCATTCCCCTGAACTCTGGGGGATCTAGGGCATTGGCGTTGACAACAGCGATTCTGTTCTCTATTGCTCTAACCCTGAGGTAGTCCCTCCATATGCCCATGCCCTCCGTAGACACTTTAGAGGGGACCAATAGAACCTCGACACCCTTGAGGAAGAGAGACCTCACAGTCTCAGGGAAATCCACATCGTAACATACCAAGAGACCAAACTTCACTCCCCTAAAGGAGAACGAAAGGATTCTGTCACCGGGGTACAACCTCTCCTTCTCTTGCCCGAAGAGGTGAACTTTCTTGGCCACCCCTCTTATCTCTCCGTTGCTATCAAATATTGGGGCCACAACCGACACGCCGTCCTCAAACGCACCTGGAATTATCCAGGCCGTGAAATTCTTGGCGAGAAGACGAAGTTGATCCAAAGGGGCCAACTCTATGTCCTTAACCCATTTCTCAGGCAGAAGAACTAGCTCCGCCCCCTCCTTCAAAGCAGACTCAGTCAGCTTAAGAGCTCCTTGAACGTCCCTAGGTTGCACTATAGCAAGTTTCAAGGAGATCCCTTTTCTCCTCTCTTCTTCCTCTGTACGGTCTTCACCCTGTCTATTATCCTTTTCTCGAGTCTCTCAACTGCCTTGCGAAGGGCTGTAGCGGGGTCCCAGTCCGAGTCGCTAGCCACGAAGTTCCCCAACCTAGTGGAGGCCCTAACGTTAGCCTCATACATCTTCTTATTCTCTCCACTCACACTCTCCTTAAGGGAGACCTTAAATGAATCCACTTCGGTGATCCGTTCCACCTTGCTCAGGTGCCTTTCAATGATCCCATCTATAACCGACTTCTCGTCCGAGTTCTTCATCGTCCTAGGCAACTTGGCCTGTATGGGCATCTCTATCTTGAATCTCTCAGCCACAGCACCTATCACATCTATGGTGGAAATTATTCCAGCTAGCCTTCCTCCTTCCAATATTGGAATTCCAGATACCTTCTTCGTGAGACAGGTGTTGACTACGTCCTCTAAGGTTGATGATCCTTGAAGGGTTATCACTGGGTAGTTCATGATCTCTTTCACAGGCATAGCCATAATTCTCTCTTCTTCAACCAAGATGTTCTCTCTTTTCCTGCTACTAGCCTCGTAGAGCCTAGACACTATGTCCCTCATACTCACTATTCCCGCCAACTTCTCACCCTCCATGACTGGCAGTCTGCTAACGTTATCTCTCACCATTAGCCATCTCGCCCTAGCTACCGAGTCCGACATGGTTACCGTCAATACGGGAGAAGCCATGTACTTCCTGACTCGCTCCTGGGGGATCATGCCAGTCCTTATCAGGTATGAAAGGAGAGACTCCCTAGTTACCAAACCAACGAACTTCCTCTCTTTAGTTACCACCGGAATTGCACGAGCCCTACTGGTGTAGAACTTGGCGACCACTCTCTGTACATCCTCCGCATCACTGATTGTGACAGTTGGGGTCATGACAGAGTTAACCTTGCTGTCTGGACTTATCCTTCTTCTCAATAGGTCTTTGTAGGTCACTTGTCCTAGAAGGTTTCCCTGATTAACCACGGGAACGACCCACTGCTCAGTCTCTCTCATCCTAGCGACTAGAGTACCTATGGTGTCTGAAGGCGAGGCAATTACCTTGCTATCTACTACGAAGTCAGCCATCGATTCTCTACTTCACTTCAACATTTAAAAGTATAAAACGTTAGTACGAGCCGTGCACGAGACTGCTTTTCTGTGGAGTGACGACTTTCTCAAGTACAGCTTTCCAGATGATCACCCGTTCAAGGCAGAGAGGGAGCGAATTACGAGGGAACTGCTCTTCACAATGGGACTCGTCGATAAGATTGAAATATTGGAGCCAGATCCAGCAGGAGAGGAGGATCTTCTCATCGTCCACAAGAAAGAGTATGTCAAGTTCGTCGAAAGCGTGAGCAACGAGGGAAAGGGTTTCCTAGACCAAGGAGACACTCCAGCCTTTAAGGGAATATTCGATGCATCCCTCGTGCGAGTTGGAGCTACCCTGAAGGCGCTCGATCTCGTTTCGAAGGGGAGGTTTCGTCACGCTATGAACATAGGTGGAGGACTTCATCACGCAAAACCATCAGCTGCCTCTGGTTTTTGTGTGTTTAACGACGTCGCAATAGGCGTCAAAAGGGCAGAGGAGAGGTTCAACAGGGTCGCCGTCATTGACTTGGACGGCCATCATGCTGACGGCACTCAAGAAATCCTTTACTCCGATCCTAAATCGTTTAAGGTCTCGCTTCACATGTACCACAGGGGCTTCTTCCCTGGAAGTGGAGACGTAAATGAAAGAGGAGAGGGACCAGGAGAGGGGCTAGTACTTAACGTACCATTACCACCTGGTACGGCAGACGACGCCTACGTTGCCGCCTTCAAGGAGGTCGTGTTACCGAGGCTACTGTCATTTTCTCCTCAGCTATTATTCGTCGTTATAGGAGGAGACTCTCACTACTCCGATCCGTTGGTGGAGCTTAAGTTGAGCACCTTCGGTTACTTGGAGGTTGTCAAGATGATTCACGAGCTAGCACACACCTTTGCAGACGGACGACTCATTCTACTTGGTGGAGGGGGATACAACTATGAGGCTACGGCCAGGATATGGATACTGGGACTAGCCGAAGTCCTAGGTTTGTCTCCTCAGGTAAACATACTTCACGATCCAGAACCAACTCGCTCCATCCCCTTCACCTACAACAAGGTTATGGAACTTATTGAGAAGATGAAGAGGCTTCCCCCTCTCTCAACACCATTTCGAGCCTCCTGACACCCAAGAATACAACAGTCACAGAAAGAGCTAGGGAAATGAGATAGGTCAGACTGCCAAGCGCCGGCTTTACGCCGCCTATTCCCACCGCCGTATTGGCCACAGCCCCACTGAGCTGACTTCCTAGTGCTATGAAAGCTAGATACAAGAATATAGCAAGGTAGGCACTGCTATACTTACTTAGCTTCACGTGTAGCTGATCGTAAAGTTCCCTGATATACCTTGGAGCATATATTATGAAGTATATTGGGATGACTAAATCAAATAAGTAAGCGAACTCAGCCACTAGCCCCAAGTAAGCGAACCTATAAATGAAGAGAAGGTACAAGACTACAAGACTTAAGTACAGGGTCAATATCAGGACTGAGAACAGTCCAACAAACCTCCTCAACACCGCTAAAGTGACTACTCTTCCGTCGCCGTTCCCCTTCGGAGGTCTGAAGAGGTGTAGTTGAGGAAGTAATGGTGCCACTCCTTCTGCGATCCGATTATCGTACTTAGTGATCACAGAGGCTATCAGAGAGGATACCCCAACAACCAAGGTAACGGCTATGTAAACTGGGTAGGTGGTCACACCGTCAGCTAGACCGATGGACGCAATTATTATACCAAACTCGCTTATGGGAGCCATGTAGAGGCCGAGCTTCACTGATGTGATGGGTCTTACTCCAGTTAGCCAGGCACTAGTCATGAAGGCCACAACCTTGACGAATACCATCAAGGTCGCTAGGACAGCTACCAGTACCAAAGTGACATTGGGTGCTAAAGCTGGAACAGCAGCCCCCGCGGCCACAAAAAATATGACAACGAAGAACTCCCTGATTGGCTTTATGGCAGCCAATATTTTATCATTTCCCCTAAGTGTAGAAATTGCATAACCGATCATGAGTGCCAGCAGTGCGGGGGACACTTTCAGGACAGGTGATACTGCAGTTAACACCGTCACTAAGGACAGAAAGGCAATAACTATCATGTCATCTCCACTCTTCATGGCTCTATTCATTATCCTCCTAGCAAAGGCGAAACCGAAGGCGATTGCGAAGATCAGGCCGAGGGCCACGTAATTAGCCTGTTCAACTACCTTGAGGGGCTGGCCTCCTTCGCTCACAATGGGAAAGATCGCCAGAAACACTAAGGAGACTATGTCCTCCATCGAAGCCATCCCTAGAATTACGTTTCGAGCCTCTGAGAGCTCAAGCATTCCCTTCTCTTCAAGGAGCTTGAACGCGATCGCAGTACTGGTATTCACAGTAGTGAAAGCTAGGGTCAGAACGTCTCCGTAAGTGAGCTTTAGGAGGGCTCCTAATCCAAAGGATATAGCAAGGACTATTATTATCTCAAATATTATTATCGGAATTAATCTCGGTAGCTCAGCCTTAACGTACTCCAGGTTCAGTCTTATTCCTATTTCGAAGGCTATCACCGTGACCGCGAGGTCGCTCATTAACTGCAAGAGAGAGGAGGAGGGATTCACGAGGTGAAGTATAGGACCTAACAGAATTCCTGCTACTATATATCCTAAGACGGCCGAAAAACCTCTGAGTCTCATGGAGTAGCCTAGTAGCCCTCCTAATGTGAAGAGCGCACTCAACGTGATCAGGTCAACTGTCGCTGTCATCTATCGAGCCTGTATCTGCACTTTTGTCCTTAAAATCCGGTTTATAGATTGTGGGCCGAAGAAGTGGGAGGTGTCCTAGCTATATGAAGTATCCAAATTTAGATCGGGGATTTCCCTAAGAGAAAGCCAGAACTTCAATTGTTCATTTGTAGTCTTAAGGATATTGAGACGCGAATTGAGACTCCATTAAGTACCCCTCTCATTTCCCTTAAAACATACACGAAACTTCGATCTGAATAAGACAAGGAAACGGTTGGACTTAGGTAAAGTGCTGCTCTCCCTAACTAAGGGTGGTCAAATTAAGAACTTTTCCCTTTAGAGCTGAAAGGGTAGGGATGTCCAGACTCAAGAATCTAGGAGCTCTGAACGTGGATAGGTGTCTGTAGAACCTTTCGTTTATCTCTGCAATCGTTCTTCAATTGATCCTTTAGCTAAGACTTAATACCAATTCGTCCACCTCCACACTATGGAGAAGCTCAATTACGACGTTGTGGTTGTAGGAGGAGGACTCGCTGGACTGATGACTGCACATGAGGTGGCTAGTGCTGGCTTTCGGGTGGCAGTTCTATCTAAGGTGTTCCCGACGAGGTCCCACTCAGCCTGTGCGGAAGGGGGAATAGCAGCATACATGGATGGAAACTCGGATCCAAGCGATAGCCCTGAGTTCATGGTATATGACACGGTGAAGGGAGGGGACTACCTAGTGGACCAAGACGCTGCTGAGATACTCTCCTACAAATCGGGAGAGATAGTGAGGCTACTGGAGAGTTGGGGGGCTCTCTTCAATAGGCAGCCGGATGGGAGAGTGGCTCTGAGATACTTCGGTGGGCAGACTTACCCGAGGACCCGTTTCGTGGGTGATAAGACTGGAATGGCGCTACTTCACACGATCTACGAAAGAGTATCCGGTCTTAACGTCGATTTCTTTTCGGAGTGGTTCACGCTCGATCTCCTAGTCACAGACAGGAGAGTTACGGGAGTAGTTGCCATGGAGATGAAGAGTATGTCACCAGCGACTTTCGGGGCAAAGGCAGTGGTCCTAGCTACAGGTGGTAACGGGATGCTGTACCAACACACCACTAACAGCTACATCAACACCGGAGATGGGTATGCTATGGCCCTGAGGGCTGGAGCGGCCCTTAAGGACCCAGAGTTTGTTCAGTTCCACCCTACAGCCCTATATCCATCGGATATTCTAATCAGCGAGGCAGCTAGGGGAGAAGGAGGTATACTGAAGAACAACAAAGGTGAGAGATTCATGACTAAGTACGCTCCAATGAAGTTAGACCTAGCACCGCGGGACGTCGTCTCTAGGGCCATACTTACAGAGGTCGCGGAAGGTAGAGGGTTTCCAGGAGGCTACGTTCAGTTGGACCTCACCCACTTAGGCGAGAAGTACATAAAGGAGAGGCTCGCCCTCGCTGTTGAAGCGGGAAGGAACTTCGCTGGAGTCGATCCAGTCAAGGAACCGCTACCGGTGAGGCCTGCGCAGCACTACTACATGGGGGGAGTGGACGTAGACGTGTCTGGGGCCAATCCAGACCTTCCTGGGCTCTTTGCCGCCGGGGAGGCTGCGTGTGTATCAGTGCACGGAGCCAACAGACTGGGCTCTAACTCCCTATTGGAGACTTTAGTGTTCGGGAGGGAGACGGGTCAGGCAGTAGTCAAGTTCCTCGAGAATAGTAAGGAAGTTCGAGATGCTCCTAACCCTGAGAAGGTGGTCGATGATGCCTATTCCTTCGTAAAGAGGGAGAGTGGAGTGCACTTCGGAGAAGTCATGAAGGAGTTAAGAAAAACGATGTGGGAAGACGTAGGCGTTTTCAGGGACGAAGAACGTCTAAAGAGGGCGGTTTCAAAGGTCACTGAGCTCAGGAAGACTGCTGTCAACATGTACGTTACCGACAGGAGCAAGACCTACAATACAGAGTTTTTCAATGCATTGGAACTCCGGAACATGTTAGACCAAGCGGTCGTAATAGCTACCACTGCTCTGAATAGAACAGAGTCCCGCGGCGCCCACTACAGACTCGACTTTCCAAAGAGGGATGACAAACAATGGCTTAAACACACATTGGCCTACCTGAGAGGAAACACAGTGGAAATCACGTATAAACCCGTTAAGATCACTAAGTGGATGCCTGAGGAGAGGGTGTACTAAATGAAGGAACTCGATAAGGAAGTGAAGGTAAAAGTCAAGAGATTCTCTGAAGAGAAGGGAACGTGGTGGCAGGAATACACAGTAAAGGTAGATAAGTACACTCAAATGACTGAGGTCCTGAAGAGAATAAAGGAGGAACAGGACCCTACTTTATCTTATAGGGCATCGTGTCACATGGCGGTGTGTGGAAGTTGCGGGATGAGGATTAACGGGGCACCCAGACTTGCGTGTAGAACGATCGCTCTGGAAGAAGTCGATAGAACTGGTTCTGACACTATAGTTGTGGAGCCTATGGATGGCTACCCTGTGTTGAAGGACTTAGTGGTAGACCTCACCGACTTCTACAACAGGATGTACAAGGTGAAGCCGAGACTTCATCCTTCAGAGGACGTGCTTAAGGGGAAGAGTGAACATAGACTGAAACCGGAGGATCAGTCTAGGCTCTGGAAGTTCGCTCAGTGCATATGGTGTGGACTCTGCGTTTCTTCTTGCCCCGCTGTGAGGATAGACGTAGAGTTCTTGGGTCCCGCTGCACACGCTAAAGGTTATAGGTTCCTTTCAGATCCCAGAGACACCTCTTTCGAGGAAAGAGCTAAGGTCCTAATAGATAGTGCATGGAGGTGCACTTACTGCTACATGTGCTACGAGGTCTGCCCGCGCGACATCGAACCCGTAGAGGCCATAAAGCTAACTAGAACTTACACCACTAAGTTCGGGCCCACTGGCGACGCGTCGTCATTCGGAGAAAGGCACTCTAAGGCGGTGGAGGAGTCTATCGCAGAGACCGGAATGCTCCAGGGAGGAAAGGTCTACGTTAAAACTTACGGGCTAGTGAATTCCCTAATCTCCATGATAGAGCTTATGAAGGATGGAAAGGCGACAAAACTAATTATGGAGAGGCAGAAGAAGGTCAGGGGGATAGACGAGTTGAGGAAGCTCCTAGGTGAGAAGCAGTGAAGCTGGCCTACTACCCTGGCTGTACAGCCCACGGTTCCGCCGTGGAGATAGACGTAGCCACAAGGAAGGTGGCCCAAACATTGGGGGTCGAGCTAAAGGAAGTGGAAGACTGGAACTGTTGTGGTGGGGGATTCCTAGACGAACGCGACCCAGTTGGACATGCGGCAATAAACCTGAGGAACCTATCTAAGGTTGAGAAGATGGGACTCGAGAAGATGGTGACGCCCTGCAGTGTCTGCCTGCACAGCCACAGGCTGGCAGTTCACAAGTACGAGGAGGACCCGGTCTTGAAGGAGGAGGTGGACAAGAGAACTCAAGGTACCACGGTCCAGTACTCGGGGAAGGCTAACGCAGAGCACATAGTGTGGGTCCTCCTGAGAGACGTAGGATTAGAGAAAATCAAGGCCGCAGTTAAGAAGCCTTTGGTTGGACTTAAGGTAGCCACTTACTACGGCTGCCAGATGCTTAGACCAGGGGAGGTTATGGGCTTCGAGGATCCCCACAGCCCCCACAGTCTAGCGGACTTGGTCGCCGCAGTCGGGGCGACACCGGTAACTTTCCCAGCTATGACTTACTGCTGTGGGTTTCCATTGATGGGAAGCAACGAGAAGGGAGGATTGAGACTGGCTTACAATATAATGAAGGGGGCTAGGGACGCTGGAGCGGACCTATTAATACATCCTTGCTCACTATGCCACCTCCAGTTGGACGTCACTCAAGTGAAGGTGAGAGACATGTTCAGTTTAGATTGGACTATGCCGGCGATATACGCTACTCAACTCCTTGCACTGGCCTTCGGCTTCTCCCCAGAGGAGGTTCAGTTGGGGAGGAACGCAGCAGAAGTTCTTCGTCAGAAAGGACTTATTTAAGTCCATTTTTATAATTTTTCTTGAACTTCTAGTATGTGGAGCCTTCTATATATTATACTTATACCAGAGCGATATTTTGAAAAGTTTATATTAGTCATAAGTATAATTGCAGGTATATTTTTGCCTCACACTCGATCATCCGAGGCATGGAGCCTTCAGCTCCAATAGCGTGAAGGCGATCGTCTCTCAGTTTACAGGATTTCTTTTGGACTCGTATGACTTAACCACGATTCTAACTATAGCACCGGCGATAGCAAAGGTGCTGTTTCCCCCTTCTAACCCATTTTTGCCGCCTTCACCATAATTTTCTCCTACACACTAATCATTCTCTTTCGTCCCCTCGGTTCTGCCATATTCGGCAACCTAAGAGATAAGATAGGGAGGTGAAACGACCTCATAATTGCAGTGGCCGGACTCGGAATCGTAAGCGCGTTGACTTCTACTCTCCCCACATATGCCAAAGTAGGCATTCTATCTTTCATACTCTTCCTTATTTATTAGAGTTGATGTTGGAATATTTGCAGGCGGAGAGTATTCCGCCGGACATCCATTTGCGATGGAGTGGACTCCCTTCAAGTGGAGAGGTCTGGTGAGCGGGTTAGTACAGGGAGTCTTCTCCTTTGGGGCAGCAGCGGCCGCCGCTGTAGAGGGTGTCTTTTTATCAATTTATGGAGTTAGTGGGGTAGAGAGCTTCGCTTGGCGATATATCTTCCTCACATCCATAGTTCCAGCCGTGATCGCGCTTGCTGCGCGTTTATCCATTGATGATACGCCGGTTTTTCAGGACCTGAAGTCCTAGGAAATCGATAAGAAAGACTTCACTTCTCGACCTGTTCAAGAGACCTTACAGAAGGGACTTCCTCCAGGTGATGCTCTGGATGACTGGCATGTTCTTCTATGCCTACTCGCTATTCGCATTCGTTACAGAGATCTTAGAACACTCTCCATCAGTATTTTCGATAGGAACTGCCAACTTCATCTACACTCCCGGAACAGTAGCAGCCTTCTTTGGGGGCTCTGGTTTTCGGGACTGTCCCACAGATAGTGGGGAGAAGGAGAATGACACTCATATGGGCGCTGTTGACACCAATACTCACGTTTCCCCTATACTATGGGTTATTCCTAGGGGCGAGGACAGGTAACTTCCCTCTCGCTCTTGCATCGTCTCTCACAATAGGCGTGATCACACAGGCCCCGTGGGGGATAATTCCTATCTATCTTTCAGAGAGATTCAGGGCACCCATGAGGGCTTCGGGGAGGCTTCGGCTATTCCTCAGGGATATTCTTAGGTGGTTGGTTCAGCTTTTCCGTCTATTTCATGCACAACTACCTTTTCTACTCTCTGGATACCCCCAACAACGTCTGGTTCTCCACGGCAGTCCTCCTCTTGGGTGCCGTAATAGTGGGAATAGGGATGTTTATAAGTCCTGAGACCTTGGGGACAAAACTGGCAGAAGAACCTGAGAAGATTACTAAGGAGAAACCAACTACCACCTAAATCTACCGACTCTTTTTTAATGAACCACTTGGATAATCGCACTAGCTTCTCTGGCCTTCCTTCTAGCTTCTTCGACCGAGATTCCGGTGGCCAGGATCACTCCCATTCTCCTGTGTTCGTACATAAACGGTTTTCCAAAGAGCCTGACCTGCACTCCTGGTATAGAGAGAGCCTTCTCCACATTAACATATTTAGGTGCCCACCCTTCGCTCTCAGCTAGGATCACGTGAGATGCGGCCGGGCTAACCAACTTCGGCTCAGGTACTGGAAGGCCCAAAGCACATCTCACGTGTATCTGAAACTCGCTCACATCTTGGCTAACCATTGTTACCATCCCGGTATCGTGAGGCCTCGGAGCCGCTTCATTAAAGAGTACCCTGTCTCCACTGACCATTATCTCCACTCCATATATCCCGAGGCCTCCCATCCTCTCCACGAACCTCTTGGCCATCTCCTTGGCTTTCTCCTTCACCTCATCGCCAACTGTGGAGGGGTGCCAAGATTCAACGTAATAGTATCCTGGTCTCTTATGTTCAATAGGTTCCAATGTCTTGGTCTCCACCGTAGCTCCACTTGAGTACCTGTAGGTTAGTATAGTCAGTTCGGTATCTAGCTTCAGGAACTCCTCCACAACAACTCTCTTACTCTTACCTCTAGCCTCGGCTATGGAATCCTTGAAACCTTTCTCGACTTCGGCCGGACTCCGTATCAACACATGACCGTGCCCACTACTACTCATTTCGGGCTTTATTATGCATGGGTAACCCACATCTACACAAATGCTTTTCACCTCCTCGGGAGACTCGGCGAATCCGAAGTTAGTAGTCGGCAACCCCAGCTCCTCAGCAGCGAGTTTCCTGAGCTCCAGCCTATTCATGCACACCCTGACTGCGTCGGCATTAGGGACTACTCTGATTCCATCGGACTCGACTTCTTGAAGGGCCTCAGTGTTTATGGCCTCGACCTCGGCGATAACTGCGTCGGGCCACTCCCTCCTGATTATGGAAAGAAGGGCCCTCTGGTTGGTCATATCCACCACGTACTTTCTGTGAGCGACGTGCATAGCTGGAGCCATGTCGTAACGATCCACTACTGCGATTTCGAGGCCCATCCTGTGGGCCTCTAGGGCCATTTCCTTCCCTAACTCTCCGCTACCCAAAATCAAAATTTTACGGGATCCCTCTAAGAGAGGTGTACCTATCTCCACGGTCCCCCCTGGTCCTCTCCTTTAATAACCTTATTGACTCAACCAGTTTGGGAGGATTGTAAACTAAGTTACACACGCACACCCATCCGCGTGGCACGTCGCACCGGGAGGAAAATGGGGTAGTTAGCACTCCTGCTCTAAAAGAAGAGGCATAAGCGTCAAGCTGGGCCCTTTCGTAGGATCCTACTTTAGCTTCTACCGCTATCCCCTCTATCACGAAGTCCGGCCTGACGAAGTCACGCTCTCCAGTAAACTTGGCAAGGCTTGGTCTGATTTCCCTCCCCTTTTCAACTATGAAATTCGCCGAGAGAATGTTAAAGACGTAATCTTCGAAGGTCTGTCCAAATAGCCTAGCCAGCCTTCTCGTTCTAGCCTTGGAGTCTGGGACGGCCATGGCGCACGTAACATCTACTAACATACCTGAGAGGGAGCTGAACGCAGTGAGTTTCTTAAGGTAAGGTTCCTCCGTTCCCAAGACGGCGAACTGCACCTCTCGTTTAGGTCCATCCACCAGACATATGTCTCCATCTACTGCGACTATGTAACTTCCTTGGGGATCGGGGAAGAGGAGGCCTTCCCTCTCGGCATATCTAAAGACATCCATATTTACCCCCATTGCTATCCTGCAGCCCAATGATAATAACATTGAACGACATAGTCTGGAGCGTAGTCTTCACGATATGGGTTGGGTTCGTCGTAATTTACTTGTCTCGCAAAGTAGAGACGAAGTCAAACCAGTATGTAAGCAGGAAGTTCATTCACATAATGGGGGGAGGAGTGGTCGCTGCTGCATCCCCCTTAGTTTTCAGCTCGCCGTTGTTCCCAGCTTTTCTGTCCTACGGAATGATGGTTTATCTAGTTATCAGGAGGATCAGAGGTAGGTTAATGGGGTGGTTTCAGGAATCTGGAGATTTCGGCGAAATAACCTTCACTTTCTCTTTCGGCACCTTAATGCTGCTCCTTTATCTTCTGAATCTATGGAACGATCCTGGTAACACGTTTTCAATTGGTTTGTTACCAATTTTGTTTATGAGTTTCGGGGACGGTGTGACTGGAATAGTAAGAAATTATGTTTATGGAGAGAGGAAAAAAGGTCTTTGGGGTTCTATAGCAATGCTGGCGGTCTCAGTCCCGATGGGTTATTTCCTTTTTTCCTATTTCGGTGTTCTAGCTGCAGTGGTAGCAACAGCGGTGGAGGCTATTCCTGGGTTAGACGATAACTTCACCGTTCCCTTTTCCTCCTTCGCGGTGCTCTACTTGTCCCTACTACTTCGTTAAGCTGGCTGTTCAGGGGTTAGTAGAACCCCTACCAGGCCTTGATGTATGCCTACAGACAGAGGACTGAGTTCAACTCGACATCTCCTTGTAAAATCGAGAATCCATGCGTTGAACTCAGACTCAGCAGATACACTATCTCTGACTTCCTCCCCGCCCTGGAAGGGACGAGGGTTCCCTCCCAGAGGGATCGTCGTTCCCGCCATCGGTTCGGGTTTACATGTCTCGTTTGGTGGGCAGTCGAGTGGATCAGAGATCCACTCCCATTTGAAGAGGAGGGGACTTTCATCGCAAAGCTCTAGTCCCTTAAGGGAGAAGAGAGACGATGGTTGCTCCTCCCACAGTCCCATTAAGCCCTCTTTCGAGCTGGGGAGGAGCGTCGTTAGTACCACTAAGAGAAATTTTAACAAAGAAGTATAAATACAAGGGGGCTATCCGTCCCCGCCGTGAAGGGCGAGGCTTTCCGCCCCCTTAACCCCAATTTTTGTAAATCAGTTGTCAGCGTTATGAACACAGCAGCTTGCCCTCGAAGTTAAGGGCCAGAGGGCCCAGTTCTTTAGAGCTATAAAGTCGGCACATTTTGTTTAATGTGGAACTGATCTCTTCACCACCCCCTGAGGGGCGATGGTTCCCTCAGGGCAGATAACAGGTTTGTGGTTCGCTGCCTCCACCTTCATCGCTTGATAGCCGATGGCTTTAGACCACCCTCCATTCATCTGACGGTAGACCGTGAGCCAGGTCTTCAGTCCGTTACCCCTCACCACAGGTAAGGACTCCCAGCAGCTCCCAGATACTTGGAAATGTGTATTGGACGCATTTCACTAATGTACCACTTTATGGCTTTAGTAATTCAATAATACTCTTACTATTCACAATTTAAAGACTTTACCCACTCATGGAATGAACGAGGCTTGTCTTTCATTTTGTCGAATCCACGAACAAGTGCGTTATTACACCTGTTACTTTAATTAACTAGCTATCGTTACACTACTCTGTGTCCAATCCCGTATCGACTCAAGACTTGACTATTAAGGACATCTTAGAGTTCGGAGCCACAGCGTGGTCCGAAACTGAGATCGTCTACAAGAACGAGAGAGTTACCTTCAGCCAATTCAAGGAAAGAGTGAGCTGGCTTGCCATGGGTCTCACGGAATTAGGAGTGAGACAAGGTGACGTGGTGGCTGTGATAGACTGGGACACAATGAGGTACATGGAGGCCATGTTCGCCGTACCCATGATGGGGGCCACCCTCCACACGGTGAACGTGAGGTACCCGCCGGAGGTGGTGCTCTACACCATGAAACACGCCGACGACAGCTACGTAATAGTGAGGGACGAGTTCCTACCTTTGATAGAGAAGTTCAAGGACGCCTTCTCCTTCGTGAAGGGGTGGATAGTGTACAGTGAAAGTGGAAATAGGCCAAACTCGGCTCTGCCCAACGTTAGGTATTACGATGACCTCCTGATTAAAACCCACTTCGACTTCCCTGAACTCGGCGAGGAGTCAGTAGCAATGGTCTTTTACACCTCTGGGACGACAGGTATGCCTAAGGGAGTCTGGTTCACCCATAAACAAATCGCGCTACATACCATGGTGCTGACGGCCGTGGGGAGACTACCTCCTCTCAATGTGAATCCTGATGACGTTTTCATGATTCTTGTTCCTCTATTTCACATTCACTCCTGGGATTATCCACAGACCGTCATGTTGAGTGGAAATAAGTACGTTCTCTCTGGAAAATACGACGTTGAAAACATACTTGAGCTTATAAGAAAGGAGAAAGTAACTTACACAGCAACCGTACCGACTGTACTCTACATGATCTTAAATCATCCTAGGATAAGGGAGTACGCTGAATATTTGAGAGGCTGGAGAGTGGTTATGGGAGGGGCTGCCATTCCCCGCGGCCTCGCCTTAAAGGCGAAAGAGTTTGGAATAACGGTAGCTAGTGGCTACGGTATGTCCGAAACCCACGGCCCTGTGACGGTGGCCTTCTTTAGCGATAGGGTATCTCAGATGAATGAGAACGCCAGGCTTAACTATGCCTTGACGGGAGGAAGGCCCCTTCCTATGGTGAGGATAAAAGTAGTGGATACAGAAGGAAGGGAACTACCTCACGACGGTAGAAGTGTAGGAGAGATAGTAGTTAGGGCCCCGTGGCTTACTGAAGGTTACCTCAAGGATCCAGAACGAACTTCTAAACTGTGGAGGAACGGGTGGCTACACACGGGAGACCTAGGCGTGATTGACGAGTTTGGTTACGTTACCTTTATGGACAGAGAGGGTGACGCTATAAAGAGCGGCGGGGAGTTCATATCCACTCTCATCCTTGAGAGCGTAATTAGTGAGTGCCATAAAGTGGGCGAGGTCGCCGTGGTGGGTGTCAAGGATGAGAAGTGGGGACAGAGACCAGTGGCATTCATAGTTAAGGCTGGAACCCTCGAGGAGGGAGACATTGGCTCCTGTTTGGAGGATGCCGTGAAACAAGGCAAGATACAGAGATGGTGGATACCAGACAAATTCCTGTTTGTAGAAGCTCTCCCTAAGACCTCCACCAACAAGGTGGACAAGAAGGAACTTAGAAAATTAATATGAATGCCTAATAACTAGTTGGAAGTGGACTCCATCTCTCCTAAGGAGAAGGCTTTTTACTTCATGACTCCCCTGTCGTCTACAGTTTGAGGTAAGTCGCGATTATCGCTTAATCATTTTATGTTTCTGATCCCTTAAATTGAGCTACTCCTCGTTCTTCAGGACGAGGATCCCTTTCAATGATTCGGGTTTACACCTCTCATTTGGGGGCAATTTGGAGTGTCAGAAAACCCTTCCTATTTAAGTCCATAAGTTGCGATAACGTAGCGGTCCTTTTTGTAAGGGATTACCTCATGCAGTTTCCGTCCATGCCTATGTTTAAATCCCTATATGTGGAAAGTAGTCGAGGTCTGAGGCTCCCTTTTGGTGTCATAGCTACAACGCCGTCTTAGTTATCCTCCAACGAAGAGGATGTCAAAGTAGAAGAAGGTGAATTTTCTTACTTACTACCATCACACCATGAAAGCTCTCTACATAGACTCAAATATAACGACTACCACACTAGCCAGACCATAAATGGATCCGGCGTGTAGAAACTAAGCTACGCGTTATACGATTCCTGCCTCAAGACTCGAGGTAGGAATTGACGTCCTCCTTCTAATCCCATGGGTTCATCAGGTTAGCCTTTCCTTATGACAACTGTTCAAGCAACAAGTCCATAGCGAATCCACTGCGTCACTATCAAAGGGGTTGAAGAGGGGAATTGCCGATAAAACCCGTTTTGTTGCCATTTCTACTCCACCGATCGCGTTATCTTTACCTAACTATTGAGAATATATCTGGCGAAAAGTTCGAGCTTACATGGAACCATTTATCTCGCTGAGGAAGCTTTAATTCTCTCTTGAGGTCCTTAATTGGGTAAGGCTGTCTGCAGGAAATAAGGATCAAAGGGCTAACCAAAATGTAGATAAAATGGAAAGAAGATGATGAGTGTGGGCCTCTGAGTTGGTGAGGAGGGTCTTGAGTCCTGAAATCTCCATTCCGCACGGGACACCACGGAGTAGTTACACTTGCATTGAAACTCCTCTACGAAAGGGTGTCGCTACGGGACTCACGGCGAGGACGTCGTCCATGATGGTGGGGTAGTTCACCTTCCAAATCCACATATTCCATCCATCTTACCAAAGAGCACCTCTATCAATCTTAACATAGTTGGAGGTTCTGTTCTTATCACTTTGTAGAGGTACTGACGCTCTCCCACCTGTAGTGGGACTATCATTACTCCTCCTTCCCTTAACTGAGACAAGGGACCACAAGGAAGAAAAGGAGAGGCAGACCAAATTATAGCCCTATCGTAAGGGGCCTCAGGAAGGAAGCCTAAACTTCCATCGGCTTTAATCAGTTTTACTCTCATTCCAGCTAGGGCCTTCGAAGCAAGTTGATACATCTCATCATCCATCTCTAGTGTGACCACGTCGCACCCCATTTGTATCATAAGGGCGGTGTAGTATCCCGTACCTGTTCCCACCTCCAACACTTTATGTCCACTCTCCAATTCGAGTTGGTCTAGCATGAAGAGACCAAGAGAGAGTGCGGTCGTGGAGTGTTTCTGACTGACCTGAATTGGCGAATCGATATAGTTCGGATCGTAAGCCAAGTGTCTCACGTTAGGAGGAAGGAACATACTTCGATCGACCTTTTTGAGAGCGGCTTGAAGTTCCTTACTTCTGATAGGCAAACTTCCTATGCTCACCGACACGACCCCGGCTGAACGAGATCTCCCAACCTACTTTTTAAATACGGTTGCTTGGAATATAATTCTGTCTCTCCCCCTCCCCCTTACAGACGAAGGTTCGTGAAGTCTCAGAAGATTACACTCCTTTACTGATGCTACTAGGTTGTAGCCTACAATGAAAGAAAGCAGTTTCTCGATGGCTGAGACTAGGCTGCGACCGCTTTCTTCATAATGTTTAACATAAAGTTCAGGGTTCCAATGGATTTTATCCTAATGAGGTCAGTGGGACACTCCCGTGAGGCCCCCTCGAGTTTACACGAATTCGCGAAATACCTTTAACGATGGTGGCCCGCATGGTGAACTCCACCGAGAAGCCTAAGTTTGGGCCTATCGTGGTGGACCCCTCGTCTGACACCTCGCGGGTGAAGATCGGTTCAACGTAGAGCCGAAATGGTCCTCCTGTGGAGCTGCGCCACCTTCGGGCAAATGGTGGCAAAGCGGGAAGTCTGGTCGGGACGGGGTAGTTCGTGTTCTTTGTGACTGCTAACGATACCTCTAGGATACCTTCCAACCTCAACATCGTGAAATGCTAGGTATTTGGACTTGCCGTACTTAATGACATGGCTAACATACTTGACTTCCTCCAGCGTCGGTGGAGAGGTTGGCTCCTCAAGGAGTTAACCGGAAGAGGTTGCAAATAAGGAGAATAGTGAACGATTACTTTTCCTTAGGTAACTTACTCTTGCTGCAGGCTTCCCAGAGTTCGTCTCCTACATGGTGAATGTTTTCCCCGAACTTTCCTTTTGTGACCTCCTGACCAAGGATAGTTTTCACCTTGAGTATGGCGACGGGGATGCCCTTCAAAGTAGTAGCCACCACCAGTCCTCCCACTCTCAACTCTCCTTCCGTACCCCTTATCCCTGGAACGAAGAGATCTGCCCCCTTGCTTAAGGCCATCACAGCACCATCATCTACTAAGACTTTCGGTAGCCTTACACCTAACTTGTTCACCGCACATATTGTTGGAACCAGCTCCTCTCCGACGAAGGCCAGAATCTCATTAACTATATAAAAAGTGGTTCTCTTTCCCTTAACAATCTCCGCCTTAATCACACCTTGAAAGCCGTACTTCTCGAAAAGCCTCGATTCAAGCTCCTCTCGTTCCTTCTCAGACAACACATATCTCCTCACTTTAGATCCCCTAGGATTTTCCCTCCAGTTACTGGCATCCTGATCAACTTCCTTCCTATACAAACCTCGATTCCATTCATAATAGTCGGCGTTCCCGCTATGGCCCCAGCCTCCCCAATCCCCTTACTTCCAGTGAGCGCAGCCGACTTAGCTAAGTCAAGGCTTACCCACTCTATTCTAGGCGTAACGTTTGACTTCGGCAAACCGTAATCGCTGAGACTAGTGTTCGTGACTTGGCCATCCTCGTTGAGGGTAAGCCCCTCGGTCAGGGCCTGAGCAATCCCCTGCACTACTCCCCCGTGGATCTGCCCTTCAGCTAAGAGAGGATTGATCACTGTTCCAACGTCGTCGAGGGCTACATACTTGAGCACTCTAACCTCCCCAGTCTCCTTGTCCACATTAAGTAGGGCTAGGTGAACCCCATAAGGGGAAGTGATCTGTCTCACTGGGTAGGAGTAACTAACGTCCAAGCTGTAACCCAGCTCATACGCTTTGGCCGCTATTTCATCGAAGTCAACTTCCCTACCATCCTTCCTATTCCTTACCTTTCCCTCAACGAACTCCACTTCTTCCACATCACTCTGAAGTAACTTTGCCCCCACCTCCACCAGTCTCCTCTTCAGTTCCGAGCAAGCTCCCTTGACTGCCGAACCTCCTACCGTAACTGTCCTGCTTCCCCACGTACCAATGCCATCCATTATCAAGTCGGTGTCACCCCAGCGAACCTCTATTCTCTCTAAAGGAATCCCAAGCTCATCCGCAGCTATCTGGGCAAAGGCTGTCCCATCTCCCTGTCCATGAGGACCTGCGCCAGTGAAAACTTGCACTTTTCCATCACTCTTCACGAAGACCCTAGCCGTCTCCCACGGACCGAACCCACTTATCTCGACGTACATAGCCACCCCTACACATCCCCCCATTGCCCGAGCCTCCAAGGAAAGCGAATCGTAGTACTTCCTCGCCCTCTTCAGGACCTCGCTATAGTTGCCACTATCATAGGTTATCCCGAATGGGTTCTTGTAGGGCAGTTCACTCACTACGTTCCTCTCCCTGAGCTCTATGGGGTCTATCTTCAGCTCAATTGATGCCATATTCATTATTCGTTCTATGAAGTACGTGGCCTCCGGCCTTCCTGCGCCCCTATAGGAAGTGGTGGGCGTCTTATTCGTGTTGACCCCGAACGCCCTAACTTGTGCATCCTTGACCTTATATGGTCCTGACAACATCCTAGAGGAGCTCTTGATGTTTCCCAGTTCGTCCCCGTTTGCTTCCTCGTAAGGTGCTCCCAAGTCACCTATCAAGGTGCCATGGAGGGCCACGAGGGTTCCGTCTCTCTTAAATCCAGCCTTGAACTCTAACGTCTTATCTCTACCGTGACCAGCAGTCTGCATCTCCTCGGATCTGGTGGGAATCCACTTTACGGGTCTCCTGATTATCAAGGCTATCTTACCCAGAGCGAACTCCTCTGGGTGAGTAATGATCTTGCTACCGAAAGCTCCTCCTACGTCTGGCTGAACTACGTGAACGTCGATGCCAAGAAACTTAGTCAAGTTCCTCCTTAGGTAGTGTGCTGATTGAGTAGATGACCAGAAATTAAGTCTGGAACCGTCGAAGAACGCTAAGGCTCCTCTGGTCTCCAAAGGGCTCGCAACTACTCGCTGATTCTCCAGTGTTCCCTCTAGAACCACCTCTGCTCCCTTCATTGCAGCTTCCACGTCTCCCGACTTCCACGTGTAGTCAAACTTGACGTTAGACTCGGCCTTAGAGTAAACCTTCACCTCGTTCTTAAGTGCGTCTCGAGGGTTAAGGACGTGTGACAATCTCTCATACTCTACGTCTATGGACTCCAAGGCATCATATGCCTCGTACCGGTCTTTCGAAATAATAGCGGCCACTGGCTGCCCTACGTAGGTTACTTCTGTCGAGGCCACGGGAAAGTCCTGACCAGGATTCAACTGTTGACCTGTAAACACTCCCATGCTGCTCTTAGGTGCAGAGACCTTCACCTTGGCGTGAGCATACTGACTCCTTAGGAAAGCGACGAAAAGGGTACCTGGCAGCTGGATGTCATCGACGTAGCTCCCCCTCCCCGTAATCAACCTAGGATCCTCTATCCTCCTTATGGCCTTTCCAACATACATTGCGAGGATAGGTGGAACCTTTCCATTTTAATGGTTAGCTTCCAGCCGAACTCGTGTGGGGGCTCAGCGGAGGCTTTTGGAGTCTATTTCACCAATCAAAGCCGTCGCCATTCATCAGGGCCCACCTGTTACCCTTTCGATTGCCCTCATCCGGTCCTCAGCTGAAGGATGGTCGGAGAGGGGACCTACCTCCCCATACTTGCTAATAAGAGATATTAATGCCTTGGGGTCCACAAACCTAGTCGCCTCGGCGTCAGCTTCTTTCTCCATCCTCTTCGAGATCTCCATATCAAAGAGAAAGACAAGGAGGAAGGAGGGAAGTAGCAACTTGTCTATAAGTGATAGTGCAGCAACCACCGACAACCCAACGGCCAATACTATTGACCTTTTTAATGTGTGCTTCATCTTTATGTGAGCCAGTTCGTGAGCCACCATTGCCCGGAACTGATCGTCTGGAAGGTTCATAGACTCTCTCTCGAGTATAAGCACGTTCCTCAATCCCCCTAGAGAGTAGGCATTTATCCCTTTGCCTTCCCTCAAGTAAACCCGATCCACTTTGACGCCCATTATGGACGCCATCTTTCTCACCCTCTCTTCTTGGCTGATTGGTTTGAGCCGCATCCCTATTCTGACTAACGAGTCGGTTCCAAGAGGCAGGAGACTCCCTAAGGCAAAGGCGAAGGTCATGAATTCTACTATCACATTAATTTCTACACGATATTACCATATTAACTTTGTAGTTTCGGTCGACACCCTCAACCTTATTAGAGGTCCTAATCTTTCCTAAGTCTGATGAAGGCTGTAGTAATGACAGACCAGGGGACCTCTCTAATGAACGTGTTGGAACCGAAACTAGAGGATGGAGATCTGTTGGTGGCCATGAAGGCCTGCGGACTGTGTGGAACAGACATAGAGAAAATGGAGGGAAAATACACAGCCTCTAAGCCCATTCTGGGACACGAACCAGCAGGTGTAGTAAAGGCTAGTCGTCACCCAGCCTTCAGCCCTGGGGACAGAGTCTTTGTCCACCATCACGTTCCATGTTACGAATGCTACTACTGCAAGAACGGTAGTCCCACCATGTGTCCTCACTATAGGGAGAGCAACATCTATCCTGGAGGTTTCGCCGAGTTCTTCAAGGTACCGTCGTGGAACGTCCAGAGAGGTGGCGTAATCAAGTTGCCACACAACGTAACTTTCGAGCAGGCAACTTTCGTTGAACCCCTAGCGACAGTTGTGAGGGCCCAGAGGAGGGCTTCGCTTCGAGCTAATGAGCATGTACTAGTGGTTGGTGCAGGACCCATGGGGTTACTCCATGCTGCGTTAGCTAAAGAGAGGGGTGCAAAGGTTGTTGTCACCGACGTAAGCCAGTTTCGCCTGAGCTTCGCTCAAGGACTAGGCCACGCTGTCTTACCTCCTAAGGGCGAGATCGGTGAGTTCACTGAAGGTAGGGGAGCAGATCTCACTATAGTGGCCTCAGGTTCTCCTCAGGCCATAGTGTCGGGATTGAAGTTGACAAGGAAGGGAGGTAGAGTGCTGCTCTTCGGCGTTCCGTACAAGGGCACAGTCCTAGACTACGATATTAGCGAGCTATTGAACAGTGAGATATCAATCATTCCCAGTAACGCCGCCGTAGAGGAGGACACTATGGAAGCGCTGCACTTAATAACAGAACGGAGAGTCAACGTCGATCCTCTAATCACCCACCGCTTCAGACTAGAGGAGTTTTACGAGGCCGTAAGGGTAGCTAAACAGAGAGAGTCCGTAAAGGTAATAATCGAGGCAAACTAACATTATGGCGAAGATTGCTAGAGTCAGATCGAAAAGCCTCAATGCCCTCCTAATATCCTCAGAGGTTGGCAACTCCCCCTCACCTATGGAATAGGCACCCAATTTCTCCAACCTCACTCCAAGGAGTCCAGCTGCTGCTGCGATGGGATAAACGGCGTTCTTGCTGTCCATTCTAGCCAGTTTGAGCGTCCTGATTGCCTTCTTTACATTCATGCCTAATATTAGGCCCGCCAAAATCATGACACCGAAGGTAAGTCTGGCGGGAACGTAGTTTAATAAGGTGTCTATCTTAGCCGAGAAATACCCCTCCTCTCGAAGCTCCTCTGTCTTGTAACCTACCATGCTGTCCATCGTGTTGGCTAATCTTTGAAGTAAGGCCCCAGGGAGACCAAGTAATAGGTACCAGATGAGTGGAGACGTTATACCGTCTACCATGCTTTCGAAGAGCGACTCTATAGAGGCAGAAGCTACGTGTCCCAAATCAATTGTCCAGACGTCTCTTCTAACTAACTGACTAACGTAAATCCTTGAGTCCTCCCTGAGTGGAAAAGAGTCCTTAACCAAAGAACGAAGCATGCCTATTGAAAAGGAAATCTTCAATAATACAGCGCCAACTATTATTCCTAAAAACGGGACAGAAAAGGATAGCCAACTGATGACGGAAAGTGGAACTAATACTGGCAGAACGCACATAAACCAGAGGGCAAATCCATGCAGTCTAGAAGAATGAGGTTTGCTTAACTTCTCCGCTAGCTTACCTGTCCAGACAACTGGATGTAAGAGAAGGGGAGGCTCCCCCACTACCAGGTCCATCACCAGTGCAAGTGCAAGAACCAGAACCAAGGCCACTTCAACTCCGCTAGTAAGATCAGAGGGAAGGAAGAGGTAATCGCCGCTCCTACCACGTCTCCAGAGGAACCCCCTAAGGACCTTCTGCTTACCTGCAACCAAAGGGCAGTGAGACCGAGGAAGGCCGTGACCGCCCACGGAGAGGTGAGGAAGAGAGATGATTCAACCATCAACACCCAAGCCTTACCGCTCAACCCCTCGCTAAACTTAGAGCCTAGGAAACTTCCCTGTATGGGACGCTCCAGCGCAAGTTGAAGTAGTCCTACAGAGCGCGAGGTAACTGAGGCCGCAACGAGGATCCCGAGTTCAGTGAACGTAGGTCTCAACAACATTACAGTCGGAACTATTAGGAAAAGGTAGAGCAAGAGAGCTCCAGCGGCTCCAGTTCCTAGTTGAAAGTCCTTTAGTGCCCTGAGCCTCTTCTCTTTATCCTTAACCATTAGTGCATCCCCTATGTCGAGGAGACCGTCAAGGTGATGGAATCCCCTCAGTCCTTCCGCAGCTGCAGCAACCAATAAGCCTGCAGCGGGTTCGTCGAAAATGTTCCATGCTGCAAAGAGGACGATGAAGAGTACTATCCCTTCCAACACACCTACTAAGATCGGAGCTATGAAGCTCCACGAGGCCGCTGTATCTAAATCCCCTCCTGCCGGTATAGTGCTATAGAACGAGAGCAGAGAGCTGATCACTTTCCAAGCCTTATTTCCCCCATTCACATAGTGATAGAAGTGGCTGTCATTTTAGCCTCTACGATGAGCGACTCAGGAAAGTCGATGATTTCAGCTGCCTTGGTGAAGCTACTCGGTGGTACGCCCTTCAAGGCGCAGAACATGTCCCTCAACAGTTATCCTACAGCTGATGGTGGGGAGATAGCGTTCATCCAGGCCTATCAGGCAATAGGAGCGGATGTTGAACCATCTAGATCGCACAACCCAGTTCTCCTCAAACCATCACCATTAGGCGTAGAGGTGGTATTAATGGGTGAGAGCGTCGGTGTGTTCAGGCCATCAGCCTACTACGATACAGTAAGCCGAGTTTGGCCCAAAATTGCTGAACTAGTGAGGGAGACCTCAGTAATAGAGGGGGCCGGAAGTGTTGCGGAACCTAACTTTATGGAGAGGGACCTTTCAGCTTTCTTGATTGCGAGGGAGCTCAAGGTTCCAATTGTTCTTGTTCTTGATGTGGATCGTGGTGGAGCCTTCGCCTCTGCGTTCGGAGCATATAACATGCTTCCTTCCTCAGTAAGGGGATCCCTAAAGGGCTTTATCATCAATAAGTTCAGAGGTGATCCCGCGCTCATAGAACCCGCCATCAAGTGGTTAGAAGAGAGGACAGGGATGAAGCATATGGGGACTATTCAATTTTCTCACTCCCTTCAAATAATGCCAGAGGACTCAATGAACGTCAATGACTTCGGTGACGGGGAACTAACGGTAGCCGTAGTCGCCTACCCATACATGAGCAACTTCAATGAATTTCAGGCCCTCGCTTCCTCGAACGTCTCTGTCAGGTTCGTCAGGAGACCCAAGGAGGCCCTAAAGGCGGACCTAGTGATCCTGCCGGGTTCAAAGAGCGTGTTCGCTAGCCTGAAGTGGTTGATTGATGCAGGCTTTGTAGACGTTCTGAAGCGCAGGCCGGTTTACGCGATCTGTGGGGGTTTCCAGATGTTGGCCCGTCGGTTGGTGGATCCGTTTGGGCTAGAGTCTCCAGCGAATGAGTTTCAGGGGTTGGGATTCTTTGATATCGAAGTGAGGTACGATAAGACTAAGAGAGTAAGACTAACTAGGGGAGACGGATACTTCGGAAGGCTCGAGGGTTACGAAATCAGAAGAGGGAGATTGATCTATGGGAGGAGCAGTCCAATAATTAACTTGGGTGACGTTGAGGACGGAGCACTTCAGGACCAAGTAGTTGGACTAAGCGTGCATGGTAGTCTATACTCGGAATTCGGCAAGAATTTTGCGAGTCTATTTGGAATAAAAGTAGATAGTTCCTCATTGATCGAGGAGGTCAGGAAACAGGTGGAGTCCGTAAGTAGCGCTCTCAGGAGTCAACTAGACCTCGATGCCATCCGATCAACATGGGAACAGGGAAATCCAGCTAGAGCCTAAGATAGACGTCCCTCTCCCATTGGGTCACCTGTTGTTCAAACTCCTTCACTTCCCTAAGCTTCAACTCTACATAGAGGGACAGGAGTTCCTCTCCTAGAGCTTCCCTCATCAATCTGTCGTTAGACAACCTCCTCAGCGCCTCCTCAAGGCTCGTAGGAACCTCTTCACTCTCGATACCCTCCATCAATTCGAGCCCTCTCTCCACCCCTTCAAGACCGGCGTATATCATCCCCGTAAGTAGCAGATAGGGATTAGCTGTGGTGTCAGGGAGCCTGAACTCCAACATTCCCGTGTCCTTGAAGTTAGCGGGAAACCTCAGGAGGAATCTCCTCTCCCTTCCTGCGGCCGCCACGGTTGGTGAGAAGTCCTCCCTTAACCTCCTATATGAGTTAACTGTAGGCAGGGCCAGAGCCGAAAGCGCACCTATGTGCACCTGAAGTCCGGCGAGGAAGTTCCGGGCTATTTTAGAAGGCTGCCCCGTCGTCTGATCTAGAGTCGCGTTGTTGTCCTCTTCATCTAGGAGTGAGAAGTAAACATGGAGGACGTTTCCTGGAGAGTCGCTGAAGGGCTTGGACATGAATGTGGCTTTAAGTCCATGAAGAAGAGCAACATCCCTTACGACCTCCTTGGCAGCGGTTAGGAAGTCTGCTGACCTTAATGCCTCGGCTGGGGAGAACGTTATTTCGTATTGTCCACGCCCGAAGTACTTGTTAAGCCTCTGAACCGGCTCCTCCATTTCTTCTAAGTACTTCACCACCTCCTTCAGGAACTCTTGTTCCACCAATAGGCCCTCGGAGGAGAACGCCCTACTACTGTCGGCAGGAGAATCACCCCTGAGCACGTAGAAGGTCGGTTCGAAGAGCACTCTCATCCTGTACCCCTGACCCTCCAACCTGCCGGTGGCCTTTCTTAAAACAGTCCTGACACAGAGAGGAGATGGGACTCCACCACTGTCAGTGAGTGCGGAGAGTACCACACCGGTCCTTTCTAAGTAAGGGAAAGTCATGAAAGTGGTGAGATCTGGATGGGCGATCACGTCGTCGAAGTTGTGTTTAATTGGCCTGTCCCAGATGTCTAAATAAAGGATAGACTCTGGGTAATTAACACCCATGTCCACGGCCTTTTCAAACTCCATTCTTCGCAGAGACCTACTCCTGACGTTCCCTAGAACGTCAACCACGAGTACCCTAACGTAATCGATCTTTCCAGTCTTCAGTAACTCCATTATCTGTTCAGAGGACAATCTTCATCCTCCTTAGCTTTACGTGTTAGAGGGTTAAAAACGCCGTCGAGGTCATTAATCGAGCCCCGTTGGATCTCCTAATCTTACTCATACATTATGGCTTTGACTAGTTTGCCGGCGTACCTTACCGCTGGAGCGTAATCGGTAAAGAGCCCTAAAGTCTCCACTTTTCCCTCTTTGCTCAGTTCAACAGAGTAGAAGTACTCTCCCCTGAACTTCCTTCTCCTAAATCTTAGGACGTGCACTCCAACTTCCATCCTTCTCCTCTGAGAGGCGTTGAACCCTAGCAACAGTTCGAAAGGATCGTCCTCCATTTACAAAGTAAATGTGCAATGTAGTGCTTTTAAGGATAGGTCCTCCTCGTAACCTCTAGGTCCACAGCTACATGATATAGGGTGGGTTTCAGACTCCTAACTACCCTATATCTTTCCCCCTCTGGAACTAGCTCTTCGGCCTTAGCCAAAGGATTCTCCCGCTTCTTCACCTCTACCTGGACGTAAAGATGAACCTGAGTCCCAGATCTCGCATGTTTATGAACGACCTTCCATACGTCTCTCCACCTCTCTGGAAGCGGAGCTATGATCCTATCTGCTATCCTCAGCTCTCTTCGTCTCTCAAATGCGTCGCCAAATATGGGCACAACCTCTGGTGTATCATTGAGGCTTCTGTTCACATGCATGTAGTAGTAGGCGTACGGATTCAGGTCAATAGAGTAGACGACCTTGGGCCGTCCTATCTTAGCCGCGATCACGGAGAAGGGTCCAAAGCCAGCAAACATATTGACTACCACCTCCCCACTCCTCACTTCCTTTCCTACCCTCAGGTGTTCAAAAGACAGGGTCTGAGAGAAGAACACCTTAGTGAAGTCCAATTTAAAGGTGCAGCCGTTTTCCCTATAGGTGACCTCGGATCTCTCCTCGCCTGCGAGATGCACGTATTCGCTAAGCCTGTACTCACTCCTCACTCCCCTGAACCTCCCCCACACCGACTTGAGATTCATCCTCATCATTACTTCCTGTGCAAATTCCTTGGCGGACTCCATCTGGAATCGGAAGGGCAAGCTCAGGATCCCTACATCTCCCAACACCTCGACTCTCCTCCAGAGGCCCACCTCCTTTGCTCTCTCTGTGACCCCCAAGCTGGGTCACCCAGAGGCCCTTCCAAATTCCCTGATTTTCGATTCAGCCTTCTCCAAGTCCGCTGGGTCTCCAGATATAGGAATCCCGCCGTCTAATACTACCTCTCCACCTACTACAACGGTCTCAGCTTCGGCTTCGGAGAAAATCACCATTTCTCTGCTAGCCAATGGATCTATTGGGTACGTCAAGGAATCGTGAAAGTTGAGCACGACTGCATCACCCAGTTTTCCCACCTCTAGCGAACCACCTTGTATACCTAACTGTTCATGAGGCCACCTAGTGATGGAGCTAAACGCTTCGTCGGCCTTAAGGAGGTACCTAGAGACTGCCACCCCTGCCTCATGAATAACGCTCATCTGCGGACTCGACTCTAGTGATATGGAAGGCCTCATCTCCCCTAGGGAAAACTTGTAGACCTCGTAGGAGGGAACAAAAGTCAGGCCAAGTCCGTGGGACTTAACCGAGTCGAGGTCACATCTGAATCCCCCTCCCATGGCAACTACCCTCCTTCCCCCTCTTTTAAGTCCGCTCAGATCTACCCATCTCTCCACGAATATTGTATGACCACCTGCCTCCGCTAGTTCGAGGGCCTCTTTCAGGGATTCCCTACCACATACATCTATTGCGAGGGAGGTACCTTCTGAGCCCCATCTCTCCCTCAAGGAACCGTAAGTTCCCCACTCTTCCCTGTCGCAGCCTATGTGAGCTAATACTACCACTCTTAGACCCAGAGACTTCATGGCCCTTCCCGCCTGATCTAAGAAAGGACCATTGATCAGAACAGTGGTGACGCCTTTCTTCATCAACCTGTATCCCGCTAGAAGTGAGAAGTAGTAGGCGTCGGATCTGCTCATACTCCTAATCACCTCGTTAACGTTGACCTTACCAGTGGGCACCCTGTACCTAAACGGAAAGAAGACGGGATATACACCTAACGCCGCAAGACCAGGATGGATCACCCTCCCCTCGCCTCCAACGAAGAGTTCGACATCATCGAAGGCCTCTGGTTGGTCCTGTCCTACGTAAGAAACCTGTCCCCCATCTATTCCGACGAATCCCTGACCTATCGTGTAGTCGGAGTCTACTATCATTTCGCCCTTTAGGAGGACCTTCATCCTACCCCATTGCAACGATGAGTAATTTAACTCTACGGGGATTTGACTGACTTCCTCCCCGCCCTAAAGGGCGGGGGTTCCCCTCCTATGGCTCGTCTTTCCCACCCTCTGTTCGGGTTCACGTCCCTGGTGGGCAGTAGAGTGGATCGGGGAGGGACCCCACTCGAAGGTGGGACTTTCCTCCGTGAAGTCCATTGAGGGAGAACGGGGTCGCCCCTCCCTCGTTTTCGTCGAAACCCCGATCGATCTGGGGGGAGGGGCGTCGTTGGCGCCAACCAGGGAAATTTAGACGGAGGGGTGGAGGGGCTACACCCCCGTGAAGGGCGAGGGTTTCCGCCCCCTCGACCCCCAGTTTGTAAATTAGGAACTAACATTCAAAAGACTCGGACGTACCCCGAAAGCGGAGGTAAAGGTAACAACGTAAGAGAACCGTAAACGAAGCCCGTGTCTCAACGAGAGGCATGGGTCTAGGTACGTAAGCTCCACAAATGAGGAATGAGGGTACCGTGAAAGTCACCGGAAACCTAGAAGCCCCGTTCTTAAGGATGAGATAGTTTACTCGGGTCTGGCGACATTCTAGAATTCGGATTGTCGGTCACACATTAGTGTAGAGATAGATGCAGATTCTTAACCAAAGAATTTATTCTTGCTCACTCAGTTCAGTTAAATGAGGCGCGAACTAAGTCCCTTAATCCTTCTACCTCTTCTAATTGGTTTGGGATCTGGACTCCTCTTGTCAGCTAACACCACCTACTACATCACTACTTCCTCTCCACAGTACAGTGTACTTCCAGATTCTCAGTTCGTGGAACCACTTCCCTCCTCTCAGGATCTCCCCTTTGCGGTAATATTGAATTTCACTAACTACTCTTCTCTATACCTCCAACTGAACGCTATTATCTCGGAGAGGTCGCCTTATCTCTCACCTTCCCAGTTCAGGCATTATTATTATCCAACCGATTCCTACAAGAGGTCGTTAGAGGACTACCTGCGTTCTTACGGTATTAGGCTCACTGGAGACTACGGCCTAATCCTCACCTTTAACGGAACTGTAGGACAAATAGAAAGGGCTTTCAACACTCACATAAACATCTACTATTACCCACTGAAGGACATCTATTGGTTCGGTGAGAAGGGGTTCGTCGATGTAGGTCCATTCTACTATTTCACCAACAACGTCACTCCATCTTTGCCCTACTCAGTAGGTGAACACGTCTTAGGAATAATAGGCATAGATAACCTAGATCCCAAAGTCTACCAAGCCATCTCCCAGCCATGGCACCTGAACATCACCTCTACCAGAGGTCCCAACGGGAATGGCCTCATCTCCAAGGTGCTCGTTCTTCCCAACACGTTGCAGCAGTACTTCAACTTCACCGAGGCCTACGACAAGGGGAAAACAGGGGAGGGGAGCGTGATAGCCATAGAGGGAGTTCCAGAATCTTACATAAACGAGAGCGACGCTTATTACTTCTGGAGCCTTTTCTCTCCCTCTAGAACAGGCGCGCTTAGTGTGTTCACCCTAGGTAACGACACCTCCTCCGGACAGTCGGGAGAGAACGAATTAGATGTCGAGTACTCCGGTGCTTTCGCGCCAAGCGCCAACGTTGTCCTCGTGTTTAGCGACGGATATGTGGGAGGACAAGCCTTGGTCGGAAACTTGCTAAATTACTACTATGAGTACTACATAATGGCGAACTACATAAATCCCACCGAGGTTTCTATTTCGGTTACACTTCCCGAGTCCTTCTTGGCTGCTTACTACCCTGCCATGCTCTACGCAATACACAACCTGATGGTGCAGTTCGCAGAACAAGGCACGTCGGTTCTGGCAGCGTCAGGAGACTGGGGCTACGAGACAGATCACCATCCACCTAACTTCGTCATAGACACCTACAACACCATTTGGTACCCAGAGTCAGACCCTCTAGTTACGTCGGTGGGCGGGATATTCATCAACGCTTCCGCCTCAGGTTCAGTGGACTCCATTTCAGGCTGGGATTACAGTACGGGGGGTTCCAGTCTAGTCTTCCCAGTCCAATCATACGAACTCACCTCTCTGATACCTTTAACCCCCACTGATGTGAGAACGTACCCAGACATAGCTTTCGTCTCAGCGGGAGGATACGACATACCAGAGTTCGGCTTTGGTCTACCATTGATATATCAGGGGCAACTTTACTTGTGGTACGGAACTAGTGGAGCAGCTCCCATGACTGCGGCCATGGTAGCACTCACTGGACAAAGAATAGGTGCTCTGAACTACGTACTTTACCACATCTCCTACAACGGAATAGTTGAGACTCCCCACGGTGTCGAGGAGGGCCTTCCAGCTTGGATACCAGTAACAAGAGGAGCTAACCCAACACCAGCTCATTATGGATGGAACTACGTTACTGGTCCTGGAACCTACAACGCCTATAATATGATCTATGATTTGATGCTCTACGAAGATGTGAACAGTTCCCACTAGATCATATATGAATATTTTGTAGTCAAGACGTGTGAGTTGAGATCCTCTGGGTAATGGGAAGAAAATGATGAATTCATGCTCGACCTTGAGGAAGACAAATGACTGAGGGTTAATATCAAATATGAAAAGCTATAATGCCCCCAGCTATATTATAAGGTTAAACCGAATCCCTTTTTTCCATAATTTCTTTTTCGGAAGCATGCTTCTTCTGGTTCCAAAGGTCGCCAAGGGAACGGGTGTTGAGACATTAGCTGTGGCTCCCATTGCCAGTAGAAGAGACTACGTCCTTTGCATCTCCTTCAGAGGGAATAAGGGTTCTCCGTTCTTCGTGGCCCTGTTAGACAGAACTGGGTCAGTCCCACGCGATCATGGATCTCTAGTTAGAGGGATTAGGGTTCTAGTGGAAGCTCAAGGCGTGTCTGAAGACCTTGAAAAGTTACGCCAAGTAATATGGAGAAGTTACGTGACTCCCCAGAGGAAGATCCCACTATTGACTAACGTTGAGGTTTTGGGATCGGTGAAAGAGCTAGTAGAGAT
Organism: Sulfodiicoccus acidiphilus; assembly: GCF_003967175.1. NCBI lineage: Archaea > Thermoproteati > Thermoproteota > Thermoprotei > Sulfolobales > Sulfolobaceae > Sulfodiicoccus > Sulfodiicoccus acidiphilus. The sequence goes on along the minus strand of NZ_AP018553.1, from coordinate 1,102,823 downwards.
AACCAAGGCTGTGAAGGGATTAATCTCGCTGGAGGTTAAGGAACTTGTCTAGACCCCCGGGCTTAACGAACTTGCCGAGTCTCACCCCCACTCTTCTCAGTTTCCTCTGGTCGTCTCTGAGTACTTCCTTCAGTAATTCCTTCGCTATCTCGAAAGCTGAGTCTTGAGTAAGACCGTGCTCTAGGCTCCTCTCTCTACTTACTACGTCCAAGTCTTCCATTATTGCGACTACAGCAACTCTAGTAGGGAGCCCCTCCGTCTTCCTATAGGCTTCCTCTACAGATCTCCTCAGGACTGTCACAATTTCATCGAAGTCCCTCGTGTTGGAGGTGAGCGTTAGATATCTCCCACTCGTCTTCCTTACTTTCTCTTCCACCGGAGGGAAGTATCTGTTCTCAGCGAGGGCCAGCAAATATTCGGTCTTTGCCCTTCCTATGGCCTTGGAGAGCACGAATCGAACCGCACTTCTCACGTCCGTGAGCTTCCTCACTCCGAGTTTCTGTAGCCTCTCGGCTATTACTGGCCCAACTCCAGGGATGTCCTTTACGTCAAGTTCCTCAATAAGCCTCTCGACCTCGTTTGGCCCCACCGCTTTAAAACCGCCAGGCTTGACAGACTCGGCTGCGACCTTGGCGAATACTTTATTTATAGAAAGACCCACCGTAACGCTGAGTTCGGTCTCGGTCTTTATCACCTCCTTAAGTTCCCTTCCCACTTTCACCCCTTCATTGAAGTCCTCCACCACTTCTGTGAGATCTATATAAGCCTCATCCACACTTGCAACCTCAACTCTCGCAGATACCCTCCTGAGGATGCTCATCACCCTCCTGGACACTTCCTCGTAGAGTTCCCTTCTCATAGGTAAGTAGATCGCCTGAGGGGCAACTTCCTTAGCCTTAACTATTGGCATACCAGCCTTTACACCGAGCTTCCTAGCCACATAATTCGCCGTCGCCACTGCCCCACTGTCTAGGGATCGCCCAGAGTAAACACATACCACCACCGGCTTCCCCCTTAAGGAGGGGTTGAGAATCTCCTCCACCTGGGCAAAGAAGTAGTCAATGTCCACGAAAGCAACTATCAAGTACACTTCACCCTAGGAGGGGACCTGGCCATCAGGTGCAGCACCTCTTCCATCGTAGGAGAACTAGTCCCCCCTACTCTAGTAACCTTGAGCCCAGACACTACAGAGGCGAACTGAAGGGACCACTCCACACTCCTTCCCTTAGTTAGGGCGTAGTTGAATGCCGCGTCGAAGGAGTCACCTGCCCCAGTGGTGTCCACAGGCTCGACCTTTAGTGCCTCGACCTTGCACTCGCCCAATTCTCCGGTGGTGGTGGCTCCCTTCTCACCCATCTTAATTACAGCAGACTTGAATTTACCGCCCCCCAGCTTTCTCCACTCTGCCTCATTGACGAACACCACGTCCACCTCGAACTCTCTCGCCTCTTGGGCCAAAGGTCCTGGATCGTAGGTTGTCAGCTTGGACCTATGATCCCTTACCACTATTCCTGCTGGAACCGACGCATAGTGGACTACATCGAAGAGGCCACTCAGTTTCTCTACTTCCTCCCTCTTCAACGAACTACCAGCACCTGGTCTTCGAACTATCCTCCTTTTTCCATCACTCCCTAATATAATGAGGGCTGCGCTCTGCGGGCCTTCCACCTCTTCCACGTAATCAAGCCCCACACCCATTGATGCTAGCCGACGCATCACCATGGTGGAGAGCTCCCCCTCCCCAACCTTTGCTAGGAGCTTAACGGAGTCACCTAGCTTAGATGCGGTCACAGCGTAGTTTGTGGCCGCCCCTCCAGGACCCACCTCTAACAGGTCAGTATTGACGTTCTCCTCCTCGTCTGGAATTCTCTCTAGCCTGACTATGACATCCACACTAAGCTTACCTACCGATAGGTGTATGTGCCTCAAGCGCTCACCTCATACGACCTCAGGCAGCCGCCGTGTCTTCACAAGCTCACACCCAAAGGTCCTCATCACCGGCCACGTATGTGAAAAATTCATAAGCCCCTCTTATAAGTGATCACGAAATCGTCATGGCGGAGATCAGGGAAGTAAAGAAGGTAGAAAGGAGAGCAAGTATACACAGCCACATAAAGGGACTTGGGCTAGACGAGAAGGGGAAAGCCAAGCTCGTGGCCGACGGTCTAGTGGGACAAGTACAGGCCAGGGAGGCCGCTGGAATAGTGGTCGAGCTAGTCAGGAAAGGTAAGATGAGTGGAAGAGGCATACTCTTCGTGGGTCCTAGCGGTACAGGGAAGACGGCCCTGGCCTTCGCCATAGCCAAGGAGTTGGGAGAGGACACGCCATTCAGTGCAATAAACGCCTCAGAAATATACTCAACCGAAGTCAAGAAGACTGAAGTCCTCACACAGGCTGTGAGGAAGTCCATAGGGATAAGGGTCAGACAGAAGAGACAGGTCTACGAGGGGGTGGTTAAGGACGTCAAAGTCAAGATAGCGAGGAGCAGGGCTAACCCAATGGCCGTTGTACCGAGGGAGGCAGAGTTAACTCTGGCCACCAAGGACGAACAGAAGACCATCCAGGTCGGGGACTTAGTAGCCAGCCAACTCTATAAGTATAACGTGAAGAAAGGGGATGTGATATGGATAGATGCGGAGACAGGAGACGTTGTCAAGACCGGAAGGGCAAAGGGTGTGGAGGGAGTTAAGTACTACGACATAGAGAGCACAAAGTACGTGGAAGTACCCAGCGGTCCAGTAAAGAAAGAGAAGGAAATAGTCAATACCCTAACCCTAAGTGACATCGACCTAAACTTAGCGGCACAAAACATCGGCTTCGGCATACTATCCTCCCTGTTTGGAGGTGAAGTCAATCAGGACGTCAGACAGCAGACGGATAAGCTAGTTAGTAAGATGTTGAAGGAAAACAGCGCAGAGCTTGTCCCTGGAGTGCTCTTCATAGATGATGCTCACATGTTGGACGTTGAGGCGTTCTCCTTCCTCACCAAGGCCCTGGAGGCGGAGCTCTCGCCTATACTGATTCTGGCGACCAACAGGGGAATTACCAAGATCAGAGGTACTGATGTAGAATCACCTCACGGAATTCCTATAGATCTCCTTGATAGGCTGCTCATAATTCCTACTCGTCCCTACGACCAGGAGGAGATACGAGAGATACTCAAGATAAGGGCCGAGGAGTTAGACGTGGAGTTAACGCAGGAAAGTATAGAGGAGCTTACGAATTTGGGTACGAGCACGAGCCTGAGGTACATCTCGGAGCTACTGGAACCTCTCCAAGTTATAGCGGAGAGGAGTGGCAGGTCAGCGATAACTCCAGAAGACATTAAGGAGGCAGTTAAGCTCTTCGCGGACGTGAGGACAAGCACCAAGTTCGCCAAGGAGTATGAGTCGCTACTGCTGAAATGAAAGTTTAAGGATATTTTGACCTAATAGATAATTAAATTTTTACAAATCTTAATGAAATATTGAGAGTTCTCACTCTGATCGTTACATTCTGTCAATAGAGTTCAGACTTCGTAGTATTCGGGTTTAATAACGGTTCTCGCGTCTCGGGCTTTACAGCGGCCATTGGAAATGTTCCTCGTTCTCTTGATGAGACCCACTTATATTTCCTTACCACTACAACTCCTCGAGAGTCAACCCTAGTTTAGCGTGCTTATTCTTAATTCTCGAAACTAGAGAATTTAATTCTATGGGCTAGTTGAGACTGTTGGCGATTGCTTCGCAGCGAAGAATGTTTACATTGAACAGGACTTCTATCTCGTTCAGCTTACAAAAGAGGGGGGTTAAGGGGAAAGGCCTAGCCCTTTGGGGCGGAGATGAAGTCGACTCAAATATCACATCACAACTTCACTTCTATCGCAGAGGCGATTGTTAATCTCTCATCAGTGATATGGGACCGTAACAGTTCGAGTCCTTCGGTCCTTCACTTCCTCACGGCCCTCACGAAGTTCTCGAACAGTCTAGTACCTCCCTCAGTATGCTTCACCTCTGGGTGGAACTGGACACCGAACTTCATGGACTTAGGCTCTGCCATAGCCTGAACTTTGGCGAAGTCACTCTCCGCCAATACTATGAAGCCTGGAGGGGCTTCTATTACCTCGTCGTTATGACTTTCCCAAGCGGAAAAGTCAGTGAACCCAGACAGTATTGTATCCTGCTCTATTACTCTCACCTTCACTAGTCCGAACTCTGGAGTTGAGGCCCTGTTGACTCTTCCACCTAAGGCGTGAGCTATGAGCTGATGTCCAAAGCATATTCCTAAAAGAGGAACTGAGGAGTTCCTCACCGCGGAGGAAATCCTCTCTACATTTTGGCCACCTTCGTAAACAGATTGAGGTCCGCCGCTCAAAACGATCGCGTCGAAGTCATCGAACTTAGCAGCGTGTGGTTCTAGCTTCGTCACTTCAACTCCAATCCACTCAAGAACCTTCATTATGAGGTGATTGTATTGTCCTCCAAAGTATACTAGACCGACCCTCACGAAAATAACTCTCAGTTAAGTTTAATTAGCGTACCTCTCCTTCCCCTTAATGAAGGTCCTGGTTGTTGGAGCTGGAACGATGGGGGCTGGAATAGCACAAGTCTCAGCCATGAACGGTTACGACACAGTTGTGGTGGATGTGGCCGAAGAGTTCCTGGCAAGAGGCAGAGAACGGATACTAGACTCCCTTAATAGGCTGAGTAGGAGGGGTCAAGTGAGGGAAGTAAACGAAGTAGTTAGTAGGCTCACCTTCTCCAAGGACTATAGTGCTGGGAAGGGGCAAACGTGGCTATTGAGGCAGTACCTGAGAAGTTAGACCTCAAGGTCCAAGTGTTCAGAAATTTGGAAGAGATCCTAGGCCCTGAGGCCCTTCTCTCTACCAACACGAGCTCTATTCCCATAAGCGAGATAGCGTCTTCCGTTGAGTTCAGAGAAAGAGTGGTTGGTCTTCACTTCTTCAATCCACCCCCATTAATGCCGCTGGTGGAGATCATCCCTAGCAAGTTTACGTCGGAGACCGCGCTGGAGAGGGGAGTATCATTCGCTAGGTCCCTAGGAAAAGTCCCAGTTAAGCTTGCATACGAGGTTCCAGGATTCGTCTCCAACAGGGTCTTCATAAGACTACTTCAGGAGGCGTGCAGGGAAGTCGAAGCAGGAGAGGCTACCATAGAAGAGGTTGATGCCACGGCTAGGGCGTTAGGTCTACCCATGGGCATGTTTGAGCTCGCGGATTACACCGGAATAGACGTGATAGTCGATATATGGAGGGTTCTAAAGGACAGGGGGATGACAGACGTTCCTTGCTCCCTTTACTTCGACAAGGTAAAAAGGGGCGAGCTAGGAGTGAAATCCGGCAGAGGTTTCTATTCTTATCCCACCCCAGGTAAATTCGTTAAGCCCAATATCCAGACACCTCCTAAGGTTCCCTTCGCCAGATTGATCTCCCTCGCAGTAAACGAAGCAGCCTGGCTGGTGTCGACGGGAGTGGTGAAGACTGAGGACGTAGATACAGTGATGAGGCTGGGGTTCAACTTTCCTAAAGGACTGGTACAGATAGGACGAGAGCTAGGACTCTCAGAGGTCGAAAGGCACTTAAGAGAGATAAGCAAAAGGGGATTCGCTGCTTATGAGCCGATAGGAAACCTTGTTGGGATCTTCTCGCGCTAGGTCCTTTTAACCAAGGGAGGCTGAAGAAATTACCAAATAAAACTAGGGGTATCACCAAGGGAACAGCTACACAAATTTCGTTTCTTGATGTGTTATTTATGATCAGCCTGAGGATCGACTCACTTTGTCCCCTTAGTGGTTCCCTCGTAATGGTTAGTCATTCCTACCGTTAACGACTGAATGTCCATAACGAAAGGAAGAATCACAGACCTACTCTAACTTGAGAAGGAAATCAGAGTTAGGCATCATAGTTCCGCGAAGGAATGAGTATAGTTTACACTACTCTAACTTCTATGAGGGGGTTATCCCTCATCGCCCTGAAGGGCGAGGCCCCGCACCCCCAACCCCCATTCTTGTAAATGACCTGGAGACTCATTAATTCTTTAAGCAACCGAACCAGAGGACGAGCGTGTACTTCGAGGAGTTTAAGGAAGGAGAAGTCTGGGAATCCAAGGGGAGAACTGTAACGGAGGCAGACATTGTAGTCTTCGCCTCCATGACAGGAGCATTGAATCCATTATTTTTAGACGAGGAATACGGGAAAACTACCAGGTATGGCTCTAGAATAGCTCCAGGAATGCTCACGGCCTCACTGACTGTAGGGCTTGCGTATCAGCTAAGGGAGGATCCCTTTGGCGAGGGCTTCATAGCTCTCCATAAGTTTTCTGGTGTAGCTAAAAAGGCTGTCAAGATAGGTGATTCAATAAGGGCTAGAGTGAAAGTGCAGGGAAAGGAAGATCAGGGAGATAAAGGGAGAGTGAGGTTAATTCTTACTACCCTAAACCAAAGAGGGGAGGAAGTGATGAGCATGGAGATGGAAATTCTAGCAAAGAAGAAGGGAAGCTAATGACACCTCTCTAGGGCGTTGAAGAACTGAGGGAAGTTATTCCTTAGTCAATATCTAAGAAATGCTTAAAGTCCGAATGAGAGGCCGACTCGCTTCATGAAGTTAATGGAGCCTGGATACATAGGGAATCTTAAAGTCAGGAACAGAGTAGTCATGGCTCCCATGATAAGTAACCTCGCTAATCCCGACGGCACCACGAATGAGGCGCACATGAGGTACCTTGAGGAGAGAGCAGCAGGAGGGGTAGGTATCGTGATAACTGAGTATACCTATATCGACAACCTCAATAGTAGAGGGTCGAGGAATCAGCTCGGCCTCTATGACACCAAGATGGTCCCTAAACTACGTAGATTGACCGAAGGTATACATAGACACGGAGCTGCGGTGTTCGTCCAGCTGGTTCACGCAGGTGGGAAGGCAAGCCCAGAGATCAACGGTGTGGAGAGCATGGCTCCTAGCTCAATGAGGTACTTTAACCATGTGGCTAGAGAGATGACGGTAGAGGACATCACAAACGTGCAGGAGAGCTTCGTTAAGGCCGCAAAGCTTGCTCAGGCATCAAATTTCGACGGGATAGAGCTCCACGGAGCTCACGGTTACCTCATCCACCAATTCCTCAGCCCTGCCACAAACAAGAGAACCGATAAGTACGGAGGTTCCTTTGAGAACAGACTACGGTTCGTGAAGGAGATAATCGAAGCCGTTAAGAGCGAGGTTAGTGTTGTACTCGGAATAAGGCTCAGTCTCTTCGAGTACGACGAAGATGGATATGGGCCGGAATACGGACTGGCAATAGCTAACTCGTTGACGGGAGTTGACTATGTCCATTTCTCGGCAGGAAGGAACGCACCTCCAGGATCCTCGGCTCCTTTCTACTACGAGCACATTCATGTGTTCAGGAAGCTTCCAGGGAGGCCCAATAAGACTTCCATAATAGTTGGATCCGTCACTACTGTAGACGACGTAGAGGAGGTCCTTAAAGTGGCAGATTTCGTGTCACTGGGGAGGGCCCTTCTGGCTGATCCGTACTTCGTGAGGAAGGCTGTCACAGCACCAGAACTGATAAGGCCCTGCATAAGGTGTAACCAAGCTTGTAGAGATCTAAGTTACGGAGAAGTTAGATGCACCGTTAACCCAGATACGGGGTTTGAGAACAGGAAGACGCCGAAATTCCCTCTAAGCGGAGAAATAGTGATAGTGGGAGGGGGTATCAAGGGGATGGAGGCTGCACTGACTGCTAGGTCCTATGGTCTAAAGGTCACCCTATATGAGAAAGAGGAGTCTGTTGGAGGACAGTTGCTTGAAGTAGTGGATCCTTGGAAAAAGACGGAGTTTAGCAGACTGATCTCTTTCTATCAAAACTCCCTCAGGAGGAGAGGAGTAGAAGTAATCACAAATACCAAATACAGGGGACAGGGAATATACTGCCTTCCAGACGAGGTGTACCCCGATCTTCCACAGAGCGACCAACTCTCAATAGACTCCAACATTTACAAGTATCACGATCTGGCGCTGAAGGAAGCTGAGAGGAGAGAGGTGATAATGAGCTTGAGGAGCTTGGCCTTCATGGATAGGAGCAGGGCCGAGTCCTTCAAGAGGATAGCGGAGTCGAAGGGTGTCAAGTTCGTCGGCAATTACAACTTCAAGTTCTCCCTCGTACTGAGGGATCAATACGACATAATGAGGGCGATGACTTCCGGTAGGAGAGTAGTGACGGAGTTCGTGGAATCTAATGTCCAAGACTTCAGTTAAGTCTAGATGCAACCCTTATTTACGTTTCTAGTCCTGTGCAGAACGTGTTAGGTTACTATTCCCATCCAGACGTCCACGAGGACGAGATAATTTTCGTTACTGAGGACGACCTGTGGAAGGTCGATCGTAGAGGAGGTAAGGCTATCAGGCTCACTTCAGACTTCGGAGTTGTGATGAAACCAAGGTTCTCCCCAGATGGCGAGTGGATAGCCTTCACTAGAGTCCAAGTAGGGGATCAGACAGTCTCTGAGGCTTACATTATGAAGAGTGAAGGTGATCAACCTAGGAGGCTAACCTTCTTTGGAAGTCCATTCACAGAGGTGGTAGGGTGGTCAAGGGAAGGTAAGGTAGTAGTGTCCTCCGACTTTCACAGACCATTCTCCAGATGGAGGGAATTGTTTGAGATAGATGTGAAGGGAGGCGATCCAGAGAGGCTTCCCTACGGGCCGGCCAACTCTATCGCGTGGAGTGAAAAGGCGGTAGTGATAGGGAGGAACACTATAGACCTGCCTTACTGGAAGGGGTACAGAGGAGGAACTAGAGGAATGTTCTGGATAGATTACTACACTGGGAGGTTCGAGAAATTCCTAAATCTCAATGGGAACCTCAACTCTCCCATATGGATTAGGGATAGGTTCTACTTCCTTTCGGATCACGAGGGAAGAGGAAATCTTTACTCGGTTGACCTAAGGGGAGAGGACCTTAGGAAGCATACGGACTTCAGGAAATATTACGCTAGGAACGCCAGCTCCGACGGTAGGAGCATAGTAATGCAGGTCGGAGGAGATATATACCTTTTCAGTGAAGAGGAGAACCTCAAGAAGATCGAGATCTCCGCGCCTATAACGAGGAAGCAGAGGACTAGGAAGTTCGTAGAGGTAGAAAAGAACCTCGGAGGATACGCAATCTCAGACATAGGGGACACATTGATTTTGACTGTAAGGGGAAAACCCTTCGTGATGAGAAACTGGGATGGTCCTGCTATCCAAATCGGGGAGAGAGACGGCGTTAGGTACAGACTAACGACCTTCCTAGATCGCGAGAACGTGATCACCGTCTCGGACTCCAGTGGAGAGGAACGGATAGAAGTACACAACTTCAGAACCAACTCAGTAAGGAAGCTAGACCTAGATCTAGGGAGGATAGAGGAGCTGGTTCCTTCCCCAACTGATGAGAGAGTAGCAGTTTCTAACAACAGGTTCGAGCTCTGGCTTGTGGACGTCAGGACTGGAGTGACAAGATTGTTGGACAGATCGGAGTATGGTGTGATTAACGATTTAGTTTGGCATCCTGAGGGGAAATTCTTGGCTTACGCTTTTCCTGAGGCACGACAGGTGCAGTCGATCAGATTAGCCAATGCCGATACAGGAGAAGTAGTAAATGTCACTACTCCATCCGCTAAGGATTTCTCTCCAGCCTTCGACCCAGAGGGAAGGTACCTCGTCTATCTCTCAAAGAGGACCTTAGATCCATCGTTAGATCAAGTGTTCTTCGACTACAGTTTTCCCAAGGCCACCAAGCCCTATCTAGTGACTTTGAGGAGAGGAGCAGACTCGCCATTCAACAGGCAGGTTTTCTCCAATCAGGAAGAAAAGGAAATAGATCTGAAAGGAATTCAAAGGAGAGTAGAGGTTTTCCCTATAGAGGAGGGGAACTACGCAAAGGTGGAGGTGAGTAAAGGAAAGGTGTTCCTCCTCTCGTTCCCAGTTCAAGGTGCCCTGAGCTCGTGGCTTTGGTCGGCTTCTTCGAAGCCGAATGGTACAATAGAGTCCTTCGATCTAGAGAACCTAACCAAGGAACAATTTCTTACCGGAGTCAACGACTTCCGACTTTCAAGGGATGGCAAGTGGATACTGGTGAGGGCGGGATCGCAAATCAGGGTGGTGAGCACCGATAAGAAACCGGAGCAAAACTCCTCTGAGCCAGGTAGAAAGAGCGGAGTGATCGACCTTAGCCGGGCGAAAGTGTCGGTAGAGCCTGAGCTAGAGTGGAGACAAATGTTAAGGGAGGCGTGGAGGTTGATGAGAGAGAACTTCTGGAGAGATGATATGGGAGGTGTAGATTGGAAAGAGGTACTGGAGAAATACGAAAAGTTACTAGTAAGAATAAACACGAGGTATGAGCTCTCTGACCTCATAAAAGAGATGCAGGGGGAGCTAGGTACATCCCACGCTTATGAGATGGGGGGCGATTACGACTTGGATAGACCGTACCTAGTGGGAGGACTTGGTGCCGACTTCAAGTTCGATGGCCAGTGCTATAGGATTACCAAGATTTACGAGGGAGATCCCTCCAACGAGGGTGAGAGATCTCCTCTCAGAGCTCCTGGAGTTGAAGCGGATGAGGGATACTGTCTAATCTCAATTGACGGGGTGAAGTTAACCCCCGACATTCCTCCACAGTCCCTTCTAGTTAATAGAGCCGGGGATCAGGTAGTTCTAGAACTTCAGACCCCAGAAGGATTGAGAAAGGTTTCAGTAAAAACTCTGAAGGACGAGAGGTACCTGATCTATAGGGACTGGGTTGAGGAAAGAAGGAGATATGTACATGAAAAGAGCGGAGGCAGGCTAGGTTACGTTCACATACCGGATATGGGACCACGGGGATTCGCAGAGTTCCACAGGCTCTATCCACTCGAAGTTCAGCGGGATGGCCTGATCGTAGACGTGAGGTACAATGGGGGAGGTCACGTCTCCCACCTAATTTTGGAGAAACTATCTAGAAAGAGAATAGGAGTCGACGTGCCTAGGAGAGGCAAGCCGGTTCCATATCCTCCATATTCTCCAACCAGGGCCTTGGTCGCGGTGACTAACGAGCATGCGGGCTCTGACGGTGATATATTCACTCACTCTTTCAAACTACTGGGTCTTGGTCCGGTTGTTGGCACTAGGACGTGGGGAGGAGTAATAGGAATAGACCCTAGGTATAGGTTGGTGGATGGTACCATAGTGACCCAACCTCAGTTCGCATTCTGGTTCAAGGACGTGGGTTGGAAAGTGGAAAATTACGGTACGGATCCAACAATCGAAGTAGAAGTAACCCCACAAGACTACGCCAAGGGAAGGGATCCACAGTTGGACAGAGCCATCGAGGAGGCGATGAAGTTAATTGAACTCGATGAGGAAGATCCGTTAAAGCTCGTGGCAAGCGGAAGGTAGTTTTTGCTGTCACTGGGAAGTAAGATTCTTTCCCTGTTTGCAGTGAGCTTCTCTTTACCTACCTATAGGTAAAATTCTCCGTACCGCTCGTAGCCGCGACAACCTCAGATGTAGTTTTTACCTTGTTAACTAAGCGCGATCTTATGGAAATACAAACCCAAGTGGCAATACTAAGGGAGTTTGGAAGGGATTTTACTATAGAGAAGGCAAAACTTAACGTGAAAGAAGGAGATACGATAGTTAGGGTGAAGGCTTCTGGAATCTGTGGAAGGGATTTGGTAATATGGAAGGGCGGGTTCAAGAACTTGAGACCCCCTCTCATCTTGGGCCACGAGAACTACGGTGAGGTGGAAGGAGAGCCGGTAGGGGTTATGGGCAACGTTAGCTGTGGCACATGTCATTACTGTGAGACAGGGATGTCCAACTTATGCGAGAAAGCGGTACTTCTAGGGGAGGGGAGGCCTGGAGGGTATGCCGATGATGTACCAATACCAACACCCAACGTCTTTCAACTGCCAGATAGGGAATACGGAAAATACGCTGGTGCTGTATGCCCTGTAGCCACAGCCATACATGCAGGAAAGTTGGCAGGAGTTAAGACTGGAGATCGTGTACTAGTCACGGGGGCAGGCGGAGGAGTAGGCATACATGCTATCCAAGTACTCAAAAGGATGGGAGCCAAGGTAATAGCGCAGACTGGAGAAAACAAGAGTGAGTTCGTCAAGAGGTGGGCTGACGAAGTCGTCACTGATAGCGAGTTCTCTAAGGCTGTAGATAGTGTGGACTCGGTGATCGAGTTAGTCGGAGCTCCAACAATTAATGAGAGTATGAGGACTGTGAGGAGGAGAGGAACAATAGTCGTAGTAGGTAACGTCACAGGAGAACCCCTGAACATAGTGAGGCCAGCGTTATTGGTGATGAGAGAGATAACACTACTTGGCTCGGCCTCTTATACGCCAACAGAAGTGCTGGAGGCAGTCAAAATGGTCCATGAAGAGGATGTGAAAGCGGTATTTAAAGAGTACCCTCTAGAAGAGGTCAACAAGGCCTATAAGGAACTTCAGGAGAGAAAAGTAGTGGGAAGGGCCGTACTCATTCACTAAAACGTATCACTGCTGCTTCATGTGTGGCTACAGTCCATTGAATTTATCTTAACGGGAGTTAAGGGGGAAGACCACCCGTGAGGGGGACAGCCCCCCTTCTACTCAAATACAGTTGCCAGACGGCATATCGAGACAGTTACCAACGTAGTGAGCGTCGCCGAGACGCCTCGAGGCGAGGGTCCGCGAAGTACGCCCATGCTCTAACCATCAACCAGAAAGGGGTGAGACGGATCACGCGCAGATCCAAATATGCGGGGGTGACCCTCAGTGCCTGTGGAGCTTCACCCTCTACCCTTGATGAGTTGGGACCACAGGGCAGGAAGTCACGTCCTTAAGGGCGTGGTAGTTCACTTGGTAGAAGAGTAAAAAGGGATTACTCCCTCCTTATAGCCTCCACTGGCGTCAATCTGGACGCCCTCCACGCTGGATATATCCCAGCCACTAGGCTGACCACGAGGCCTATTGCAACCGCTCCGACTAGGAGTTCAGGCGTCACCACTGGCGTTATATGACCGGAGACTAGACCTCCGCTTGCACTCCTCCCTGCCCTCGCTCCGCCGCTCAAGAGGGCAGCTAGAGCAATAGATCCGAAGGTGCCCAGAACTACACCTAAGGCACCTCCCGATGCACCCACGATCAAAGACTCCATGAGAAACACGCCCAATACGTCTCTATTTTTCATACCAACAGTTTTCATGATTCCAATTTCTCTGATCCGTTGATACACCTTGGTTATCATAGTGCTCGCGATCCCTATGGCACCCACTAAAAGAGATATAGAGGCCACCGCGGTGAGCAGGAAACTGAGCCCTGACACTATGGTGGAGACGGTGTTAATTATCTGTTGGACCGACGCTACCGTTACACTGTTCCCGAAAAGATAGGTGATTAAGTTGCTGACAATTGGGACATCCTTGACGGAGTCCACTTTCAAGGCCACTATACTGTAGGTCGTTCTATTAAGAATAACCATGGCCTCTTGCAGTGGTAGGAAAACGGAAGTGTCGGAGTCAGATATTGGACTGAATCCACTAGGTTGCAGAATTCCAGTGATCTCCACTGTAGCAGCTCCATCCTGGAGGTGAAGAATCAGCTGGTCTCCTGGCTGAAGTCTAATTCCGTTGCCTGGATTAGCTACATCTGCACCTATCACCGCTAGTGGGGCCATCGCCGCTGGGTACACGTTACCAGACTGTAAATTCACCTGCCCTAATACAGTACTTAGGTTATCCACTCCCACCACGGAAACGAACGTCTGTTGTCCTCCAAGACTCACAGTTGCGCCACCTTCTACCACAGGGTAAACTACCTTCACGTATGGAAGGGTCTCGAGCCTTGTAACCGTAGCTTGGGTCAGCAGGGAACCGTGGCTGGGAAGTACCAAGATTGTCGTTGGGCCTAAGGTCTCTATGGCCGAAATTATTGAGTCACTAACTCCAGTCGTGTAGGCTACAAGGGAAACCACACTGGTGACTCCTATAGCCACTGACAATATCGCTAGAGCTGCCACCATTTTCCTTGAGGTTAATCCCCTCAACCCCAACCAAGTCATGTCCGCTAGGTTCGTCTACTCCACCTCCTACCTAAGATTACGCCAACCACCACGATAACAATAACTATCAACGAGACGTAGAGTGCGAACTTGGGCAACGAGGAGTGACCACTGGAGAAACTGTGGAAGTTGTGGAAGAAGGCGGTGGCGTTAGATGCCACGGTAAGTGAGATATTGAGGTGGGAGTTCTGCAGCTCGTCCAGCGAGTTGGTGTAAGTCAAGTTGACCGGAATGATATAAGTTCCAGGTTTTGTGAAATTGGTCACTTGGAAGGCGAACGTGAAGGTAGTAGGAGTGTACGGGGCTACGTCCCCCACGTAGTAAGTAGAGCCACTTATTACAGTTAATCCACGAGGGGGAGAGACCGAAGCTAGCAAACCATCAGCGGTTCCAGTCCCGTAGTTTACTATCGTTGCGGTAACTGACACCAGTGAACCCGGCAAAGCAACTGAGGGGACAGTTGATATACCAGTTTCTACGATGTCAATGGAACCTGTAGCCAGCGCGCCTACGCTACCGCTCTCCGCATGCAACGTCCGTTGCTGGTCGTAGTATTGAGCCTGGAACTGGAAGGAGATTGAGCCCGAGACAGGAACGTAAACCTGAAGTGGTATAGACAATTCACCACCTGGTGGGACGAAGCTAGAGGTTATCAACGTCTGATTCAGGTAGGAAGATGGGGATGATAATGTCACGGAGAGGTTGTAGAGAGGAGAGTTGGCGGTGTTGATTAAGACTAGCTGCGTTGTGGATGGCTCCCCCGTTAGTAGTATAGATGGATGAAGATATGCGACAATAGGGGAAGTAGATTGCACAGAGGGCTGGACGTAGAGCGTAAGTTCGGTCGTTTCGAGTAAAGACTGTCCCTGTTTATTGTAGTACTGGGCCGTCAACTGGACTGGAACTACCCCTGAACACCCGGGGGAACTGTAACTGTAGCATTAAACGTAACTAAGCCTCCAGAGGGGATGAGGTGGTACTCAAGTTGAGCTGGCGACAACCAGTCCACCTCACTAGAGGAGAAAGCCAAAGTTACATTGTAAAGGGGGGAGGGATTTACGTTAACTAAGGAGACTGTGACGTTGGAAGTGGAGCCCGACTGTAACTGGGCATCTACTGAACCGAGGATCGGTTCCTGTCTGAGGGTTGACTGTTGGACGTAGAGCCCGACTTCCAAGGTAAGGGGTAACTGAATCATTGCTGGGTCAACGTAATCGCCTGAGATAGTCAGGGTCACGGGTTCCCCCGCATCCGAGGTTGGGACGTAAAGTGGGATCTCCATAGAGTAGTTTGTATGGGCTGGTATATCGGGTATTTCGGCGGGCTGCTCCAGAACACTGAGTCCCTGTGGGGCCTGAATCGTTAATGAAACATTGTACGTAGGCCCGCTTCCGCTGTTCTCTAGTACAATGGTGAGGTTGTTAACTCCTCCTGGTAGGAGAGACGTATTGAGTACTGTGGCCTGCACTTGGGATTGGCCTTCCAAGAACAGGGAAAAGCTACTTGATTGGTTTACTTCCACTACTTGTCCTTCTCCTTCCGGAACTACCCAGCTCACTTGGACTGGGAACTGGTAGTCACCCAAGGGTACACTACCAATGTCTACTGGAAAGCTTAAGGTAAACACTTCTCCAGACCTCATTGAAGGTTCTGTGAAAACAACGTAGTTTCCTCGGGTGGAGTTTGTAAAGCCTTGTGGAAGGTACACCTTCACTGTCTCGTATAAAGTAGGGAGAGTGCCTAGGTACATTAGGCTAAATTGTATCGGTACTCCAGCCTCATTTGGTCCAGCTTCTTCTCCCTGATCAGCCCATTGCTGGCCGAACACGGAGCCAGCAACTTTGACGTTAGTCCCTACTACTACAGTAGCGTTAAGGCTAACGTTCTGCTGGAAGAAATGCACGAGCAGGGGAACGTAATAGGAACCCACTGAAGCGTTAGGATAAACGCCAGCAAGCACCTGAACCTCGGACTGTCCTCCAGCGGGAACTATACCAACTATCGCCCGACTCTGATTGAAGTAGATTGGAAAGTGAGACCTAAGATACAAAGTAACGTTAGTCGCAGACACTGTACCTGAGTTCTCTATGAGAATAGTGAGAGGAACGTCAGATTCCCCAGGGAATACCTCTACCTGCGAGGAGGGGACACCCCAGACTGAAGTCGCCGAAAGTTGAACACTTCCTATCACCTGAACGGGGACGGTGAAGGACTCTGATGCCGGGAAGTTAACTCCCTGATAATCTTCGATGAAAGAGGAACTCACCTTAAGATTATAGACACCCTGGTGGGCAGAGGAAGACACCTGCAGGGTAACCGTGAAGGAGTATGCCGAACCGGGTTGCAGCTCACTTACGTAGAAGGACGGTGAACCGTTAGAGTAACCGTACAAGAGGAGTGGAGACGAGTTCTGAGGAGTAAGTCTGATATCTGATAGAGGATAAGTGCCACTATTCACAACGGTAACCTCGAGCACCACTCCCGACTGACCGGGTGCCACTACGCCGTTAGACGTGAGCCATTGGCTCTGACCGGAGAGAGGTGGGTTGACCTGCGCCAACGCGGGGAGGGAAACAAAGAGCGAGGCCGCGATTAGCAATAAGAGAGGTAGCCACTTCACTGCTCCACCACCCTCTCTATCATACCGTCCCTAATGTGAATGACTCTGTCACAGTTCTTTATCATGTCTGGATCGTGAGTAGCCATAAGAATAGTTACCTTCTTCTCGACGCTGAGGGACTTAAGGAGCTTGACCACAGCCTCACCGGTCTTGGTGTCCAAGTTTGCGGTGGGTTCGTCCGCTATGAGTAGCTCTGGATCGTTCACTAAGGCCCTAGCTATGGCGACCCTCTGTTGTTGTCCCCCCGACAGTTCGTTGGGTTTCTTATCCTTAAGTTCCAACATGCCCGGAATCTCGGCCAGCACCTCTTCCGCTCTTTTTCTCCTCTTCCAAAATGGTATTCCAGCTACCGCGAGAGGAAGCTCCACATTCTCCAAAACAGAGAGATACGTGATCAGGTTATAGGACTGAAACACGAAGCCGATGTGTTTGTTCCTCAGTTCTGCCTTTTTCCTCTCGCTAAGGGAAGTGGCATCGATCCCGTTTATAATCACTTTCCCTGCTGTTGGTGAGTCTAGGAGACCTATCATGTCTAGGAGAGTGGTTTTACCTGAACCCGAGGGTCCCACAAGAGCTACGAACTCACCCCCCTGAATCTCGAGATCAACTCCTCTAAGGGCAACGTACTCGACTTTCTTAGTCCTGTAGACTTTGCTTAATTTAATCGCTTGCACTATGGGAGGCATGAAGTCGGTGGAGGTTCTCGGTTTAAATATTTTTTCGATATCGATAACGATATCGGCTCATACGATGGACAAAGTGAAGCCGCACGAGAGCTTCTCCCCTGGCCTAATGACCGTGAGCCCTATTCCGTTGTTATAAGCGTCTGGAGCGCCTGTCATTGGCTCCAGGGCAACCGAACCTAACGCATAAACACCATTATAGAGTTGAAAGAATTCCATATTACGACGGGAAATGGAGAGCTTTAAGTCCCTACCAACCAGAACTAATGTGCCCCCACCAACGAAACAGTCGTCGAAAGTTAACTTCCAAGGCTCTTCAAGGGAGTTGAAGTCGTAGTCTTGAAAAGTGCCATCTGGGAAGTGAGATACCATATTCAATCTCCTCAAAGGTGAGGAGTGCTTCAATCTCCACTCCTTTCCAACGTTGAAGTAGGGATGAAACCCAACTACTAAGGGGCCGTCTGAGTCGCCTTCGTTGATAACTGATAGGCCGACGTCTAAGTGGTCCTGCTCTAGGGAGTATGTCAAACACGTTTTTAGAACGGTAGGATACGCTCGATGCTCAAGACGAAGCGACAGAGAAATAGAGGACGGGGTGTGCGACTGAATCTGCCACTCCGTATCAAGAACCAGACCGTGAATAGCGTTACCCTCCTCGTTAGTTGGAAGCCTGAAAGTTTTACCCGCGAAGACGTAGAGCCCTCCCTTAACCCTATTTGCGAAGGGAAACAGTACAGCACATCCACCATGCGTCGGTTTACCGTCGATAGGTGGTGTTATTACCTGCTTACCTGCCAGGGTTAGAGACTTCAAGTAGGCTCCACGAGTCTCAATCAAAGCCAAACTGTCTTTCTTCTTCAGCTCGGGCAAGAGACTTAACCCTTCTTCACTTCTTGGCCCTAGAAATCATGGATGCGAGCCTCTGAGCTGACATCACATCTCCTGAGACCTTTAGCTTCCCCTGAAAGAACGCGGATATCGCGTCCATCTTTCCCGAAATGATGCCATCCATGACTTCTTCGCTTGCACTTAACGTTGCAGAGGGACTTTGATGAACCCCTCGAGAGATAGATAGGGAACCGTCTGAGTTGAAAACTACGTAGTATTTGTCGGCGTTAGTATCGAACTGAAAAACTTTGTTAAAACCCTTGAGCTCCGCCATCAAGGACTGGTCAGAGTTAACTGTTTCGACTACTCTGCTTAAGGTCTCGAAACTTCCCATACAGTCAAACTTTCGTCCTGGTTAAAAATCCCTTCCTTCTAAAGGAAGAACATTTATAACCTTAATCTTCGTGCAGTGTTGTGCGGCCGTCGTCTAGCCTGGATCAGGACGCCTGCCTGCCACGCAGGAAATCCCGGGTTCAAATCCCGGCGGTCGCACCTCCTCCTTATCAGACATTAGAGGATAGAGATTGGCGAGAACCTCTCTGACGGTGGTTAATGTGGTCTCCATTTTAACCCTCTCATCAACGTCTCTCACTAACTAAACGCCGAGCTGACCGGAGTGCACTATAGGAAATACCTATCTCCTAAGTTTCCTCAGGTGTTCCATGGCAGATCGTGGAAGTAGCTCTCCGGTCTAGTTCACCTGAGATGGAATATCGAATTCACGACGAGGGGCCGTTCACGACTTAGAGTAGCTCAGTTGATGGAGATTGTCAGAAGAAAAGCTCACGTTCGGATTTAGTATAGGTTCAGTGAACTATTCCAGTTTCGTGGACGGAGCGAGTATCCGCTCGCCATGAAGGCTTCTAGGCCATTCACGAAGACACACACGTCAGCCGCGGAAGTTCCCCTAACCTCCTTACGAACCACACGGAAGGTTCGCGTAAGGTCGTTCCCCTCGACCTCTGTTCCCACAGTTCTAAGTGTGTAGCTCTATCTCCTCGAAGCCTTTACTTTACTAATACTCATTTTTAGACACGAACTACCCTCATCCCTCCGAAGTGGATTCCCTCTTCATGACTTGCCTTACTGATGGAGTACATGAGGGATGCGCCAATAGCTTAAGAGACCGTCATTGATTGCGTCAAGTATGTATACGGATCCTTGTCTAGTCTGCTCGGAGACACCCACCAGCCTCTGACTTTCTCACCGCCCTGGAAGGGCGATGGTTCCCTCCCAGAGGGATCGTCGTTCCCACCACCGGTTCGGGTTTACATCCCTCGTTTGGTGGGCAGTCGAGTGGATCAGAGATCCACTCCCATTCGAAGAGGAGGGGACTTTCATCGCAAAGCTCTAGTCCCTTAAGGGAGAAGAGAGACGATGGTTGCTCCTCCCACAGTCCCATTAAACCTTCGATCGAGCTGGGGAGGAGCGTCGTTAGTATCACTAAGAGAAATTTCACAAAGAAGTATTTAAATACAAGGGAGCTGTTCACCCCCGTGAAGGGCGAGGCTTTCCGCCCCCTTAACTCCAATTTTTGTAAATTTAAGATAAATATCCTTTGCCGGAACTATCTATGCACTTACTCACAGAAGGTCGACTTCGTCACCATTAACTCCCACAAGGATCAAGTCATGTTCAGCAGTGGCGTTAGAGTGTCTGGGAGCTTAACGTCAAAGGTGTACTTCACGGAAAGGAACGACTTTCTGAGCTCCAGCACCTTCGACTTCACCATCGCTGGATCTTTGCGATCTATGAGGAGTTCTTTAAATAGGGAAGCTAGTTCCTCCATATCTCCTTCGCGCATTCCATATCTAGTCATCTCCTGCACTCCCAGCCTGAGACCGCTGGGATCGCTTACTTTCTCCGGCGGATCTTCAGGTAGCAAGTTTTTGTTGACTATTATGTTGGCCTCCTCCAACGTTTTTGCACATCTGGCTCCCCCTCCTTGTGAGGTGACGTCCACTGCCACTTGGTGACTCATGGTGTAGCCCTGGTTCTCCCCTACAACCTTGAAGCCCATGCTGACTAGCGCCGAGGCCAGAGCCTTTGCGTTCTTAGTCACCTGGAAAGCGTACTGCCTACCGAACTCTAACATCTCCAACGCCGTTACAGCGGTCGAGGGGAGCCTATGTAAGTGGTGATTGCTAAGGAACCAGGGGAATATGGTGTGAGAAACCGGTTTGTAGAGCGACTCGTCGTTTGTGAACAATACCCCTCCCTGAGGTCCAGGGAAGGTCTTGTGGGTCGACGCGGTGAGGAAGTCGGCCCCCTCTTCCAGAGGATTGCTCCAGACTCCACCAACGATCAGGCCGTATACGTGAGCAGCGTCGTATACTAACCTAGCTCCCACCGAGTGGGCCGCCTCGGCGATCTCCTTGGCTGGGTGCGGAAAGAGATACAAGCTGCCTCCCAACACGACGAACTTGGGTTTAACCTTCTCTATCACCTTCCTAGCTCCCTCGATGTCTACGTTCATCCTCTCTCTGTCGTAAGGGAGCTCCACTTGCCTTATTCCTAATGCACCTAAGGTACCAAACTTGGTGTGGCTCACGTGAGCCCCAGCCTGAACTGGGGCGATCGCGGCCTGTTCCCCAGGTTCGGCGAGGACTCTGAAAACAGCGGCGTTGGCTATGGTGCCACTTATGGGCCTGACGTCACAGTACTTGGAAGAAGTCAGCCTATTCATGAGGTCCATGGTCAAGATCTCAAGTTCGTCGACGTACTTTGTTCCTTGGTAGTACCTCTTGTATGGCCTCCCCTCCGCATATCTAGACATGAGGTCGGTCCCGTACACAGCCTCAGCTAACGGACTCATCACGTTCTCAGATGCTATGAGGTTGATCGATTCTTCCCTCCTCCACCTATGGTGAGTGGCGGTTAGCTGGATCACCCTTTCAAGTTCCCTAGGAAGCACACTGAACTAGTAGAATAAGGAAGTATTAATCTATGACTGAAAGTTCCTTCCTAGCCTCCTATGGGCCTTGCCCAACTCCCCTGCGCTGAGGGCAGAAAGGAGGTTGAGCTCCCCTGCCAAGACAGTTGCAGCAGCGATCTCCGCGAACTTCTTGGCGTTAGAGCCTGGAGGGTTCCCGCTACCCTGAACTCCCATTATGCTGAGGGCCTCCCGCTGAGTAGGGAGCCTAGTCCCACCCCCCACTGTCCCGACCTCTAAGGAGGGGAGTGTAACGGAAATGTAGAGATCTCTTCCCCTCACCTCGGTCCAGGTGAAACCCATGCTGCTCTCCACGACCTGGGCCACGTCCTGACCTGTTGCTATGAAGAGAGCCGCTATAACGTTGGCGAAGTGTGCGTTGAACTGTGAAGAACCAGCTCTGGCACTACCCAGTAGATTCTTCCTTAGGTTGAGGTCGCTCACCGATGCTGCATCGGTCTTAAGTAGACTAGAGAGCACCTCCTCCCTTATTAGGGCCTCGGCCACCACGGTCTTTCCCCTACCGAAGAGGGAGTTGATGGCAGACTGCTTCTTATCACTGCAAACGTTCCCGCTCAGGGCTACACATTTGGCGGCTGGGTACTCTCTCTGAACGAGCTCACAAACCTTCTCCGCCGCCAGAGTCACCATATTCATACCCATAGCGTCCCCCGTTTCCATGACTATCCTAACCCAAACATTATTACCCAGAACGAAGGTCTCTAGCGAACTCAGCCGGCCGAAAGACGTGGTGGACTCAGCCACTTCTTTTATCTTGGCTCTGTTGGCATCAATCCAAGAGAGGAATCCATCCACCTCATCCACCGAGTCGAGCTTGAACACAGGGGCCCTGGCCATTCCATCTCCAAGTATTCTGACCCTGACACCGTCACTGGCCGTCACTGCCTTAGCTCCCCTATTCACACTGGCGATCAGCGCGCCCTCAGTAGTAGCGAGAGGTACGTAGAAGTCACCGTTGGCCCACTTCCCCCTGACCTTTAGGGGTCCTATGACCCCCAACGGAAGCTGGGTCCCACCTATAACGTTCTCTGCGTTCCTGTTCTTCACTTCCTCGTAGTCTATTATGGTGGATCCTATGGAGGGTAGTTTGGTGCCGGTCAGTTTCTCCACCGCTAGTCTTCTCACAACCATCGATAGATTGCCGCTCAGCACGCGATCTAACTCGTGGAGCTGGATCTCTCCTCTGACAACCTTCTCAACTACCTCGTCGATCTCAGCTTCCATCTCTCACAGGCCTAAACTTCAGTGCGTAATATATTATTCCGTGGTAGGAATCGGCGGAAACTCTCCGCAACACCGCTGAAACCCTCTGCCCTTCGTAGACCTCCTCTGGTTCTACGTCGGTCAGTACCCCCAACACCTTGGGACCGTCATCCAGTTCCACTAGAGCAACGATCTGGGGAGCTTGTCTGTCGAAGCCCTCTCTGTATTGGTAATTGACAGTGTAAGAGACTATCCTGCCAGTACCACGTAGGTCTACAGGCTCTACGTTCCTTCCCCTGCACCTGGAACAGACAGGCTGGTAAGGGAAGGTAATGCTTCCGCAGGACTTACAGGTTGCGGCCCTCATCCTATAGTTTACATGTCTGTTCCTCCAGACCCTAGAAACGGATATCCTCAATTACATCACCCTTAGGACTGTCGCTAGTGAGGTCTCCCCCAAGTCACTCATTCCCTGAACGAGGCCAACCTCCACATTTTCAACCTTTCTTCCTTGGAATGTCCCAGTGAGATGCCCGTACATTTCGGCCAGTTGATAAATGCCTGTGGCACCTCCCGGATACCCACGTGCTTTGAGTCCACCCCCTAAATTTATGGGGATGTGCTGAAGGAGTTCGAGGCCTCTGCCGGGGGGAGTCAAGCCGGTCTCCTCTAATATCATGGAGGCCATGACGCTATAGGAGTCGTGGACCTCGAAGAGGTCCACGTCGCTCATGGAGAGTCCCACCGCGTCGAGGGCATACCTCATGGAGTTGGCGGCCGAGAGCAACCTAGGCTCGTAGTCTACCCTAATGGTAGAGGAACACACAGGCCCTACTTCAACGCGCGAATCTGAAACTTTAGGGGCGAACTCGTCACTGCTCAGTAGGACAGCTGCAGCTCCGTCGGCCCTGGGGGCCAAGTCGAAGAGACGTAAAGGCTCTGAGACCACTTGAGCTGACTTGACAGTCTCCAAGTTCACCTTGAAGTCTAGGTAGGCGTGGGGGTTCTGTTTCCCATTCTCATGCATAGTAATGGGCCAGCTAGCGTAGTACTCGTAGTCGTGGCCGTACCTCTTCATGTGTTCCCTCATGAGAATGGCAGCTACTGCGTGGTTAGTGAGGCCTACTCCGTGGGCATAGACCTCATCTAAGTTCTGGGCCACTATGTCGTTGAGTCTCCTAGAAGGGAACTCGCTCTGTTTCTCCATACCTAGCAAGAGAACGTTATTGGCCAGCCCAGCCCTAACTAAAGAGTAACCCACTGCTAGCGCTACCAAGCCGCTGGCGTCCCCCTGTTCTGTCCTCAACCCCATGACCCTATCTCCCAGTCCCATCTGCGTCACGACCTTGGAGGCTAACATAACTTGATCGCCGGTCTTCTCCGGGTAAGCAGAGGCTACAACCACAGCATCGATCTGAGAGGACCTTACTGAAGATTCTAGAGAGGAGATGACTTCGGCAGCTAGATCGCCGAACCCCATATTATAATGTCTTCCTACCTTAAAAGTTGAGGCAGCGGTCAGGAAGACTTTGACCATCACTCGTACACCTTTATCTTATTAGTATACTTGGCATACTTGGCGTATGTTACATACTTTTTAGCTTCTATATACTGATCTACGGTGGGAGCCAACTTCTGCCTCTCGACCAGCAGGTCTGTCGTGACCAAGCTATAGGCGTCGCTTCCCGCACCACTTCCGAATGGAGCAACCAAGATCCTTTGGTTGGGCTTGGCCACGTCCAAGACCTTGGCCAGTCCGAGTAGTGCGGAGGCATTGTAAGGGTTGCCTATATAGGGAGCCACCATGCCCACCTTTATTTTCTCCAATGAGAACCCAAGCTTCCTCGCTATCTGCACGGGGAACTTTCCATTGGGCTGATGGAAAACTACGTGATCGAAGTCGCTGATCCTGAGGCCGGAGGATGAGAGGAGGGAGTTCACTGCCGATGCTATGTGATGGAAGTATGCCGGTTCTCCAGTGAAGCCTTCACCGTGCACTGGGTACGGTTGTCCGTCTCTCCTCCAGAAGTCAGGAGTGTCCGAAGTATAAGATGAGACGGCCTCCACTAAAGCTGCCGATTCCTTCTCGGGACCCACCACGTAACTGACGGCCGCCGCAGCGGAGCTAAGCTCAAGTACGTCCCCTGGATTGGATTGAGCGACGTCGGACCCGACTACAAGGGCATACTTAGATGAACCTGACGCGACCGCTCCCGTAGCCAGCCTCAAACCAACCGAGGCCGCCCTGCAGGCGAACTCCATGTCTGTCGCCAAGGAGTGGTTGGTTAGCCCTAACGCATCAACTAATATAGTCGACGTAGGTTTCACCGCATACACCTTGGACTCGGAGCCGAAGAGGACAGTGTCTATGAGCTTGGGGCTGACCCCCGACCTCCTTATGGCGTTAACTGAGGCCTCCCAAGCCATGGTAGTTGAGTCCTCGTCAGGACCTGGGACAGATTTCTCACTGAGACCTAATGAAGAGATTACTGAGAGATCGTAGCCCCACATATCAACTATCTCTTCTAACTTTATCCTGTATCTGGGGACGTAGGCTCCCCATCCCACTATGCCTGCTTTCAAACTCTCAGCTGACCCACATATGGCCTTCAGTTTAAATCCCTTTTGCAATTGTCGGAGGGTATATACGACAACTGTCGGAGTTCTAGAATAACAATAAAAAGAGAGGAAATAAAAGAAAACAATAGGTGGTGGGGACTTCTTCAACTACTCCTGTCAGCGTAGAAGCTCTGATACCTCTTTGGGGAGAGCTTCGACACTATGTAATCGAAGGCCATCTTGGGCTCACTTTCCACGCCGCATGTATAAACATCCAAGGTAGCATACTTGTATTCCCTCCAGGTGTGTAGGGCGATGTGGCTCTCTTCCACGAGAGCTATGACCGACACGCCCCCTTTACCCCACCGAAGGACCAGGCCTTAATCTCTACTAAACTCATCTTAGCGATCTTCACCGCTTCTCTAACTAATTCCTCCAAGAACTCCTTGTCGGATAGGATCGCTTCGTCAATATCGTAAAGGTTGCCGAAGACGTGCTTCCCTATGATCCTGTCGTCGCTAGTTAAGGAGTCTTTGGCTAACATCGCCTTATCGTTTACCTCCATCTAGACCGACTTATGGGCGGATAAAAAGGTTATCGCACTAGGAAAGCCTCGAATAATTGACTATAAAGAAAATAAGTGCTTCTGCTTCAATTTTTATCTTAGTAATGGTTAGGGGGTAGTCCCCTCCAGTGGAGGAAGGGGAGGATGGCCTCCTCATCTGAATATCAATTTGCGAAACGCTATACCAATGTCACTCATCAACGGGGTGAGCGTCGCCACGGTTGAAGCGGAGTCCGTGAGGTACAACTCTGCTCCACTAGAAGGCCCTTCGCGGGCGATAATCGACGTGCATCCCGTATCAGGGGTGGGATCTACCCTCACCCTGTAGCCTTCCCTCTACCCGTACCAGGTTAAGGGCAAGGTGGGCCGAGGGGAGCTCCATCCGTAAAGGTAGATCTAGAAACTCGCTGAGCCTAAGCGTTAGAGAGGAAGAAGTCGAAGAGAATTTTCGATCTACCGATCAGGGCTGGGTGGTTCGCTTTCCTCTGACTTCCTCCCCTGAAGGGTTCCATTCCAGATGATTCATCGTTCCCACCGTCGATCCAGGCTTACACCTCTGGTGGGCAGTTGAGTGGATCAGAGGTCCACTCCCAATTGAAAAATGAGAAGCTATGGTCTACGACGTCTAGTCCCATAAGAACAAAGTAAGGAAGGTACTGGTCCCCCAGCTCCATCGAGGATTCAATGGAACTTAAAGAGGGGAAGGGCGTCGTCAGCGTCGATGATAAGTATTCTGTTTTAACTTCTATTGAGGGGGTTATCAATGGTCGCCCTGAAGGGCGAGGCCTTCCGCACCCTCAACTCCCTCTTTGTAAGCAGGTACCCCCAGACGGCTTGAACAGGATAGGAATTGAAATGGAAAGGGACACAATGAATGAGATAACTGTTCAAACAATATCCTGGGTATCCTGATCTCTTCGTTGGGAAACCTCACTGATCTGGAGGAAATACTTGAGCGTCAAGCTAATCGGTTTAACCTCACATATGATGATTTCGAGGCCGTTGGAGGAATTTCGTTACCTCTTTCATCACCTTTTCCAAACGCGTTATCTCGGCCATGATGTAGTCTCTCCAACCAGAAGAGGGTAGCTCTCATCTCGTTCTCACTGTTCTTCAGTTCTACTTCGATCTCGTTTAGCCTTACGGATTTCACCTCGCGTTGGAGATTTTCTTAAACCCTCCGCCCCGAGATAAATATTTTGGAGATAAGTAAGCCTCTTCATTCCCAGGCCCCAGGCGTGACTTTAATCTGTGCCTGATCTCAGGGAATACGTTCACCGTAAGGCTTATGATCTTCGCCTAACCCAAGTTCCAGATCGAGGACGAGACGAGCCCATGAGACTCAATGCCTTGAGCCCCCTTATGATCACCTCAGGAACGCTCTCACACCATTAATGACCCTCCAGCGAATTAACCTTTAACCTCCTCTTGGCTTCCAATATTTCCTCATCGAGGCTCAATATTTCGCTCCCCATGAGGACACTTGTTGCCAGATGGAGCAAATCCAACGTCTTCAACTTCACCATGTTGGAGATCTTTACGGCGTAATCTACTACTTTATCGAATTCTACTTCCTCCAATTTAGACCCGCATTTAATGACGGTATAGTTAACCAGTGCCTCTAATTCTTCATCGGAAATGTTCATTCTCCTCGAGTAAACTGAATATAGTTCGGCCAAGACCAACGTGCTAATAACCCTCTCACCGTCTTTAGGATATACCTTTACCGCTCTCTCGTGGTTGGGGTCCCTCTCGTAAACTAACGCGACGGCGAGGCTCGTATCAATGTAATACTTCATTCCCTGTCACTTATTACTTCACTCGAGGTAGGTAAATCGAACGGCAAACCTTCCTTTAACCACTTCTCCGTCAACTCCTCTATCCTCTTCCTCCTCTTTATTTGTTCCACGACTCTGCCCACACCGTATGATATGATCAAGTTAAAGGCCTCATTTTTGGATTTCGCTAATCCTACTTTTACCATCTCCTCCGCAACATCGTAATACTCATCTTTTACCTTTATTGTTACTACCCTCATACTACCATATTACTTAAGTAAGAATATAAAGGTTACTGGAGAATTCGGGGTGTTCTCATGCACTCATGTTATCTTATCGAGGGTTTAAGGGGAGGAAGACTCCATCCGTAAGGATGGACGGCTTCCTATATTTAAATATAATTTCTCGAGATAGTCTATACTCGACGTGGGGTTCCGCTAAGGTGGTTAGCCCAGAACTACGACGTCCTCGCGATGGAGGACATTAACGTTAAACGACTTGTGGCAAGTCCCCTCGACTCACGGGGACTAGTTTCCCTTCCACGAACTCAACTCACTGATGAAGTACCAAATGGAGAAGTAAGATGAGAAATCGATCATGGTGGGCCCAGCGTACATCTCCAAGGCGTGTACTAATTGCTGATACGTGAGGGAAGACCTGACTGACGGTACCTTCACCTGTTCCTGGTGCGGTTGGGTAGTATATCGTGACTACAACACGTCGTTAGACCTGAGGGGATCGGGGGTAGGGGGTCCTCAGAGCTGTGGAGCCCTCTACCCGTTGGGTAAGGTGAGGCTATGAAGCAGGAAGCCCCATCCGCGAATGCGAGGTGAGTTCACCTACCATGCAACGTATATTAAGGTCTTCGGATTAGCGATCCCCTACGAACAAATAGAACAGACTCCTGGATGAGGACGAAATGCCTCCTTACTTCGCATCACTGGAAGCGATAGAGGTGGTATGGGCGAAATTTTTAAAACAGATAGATTGAGCCGTACATTGTGCCGCCGTAGCTCAGCCCGGCTAGAGCGCCGGACTCATACGGTCCCTGAGAAATCCGGTTGTCCGGGGTTCAAATCCCCGCGGCGGCACTTCCCTTAGTTTTATGTGAGTTCTGTCGATGGGGAGGAGAAATTGTAGAATTTAACGTAAACATGAGATGACATGCTTAACGGAAAGGAGAACCCTCTTCCACTCCTCGAGGAGAACCACCAGCCGGCCCTTGTAGGTTAGAGCGAGATCCGTGCCGAATACAGATCCCTGGACCTAACTCGTATCGTTCAGCCCTTTCATACAGAGTTTCCTGGTAAGGGCAACAAGATGGCGCGGTAGTTCCTTCGACCTGCGCTCAATTACGTTTACAGAGAGGGGGGTTAAGGGGGCGGAAAGCCTCGCCCTTCACGGCGGGGACGGATAGCCCCCTCATATTTATACTTCTTTGTGAAATTTCTCTTAGTGGTACTAACGACGCTCCTCCCCAGCTCGATCTAAGGTTTAATGGGACTGAGGGAGGAGCAGCTATTATCTCCTTCTCTTAAGGGACTAGACGTAATGGGTGAAAGTCCCCTCCTCTTCAAATGGGAGTGGATCTCTGATCCACTCGACTGCCCACCAAACGAGACATGTAAACCCGAACCGATGGTGGGAACGACGAGCCCTCTGGATGGGAACCCTCGTCCCTTCCAGGGCGGGGAGGAAGTCAGACTCTCCACCCTCGTAGCGAAGTCGTCCAGGAAGGTATGCCTTGAGGATCCCCTTCCTTACCTACCTCTCACACCATGGGACGGCTATATCTAATAGCTATATCTATGTGGCCTCCATGTGCCTGTGCTCACTGGGACTTTGTCCCCCCTTCACCTGTCTGACCAAGTATATGTCTGCGCTGCGGCACTGTCACGGAGGAAGTGAGCGTTATCTGGACGTCTCCATTGAAGCGATATTAGACATAGACTCTCCCGAGCAACGTCCCGAGGCGCACAACTAATTCGTCCATAAGAGGGGAGGGTCATGAGGGTTCTCAGACTACGAACTGAGCCTTTCTGAAAAAGTCGAGGTTCGAGAAGTATCGATTTTCAGGTACGCCAGCTCGCTAATACTATGAGGGCCTTGTCGTAATAATGAACTTTAACTTAACGGGGGTTGAGGGGGCGGAAGTCCCCTTCCGTGGGGACGGACAGCCCCCTTATGTAAACCTCTTTACGGTCATCAAAATACTATTTCTACGACCTCTACTGTGAGAGCTGGGTCGCACCCTCGGGACTGGGGGAACTCACGCCCGTGGAGAGGAAACCCTCCGTGACCTCCCTTCCACGCTATTCACAGAAAGGTTCCACGGAACCTCCGCTACGTAAGGAGATCGAGCTTCCTCCGAGGAGCGGGACTCACCGCGATGACGCCCCGTCCGTGAGGGCAGGGTAGTTCACTCGTGAATAGTAGTGAAAGAACTATTGATGAGCACCTCATCGCTGTGGGCCCTAGCTTCCCTCTGAATATCAATGTCGAGAGTTCTCTCAGCACCCCTCAACTACCTCTCCTGTTCCCCATGAAATTGCGGTGTTAAGGAAAAATGCTATCGTCTCTTTACTCCATTTGCGATATTAGTTAGGATTTTTGGATCTTCTTAGGCGCTGCTCTTTCTCTGTATCTGTTTTGTGAACCTAGGAACTGGGCTCAATCTGATTGTTAACGAGCTTAACTGTCCTGGATCGACCTCTCCTTGGATCGGGAAGGCCAAAATCGGTCTACCCTTCTCGTCCACAGAAGCCAATGCCTTTATAGTTAAAGTGAACTCGGAAACGACGTATGAGGTAGGGCCCTCAGATTGACTTTGAGCTACTTTATCTACCTCTAAGAGTTCTGCCTGAAGTGCGAGCATCAAGCCAGAGTAAGTCAATCTCCTTAGTTCGAGAGCCGTCGGTTTTGACTCTAATTCTGCTATCTGTCCCTGCAGGGACTTGAGTTCTTGTTCCAACATTGTCATCCTCTTCGCTATCTCCTCTAGTTCTCCTGCGGGGGTTCCAGTTGTAGACGTATAGTTCACCTTTTAGTTCTAGTGAGTTCTACCTCTACCCTACCTGAGGGGTCGATGTTGTAGTAATTGGCTACATAGGCGTTGAACAGAGATACTTTGAGAGGTGAGGTATCTACTATGTGTATAGGTATGGAGACTCCTACTTTGTTGGGGATGAGTTGTTTGGGTTGAGATCTCTCCAACGCTTCAGAAGTACCTTGACTAAGCTGCACAGCAAGCGCCAGGAGAAGAGTTGATAATCTCACTCCCCTCACCACTCTAATTCGCATAACCTGTTACCTAGTTCTAACTCCCTGATGTGCTACCGCCCCCTGAGGTGGACGATGGCGGATTTGCCGCAACGACGGCTTTTATTACCTCCATTATGGGCTGAGGTGGAGGTGCTGGTGACACGTGAATTTCGATGGAACTCGAGGCGTCCGCTGAGAAAGAGTACGTGTTCTGATATCTAGCGTTAACCGAAGCGCTGAACAGCAGGAAATCTGCAAGCCCCTCCACTCCAGCGTTGACCTGTACGCTTTCTTGGACCTGAGAGACGAACGTGAGGTCTATCTTGATCGTGATCACTGCGCCTGATATCTCTAGTAGGATGGGAAGGATACCAAATGCTAAGGCGTTGCCCGTCACTTCTGTGTTTGAGCCTTTCTGACTTCCACTAGAAGTAGAATATTTTATGGTAAGTGTAGCGTTTGCTAGATCGTTAACTCCCGCTATGAACGCTGCGTTGGCAGCGTTCTGTCCTGCCACCATCGCGAGTAGGATGTTCTTTATCATCTGGTCAAAAGGAACTGTAGCTAACTCCTGTCCCAGCTGGGACCCTGTACCAGAGCTGCTCATCTAGTCTTCTTGCAGAGACTAATAAATAAATCTTCCCTTTAAGTGTTGTTTAGGTAATAATTCCATCTAGAATTATTATGTATGCTTTCTGCCATACTCATCATTTAGGAACGTCTGAAGGTTCGCAGCGAATCTTGCTACCACAGTTGGGCTCGACATCTCGCATCCGTAGGGGGTTATCACGTTATTGAGCGCTACGGCAACCGTCCCAATCATAAGGACGTCCTAGAGGAGGTTTTGGATTCGAAGCAATGTGTTTCTGGTAAGATGGAAACTACCCTAGAGGCAAGGAGCTTTCTACTTCACTACGGGTGGAGATGGTGTTCCACAAAACAAGCCCCGAAGACACGAAGCTGGTGCATGCTCTCTCGATAGCGGGGAGAATATGTCACTACCTCATCCAACATCCTCCGTTTCACACATCACGTGGATTACTTTAGTTTGGGGCATCCGTATCGTCAGTAACAATTTTACGCCCCTTTAAAGTACCATTTACTATGGATTTAATATAAACCAATACATTTTTATAAACATAGAGAACATATGTTTCACCTTGCCGTAGCAAAGGTGTTGTAGAGCTAGAGATCCATGAGTTTCTCACCAGTGAACTCACCCCGCCCTTACGGACGGGGCTTCCTGCTTCCCAGCTCCACCTTGCCAGTACCGAAGTACCGGTAGAGGGCGGAGCTCCACAGGCACTGAGGGTCGCACCGACCCCGATCTACGTAAGATGTTCAGGGAGGCGTTGTAGTCGCGGTCTGTGATCCATCCACATCGTGGACAGGAGAACACTCGATCGAGGAGGGTTAGGTCTTCCCTCACGTAACCGCATTTGGCGCAGGTTTTGGACGTGTGGGCTGGGTCCACGAGGACGATGGATTTACCGTGCTTCTCCATCTGGTACTTCGAGATATTCAGCTCGTGGAAGGCGACGTCGTGGAGCCTCATCCTCAACTTCCTGGGGGACTTGCCCACGAGCTTCTTGACGTTTATGTCCTCCATGACGAGGACGTCGTAGTTCCTTGCGAAGTGTTTGCCCAGCCTCATGTAGATGTCTTTCCTCAGGTTCCTGAGGTGCTCATAGGCCTTGGCTAACTTGACCTTCGCCTTGAACCAGTTCTTGGATAGGAAAACCTTCCTGGACAGTACCCTGTGGAGGTGCCTCACCTTCAACAGGGCCTTCTCGTAAGGCTTCACGTTGGGGAAGTACTCCCCATCGGACGTCATGATGAGGGTCTTGATGCCCACATCGAGTGCAGTTACCTTGTTGACCTGAGGTAGTTTTGGGAACTCGTAATCGACCACGAAGGAGATGTAGACCCTCCCCGAAGGCATCAACTTCACGACCACCCTCTTCACCTTGTCGAGGGGGAAGTCCCTATGCACGAGGACCTTGAAGACTCCCAGGTGGGAAAGGTTCAACTTCATCAACTTCTTGGGGTGGCCCTCCCTCGCCTCCCTGCTCTTCCCCCTTATCTCCCTTGAACTCAACACCTTCCATCCGCTCTGAGGGTAGACCAGG
Organism: Sulfodiicoccus acidiphilus; assembly: GCF_003967175.1. Classification (NCBI taxonomy): domain Archaea; kingdom Thermoproteati; phylum Thermoproteota; class Thermoprotei; order Sulfolobales; family Sulfolobaceae; genus Sulfodiicoccus; species Sulfodiicoccus acidiphilus. The sequence goes on along the minus strand of NZ_AP018553.1, from coordinate 1,070,120 downwards.
GAAGAGTACTTGTGGGGCTTCCTCTCCTTGGGGAAACGCGATAGACCGTCGAGGAACCTCTCCCTAGCCTCGTAGAAGCGATCCGCGACGTTCTGAGCAACTTGAGAGTGAAGTTGTTGATACTGCTCGTCCTGCTTCCTCAGGTCCAAGGCGAGTTGCCTCAACTGGGTTTGGTTCAGACCTTTTCCATCTCTTGCATAGAAATAGGAGTCTGCCCAACGCAGGGTGTTGTACAGCTCACACGCCATCCTTAACTGGGCCTTTAACGCCCTCAACGTCCGTTCGTTGGTATAGGCACGAAAGCGAAATCCTACGTCGGGCATCAGGAGGGTTCTTGCGCGACAGTTATTTAATTATACAAAGGGGGCTATCCATCCCCTCCCTGACGGAAGGGGTCTTCCGCCCCCTTTGAACCCCCCTGTTAAGATAAATTCGCGAGCAACTCCTTCTACCGATGAATTGGTTTCTGGTACGAATATGGTACGAACCTAAACTCTCTCCTATCGACTTGCTCAAATTTTTTATCTCTCCGCCATATTTCACTCATTTGTGCCGCCGTAGCTCAGCGGTAGAGCGCCGGCCTTGTAGCCTCTGGCTGGAAAGCCGGTGGTCGCGGGTTCAAGTCCCGTCGGCGGCTCCTCTTCTAAATACTTCTTGAGTGCGTTCCTAATTACCTCGCTCCTGGTCATCCTCTTGTTAAGTGCGTAGATATCTAAGGCGTTAAGGAGTTCCTCCTCCACCTTAAACGCGATCACTTTCATTCCTCTCGTTGATCCCTTAATGCGTATTATACAACTACTTGTATTGAGATAACTGCATATGGAGAGACTTGATCGAAAGTATTGAGATAACGAAATAACGGAAATTCTCTTAGGACTAGGCGCCCGCTCGGTCAAGCGAAGAGATGAGTTCTCAGTAACCTAGTTCTCTCAGCCTACTCTCTATGAGCTCTCTCATTATGTCTAAGTCTCCTTCCTCGCTCAAGAATCCCCTAAGTATCAGGCCCTCTGCACTTCTCCTGTCAAGTCCCCTGTTTTGGAGGTAGAAGATCATGTCGTCGCTAACTCTTGAGGCCGAGGCTGAGTGTTTGGCCATAACGACCTTACCCGTCTTCACCTCTAGCATGGGAGTTACCACGACCCGAGAAGAGGGATTAAGGAGTAATCCCCTACCTATTATGGAAGTGCTAGAGTCTTGCCCTGTCTCGGACACTGTAGCTATCCCCCTTATGGTAACAGTGGACGCGTCACCCGATACTCCCTTCAAGACACCGTTGCTTACACTCTTCTTTCCGAGGTGGTTTACGGTGGTCTTCACGTCAAGTCTGTTGTCCTTAACGCCTATGACCCTCGCGTTGAAGTTTATCTCAGCACCTTCCCCTAATTCGGTGTTCACCTCTACGTGAGATTGATTGGCTCCAGAGGAGAGTAGACTTACGTTAGCTTCCCCCAAGTTCTCGACAAGGACCTTGCCGTACGTATAAGAGAGGGAATCCCTCTCAACTAGTATGAGGTTCACCACCGACGATTTGGGTACTTTAACTTTGATCACGAAGGAGTTCATAGTTCTTCCCACAGCTTCCGAGATGTATACCACCTCTGTAACTGAATTCTCTTTTCCTTCCAGTTCCACGTAGAGAGGGGAGAAAACACCTTCCGCGTCAGTCCTGTGATACACCAGGTGTCTCCCATCTTCAACTACGCTGACTCTCTTGGACAAGCACAAAGTGAGCAGGGACAACTTGTCCTCGAGGTTGGGCCTGTCCTTTCCTAGCTCGTCGTTCATTACACCAGACTGTAGCACATTATTATGCAGTATTGTTGAGCGTTCGTATTTCAACGGAGGCTCCAGCCGCTCACCTGAAACTTGTCTCACCTTCAAGTTTAGGGAGTCGTAAAGGCTCCACTGGGTGTAGTGTTTAATGGTGGGTGAGTCGTTAACTAGCTGGTAGGGTGTGTTTCTATATTTCAGGAAAAGTTCCTTCCTATCCCCCCTATCGGGAAGAGAGTCTAAATGGGGTATTATCGAATCCTCGTCTACCACAGGCAAAGGGTCTGCACCTTATGCTACGGCTCCCAGTTTCTCCAGTTCAAGTTTTATGACCTTGTTCAACATTGCCGCGTACTCGAAGGGAAGACCCCTCATTATGTCATCGACGAAGCCCAGGACCAGCATGGAGACACTCTCCTTCTCGTCTATACCTCTGTTCTGCAGGTAGAACAACTGATCTTCGTTCATTCTTAGTGTATGTGCCTCGTGAGCTACGTCGGCATCCTCCTCAAGAACCTGGTTGTGAGGGTACGTGTAGGCTTTCGTCTTCTCGTCTAACATCAGTGAATCGCACTTTACAAACGCCTTCGCTCCCTTGGCTCCCTTATCTACCCTGATAAGCCCTCTGTAGACATTTACGCCGCCATTGAACCCTATGTTCTTATTGACTACCTTACTCCTAGTGTCTGGAGCGGCATGTATCATCTTAGATCCGCTGTCCTTCCAGTCTCCCTCTCCGCTGGCCATTGTGACCACTAGGCTAGTGGAGGAGGCACCCCTACCCCTCAGTATCGTGGTGGGGTAAACTAAACTAACTTTGGCCCCAAGCGAACCTTCCACCCACTCTACTGTGGCGTTCTCATCGGCCCACGCCCTCTTGTTGTTGAAGTTTATAACATTCTTACTCCAATTCTGTACGGTAGTGAACTTAAGATAAGAGTTCTTCTTTGCATAGAGTTCTACCATACCGTCGTGGAAGGAGTCCTTCTTAAGTTGTGGAGCACTGCATCCCTCAATGAAGTGTATCCAAGATCCCTCATCGGCTATCATGAGGGTGTGCTCGAACTGCCCCTCCAGCTCGGAGCCTATTATGAAGTACCCCTCCACTGGCATACTGACCCTCACTCCCTTCGGGACGTAGACAAAGACGCCCCCACTCCACAAGGCGGCGTGGAGGGCAGCGAACTTGTGGTCAGACATGGGAAATATCTTCATGAAGTACTCCTTGGTCATGTCAGGATACTTCTTCACGGCATCGTCCATGGAGAGCATCACAACACCCTTCCTCTGCACCTCGCCCTTCACGTTCTCGTATATCGATTCAGAATCGAGCTGCGCAACCAGTCCGCCGAGGAACTTCTGCTCAGACTGAGGGACACCAATTTTCTCGTAATAATTCCTTATTTCAGTCGGTATCTGGTCCCAACTGGAGGTCTTGTCCACGTCGGGTTTGACATATATCTGAAGCTGAGATACGTCTAGGTTGGCCACCACTGCAGGGAGCCAGTTAGGGGTAGGAATCTTCTCAAAGAGTTCCAATCCTTTCACCCTGAGCCTGGTCATCCACTCTGGTTCCCCTTTGGCCTTTGAAATGGCCTCGATAGTGCTCCTAGTAAGCCCAGATCTCACCATCCTACTGTGGAATTCCTCCTGTGAAATGTTGTTGTACTTGGCCTCGACGGAGGCATCTAGGATCTCCTTCAGGTCAAGGTTGATCTTCTCTGCGCTCATTCAGCTTTACCTCTACTTTAACACCGTTAATGTAGCATTTAAGCTTTCGGTCAGCGGGAGGAATTAGCTATGTCAAAACCACAATATATTATACCGTTCTTCACTATGAACGCTTTTAATTAATGTTACAATGTTCCTCCGATATGATTCAGCTAGGTATACTTCTGGCTTCGTTTGGGATCACCCTCTTAGAATTGTCAGAAGCCGGAGCCGTCGCAATGATATACTACGGTTTGTATAGGGGATTAAAGCCAATTGTGTACGCAGTGGCTGGGGTCGCCACCGTAATGATACCCACATTCATCTTAGGCAACTATATTGCCTTCCTTCCCCTATCATACGTTCTCTTAGCAGCAGCGGTCATATTGTTCTACTTTGGGTACAAATTACTGAGGAGTGCGAGAAGAGGATTCAAGAAAACGCGAAAGGGTGGAAAGGAGGAAAGGGAGAGCCTAGCAGTGGTGTATACGGTTAGCGTGACCGAGTCATTTGAGGCGGCCTTAGTCCTAATAGCCCTAATACCACAGAGTTACTCGTCAGCATTGGTAGGGGCGGCCACGGCGTCTGCCGTCGTCATAGGTTTAACCGCAGCCCTAAAGGCACAGATAATGAGGATAAGACTGCCACATCTGAAACTCATCTTATCCTCCCTTCTCTTCGGCCTGGGAACCCTTTGGCTCATCGAGGCATTAGTCAACGTTACAGACCTACTACTGCTTCCCCTCTTCTTCATGTACCTTGCGACTAATTATGTGATAGCAGTTAGGCTATGACCTAAGCTGTTCTTTTTCACTTTCGTTCGTTACAGGAATCTATGCTTAGGGGCCCAGTCTGGCTCAACCCTCCCTAGCCTTCCATTGTCTTGTTAGCCACTTGACATGCTCCCCTGAGCATAGGAACTAATTCAGTCTTGAAGGAAACATATCAAGACAAGGCTGTCTTAACCTACACCCTGAGATTAGGTCCATTGATATTAAGAGTCACAATTCTGGAATGGGAGCGAAAGTCCTCCCTACTGAACGACACCAGACAAACGAACTAACCTTACCTGGTGCGACTTCCTTGTTTGTAGCGTCGTCTTGTCGCAAGAGTGAAGTTCCATAGGCTAGGGCGGCACTATCTCCGGATCGCCAGACAGCAACCAGTCCAGGCAATAGTATACATGGACCTCTAGCTTAGGCTCTTTGACGACGTTCAACAGTCGGCAGGTGTCGAGACGTGTAGACTAAGCTCTTTTTGAATCCTTGTACAAAGGGAGTTACTATTTCCATCTCTAGAGCTCTACTTCATTTGAAGTCTAATTTAAGATATTTAGGAGAACAGAGACGATAGGTTACAAAGATGGGGTCAGAGCGCGACGTAAGACTTTCCCTGCGGAAACTGACACCCTCCGTACTAGTTTAAACGTCCCTTTGAAAATCTCTTTTTCAGCGATATTGACCTTCTAGGTCCACGGTGGGACTGAAAGACATAGATAGCCTGCACCCTAAGCGAACCAACGACGGGTCCTCTCGGGATGGCCGAGTCCTCGACTAGGGTGTCTCTGAGCCATTTATCTCTACACTTCATTTCAAGCGTTTCAAGTTGATTCTCGATCGAGCGTAAGGACTCGGTCCTCAACCACACACTCATCCAGATCGAAGGTAGGTCGTGGGACTCCTTGGAGTCCGACGGCGAGGGGACCACCTCTTCCTGATCGCTCCCATCCTTCTGGGCGGAGGCCACGTCGAGGTGAGAAGTCATTTACAATCAACAATTTTTCGCAAAACGAGTACGAAAACGTTTCTGTTAACGTGAAAGATGTTCAGCCCACGACTACCCGTCCTATGAGAGATGTAGCCTGGAATCGATAGTGGGAACTATCGCGGAAGGGAACCCGTCTAGGTGGGGAGAACGTCTTCTTCTATAGCAGATGTGATAAAAATCACAACGTCCAACCATTCTAAGACACCATACGACTTCAGAAAAATATTTAAACACCGCATTAGGACTGAGCTAGTCATGCAAAAAGAAACACGAGTGGGAAGTTTTAGCCAAGGATTGTTTTTGATGGTTGTGAGAAAAGGATCTACCACTTTCCGCTCGTGTAGCTCGTCGTCGCAGTAAGACTTCTTCTCGATAGAGGTGAAGAGCATGTTATCAAATGCAGAGAGGACTATATCAAACCAAGGTCAGCATAAAGTGTTAATCACAGACCCAGTGGATCAGCTCTTGCTAAAGATCTTGGAGGATGGAGGAGTCTCAGTGGACTACAGGCCAGACTTGACTAGGGAGAAACTTCTCTCTATAGTAGGAGATTACGACGCCGTCGTGGTGAGAAGCAGGACCAAAATAGATAAGGAGGTCCTAAAGGGGGCAGGCAAGTTAAAGGTGATCGCCCGGGCAGGCATCGGCCTAGACACCATAGATGTGGAGGAGGCCGAAAGAAGAAAGATCAGGGTGGTCTATGCTCCTGGAGCATCCACCGACTCCGTTGTAGAGCTAACGCTAGGATTGATGGTTTCCGCCGCTAGGAGGCTTGAGGAAGCTTTTCAAAGAACGAGAGCGGGTAAATTCGAGAAGATCACCGGAACTGAGCTACATGGGAAAGTGTTGGGAGTGGTGGGTTTCGGGAGGATTGGATCCAAGGTTGCTTCAGTTGCTAAGGCGTTGGGCATGAAGACCTTAGCCTACGACACAATAGACGTAGGTAAGGTTGCTGCCCACGTAGGTGCGGAGGTGGTGAGTTTGCAGGAACTTCTCAAGCAGTCAGACGTCATATCCATTCACGTAGGAATGAAAAGGGGAGATCCAGCTGTGTTGGGAAGAATGGAGCTAGATCAAGTTAAGGAGGGCGTACTGATAGTGAATACCAGTAGGGCCCAGGCAATAGATGGAGAGGCCCTCCTTCAAGCGCTGAAGACTGGAAAAGTGGGGTTCTATGCTACGGACGTCCTATGGAACGAACCTCCACGGACCAAGTGGGAAATTGAGCTTCTCAACCATCCACGAGTGAGCGTTACCCCCCACATAGGTGCCCAAACAGTAGAAGCCCAGAGGAGGATCGCCGAAGCCACGGCGGTAGCGCTATTGAAAGAACTGAGGAGTGAAGAAAATTGATTCTAGTTCCAGGTCCTGTTAACGTACCCAAGACGGTAGCCACAGAGGCGTCTAAGGTAGTTAACCACAGATCGGAGGAATTCAAGGAGGTAGTGAAAAAGTTGGAGGAATTGATGTCCGGCTTCTTCGAAACGGATCACGTAGCGCTCCTCTCAGGTTCCGGGACGTTGGGAGTAGAAAGCATGGTCTACTCTGCAATGGACAGGGGTGAGAAGGTAGTAGCTTTCCAGTACGGTGAGTTCGGGAGGAGGCTGGTAGACTCTCTAAAGAGAAGAGGCTGTGAGGTTGTGGAAGTCACAATTCCCTTCGGAAGTAGACCAAAACCAGCGCAAGTTGAGCAGGTCCTCGATAAGCACAGGGACGCCGACGCCGTGGCGGTAGTCCACAACGAGACGAGCTCTGGAGTGGCAATAAGGGACTTGGACGAGGTCTCCAAGAAGGTTAAAGGAATGGGAATGAAGTTCCTCGTGGATTCCGTATCAGGGTTCGCAGCCCACCCCTTGAGAATGAGAAGCTGGAAAGTGGACGCAGTAGCCTCCTGCAGCCAGAAAGCCCTGGCATCAGTACCTGGGCTGGCGTTCGTAGCGCTCTCTGAGAGTCCTAGACCTCAGGGGGACGTGCCCAACTACCTAGATCTCTCTAATTACCTTAGGTTCCAAGAGAAGGGAGAGACGCCCTACACGGCTGCAGTGGGAGCGTTCTACGCTTCCTTGAGAGCCGCGGAGCTTCTAGCTAAGGAGGGGTTAGAGCAGAGGTGGAAGAGACACGAAGTCTGCGCAAAACTTCTCAGGAAAAAGCTGGAGAGTATCGGAATCTCGCCGGTTGGAGACGAGGAGGACTTCTCCAACACCGTGGTCGCCGCCTATACTGGAGGAGTCAACTCCTCCATGCTAGTAAAGGGCCTGAAGGCTAGGGGAATAGAGGTTTCCAAGGGAATTGGAGAGAACTCGGAGAAACTGATCAGAATAGGTACGATGGGGGTAGTAGATTGGAGGGCGCTAACCAAACTAATAAGAGCTTTATCTGAGATATTGAAAGTGGAGGGAGACCTCAGAAGCTTGGAGGACTGCAGATTGCCTAGCTTCCTAGAAGAAGAAGTAACGTGGGATTAACTTTTAAAGTAGGGAAGGGACAGCCTCCTCGTGTCAACAAACAGGGAGCTGGAGTTCAAGAACTTCTACATTAACGTCTGGAAGGACAGTCTCACTAGGTACGAAAGGGCCAGAATTATAGGGGCCAGAGCGCTTCAAATATCCATGGGTGCAGTTCCTCTCATCGATGTGGAGTCCCTCCCCTCTAAGGACCTTCTCTCCATCGCTGAGGCTGAGCTAGACAGAGGAGTACTTCCAATCACCGTGAGAAGGAGGTTACCGGGAGGAACTTACGTTTTACTTTCGTTAAGGAAAAAGATGGATTGAAGCCCGAAAACAATAAAGTGACTTGAGGACAAACATTTGAAATCAAGGGATGACGTGAGACATGCCAACCGATCTGTGAGGTAAAACCTGGGGTATCTGACCTTAGAGTGCTTTGAATTTTTCGTGCCAAGCTTCGTAGATCTTTATTAGCTCCTGATTGACGCTAGGTTTCCTGTCCCTCAATACCTCCATAAAGTCCTCCATTCTTACTGCCCGTGGTTCCGAAAGTCCGTTCTTAAACATCTCCTTCACCACCTTTATGTGAACTGCTTGCACTATGTCCCTAATGTCACTTGCCACATAGCCTTCGGTCTGTTTAGCTAACTCTTGGAGATCCACCCCCTCCATCTTTATCTTGGACGCATAGAAGGAGAGGAGCGAAAGTCTCTGTTGGTAGTCTGGTGGTCTGACGTATATTCTCTTCTGGAACCTCCTCAGGAAAGGTTCGTCTAACCTCCAAGGTTTGTTGGTGGCACCAATCACGTAAACGCTGTACGTCTCGCTCTTGTCTAGCATGCCATCCATCTCCCCTAAAAACTGATTCCTCACCCTAGCCTCCCCACCATTCTCCGAGGCGAAAGTTCCTAATAGAGCGTCGATCTCGTCTATGAATATAACGACTGGCTTTTTCTCTGACTTAGAGATCTCCCTTGCTTTCTTAAATATCTTTGAAACATTCTTCTCGGCCTCCCCTAACCATTTCGACATTATACTGGCCGCGTCAACATGGAGGAATTCCATTTCGATTTCGTTCGCAACTGCAGCGGCGATCATGGTTTTCCCACACCCTGGGGGACCGTACATTAGTATACCACGTGGCCAGCCCAGTGGGAAAAGGTCAGGCCTCTTGGAGGGATAAACTATGCTCTCCCTCAACGCCTCCTTCACATCCTCCAGACCGACTATGTCCTTAAAGGTGACCTTGGGCTTCTCCTTTATTATAACCTCTTCCTCTACCTTATCATTCCCTCCTTCGGGGTCAGTCGCAAATTCCTTCAAGTGCATTATTCTCTTTCTATATTCCGCAACCATCTGCTCGTAGGCATGTTTAGCAACCGAATCAGGGTATAGCGATATGAGTTGAGTTAGGACTTCTATGGCCTTCTGATAGTAGCCTATCGCCTCCTCCCTTTTTCCACTTTTATCTGTCTTGACTGCCTCTATGGCATACTTTCTCGCCATCTCCTCTAACATCACTTGCCCGCTCAACCTATTGGCCCCTCACTCCTCTAGCACTATCACTCCCTTTCTAGCTAGTAACCTCAAGAGCTCCATTACTTCTTCCTTATCGACCCCGTAGATCTTACTTACATGTTCCACATCAATGAAGCCGTTAGTTCTACTTACGTAATTTAGAAGGTCCTCTTCGCCGAACTTCTTAGTTGATGTCTTAACCTTTGGAGGTTCGGAGGGTGGCTGGGGGAGTGCTGGCAGAGATTCTTTCAACTTATTCTCGGCCATTTTCTGTGCTTCGTCTAGAATCTTCTTCGCTTGCTCGTCCACAATTGCTGGGACTACTGCCTTCTCGTTTAGTATACCTGTCTCCACAGCTATGCTGTTAACACTACTAGTGATAGAGTCTAAGGCCACAGCTACGTCGGGCGCAATGCCCTTTACTTGCTCCTTCAATCCACCCAATATCTTAAGCACGGGGAGCAATACAAGTGACAGTCCCTGCAACTCCTGCACCGTCTCCAACTTAAGACGAACCTTCTCAATAGCTAAGGATGCTGTGTATATGATCTTCAACATCTTCCTTATGTCGGAGATCTCCTCGGCGTATATGGCGGCCTTGGCCACGTCTGACTCCATCTGGGACCTGACGACCCGGTCGAAGAGCTCCTTGTCTCTATCCTTAAGTCTACGCATGGCCTCGTCCAGCTTCATCTGCTGATCCTTCAACCTAACTGAGATCTCCTCCAGAAGGAGCCCCAACTGGGCCTTCTTAGAGTTCCCCCTCTTAATGAAGGGAAACTTGTCCAATACAGGCATGAAAACCCCTCAGAGCGTGTTGGTGTTATTTACAACTTTAATAGGGAAAGGTAGTTGTATCGATTGCTCCTCTTTTTTGGGTTCGCTGGGGACTGCTATTGGTGAGGGCTTTATTTCCACGGGCTCCTTATCCTGAGAATCAAGCCTATCCAGAGTCTTCTTTATGTCGTCCTTCTCAAGACCGTAGCTCTCCCTCCCCTGTCTCAGGACCTCGACGGAGCTCTTGTACTGTTCCTCTGGGGTCTCCGATGCTATGTAGCTAACCTTCACCGCTGTCATCGCTTTATCGATTTGGACTAACTGATCTTCGATCTCGTTCAATCTTCCCCTCAGCTTATTTCTGATCCTCATATGATCTTCCTTTAGTTTTATGGCCTCTGAGTCCAGCTTCCTTTTCATGTCGTCGTACATGGACTTATTTATCTCCCCTTTGCTATAAAGCTCCTCCAGCGCCTTCTGCCTCTTCCTTATCTTATCTAGAAGTCCGACGACCCTCATGGCCTCAGCCTTCCACTCGGGAAGAACGTAAAGTGACTCCCCCTCCACCTTAAACCTAGCAGGGTCTATGGTCTGAAACACAGAGCCATTGACTATCTCCACTCCAGTTACTTGGCCATCTATTTCGCTGTAAACGTGAATGAGGTAACCGAAATCCCTTCCGTAAACATCTTTAACCTTCCTTCCAACATACCTTACCAATATATCTTGGGAAAGCGGCATTAACACTCCTCGAAAAATTCAGTTACACGTGAAAGCCTTATAAGTACTTACACCCTTCAGCCAGCGGAGTCTCCTCACAGTTAGGCGCTTTTAACCTTCATCACAAGGCAAGGAGGATTCACCTCAACCGTTATAAGGTTTGCAACGGGAGAAACTAATTTCTGTGATAGCTTGAGCATATCGACACTCAGTACTACTATCTCCCAGATAGGGAAAATGCTGCACATATCGTCTGTTTCTGGAGTATCCGACGTCCTCGTACTCGTAGGGCTTGGGATAGTCTTCGCGTTGTTCTTAGGCTTTCTCGTCTTCGGCGCCGTAAAGGCTTTCAGAGCTATACCATCTATGACAACAAAAGAATTCCTCTTCTTTCTTGCGATACTAGGCGTAGCACTAGTTGTAATAGGAATATTGATTCCCTAAGCGGACTTCCCCCTATACCTCAAGTGATGGATTTTTTCGATCTCAAGGAGTCTGTTGTACTTTGAGGTTCTCTCCCCCCTAGCTGGGGCCCCGGTCTTCACGAAGTGAGCCGAGAGCCCTACCGCTAAGTCTGCCACGAAACTGTCCTCGGTCTCCCCACTTCTATGGCTAACTACTATTTTGTTGAAACCATCCAGAGCCTCCTTGCAGAACTGATAGGTCTCTGACAGTGTTCCGACCTGGTTAGGTTTAACTATCACACCCCCAGTAGCCCTGAGTCTCAACCCCTTCCTGAGGTACTCGACGTTGGTGGTGTACAAGTCGTCTCCCACTATCACCATATTTTGCACTTTCGAGTTGAGCTCGGCAAAGCTCTGCAGATCGTTCTCGTTAAAAGGATCCTCCATGTAAACTAAATCATATTTTGAGGCCAGTTCGATGTAGAAGTCTAAGAGCTCTCCTGGCGATAACGCCCTACCATCTATCTCATACTTTTCAGTGGAAGTATTGAAAAAGTCAGTGGCAGCAGCATCTATTCCAAGCGATACTTTTCCTTTGAACCCGAGCTCCTCTATAGTTGAAGAAAGGAGTTCCAGGGCCTGGTCCACGGACTCCAAGGGGGAGAATAACCTCCTTCGTCTCCGAGACCACTATATATCTTACCATACTTCGAAATTATTACCTGTTTCAGTTTCCTGTATATTTCTACGCTGGCTATCAAAGACTCGGAAAACTCCCCGAACCCCGCTGGGATCAAGATGAACTCTTGAACCTTCAGTTTATTCCCTCCATGAAGGCCTCCATTTATTACGTTAAGGAGGGGTACCGGAATTAGATTAGCTGAGGAACCTCCTATGTAATTGAAGAGCTCTACTCCCTGGGCCTTGGCGGCTACTTTTGCTACTGCAATAGAAGTGGCTATTGTAACGTTCCCTCCTATCTTAGACTTGTTAGGAGTACCGTCAAGCTGAATTAAGGTGTGGTCTATCGCGAGTTGGTCGCGCACATCCATGCCCCTGATTGCAGGATAAACGTAATCCCTCACGTTCTTTACAGCTCTCTCAACTCCCATACCTCCCACCCTGTCTGGGTCCCGCACCTCTATAGCCTCTCTACTTCCCTTAGAGGCTCCGGCGGGCGCATCGCCGTATGCAGCAATTCCACCTACTGTCCTCACAAAGACCCTTATAGTAGGGTTTCCTCTCGAATCAACTATCTCGAGACCGTCAACGTTCTTTATAGAGTAGAAATCATCTAGTGTCATTTTTAACCCACTCCAATACGAGGAGAGTGGAGCTAAATATGTGGATCATCCCCGTTGTTTTCATAGCTTACGGGGCTCTCACGCCACTATATCTGTGGGTAACACGGGGCAAGTTAAGTAATAAGAAGGCCTTCCTACTCGCTTGGGCAACATGCCCGTTTTTCCTGTCATACATTTACTCTCCCCTCACTTGGCAATTGGGAGTAGTTGCATTCCTAAATGCGTTGTTCTATTTACTTATCTTAGTTCGCAAAGAGACGTACATATCTACGGGGGCGGCTTTCTTAGTAGCCGCGGTACTCCTCGCCTTAGTTTATAACCCCATCTAGGCACTGCAAAATATGCCAAAGAAGAGGAAGGAGGCGCAAGACGTATGTCCAGCTTGCGGGAACAAGGTTGACAAGCCGACTAAGACGTGGCAACTGGTCTCACCTCTGCCTGACGCGCAGGGAAGGATCACTATTACAGTGATGGGGGTGTACGAGTGTGATAAGTGCGGCAACAGGTGGAAGGGGGTAGTCTCCAAGATAAAGGCGGGAGGGAGCGGAGTTGAAGTTGAGGGGAAGAAGGGGAAGAAGAGGATAGAGACGGGAGAGCAAGAGAAAGACGAAGGGTATGTTATAGAACTTGACTTAGGAGACGAGGGTGGAGAGGACGAAGAAGAGTGACATCGCCGTAATAGCTGTCCTTTTGTTAATCTACTTTCTCATGTTCACCAACGTTCTCGCAGTAGCTAGCGTGGACGGTGTCTCCATGTACCCAATATATCAGAACGGAGATTTAGTCTTCTACAGTCCTCCCAATAATGTCCATGTAGGTGACGTGATAATTTACCGATCTCCCTACACGTCAACATATGTAGTACATATGGTAGTAAAGGAGAACGGAGATAACTACGTGACGAAAGGAGTGGACGAGATAACTAACCCTGAGCCAGATAACGTACTTAGGTTAGAGCCCGTTGATGGGATCCCGCTGAGTAGAGTTCAAGGGGTCACGTTCTCGATTGGAGGCTACGAATTATCGATTCCTTACCTCGGTTACCTCTCTCTCATCTTCTACAGGATCTTCTAAATGAGGAGCGAAAGTTACTTCAGAACCTGAAGAGATCCCTCCTCTCTCAACCTCTTAACTCTGAAGGTGGGAGTGAAGGTGCTTGGATGGTTAGCCTTAACGTAGTCCAACCTAGACACTGAGGTCCTCTTAGGTGATTGCTTCACTGCCTTAAGGTCTGAGTAGGCCTCCCTCATAACGTCATATAGAGCCCTAGCGAACTCATCTATGGACTCCTTGGGTTCTGTCTCGGTTACCTCTATCATTAACGATTCCTGAACTATAGGAGGGAAGTAGATCGTGGGGGCGTAGAAGCCTCTGTCTAAGAGGCCCTTAGCTACATCCTCGGCCGTCAAACCTATCTCGTTATACGCGGGGGTTACACTGTACACAACCTCGTGTTTTCTAGGTCTTCCTGGGAAAGGAAGCTGCAGTCCCCTCACGTCTTGAAGCCTAGACATGAGGTAGTTAGTGGCCAGCGTACTCATGACACCTAGCATATTCACACCATCCGAACCTAGTCCTAACAAGTAAGCGAAGGACCTTACGACGTTTCCCACGTTACCGTGGAAAGTAGCGATTCTACCTATACTTCTGTGGGGCTCCATAGACCAGGAGTAGGACCCATCTACGCGTCCCACAAGAGGACCTGGTAAGTAATCTACCATATCACCCTTGGCACAGATAGCTCCTGCTCCAGGACCACCACCTCCATGAGGCACCGCGAAGGTCTTGTGTAGGTTGAGATGAACAATGTCGAATCCCATGTCTCCAGGCCTAGCGACTCCAACTATCCCATTCAAATTAGCACCGTCGTAGTAGAGCTTTCCATCTACGGAGTGTATAGTGTCCGCGATCTCCAAGATGTTCTCCTCGAAAAGGCCTAGCGTGTTTGGATTGGTGAGCATGAATCCGGCCGTAGAGGGCCCAACGATCTCCTTGAGTAGCCCGTAGTCAACTAGTCCCCTGTGATCGGTCTTTACGTAAACTACCTTGAAGCCGGCCATTGCTGCACTAGCCGGGTTGGTGCCGTGGGCGCTGTCTGCAACCAACATATCCGTCCTTGTTTCCCCCTTATCCTCGTGATACTTCTTCATCATCAGAACACCTGCCAACTCGCCTGCGGAACCCGCAGGTACCTGTAGGCTGCACTGCTCCATTCCAGTTATCTCAGCCAGCCAGTTCTGCATATCGTACAACATCTCTAACACGCCCTGCACCGTATCCTCGTCCTGTAGGGGATGAGCGTTCTCCGTCAATTTAGATGCGGCCTCCTGAACTTTCGGGTTATACTTCATTGTGCAGGAACCCAACGGCACCATCCCAACGTCGACTCCGTAGCTCATCTGAGACAGCCTTATGAAGTGCCTTACGACCTCTAGTTCCGACAGTTCAGGTAACTCCAGGGGATTCCTCCTCTTAACTGAACTTGGAACTTCCACTCGATCGTTTACGTCTTCCCGTGGAACGGCTAATCCGACTCTATTCTTCCCTTTGTACTGAAAAAGGAGGGGTTCCTCCCACCTAGCCTGGTTCCACATTCACATGACCTCCGCTACAGCCTCTACCATCTTATCTATATTGTCCTTGGAGTGAACCTCAGTAACACAGAATAAGGCAGAGTTCTCGTCTAGCTGAAGTCCGCCGTGTAATCCCCTACTTCGAATCCTCTCCTTAACCTTGCTGTATCGGGCTGGGAACCTAACTAGGAACTCTTCGAAGAACTCTCCACTGTAAGGCAAAGAGGCTCCCACCTCTCGCAACTTCCTAGCTGCATAGTGACTTCTGCTCATGATCTCCTCATCTAACTCCCGCAGCCCATTTGGGCCGAGCAGACTAAGGTACACTAGGTTAGCTAAGGCCATCAGAGCCTCGTTGGTGGTTATGTTGGATGTGGCTTTCTCCCTTCTGGTGAACTGTTCTCTAGTCTGAAGAACGAGGGCGTAGGACTGTCTACCCTCGGAGTCGGTAGTTAGTCCAACAATCCTACCAGGCATCTGCCTCACTAGGCGTCCTTCCCACCTCACTGCGAAGAATCCGACCATTGGCCCACCGTAGTTTAGGGAGAGCCCTAATTCCTGACCGTCCCCCACTGCTACATCGAACCCATATTCTCCAGGTGGCCTCACCACGCCTAACACCAATGGATTGACTCCCATTATAGACAGTGCTCCATGCTTTTTCGCCAATTCAACCACAGACTCCAACTCCTCCTCGAGGACACCTAGGAAGTTAGGTTGCTGCACGTAGACCGCTGCGACCTCTCCCTTGGAGAGCTCGGCTTCCAGAGCCTCAATAGACAAGAGGCCTCTGTGGTCGAAAGGAATTCGCTCGACAACGACACCTCTCCCGTAGGTCCACGTCTTCAAGACTTGCAAATGAAAGGGATTAATAGTCTCAGGGACCAAAACTCTTCGCCTTCCCGTTACCCTATGTGCCATCAAGACGGCCTCGGAGAGGGCAGAGCCCCAATCGTAAAGAGATGAGTTAACCACCTCCATTTCTAGGAGCTCGGCCATGTAGCTCTGATACTCGAACATGGCCTGGAGTAAGCCTTGGGACACCTCTGGCTGGTATGGGGTGTAAGCCGTGTAGAACTCTGACCTCCCTATTACGAACTTCACAGCCTGAGGGACGTAGTGAGGACAGGCTCCAGCGCCCAAGAATGGAGGACATACTAGTTGAGTGTTCTTCCTTTCGAGTTCCTCCAATCTCCTCACTATCTCCTGCTCGGAGAGAGGCTTCCCAGCCACGTTCAATGGCTTCTTCAGTCTAACCGATTGGGGGACATCCGAGAACAGCTGATCGAGTGAGGAAATTCCTATAGAACTCATCATTTCCCCTACGCTTCCTAAGTTAGGTAACCACGGGTGTCGCGTCAGTCCCAACCTTATAACCTCTCTATCTCGACATTTCGTGAGGTAATAATGTTTAGTACAAGGTTACGTAACCTGGAGGAGGAAATGGGAGCGGACTTCGGAGTGTTCGCTGGTTGGTCTATGCCTATGAGTTACGGATCATATTTAGATGAACACATGGCGGTGAGGAGTTCTGCTGCCTTCTTCGACCTATCCCACATGGGGAGATTAATGGTGACAGGGAAAAAGGAGGAGTTCGAGTACCTGGTGGCCAAGGCAATAGGAAGCACTGAAGCAGGAAAGATGGTTGGACCCACAGCCTTCCTTACGGACAAGGGAACCTTCGTTGACGATGTGATGATTTACGTTCTAGGAGAATCCTCGTGGCTGGTAGTGACCAACGCCGTCAACAGGGAGAAGGTGGCCTCTTGGATAAAACGGAACAGTGGCCTGGAAGTTGAGGACCTGACCATGGAATATGCTATGGTGGCCGTGCAGGGTAGGAGAGTTTGGGAATTCACTGATAAGGTGGAGATCGAGCCTCTAAGCTTCAAGAAGGGCATAAAATACATGGGGATCGAGACCTTCCTCCTCAGTAGATCTGGATGGACAGGAGAGGATGGAGTAGAAATATGGGCCAGGCCAGAGGAAATGGAGTTACTTCTGAGGAAGTTAAGGACAAACGGGATCAAACCAGCTGGACTGATAGCGAGGGACAGCTTGAGACAGGAAATGGGTTTCGTACTTTATGGGGAGGACATCGACGAAACAGTGAACCCCCTGGAGGCTAGATACTGGGTGTTCTCGTTAGAGAAGGAGTTCTTGGGGAGGAATGCCTTAGTCCAGGCCCTCAGAACAGGGGTTACCAAGATCAGGGTCGGACTCAAGTTGAAGAAAGGTGAAAGGGTCATCCCAAGAAGAGATAGCAAAATAATGGTCGAGGACCAAGAGATAGGTGTGGTCACCAGCTCAACTTACTCACCATACCTAACCCGGGTCATAGGGATGGGATACGTGAAGTCCTCCCACCTCTTCTTGGGCTACTCTTCTAAAGTGGAAGTGAGAGGAAGACGAATAGAGGCCAAGCTGACAGATTTCCCACTGGTGTAAAAGTATGGAGAAAAGGACAAAGTACTTAATAGTGAACGATAGGCTCTACACGGACTCGGACGAGTGGGTTAAGGTAGAGAAGGACGTCTTAATAGTTGGAATAACGGACTACGCGCAAAAGAAACTCAGGGACATAATTGGAGTCGATCTACCAAAACCTAACACGCAAGTCAGGAAAGGAGATCCAATAGCAGTCGTGGAATCGGTTAAGGCCGCCGCCGATATATACTCTCCAGTTGACGGTACAATAACCGAGGTCAATGAGCGACTCGTGGAGTCTCCAGAGCTGCTCAACAAGGATCCCTACGGTGAGGGATGGATCTTCAAGATAAAGCCTTCAGGGCCATTGGCTAACCTACTCACACCCGAGAACTACATGAAGAAGATAGGTGAGTGAAGTGTCTTACGAGACCGTAATGTTAGAGGAACCAACTCTACCTAAACCGAGGTACTTGTTCGTGGGTCTCCCAGACGCAGGACTCGTAGGGCAGATAGCCGCGGAATATTTGATAAGAGAAACAAGAATGGCTGAGGTGGCTCACTTTTACTTGCAGAAACTCTCTCCCACGATTGTCCAGGTCTCTGGAGGATTAGCGAAACCACCAATCAGGCTCTACTATTCCCAGAACATGCTGGTATTCAACTCATGGGTCGCCATACCTCCTGCCCTTGCAACAGACGTGGCAGAGCTTGTGTGCTCCCTAGCAACTAAGTTCGACGTCTACGCCCTGATATCAGTGACTGGAATTCCAGTTCCAAACAGGTTAGATCTGGAGAGACTCGGAGTATATTGGATCACCAGCAACGAAGAGCTAGCCAAAGAAACAGAGAAAATGAGTCTCGCGCCTAGGTTCGACGAGGGCTACATAGCCGGACCATATGCCCCGATCTTGCTAGAGTCGAAGAGGAGAGGTTTAAGGAACTTAGTCGTGACCGTTGAATCCTTCTTGGACCTTCCAGATCCAGAGGCGTCAGCTGCAGCGATAGAGGTCGTTTCTAAGTTCACGGGCTTCTCTGTCTCCACCGATAACTTACTGAAGGAGGCAGAGGCGATAAGGGCAAGGATAAGAGGATTGATGGAAGAGACCAAGAAGAACATAAGCGGCAGAGCCGGGCCGACTACCTACGCGTGATTCACCATGCCCACTTACAAGAGGACCACAACAGAGCCGGAGAACTTAGTTGAGAGGGAGATAGAGGAAATAAGGAGGGAGATAGAGGAGCTCATGAGTAGGTTAGAAAGGATCAGGTATGGTGGAATGGGAGAACTCACTCCACTTTACACGCTATACGAAGACCAAGGATTCTACTACTACGTTATAGATATTCCCTATGTGGAGACTAGCGACGTTAACGTGAAGATAGAGGGAGATAAGGTCAGCGTAATGTGCGTAAATAAACAGGGCCATAGATATCGTCTCTCCTTCAGGGTACCTCCAAATGCTTCCGCTGACAAATTAAGGATGTCGAAAGTTAAGGGGAGGTTGAAGCTGACAATCCCTAAAATAGACTGACATTATACAGTGACGAAACTCATATATGGTCTTTGCAACATCTTTATAAACGCGGTTTAAGATAGGCTAATAGGGTCTACTTTGCGCAGTTCCATCAACGGAGAACAGAAAGACGTAGAGAGTCGGAAGGTGCAGAAGCTCGGCTCTTCCTCCCTCTTCATCACCTTGCCTAAGAAATGGATAAACAAGTGGAACATAAAGCCGGGGGATAAGGTGATAATGGAGTTGGAGTCCAGCGGATCCCTTAGGCTCACTGCAGAGAAGGTGAAGGTAAGCCCAGCCAAAAAATCCATAAGAGTTGACGTGGATTCTACTAAACAACAGCTGCACAGGACCATATCGTGCCTGTACTCGCTAGGCTACGACGAGATTGTGCTGGAGAGTAAGAAGTCCTTTGGACAGAAGGAGTTTGAGGAGGTGATGAGTTCTGTGAAACAGATGGTGGGAATGGAAGTAACTGAGATCGGTGACAGCCTAATAAGAATAGACTGTCTTCTCGATTCAGAGAAGGTAGGCGTCGAATCCTTGCTGAGGAGGATGCTTAACATAGTGGCTAAACAGATAGATGACTTGAGTTCCTTCGTAGTGCAGGAGAAGAAGAGGACCACTGAGAAGGGAACGCTCGAGGAGCTCAAAAGAGTCCACTACATGCTCAGTAGACGAATAATCGGTAAGAGAGAGGACAAGGAGAACGGTTTCACTTTAGGTTACTTGGCGCTACTGGCAGCCCAGACTCTCATGACAGTGACCCACTACGTCGAGAAGCTAGAGGAATTGCTTTCTGAAGTCGAGTTGAGTGAGGATGAATCCCACATCGTAAGGGGCCTACTGCAGAAGGTAAACGATGTACTCGACGAAGTTGTGATGTCACTTATCTTCCCAAGCTATAAGAGAATAAACAACGGCTTCACCATGATTGTGCAGAGTAGAGAGGAACTCAAGGAGCTTAAGAACTCCAGGCCGGAGGTGATGTCTTTACATTATGTCCTCGACTCTATGTTGGACCTGCTAGAGAAGGCCATGGAGAATTCAAGCTGTGGAGTTTTTATTGAGGGAAGCCAGTAAGTGAGGTTGAGCAGGGATGGCGAAGCTAACTATAGAAGACCTTCACGTCGAAGTGGAAGGAAAGGAGGTAATAAGGGGAATAAACCTCGAGATTAGGAGTGGCGAGATACATGCGCTTATGGGACCCAACGGAAGTGGGAAGACCTCCCTATCCCTCGCCCTGATGGGGCACCCTAAGTACAAGATCACTAAGGGGAGAATACTCCTTAATGATGAAAACATTACTAACTTAGAGACTCACGAAAAGGTGAAGAAGGGATTGTTCTTAGCCTTCCAGTTGCCGGTGGAGATCCCCGGCGTCAAGCTCTCTACACTTCTCCTCGCAGAGTACAATAGGATTTACGGCTATAACGAGAACGCAGTGGCCCTTCTTCAGAAGGTTAAAGAAGTAGTTAAGAAAGTCAACCTCGGAGAGTCGTTACTGAATAGGGGCGTTCACGAGGGGTTCAGCGGAGGGGAGAAAAAGAGGGCAGAAATACTACAGATGTTGATCCTGAGACCCAAATTCGCAATACTAGACGAGCCAGACTCTGGAGTGGATGTTGATGGATTGAAAATGATAGGAGATAGTATAAACCAACTCCTTAAAGAGAATGGGACTGGGTACTTGATAATAACTCACTATAGGAGGATACTGGACTACGTGAAGACGGACGTTATTCACGTTCTCAATAGGGGCAAATTAGTCGCGAGTGGTGGAGAGGAACTTGCCAAACTAATAGATGAGAAAGGTTACGAAGCTGTAATAAAGTGATGAGTCCAACTTTGTTATCAATAGTTTAGTTCGAATAGCAAAGTTATATATTTTAATATGAAAGTTAAAATAAAACATCAAATTGAGGCCACTACGTCGATGAGGTATTTTAGTGACGTCGTGGGCGATGTGTATATTTCCCCATCTGTGTGAAGTTTCCCGTAAACGACTTGGGATAATCCCGCTAATGGAAGCGGAGGGGTGTAATCGAGTGGAACTCTGAGACTCTAGTGAAACCCAAGGACTTAGAGTTGAATATAAATTTTTAAAAGATCTAATTGCGCATAAACTCTTTATCTTAAAGAGGTCGAGGGGGAGACGCCTCCCGTGGAATGGACAGCCTCTATTTAAATTCAGCCTCAAGGGACTGTACTAACGACAGTCGTCGAAAGGGTGAGTCGCCGAGACGTCCAGACAAAGGCACGAGGTACGCTTCTGCCCCATCCCAAGGCCCTTCGCTAACACTAACCGATCTAGGTCGGAGCTGGGGAGTCCCTCGACGCCCCTGGAGCTCCTCACTCTAGCCGTTGGGTAAGGTGAAGCTATGAAGCAGGAATTCCCGTCCGTGAGGGCGAAGTGAGTACACCAGTTAATGCTGGTAAAAGAAATGAAGAGATGTTCCCAGTTTAGTAGTGAGACGCCATTAGGTGCAGATGCTTCAACGGGCCCTCAGACCTAGACATTGCGCATGAGATCATGAGTTAACGCAGTGGATAGAAAATTCGCTAAACTGCCCAACCATCACAGAGTCCGATGGGGAAGATTAAGTCCCGACTCGGCATGAAAACTCTATGAATGTTTAAAGTTGTGTCCTCTAACTGTTGAGCGTGAAGATAGGGATACTGGGAGGGGGAGTGGCGGGTTCCCTACTCTACATGCTTCTGAGAGGTGTGGGACAGCAGGTCGACCTCTATGACCTAAAAGATAAGTACTTCAAACCCTGTGGTGATATAGTACCTAATGTCTACACCCCTCCCTTCCCTTGGAAGGTGGACGTAGAGGTCAAGAACTTCGCCTTCTACTTGGACGGTGAATTAATGTACGATGTAGATTATAGATATCCAAAATGGCTCGTTATTGATAAGTGGGGTTGGATAAACAGTATGAGGTCCATCACCAAGTTAAGTAGAACCTACGATGGAAATTACGACGTCACAATTGACGCCAGAGGACCCTATCCAATGGACAGAGAAGTAGTGTATACCACTCGGGCCATAGTCAAGACTGGCTCACAGTTGGATAGGGCTATCTTTGAGTTCGACTCCAAGTTAACCGGTTTCTATTGGGTATTTCCAGCCGCGGAGGGAACAATCAACGTAGGAGCTGGCTTTCTAGAGGAGAGGAACTCTAGGAGAGCACTTCTCGATTATATGAAGACCAAGTTAGGAGAGTATGAATTGAAGGACTTGAGGGGTGCTCCAATATCCGTGGGAGAAGTCGGAAACAGGAAACTGAAAGTTGGGGAAGCACGAGGACTAGTCTTTCCAATGAGCGGTGAGGGGATAAGACCCTCAGCGATCTCGGCAGAAGTCGCGTTCGAGGCTTTAACTAAAGAGAAGGAGTTTGACCAATTTCTAGAGGAGCGGCTGGGTTGGCTGGATAATAGAATAAGGATCCAAAGGATACTTCTTTCCATATATAGAGGTTCACCACCTCACTTGAGAAGGACAATGCTAAGAGCCCTAATTAAGAGTGATGTCTTAATTGACGCTTACCTAGATGATAAACTGGACCTAAATGGGATATTAGATGCGGTGAGGTTGACAAGGAGTGGAGCTTTTACTGGAAAACTCAAAAAGTAAGAGCGGCAAACATGCTGCTAGGGCGTTAGCACTAGAAGTCAGACAAGATTCCTTAGTTGAGGTTAACGCGCAAGGGAAAAAGGCAAAGCCGACCTATTCGGTTGGAGAGGCTATGACTATAGATGTCTCAAAGGTTAGGGGAACGGTCGTATATATGAGGTTTGTAAGGAATTTGAAGAAGAAAGTTGAGGGGGAAGTTGTGGTGATTAGGGAAAATAATGTCCTGTTGAAAATGAAGTACAGAAAGTTGAAACTGAAGAGAGTAGAAGGGGATTCATCTTACGTGGAGTTAGTGAAAAGGGCGATGGAGCAATTAAAAGTCCCAGTTAAGAAGGTCAACGGTGGTTGAAGTGTTCTCAGTTGAGTTAGAGGTTCTATTGGACGAGACATATAAGATGAAGGATGCGATGGAGCTCCTAGAGTCGGCTATGCGAGAGTTGGGCAAGTCGATAAAAGTGGGAGCTCTGATAATCTGTTCCCCTGATGAGGATACGTTGATCCAAGCCTTCGCTGAGAAGAGGGATTTAAGGACCTTGGAAATGAAGGTGCTGATACAGTCCGTCAAATCGACTGCTGTAGTAAACTACGCAGAGGTCCTATCCGCGAAGCTCAGGGAAGGAGGGTACAGGGTGACGCTCGCCTCGCGAGGTTAGAGATCACATCGTAAACTCGCTCTGCTTCGGTCTGACTCACTACTTTTAGGTTAGTTTCAGCTACAGCAGAGCACAAATAGGTTTCGCTTGATGAGGTGCAGAATACGAGTTTGACCAATTTTATTCCACTATCCTCTAAGTTCGCGTCTAGGTAGGAAAGATTGTCCTCTAAAACTTTACTACACTTAATGTCTAGGTCGACAACTAGGTAACTCTTTTTCCCGCTCTCAACAAACGAAACCTGTCTTCCATTCACCTTGAACTTGAGAATCATCAAATCACTGAGGTCCCATTTCTACGAAATAAGGTATAAAAATACCGTTACATCTATGGTTTCAGCCAAGACGAGTATTCAAACTATTTAGCCTAAAATTTAGAATTCCTAACCCAGAACACAGACGCCCAGAGGTTTTGGAGTTTCTAATGTGCCTTAGACTCAGTAGGGCCAAACGAGTTTCTCTAATGGTAATCACCATGTGGCAGCAACTGTAGCTCCTATCATACTTAACACTTCTCATTTACGGAAATCTTTGAAGGTTCAGCGAGAAACCTAGTGCGCAAGGGAGGAGTTACACATTAAGCAGTACTAGATTACTGTAACTAACTCTGTACTGCAGTAGGGGCACTTCCCCTTTACTCCCCTCTTGCACGCCTCGCAGAAGTAAGCGTGATACCGTTTTTCATCTTTAGGACAGACGTAAACAAGATCTGTGCCTATTCTTAATGTTGTATTACAAATCCTGCAGTTAACCTCGAACCACCCTAAGCTACCGTGAGAGTTAGTCCCCTTTATTCTCAGACTCATTTAAGATCTCTTCACAACGGGAGCTTTTCTCCTTAAATATTTTGCTACCCACCTCCCCAACTATCCTCGAGGATCCCCCAACGATTCGGGTTTTTACATTTCTCATCTCAGGACGGTGGAGAGTGACAGAGAACCCCTCTTGGTCGAACTTGTGATAGCTAACGATGACAAGAACGTCCTCGTGACCTTACTACACCTACAATGCCAACCCACTAATCAATTTCCAAATCCTAGTTTTAGGATATTTGGGATATCCCAAAAGCAAATATCTGAGTGGGCAGTTCGATTAAGAAAAGGCATTACCCTTGATTTGAGGTGGTTTACCTGAGACATAGAAATGCATCACCCTCCCGACGAGGATTTCCTTCTTCCAGGAAACTCGATGTACACCTACTCGGAAAAGGTGATGTATAGTAGAGGTTTCCTGTCCACAGGATTTGGGCTTCTTAGGATTGATTACATTTGACATCGATCCTCGGCCCTTAGACTTCACCGAAGTCGCGGATTCAGTTCTTCCTCCGCCCATCAGCAGGACGACCCACAGCTGGTCTAGCATGGCCGATTTCATTTTAACTCAAAAGCGTATGAACTTCAAAGCTTATCTGAAACTACTGGCTGCTACCGACATGAGAGCAGAGGCAGTTGGGCTCTTATTCAAACCCTTAAACTCATTCTCAAGGTATATGAATCAACAAAGTATCTATTAAAGTAGAGAATTTTATCTCCTTCTATTGCAGGAGCTTGCTATATTTCATCTTTCTACACCAGAGACCTCTTCTGGGGGTAGTTTACTACTCTTGAACTAAAAGGAACGACAGCTTTATAATTTACTTGAGCAAGTAAAAGCATATGGAGACCGTCCGAATATTAGGGATACCTGGCAGCATAAGGAAGAATTCTTATAACAAGATGTTGCTGAGGGCGGCTTCATCGTTACTCCCCTATGGGGCCACCCTCGAAATATATGAGAACTTGCACCTAATACCACCTTTCAATCAGGACGAGGAGAACAATCCGCCCGAACCTGTGAGGGAACTCAAAAGGAAAATAAAGGAGGCAGATGCCATACTCTTTGCAACTCCTGAGTATAACTACTCGGTTCCAGGGGTACTGAAGAATGCTATCGACTGGGCTTCAAGGCCTTACGGAGATAATTCTTTCGATGGAAAGCCTGCTGCTGTAATGAGTGCCTCGATCGGTATGCTCGGCGGATCTAGGGCTCAGTACCACTTGCGTCAGATGTTCGTGTTCCTTAACATCTATCCTGTAAACCTGCCTGAGGTCTTTGTCACCTTCGCCAGTCAGAAGTTCGACAGCCAAGGCAACCTGATAGATCAGGACGCAAAGAAGTTCATATCACAGCTACTAGTTAATCTAGTGGATTGGGCTAGATTCTTGAAGCAGAAGAAGGTGGCCAAACTGACTTCCTCGCTACCCTGAATGGTTCTCCTCGATTCAAACCTACGTCAACTACCCCACCCTGACGGAAAGGACTTCATGTTCCATATGCCCATTATCTGATGGTGGAGGGTGAGGCTTCCATGGACACTCAGGTTATTTCCCATCCCGCACCCTCTAGAGAATCTGTCAAACTAGTTGGAGCAGAGGCGTTACCTCACAAACTCTCCCTTCGACAGAGGCACTCCGTTATTACTCCGTCGGTGACCGCAATTGACAGTTATGATCGGCGTAGTATTATTTGAAATGTGAGGACTTTCCGTTTCCTTAATCCCCATTGATAAAGGACGTATAGTACAGTCTTTAGTAACACTCTTAAATCGAGAGCACCGTCTATCCCATGGGTCTGAGATGTCCAACGTAGACCAGTGGCCCACGCACTACGACCCTAAGGTCGTGGAACAGAAATGGCAAAACCTGTGGCTAACTAGAGAATTCTACGAGAGGGTGTTTAGATTCAAGGAGGACAGCGATAAACCCTCCTTTGTGATAGATACGCCACCCCCGTTCACCAGCGGCGAACTGCATATGGGACATGCCTACTGGGTAACAATCATAGACACTACTGCTAGGTTCAGAAGATTAGCAGGCTACAATGTACTTCACCCACAGGGGTGGGACACCCAGGGACTTCCCACGGAACTGAAGGTGCAATACAAACTAGGCGTTCCTAAGGAGAAAAGGGAACTCTTCCTTCAGAAGTGCAGAGAGTGGACGGAAGAGATGATCTCCAAGATGAAAGAAGGGATGGTACGCCTTGGATACAGGCCGGAGTGGGAAAGGTTCGAGTATAGAACTTACGAATCAAACTACAGGAGGGCCGTACAAAGGAGCCTATTGGAGATGTTCGGGAAGGGTTTGCTCAAGAACAAGGAGGGGCCTGTCTATTGGTGTCCAAAATGCGAGACCGCACTAGCACAAAGTGAGGTCGGATATAAAGAGGAAGAAGGGGTACTGGCCTACGTTAAGTTTCCCCTTGAGGGGGAGGAAACATAACTATTGCCACCACTAGACCTGAGCTCATCCCCGCTGTGCAAGCAATAGTAGTCCACCCGTCAGATCCGAGGTACACTAACGTTGTGGGAAGAACTGCCATAGCTCCTATCTTTAACAGAAAAGTGAAGGTGATTGCCGACGAGGCCGTTGACAAGGACTTCGGCACCGGTGCAGTGATGGTGTGTTCTTTCGGAGATCCGCAAGATATAAGATGGATATTGAAGTACGGTTTAGGTATAACCCAAGTGGTTGATGATAAGGGAAGGATGATTAACACTGGCCAATTAGATGGGATGAGGGTCAGGGACGCCAAAAAGAAAATGCTGGAGCTTCTCAAGGGGGGAAATTACCTCGAGAGAACTGAACAAATAAGGCATAACGTGATCAGCCACACAGAGAGATCTGACTGCGGAGCTCCAGTGGAGTTTCTAATTAAGGAGCAAATATATGTGGAAGTGCTCCCATACAAGCAGCTGCTCCTAGAGAAGATCAAAGAAATGAACTTCAAGCCCGCTAGAATGGCTTACTACTTGGAAGAATGGATAAAAGGTCTAGAGTGGGACTGGAACATAAGCAGGCAGAGGCTCTATGGAACTCCTATTCCTTTCTGGAGGTGTGAAAGGGGTCACCTGGTCCCAGCTAGGGAAGAAGATCTCCCAGTGGACCCAGCCAAGGATTCTCCACCCGTGGAACTCTGTCCAACTTGTGGGGCTAAACTACGACCTATCACTGACGTTGCAGACGTGTGGGTAGACTCGAGTATAACCGCTCTCTTTATCGCCGGCTACTTCGACAATCCTAAAAGGTTCTCGAAGACCTTCCCAACAAGCCTAAGAGAGCAGGGAACAGACATAATAAGGACGTGGTTGTTCTACTCATTCTTCAGGAGCATCGTACTAACGGGGAAAATTCCCTTCCAAGACGTCCTCGTGAACGGTCAGGTGTTGGGACCTGACGGAACAAGGATGAGTAAGAGTAAGGGAAACACGGTCTCTCCCCTTGATAGGATAGACGAATATGGTGCCGATCCGTTGAGACTAACCCTCTTGGAGACTGCAATAGGAGATGACTTTCCATTCAAATGGGAGAAGGTGAAGACTTACAGACTCTTTCTGCAGAAGCTGTGGAACGCAGCTAGGCTGGCCTCGACTGCGCCCAAAGTAAATGAGAGGCCGATCCAACTTCATTTAATCGATAGATGGATACTAAACGAGCATAAGTCCATGGTTAAGAGGGTGGTGGAAGCCTACAACGAGTACAATTACAACTTAGTAGTGAAGGAGATCTACCATTTCTTCTGGGAGATCTTGGCCGATGAATACCTCGAGCTCATAAAGTATAGGCTTTCCTCAGGTGACCCTTCCTGTTCTTACACCCTACTAAGGATCTTGAGGGATGTGTTGGTCCTTCTTCATCCAGTGGCCCCTCATGTCACTGAGGAAATATACTCTAGGCTCTACAGTGAAGAGATCAGCGTGATGCTTCTTGGGCTACCTCGAGTTGAGGACATAGAAGATGACAAAGAGAGCTTAGAGATAGGGAGGAACCTCACTAAGGCTACATCTGCGATCAGAACCGCTAAAATAAGGAACAGACTAGCAATGAATGCTCCCGTGAAGGTCAAACTGTTAGGTAGCAAGGAGTTCCTCAACAAGATCGACCCAGTGATGGAGGACCTAACCAAGACCTTGAGAATAACCGAACTCCTCAGGGAGGAGGCACCAGAAATAGGAGCGGAGATCGTTAATTGACCCTGAATAGGTCAGCCCATGGGAATCAAATCACCACTCACGGATCGCAGTCTCTTCATCCCAGAGATTCCCTTACGAACTCAGCTATTCTCTTCGTCCCCTCCCTTATTTTATCTTCTGCTAAGGCGAAGCTAAGCCTAACGTAGTTCCTTCCCACATTCTCTGGGAAAACGTCGCCCGGTATTGTGACGACACCTTTCTCTTCTATGAGCTTAATGGAGAACTGTTTAGCCGACCATCCAGTGGTCTTAAGTACCTGGGTCACCTCCAAGAATGCGTAGAACGTAGCACGTGGTTTATCGAGACTTACACCCTTCAAGGAAGATAGCTCACCATAAATCACGTCCCTTCTCCTCTTGAAGAGGTCCACCATTTGCTGAACTTCTCCCTTGGCCCTGAACGCTCCCAACGCTCCTCGCTGAGCGAAGCTGTTGGGACACGTATAAGTGTTAGCTGCCAATGTCCCCATCTTCTTTATAACCGAGCTGTCCGCGACTACATAGCCCAGTCTCCACCCAGTCATGGAGAAGGTCTTACTGAAGCCGTTCACATAGATTACGTAATCCCTCCAAGATGAATCGTCAAGTGAGCTAGCCATCTCACCCTCGTAGATGAAGTGATCGTAGATCTCGTCGGAGAGCAGAAGTATTCCCCTTTCCTTAGCGATCTGAGCTAATCCTTCAACCTCCTTCTTATCTAGTAGAGCTGCCGTCGGATTACTTGGATTGTTGAGTACAATCATTTTGGTTTTGGGAGACAGCTTGGACTGCACATCTTCCAGATCTATGGAGAAGCCCTTCCCAGACTCACGTCTCATCTTAGCGTATGTTGGCCTAGCGCCAAGCAATCTAGCGACCTCGGCGTAGGAGTAGAACGCTGGATCGAAGAGAAGGACCTCATCCCCAGGGGCTACGAAGGCCGCGAAGGCTAAGAACAGGGACATCTTGGCACCTGGAGTGATAATGACCTCTTCCTTCCTCACATCGCTCCCTAGCCGTTCTTTGAGGTCGTCAGCCACCGCCTGCCTAAGTTCCTCGAGTCCTAAAGCGGAGGTGTAACCTGTGAATCCCTGATCAAGGGCAAGTTTCGCCTCCTCCCTGGCTACTGCTGGGGTCGGAACGTCGGGCTGACCTATACCGAAATTGATCACCTTAACACCACGGGCCGCCACTTCCCTAGCTTTCTCCTGATAAACCAGCGTGCTCTCGCCCGCAAGCGAGTTTAGATTGGGAGCGAAACGCTCGATCGGTCGCATCGATCAGGAGACAAGTTACGCAGATATTAACTCTTTGATCCTAGAGGGCTCCTGCATTAATGTGGTTCCAATCAAGAAGGCATCGGCCCCCTTCTCCTTAAACAAGGAGATGTCCTGCTTCGTCCTTATGCCGCTCTCTACCACCTTGATCGATTTCCTCACCTTCTCTAGGAGTTTCAATGGATTCTCTAAGTTAACCTTGAGAGTCTCCAAGTCCCTCGAGTTAAGACCTATGAGCTGTGCTCCACAGGCTTGAGCGATCTCTAGGTCACTCTCGTCATGCACCTCCACGAGGGCCTCCAGTCCGAACGTATGAGCGAAGGTAATAAGTCCACAGAGCTCCCTCCTGGTAAGTAATCTAACAATCAGAAGAACGGCATCAGCCCCTAGCTGAAAGGCGTCCTCGATCTGTGACTCAGTCACGACAAAGTCCTTCATAAGTACTGGGATCTTTACAATACTGCTCGCGTTATATAGATCGTTGTAGGAACCTCTGAAGAACTTCTGCTCCGTTAACACGCTGAGCGCTACTGCACCGTTATCCTCCATGAACTTGGCGTAAGAGTTGAGGTCTCTCTCCTGGCTGAACCCTGAGGGAGAGGCTCTCTTAAACTCTGCTATCACTGGAGTTACCCCAGAGGCCTTGGCAAGTGTTATGACACGGGAGAGACTATAAACAGGCCTCTCCCTGTTCCTCCCAGTTCTAGGTTTATTTAAGGAGAGCTGCACTACTTCCTTCAGCCAACCTGATAGGTAGCGTGGCAAACAGTTCACACCCTATTAAGGAAATTGTAGAACACTTTATAACCCTCCTTGGTCCCGACACTCTCTGGGTGGAACTGCACCCCGAACACCCTGTATTCGACGTGCTCTATGCCCATTACCTCGCCATCGTCCTTTGAGAAGGCGTTTATTTTCAGTGGATCCCTTACTCCATCCACCACGAGACTGTGATACCGGGTGGCCTCGAACTGTTCCGGCATTCCCTGATAAATCAGGCTTCCCCTCCTTACTACCTGACTCAGTTTCCCATGCATAACCCTCTTTGCCTTCCTGATGGTACTGCCGAAGGCGTAGCCTATTGCCTGGTGACCTAAGCACACCCCCAAGATAGGTAGCCTCGGAGCTAGACGCCTTATCACATCTATTACGATCCCCATGTCTTCCGCCTTCTCCGGTGTGCCTGGTCCAGGAGAAATGATAATGCGGTCTGGTTCCATTCTCTCTACTCCACTCACAGATATCTCGTCGTTCCTCACCACTACAGGCCTAGTCCCCAGCTCCGCCACTGCCTGCACTATATTATAAACGAAGCTATCGTAGTTGTCTATTATTAGAGTAAGATCCACCCTCACACCCCCATGGAAACCGTTAAGGCCTTAAGTTTATACTTCACTTCCTGTAGTTCTCCCTCTGGAGAGGAATCGTAAACTATTCCACCTCCTGCCTGTATCCTGAACACTTCGCCATTAACGAATGCGCTCCTAATAGTTATGGCGAATTGAGAGTTACCCTCGGTTGAGACGTAACCTACGGCCCCGGCGTAAGGGCCTCTCCTTGCGGTCTCCAGTTGCTCTATGAGGTTCATAGCCATAGG
Source organism: Sulfodiicoccus acidiphilus (assembly GCF_003967175.1). Classification (NCBI taxonomy): domain Archaea; kingdom Thermoproteati; phylum Thermoproteota; class Thermoprotei; order Sulfolobales; family Sulfolobaceae; genus Sulfodiicoccus; species Sulfodiicoccus acidiphilus. The sequence continues at coordinate 1,039,032 of NZ_AP018553.1, read as the reverse complement.
CTTAGGTGCGCCTGTGACTGTGCCAGCTGGGAACGTGGCCCTCATTACGTCCATGGAAGTTAGATTCCTCTTCAACGTTCCTACCACTTTACTAACGATATGCTGGACATGACTATACTTCTCAACATACATGAGCTCTGGCACTGTGACCGAACCAGGAACGGAGACCTTGCCCAAGTCATTGCGTGCTAGATCAACTAACATCAAATGTTCTGCCCTCTCCTTCTCTGACGCCAGTAGCTCCTGTTCCAGCCTCAAATCTTCCACTGCACTATTACCGCGGGGCCTAGTACCTGCTATGGGATAGCTCTCTACCGTGCCCTCAGTGGTCCTGAATAGAGTTTCTGGACTGGAACCCAAGAGCGTCCTCTTTCCGAACTTTAAGTAGAACATGTAAGGTGAGGGGTTAACCTGTCTGAGCTTATAGTAAAGTGAGGTCAGGTCTCCTTTCCACACGTACCTGTAACCCTTTGAGGGGACGGTTTGGAAGACGTAGCCTTCCCTGATATACTCTAAGATCTTCTTCACCGCGTTGATGTATTCTCCGTCACTCATCGTCTCGTCTAGCTTGGAGAAATTGACCGTTCCAATAGAGATCTGCCCGCATCTAGGCACCTCTCCCTCCACGTAAACTTTCCCGTTCACGTGATCGTACACTGCCAAGTTTGCTGGAACGAAGAACTCTCCGTCAGGCCAGTTCTCCCAAGGCCTGGAGAGTTCTCTTATCCTCTCCCAATGTCTAACCGCGTCGTAAGAGAGGTACCCAAGAGCTCCTCCCTTGAAGTGCGTAGGAACGTTCAACTTCGGAGATCTCGATACAAGATCTGTCATGATGGTACTGAGCGAACCTACACTCCCTGAGATATCGCCCGTGACTTCACCACTCCCGGTAATTTGGAGATAGGCCCTACTCCCCCAAGCAACGATACTGTACCTCGACCTAGTCTGAGGACCTTCGACGCTCTCCAACAACGCGGCCCTCTCCTCGTTCGCCTCCGCGCACCTGAAGAGTTCGTATGGTTGGGGGATCTCCCCTATGAGGAGAATGTTCATCCTTTCACCCTCCTTATCAGTTCCCTTAGCTTCCGATGGTCCTTGACTCCCGGTGAGATTTCAACTCCCCTTGATACATCAAGGAAGTATGGCTGAAGCTTCAAGTAGGAGTCCAAGTTGTCGAGGCCTATCCCCCCTGCCAGTCCGGCCTTAGAACATTCTGATAGCATAACTGCGGCAACCTTCAAGTCTGTGGCTGAGGTTTTAGAAGGGGAATCCACCAGGACTAGGTCCCCTCTCTCGCATGCGTTCTTCAAGTAATTTAGGAACTTGAGGTCGGCTGGAACGTAAAGGATCTTCCTCTTTTCGTAGCTACTTAGCGCTTCAAGTTCATCATTAGTGAGGACCCTGTGGATCTGGAGGTAGTCGGCGTCTCTGGCCAGATCGAACATCTCCTCAAGGGAGCCACTGACCCTCACCGCGACCGCTGGAACCTTCACCTCGGACTTGATGTCCCTGAGCAGGGTCAAGGAACCTACACGGGGGCTACTAGGCTCTAATACCACACCCAACATGTCAGCGCCACGAGCAGCTAGGGCGTCTTCTATTCTTGTTAGCCCACAGATCTTAAGCAAGGGCAATCCTCTTCACTTCCTCAAACCTATTTGGATCGCCGTGGCTCTCCACTATCTTCCTCACCCTCTCCAGAGAATCCACGAAGCATTGCTCCGCCAACTCAGCTCCGTCCTTAGGACTAGACACTACCCCCGCTGCATAGAGAGCAAGAGCGGCATTCAGTTTGATGAAGTTTCTCGAATCCTTATCCAAGCCGGCAAAGGCTCTAAGGATCCTCAGGGCCGACTCCCTCGCGTTCTCCACCTTCACCCTTTCCAAAGATACGGAGGATACGCCGAGGTCAGCAGGAAATAAAGAGTAGGTCTCTGCTCCATGTGGCGTAACCTCCGTTATATGGGTCTCACAACAGGGGCTAACCTCGTCGAGTCCAGGCTCCCCGTGCACCAACACCACCTTCTCATATCCCAACTCGGGAACAGCGTGACTCAGAAGCTCCACTGCCCTCTTGGAGTAGACGCCCACTAGCTGCCTTCTCACCTGCGCTGGATTAGTGAGTGGCCCGAGCAGATTGAAGACAGTCTTAACTCCTAGGGCACGTCTGACCGGTGCTACGTTCTTCATGGCTGGGTGATACTTCTGAGCGAAGAGAAAAACGAAGCCAACCGATGTAAGGAGCTCCTCAACTTGTTGAGGCTCAACATCTATACTGTAACCTAGCTCCTCCAATACATCGGCACTCCCAGAACTAGAGCTAACCGCCCTATTGCCATGCTTTGCTACAGGGACTAAGCTGCTTACAAGTAGGGCCACTGCAGTACTCACGTTCAAAGTTCCGTACGTATCTCCTCCTGTGCCAGCAGTGTCTACGGATCTTGAGGGCCCACTCACCTTGATCATGCTCTCCCTCATGGCCTCCGCGAACCCAATTACTTCTGTGGGTGATTCTCCCCTCACTTTCATAGCGATCAGGGCCCCCGCAGTCTGTGCCTCCTGTAGTTTCCCTCTCACTATATGTGACGCTAGTTCCCTAGACTCCTCGACGGTGAGGGTGTACCCCTCCAGGACCTTTGTTAAAAGGGACCTAAGCTCCATCGAGGATCTCCCTGTACTTCCTCACTAGGGCCAGCCCACCTGTCACCCCTCTCCCCTCCAGCTCAGTAATTAATGCTGTACCTACCGCCACGCCGTCGGCCCCAGCCCGTAGTGCCGACCTAAGGTCGGACTCGCTAGAGAGGCCGAACCCTACTATCAGATCAGACCTAACCATGTTCCTCACTCTACGTATAAGGGCTCCAACGTCAACTGGAATGGGTATGCCGGTAGTTGGCCTCACTCCGTAATACAGGAACATGTCGGTGATTTCGCCGCTCCTTTTTATTATGGAGTCAGGGACGGAAGGAGCTGTGAATATGACGTTCTTAAGTCCCTCACTCCTCACCTTGGATACGACAGCCTCCAACTGATCTGGGAAATCTATCAGAAGGTCTGGAAAGAGTACTCCCTCCACTTTAGACTCCCTGAGGGACTTTAGGAATTCTCTGAGCCTATCGAGGTGTTCCTCTAGATAGGTCAAGACAACTACGGGGACCTTAGAGACCTCTACTGCTTCCTTGAGGGATCCGCTCAGGTCGCCGAACTTACTGACCGTCTGGTGACTCCTTCGTATAACGGGTCCGTCGTACTTGGCATACTTCGGAGGAAGTCCCACCTCGTAAATGTCACAGCCGGCCCCCTTCAACCCTTCACTGAACTTGAGGAAGTCCTGAGGGGTGGGGAAACCCAAAGTGTCGTAAACCACGAGCTTCCTCAACTCTTGAACCTCTTCATCATACTCTCGTAATTGGAAAGGTCTAGTAACCCGTGTCCACTCAGGTTGAACGCTATAGTCCTCCTTTCTCCATCACGTTTAGCCCTCATCGCTTCATCCACCACTGCCTTCACCGCATGCGCCGACTCAGGCGCCGGAACTATGCCTTGAGTCTCCGAAAAGAGTTTCGCTGCTTCGAAGATCTCTGGCTCCTCATACTCCCTCCACTCAACTCTTCCCTCCTGCATCAGTAGGCTGAGGCTGGGGGCTACCCCGTGATATCTTAGTCCACCAGCATAGATTGGAGGCGGGACATATTCCCTTCCCAACGTCAACATCTTAATCATGGGGAGTAGACCCGCTTCGTCTGGGTAATCGTATTCGTACTTCCCAGAGCTGAACTTCGGGACCTCCGCCGGTCCCACTGCTATCAGTCTGGCTTTAGTCCCGTGCCCTAGGAAAGGAAAGGCGAAGCCACCGAAGTTACTCCCACCTCCCACACAACCAATTAGGACGTCGGGTTCCTCTCCCACAGCCTCCAACTGCGTTGAGGTCTCAAGGCCGATCACGCTCTGGTATAGCAACACCACGTCTAGGACGCTGCCAACCAGGTACTTCCACCTCTGCTTCAGGGCATACTCAACAGCCTCGCTCATAGCTATCCCCAAGGAGCCGGGATGATTGGGATCCCTCGATAATGCCCTTTTTCCCGCTTCGGTGAAATTGGTTGGGCTGGCGTAGACATCTGCCCCATAGAGGTTCATTATGGTCTTCCTCATGGGCTTCTGCTCATAGCTTACTCTAACCATGAAGACAGACGACTTCAGGCCGAACATGGAAGCCGCAAGGGCGACAGCTGTTCCCCACTGCCCAGCTCCAGTCTCGGTGGTAACCGCTGAAATGCCCTCAGCTTGAGCGTAGTAGGCTTGAGGGATGGCGGCGTTTATCTTGTGGGATCCTGTGGGTGTGGCACCCTCGTACTTGAAGTATATCCTAGCGGGAGTCCTCAATTTCTCCTCCAACTTCCTGGCTCGTAAGAGGGGAGTCGGCCTTCCTATGTTCAAATACCTGTCCCTTACCTCCTCTGGGATCTTAACGAACCTCTCGACGGTGAATTGTTGTCTCAACACCTCCTGTGGCATGATGTCCCTCAGGAGGTCTATCCTAGAGAAATCGGCCCCAGGTGGATCTCTAGGGGGAGGTAAAGGCCTAGGCAGATCTGGAATAATATTGTACCAAAACTCTGGTACTATATCCCTCGGGTTTAACTCCATTGGCGCAACAGATACACCGAGCGTCTTAAACAACGCTGTGGTTAAAATACTTCACTGCCTTCCGGGGAATTCACTTCCTAACTACAAAGTCCTGGAACTCGCCAGTGTATTCATGGAACGAAAATTCCAGGTTCCTCACCTCGGCCAAGGGAGGGCCTCTCGATGCTAGCTTCAGTAACCTCTTTAACATCTCTTCGTGGCCCTCTGCCACTATTTCGACGGTCCCGTCGGGTAAGTTGACTACGTAACCTCTCAGACCGAGTCTCTTGGCATTTCTCAACACAAAGTTTCTGAACCCTACCCCTTGGACTCTTCCGCTGACCCTGACATATAATCTCCTTAACGTGGGGACCACCTCAGTGTCGCTCCACCTCCTCACCACTCAGCCTAAACCCTCATCACTAGCAGTTTTTATTACCTACTAACAGAACACACGGGGTTAAATGATCAAGGTCGCCATCGCTGGGCTAGGTAACTGTGCCTCAATGTTAGTTCAAGGGATAGAATTCTACAGAAGCAAGGGACCAGAATACACTGAAGGGCTCATAACACCGGTAGTGGGAAAGTACAGAGTCTCGGACTTGGAGGTGGTGGCAGCCTTCGACGTCTCTGAAAACAAGGTAGGGAAGGACGTTAGTGAGGCCATCTTTGAGAGTCCTAACATAACGAGGAAGATCGTGGAACTGAAGAAGAAGGGAGTGAAGGTCGTAGCTGGTCCTGTACTTGACGGAGTAGCACCTCACATGATTGACGCCTTCAAACCAGTGAGGAACGGAACAGTGGATGCGGTGGTGGAGGAATTGAAGCGAAGTGAAGCAGAAGTCTTGGTGAACCTCCTGCCAGTGGGAAGCGAGGAGGCAACCCGAGCCTACGCCAAGGCCGCACTCCAGGCCGGAGTGGCCTTCGTTAACGCAATACCGGTTTTCATTGCCAGCGACCCCAAGGGAGAGTTCCCTAGGATGTTTAAGGAGAGGGGGCTTCCAGTAGCTGGAGACGACATAAAAGGCCAGATAGGTGCCACGATAGCCCACAGGGCCATAACTAGCCTGTTCAGAATGAGGGGGGTGACGGTTGACGAGACCTACCAACTTAACGTCGGAGGAAATACGGACTTCCTTAACATGAAGACGGAGGAGAGGCTGATCTCTAAGCGAATAAGCAAGACCAAGGCAGTAACCAGCACGATAGAGGACGACACCTTAGAGAGCGAGGGAAGGATAAGAATAGGGCCGAGCGACTTCGTTCCTTTCCTAGGCAACACCAAGGTGGCCTACATCTACGTTAAGGGTGAAGGATTTGCTGGAGCGCCAGTAAAGGTAGAGATGAGTCTGGAGGTAGACGACAAGGCCAATGCTGCTGCCGTCCTAGTGGACGTCATAAGGGCGGTGAAAGTTGCCCTGGATAAGGGAGTGACGGGTCCCCTAGATAAGGTGTCAGCCTTCTACTTCAAACACCCACCTAAACAGGCACCTAACGATGAAGAGGCTCAGGCTTGGTTCAGAAGCTTCATTGAAGTGTGAAGTCTGTTGGGAAGCAGAGGCCAGCAATGTATGTAGGGTGTGTGGCAGAGCATGTTGCTCCGATCACCTAAGGGAAGGAAAGTGCGAGATCTGTTGGTCCACTACCTGCGAGTTGTGTGGAGAGAACTTAGCAATTGGGAGGTGTGACTCATGTCAACGCATCATATGCGACGCCTGCCAGACGCGATTTGATGGAGCGAGGAGACTATGTAAACTTTGCGAGGCGGAACTGAAAGATTGATTAACCCCCCTTTTGAAGAAGGGTGGGTAATTATAGTGCCCAAGGTACCCGTCAAGGTAGTAGGCTGGGACAAGATTGTGGAGCTCAGCAAAACACTTAGTGAGAAGGTTAAAGAGGACGGATACACCCCTGACGTTATAGTGGCAGTTGCCCGCGGAGGACTTGTTCCAAGTAGGCTTCTGGCTGATCACCTTGGAGTGATAGACATAGTCTCGGTAAAGGTAGAGCACTGGGTGGTAACGGCATCAAGGAACCCAGAGGCCCGAGTGAAGTACCCATTCAAACTAGACCTGAGGGGAGCAAGCGTGATGATAGTGGACGACATATGTGACACGGGAGATAGCATCATGCTCTCGGCTGACTTCGTAAGAGAGAACTTCAACGTGAGAGAAGTAAGGACTGCTACGCTGCAGTATCTCGCGAATTCGTCGAAGTTCAAGCCAGACTTCTACGCTGAAGAGGTGAGGGAGTGGAGTTGGTTCATGTATCCTTGGAACTACTGGGAAGACGAGATCAACCTTGTGAAGAAGATAATTGATGAGGTTGGCCTCCAAGAACCTGAGGAACTCACGAAGTTATTCCGAGAAAACTACGGTGTCCTCCCGCCCGTACCTATTAAGGAGATAATAGGGGAAATGAGAAGACGTGGAGTAATCTAATCTTAAGTTATTTGAGGGTCCGGTGGCCCGTAATGAAATCTGTTTCGAATGTTGCTGTTAAAAAGTATGGGAGCTCAACTTCAATCACCAACACTCCCCGATAAAAAAACAGTATAAAGCAGACCTAGAAGCCTCTCACCCGTAATTTCGATCTACACGCTCCTCAAGCACGTAGAGCACTAACACCTCGCCACTGTCACTCTCCATCTCCTTTAGGATTACCTCGATCCCTTGGTGAAAGTTCCGTCTAAGAACTATGGCAACCCATACTGTAAGGGCGAGAGGGGTTCATAGTTCGCTGTCTTCAAAGCTATGGGTAGCTACAGTGAACTACCCTGCCCTCGCGGACGGGGCGTCCTCGTGGTGAGTCCCGCTCCTCGGAGGGACCTCGATCCCCGTCCGTAGCGGAGGTTCAGTGGAACCGTCCTGTGAACAGTACGGGAGAGGGGTCACGGAGGGTTTCCTCTCCACGGGCGTGAGTTCCCCCAGCCCCTAGGGTGCGACCCAGCTCTCACAGTAGAGGTCTAGAAGACGTTGGAGTCTCATTAACGTTTTTATAAGGGGGTATCCGTCCTCACCGAAGGGGACTTCCGCTCCCTTAAATTACAAAGGGATGAAAGCCTCGCCCCTTCTAGGGGCGGGGATGGACAAAAACTAAATACTTCTTTTTTCCTTAAATTCCCTTGATGGCTAGGAGGAGTAAAAAAGCGATCAGAGCTACTGTTTCTATGAAGATCGCCCTCTCTGAACCCCTCCTAGCCCTCGTGAATAACTACGTTAAAGCACTACGTTCCGCCCTCTTTTGGTTAAAGGAGAACGTGAAAAACGAAGAGAAGGGAGTATTGGGAAGAGTTCACGAGGAGTTGTACACGAGGTTAAGGGAGGAGTACTCTCTACCATCAAAGGTCGCCGAGGACTGTTACCGTGATACTCTCTCAGTGTACAGGGGTTGGTGTAACAATCCTAGGAGAGGTCGTTTCCCAAGAGTTCACAAGCCGACTGTTTGGCTAACTCCTAGAGCAAGTTACAGTGTAAACTTTGAAACAACGACCGTTAGGATTGCTGGTGTTGGTGAGCTACCAATTCTAGGCTATCCTAGGAACTTGAGGGAGTATGCTAACTGGAGGGCGAAGGAGGCCAGGTTGGTAGTCGGAGACGGGAAGGCTTTCCTCAAAGTGGTTTTCGAGAAACCGTTGGAGGAGGTCGAGCCGAAATCGAGCGTCGCCGTCGACATTAACATGGGTGAAGTAGTCGTAGGGAAGGACGACAAGGACTACGTTAGGATCCCGACTCGCCTTGAAGAGGTCCACCGCTGGAAGTCTTTAGCTGAGAATTTGCAGAGGAAGTACCCAAAGAGGTGGAGGGAGAACAAGAGGACCTTGTATAGAGTCTGCTCTTTTCATCGAAAAGCTAAGAGAATTCTGGAGGACTTCGCTAGGAAAGTGGGGAAGTGGGTCGTTGAAATCGCCGAAACGATGGGTGCTAACGTCATAAAGTTGGAGAACCTCAAGAACCTCATCAAAAACGTGAATAAGTTGTCGAAGGAATTTCGCGATAAATTGTACTTGATGCAATATCGCAGGATTCAGTGTTGGGTTGAGTGGCAAGCTAGGAAACGCGGTATGGTCGTTGAGCATGTTAATCCTAGTTATTCTTCTGTCTCGTGTCCTAAGTGCGGTAAAAAGATGGAGGAAGTCGCCCACCGTTGGTTTAGGTGTAGTTGTGGATGTGAAAACGACCGTGACGTAATCGCGGTCGTGAACCTAAATGGGAGGGGGTCTCTGACCCTCTCGACTGCCCCTCAGATGAGATATGTAGTCCCGAATCGATGAGGGGAACCCCCGCCCTTTAGGGCGGGGAGGAAGTCAGAAACCACACTTTTCTAGAGGCAATCTCTTCTACGAGAAGAACCTTCCACCCTCTTAAACCTCGTAAATGCAAAATGGGGATTCAGAGCTTGTAGCGCAGTTTCCCAACCGCTCCCGCAAAGGTTTTCCTTATCCACTCCGCTTCGGGCACTTCGTCCCCTATGACATAAAGATTGACCTTGGAGTTCTCGGCCCTCTGAATCAAAGAGGCCGTGTTATCGTCCTCATACACAACGAGGTACTCCAGTGCTCCCGCATCCATGGCCGTCTCTATCTCTTTTCTACCGTACACTACTAGATCGTCAGCCTTCGCTAGGTGGTACTTGATCTCCTCGAGTGCCTTCTGCACCTCAACCAACTTCTGTCCCTTCAATGCGTCCCCTGCTCTAGTCACCATCTCCCTCAGGCCGTTATCTCCCTGATAGCTCACGTCCAAAAGGGGCTCCATAACCAATTTCTTGAGCCTGTAGTCCAGGTAGTCTCCCTCGACGAAGTCCTGCTTAGCGAAGCCTGGTCCCCCCACTAGGATCCCCTTCAACTTCTTGCTCTCTAAATAGGGGAGGAAGTAAGAGTTGGCCCTGTCGCCTACCTCCTTGTGAAACTCGTGTACTAGCTCCTCAATTATCCTCGCCTCGCGCCTCTGGCTCTGTCCTCCTTTGTGGTGCTTGCCGGGTATGTAGCCCTGCAGCTCATCTAAAACCTCGAGTCTACTTCCCCTCAACATACCTATGGTGGCCTCGTCTCTCTCTATAATCAGAAGCCCGTATACATCGTTCTCCTCGATCATGTCCTCTAGAAATTCAGTGTGAAACTCCTTGTCAGTCCTGTAGAAATAAATTGACACTTTCTCTGGTGGAGAGAACAAGATGCACTTGAACTCCTCGGTGTCGAAGTTTTTCCCACTGAAAAGAACGATCCCATTATCTGGCACTTTGGGGAGCTGAGTTAACCTGTCTATGGCAGCAGATATAGCGGCCTCAACCGCGTCCCTCGTCCTTTTCAATTTTATGTTCTGCGATATAGAGAGCTCCTGCCTAAGGTTGTTCAACACGTCAGCTATGGGTCTACCTGGCGGAACGTAAAGTGAAAGAAGGACTGTCGCAGGCGCTTTCCACTTCTTCAAGTCCTTTACCAGAGGCTTAAGTTCGTTTCTACTTATTACATACTTCTCAAAGACTCATCCCTGATCAAGTGAAGTGATGAGCTTGCCGTATATAAAACTGTTCCACGGAGGGCCAGACTAAGTTCCTTTACATTGCTTCTCCGATCTTCTCTGGTCTGAATAACTGGATATTGTGTTTCAGCCTTCTTCTTAACAACACAAAATCCCATCTGAAATGAGATGTAAGGATCTCTAACCATAAAATCCTGTTACGGCGAGAAGAGTACCTTGCCCACTCTTTCTCTTGACTTGAGGGCCGCGAACGCTGAACTGGTCTCCTCGAGCTTATAGGTTCCCGCTATAACTGCCCTTACTTTCCCCTGGGCCGAAAGTTCCATCGCATCCTGCACGTCCTTCCTGTTAGCTGAGGCATGGCCTATGACCTGCAGGTCTTTCAGGATCACATATCCGAGCCTGAGCTCGTATTTCGTCGTAGGTTCCACATTCCCCACTTGAAGTAGCCTCCCTCCAGCCCTCAGAGACTTCAAACTATCTTCGAGGGTGGGGGTTCCTACAGTATCTATCACTACGTCCACCTCTCCCTCTTCTTTCTTGACCTTCTCAGCGAACTTGGGTCCCACCACCACGCTGGAACAGAACTTCGCTATCTTGTCGACCTTGGCTTCATCCGAGGTCACTCCTATAACTCTAGCCCCTAACGCTGATGCCACCTGAACAGCGTGAATCCCAACTCCCCCTCCAGCACCGGTGACAAGAACGCTTTCCCCGTGCTTGAGGCCAGCCCTCCGTAAGCCCGAGAGTATCATGCCAGTAACACACGGAGCCACCACTGCTTCCTCATCGCTCGCGTTCTCGGGAACCCTCACCGCACTTTCACTCTTCAAAATAGCGTACTGAGCGAAGAAGCCATCAAGTTCTTCCGAGTACCCCAATTTATTAACACAGTGAGCTTCGTCTCCCTCCTTGCAGAACCTACATATACCATCGAAAGCGTAGAGGGTAGACACTACCTTCTCTCCCTTCCGGAACATACCATCCGACTCAACAACCTCCCCTACGACCTCGTGCCCTAGAATAACAGGGTATTTCATCCTCGGGTAGAAGCCAGCTAGCTGCAGGAGGTCCCTGTAACACAGTGCAGCCCGGAGAACCCTTATCTTGAGTTCTCCAGGCATCCTCTTGGGTTCCTCCACGTCTCTAAGTTCGTAGCCCGAACCCTTTGAGGGCACAATTAACGCCTTCACGTCCCAACCTCTCACTGCGAGTACTTATCGTCGGTGTACTTGAGGGCGTTATCAATCGCCCTGATCCCCTCATCCAACTGTTCCTCCGTCGCCACGAGGGGAGGTGCAATTATCAGCCAAGATGGACCATTATAAACATATACCCCCATTTCAAGCAACTTGGCCGCCAACCTATCGACCTCACCTGGCTCACCTATTGCCCTTTGGGGGTAGTCTGAGAACGGAGTGTTCCTAGAGTCCTTCACCAACTCTAAGGCCCAAAAGAAGCCCACTCCTCTCACGTCCCCGACAGACCTATGGCTTTCCTTCAACTCATTCAATCTTTTCCCTATATAGCTCTCCAATCTCTTAACGTGATCCAGTAACTTCATCCTTTCGAACTCGGCTACAACTGCGGGTATTGTGGCCAAGGCCAAGGGATGGGCCTCGTAGGTGTGGCCGTGAGCGAAGAGGTGATCCTCGAAGAAGTCCGCTACCTCCTTCGAGGTCCCAGTCACGCCCAGAGGAACGTAGGTGTTGCTAGCACCCTTGGCTGTAGTGAGGATGTCGGGTTCAACTCCCCACCTATTGACCGCGAACCACTCTCCTGTCCTTCCCCACCCCGTCATCACTTCGTCGGCAATAAATAGAACCCCGTTCTCTGAGGTTATCTTCCTCAAGGTAGGGAGGTACTCTGGTGGAGGTACTATTACGCCGTTAGTGCCAGTTATGGGCTCTACCACCACAGCAGCAACGTTGGACTCCTGTTTGATTACGTAGTCTACGTAATTGACGCAGGCTAAGCCACATTGCGGGTAATTGAGTTTGAGCGGACACCTGAAACAATACGGTTCAGGGTACCTAACTATTCCAGGCATGGTATGAGGCTCTGCTAGCCACCTCCTATAGTCACCAGTGAGGGATATTGCGCCGTATGTGGAACCGTGATAGGACCTATAGCGAGCTAACACCTTGTACGCTGGAGACTTAACCATCCTACTCAACTTCACGGCGGCTTCGTTTGCCTCTGCCCCCGATGTTGAAAAGAAGAACTTCCTTATGGATTTCGGGACGACCTTTAGGAGTGCCTCAGCGGCCCTGATCTTGACCTCCGTGGTGAAGGCGGGGGAGACGTAAGGCAACTTCTTGGCTTGCTCCACTATAGCATCTATCACAGCACCGTTCCTGTGACCTAGGTTAGTGCTAACCAACTGCGAGGAGAAGTCGAGGTACCTCTTTCCAGAGCTGTCGAAGAAGTAAACTCCATCTGCCGATACGACGTTAATGGGGGACCATCCACGCTGCTTCCTCCACGTACCGTAGAGGAGTTCCCTACTCCTCTCAGAGATCTGTTCCACTTGTGAAAAGTGGAATCGGGGTTATTAACAATACTAACGAACGCTATCTTATACTGATCTAGGACCAAACCCTAACCACCAGTTTTTAAGGTGGTGAGGATATTTACCATAAGTTGGGGGTACCACGTTGCCCATAATTCAGGATGAGGATCCAGACGTGGACCTGTTGGAGGTTCAAGATGGAGTCAGGATCTACATAGACCTGAGGGGCAAGGACGTAGAGTTGCGCTGGCTGGTGGCCAGGGCCGATAAACACAGACTTTACGTGTTCGACACTAAGAGCAACAACGTAGTCAAGATAGTCAATCTCCCCGATGACGTGGACCCTAAATCAGTGAGCTTGGAAGTGCGCAACGGAACTGTGAGTGTTTTTATGAGGAGAGTCAACTAATAGGATGTGGCAGAGGAGCTCTTCCTCAAGGACTCCTATATTAAGGAGTTCGAGGCCGTAGTTACGAAGGTTGAAGGTACGGAGGTGTTCCTCGATAGGACGGCGTTCTACCCAGGGGGAGGTGGACTGGAGAACGACGTCGGGTGGCTTGAGGTAGAAGGACGTGAGATAGAGGTCACTAAGGTTACTAGGAAAGGAAACGAAATCGCCCATATTGTATCAAGGGAGCTGGCTCGCGGGCAGAGAGTAGTAGGTAGGGTGGACTGGAGCAGGAGGTATAGGATGATGAGGCTTCACACACTCTCCCACATCATAGCGGCTCTAGCCTACAGGAAGTTCAATGCATTAATCACAGGTGGACACATAACTCCAGAGTACGCAAAAGACGACTTCAACGTCGAAGATAAGGGAACTCTTGAGGACCTCATGAGGGAGGCCGAGACTATAGCGAAGGAGGGGAGGAAGGTAAAGGTGTACTTCCTGCCCAGAGAAGAGGCAGCGAAGATAGAAGGGGTAGTTAAGTTGGCCGAGAGGATGCCACCAGAGGTCGACCTATGGAGAATAGTGGAGATAGAGGGTGTAGATGTTCAGGCAGATGGCGGACCACATGTGTCAAATACGGCCGAGATAGGTAATGTGAAGGTCATGAGGGTCGAAAATAAAGGGAAGGGCAGAAAGAGAGTTTACTACACAGTGGAACCTTGATCCCGGTACCCAAGATAAGGAACCTCGTGGCGTCCCCAGTCGATAACCAGCTCGCGTTCGCTACCAACGTCACGGGGAACTACTCGGTTCAAGTCAAGGTGGGGGAGTCAGGGAGCTATTTGGCCTTTTGCTCTCCTGAGGACTCTTGGCCAGTGGCCTTCCTGTCTCCGAGGATTCTCTCAGTTGCAGAGGGAGACAAGGGGGCTCTGATCGACCTCTCCAACCTCTCTGTGACTCGACTGCCCTCCCCCCCTATTACTACACTGAACGAGAGGGTAGTACTCGCTGATGGGACAGTACTGTCAAAGGACCTGAGGGAGGAGGGTAAACTCAACTTTAGGCCTAACTGCAAGTTGGGAGATACACTTTGGGGCCTCAGGGACGGGAAGGTGGTGTCTGAAAGGGAGGAAGTAACAGAAGGAGAGGAGGTAACCTGTTCCGACTCTTCGCTCTACATAAAGGCCGGCGACTCCATCCTTGCCTATCAAGGGGGTAACTTGAGGACGTTGGTCAAGGGTGAGGACGTGTTGGGGATCAGGGCCTCAAAGGGGAAGATGCTCTTCTTCACCTCCTCCAAGGTTTCGGTTTTCGACGAGCCATTCAGGATCTTCAGGGACGTGAAGACGGAGCACAGGGTCTTAGACGCAGTCACCTCGTCCAACCTAGCGTACGTCCTCCTAGAGGGCTACAACCTACCCCCCACCATCCTCAAGTTCGACCCAAGGTCCCAGACCCTCCAGAGGTTCCACTCCCAAGTGTTGGGTACCCTAGAGGCACCAGCTAAGCTGAGGATTAACGGTCACGACGTTCAGGGTTATGTTAGGGGAGATGGCTTCATAGTTTACGTGGGCACCAGAAGGTGGAGCCCGCTGTTCCACAGTTCTCTTAGCGTCCTATTTATAGAGAAGACTGAAGCGTTAGAAGATGTGAAGCAGTGGTTGAGCGAGAAGGGGAAGTGGGTCGCTCTGGGACAGGTGGGGGAGCCCCTAGAAGATCCTGAGGATTTCAGGGATTACGTGAAGTATGTGAATGAGCTAGAGAAGAAGCTGAGGCTTAGATTGGGGGATCAGTGAGCACCTCAGAGATCGCGATGCAGAGGTCATCCAGGTCATCTCTAAGAGCTACCCTGACGTGCCTAGGAGAGAGCCCGATGAAGTCGCTGGCGTCCCTCACTACAAATCCCCTTTTTCTGAGCTCGTGATTAAGGACCGACGCTGGGATCGGGGATCTGGCCAGAAAGAAAGGCGCGGAGCTCCTATATGGCACCAGTGGACATCGAACGACCTTAGCCAAGAGCTGAGATACCCTCTCCCTAGACCTGTCAATGAAGTTCTTCACTTCCTTTACACTAGCGTTGACCAAGACGTAATAGATGAGGCTGTTGACTCTCCACGGCCCAGCCAATTTTTCAAGCTGAGAGGAGGCGTAGCCTAACGTGATTCCTATTCTGAGTCCTGGGACGGCTAGCATTTTGGTGAGGCTGGACACTACCAGTAAATTTTCGAACTCCTGGGTGAGTTTAGCGTGTCTCCTGACGGGACTTATGTCGGCGAAGGACTCGTCAAGTGTGAGCACCCCGCCACTTGACAGGAAGCTGATCACGTCCTCTTCATCTAAGGGCGAACCAGTCGGATTCACGGGATTACCAGTGATTACCCTGTCACCCTGAAGCGGATACCTAAACTCGTCCTCTTCCTCCAAGGCTAAGTAGGACTGGCTCCTTCTATACTCTGAGAAGTTAGGCTCGGGAACTCTAGACGGTGGGAGTAGAAGGAGAGCTTGGGTGGCGCCGTTGAACACACCAACAGATTCTGGTGGGACGTCGTAAAGCTCACCTATGGTCTCCTTTAGGGGCCTGTAGTCGTCGGGGTAAACTCTGTGCACACCCTCCCTCACCGCTTCAGCGAGGAGCTCCTCCACGAACTTGGGCGTACCTAAAGGGTTCAAGTTGACGCTGAAGTCCCTCAACTTCTCTGGCTTACCGTTGATCCATCTAACTCCTCCGTGCGTTCAGATCTCCCTCCCCTGCAAGTACCTTGATATAACGTTCTTCTCGGCCCTCCTGAGAACTTCGTCAAGTGTAGACGCACTTACCCCGAGTCTATTTGCTAGCTCCGACAGACTGACCCGCCGAGGGTAGTCGAAATACCCAGTTTCTAGGGCCGCTACCAGGGCCTGTTCCTGTCTCACGGTAAGAGGCTCTTCCCTACTTACCTTGGAGACCCTTAAGACCTTGGCGTTGACTCCAACTTTGAGGAAGTCCTTCAGGACGTCCCTCAACTCATCATATCCAACGAAGATCATCGATATAGTTACATTGCCTCCCCTCACGAACGCCCTCGAGATCATGTGATTCGCCACCACCCCTAGGACCTTGGACCTCACTCTAATCACACCTAACACCCTGTCCTTTCCCACCTTAACAGGACCCTCCAAGATGCTGGAGTCGTTTTCTCCGACTTCGGCTAAGAGAAGGAGTTCCTCCCCCATGGATCTCGCACGGACCACGGTGAGGTCAACCTCAGATTTCCAGTCAACCGGGACCGCTAAAGTGACGTGGAGAAGCATCCCGAATAGATTAGGGATCAAGTTATTTATCCATATTGCCCCTACCTAACCTCGCGTGAGAACGTGGGCATAGATCCAAACTTCAGGACGGCCCGACAGGTTGTTGAGGAGCACGAGGGCCATAAGGTATATGGACCCGTCGAAGCGCCCAAGACCTTGGGCATCCACGGGACTATAGTGGGCGTGGACTTCGACATATGTAACGCTGACGGGTCCTGTATAACGGCGTGTCCGGTCAACGTCTTCCAGTGGTTCGACACGCCGGGACACCCGGTCTCGGAGAAGAAGGCCGATCCAATAAACGAACAAGCCTGCATATTCTGCATGGCTTGCGTCAACGTCTGTCCAGTCGCGGCAATAGACGTCAAGCCACCGTGAACATTTTTAACCCCGTCTAAGACTTCTTAGATGCCGCGGTAGTATAGTCCGGTCAAGCCTCGCGCCGAAAGTATACGGGCCTCTCGAGCCCGTGACCCGGGTTCAAATCCCGGCCGCGGCACTAATTTTTAACGAAATTGAAAGGGACTTACGTTCTATGTAGATAATAGAGAATTGCAACGACGAAGGACATTTTGCAACCCATCAATTTGAGGAAAAGCTAACTATTTACGGCAAACCTCGTTATCGGCAAATTAGACAAGCAGTAAAAGGTTATAATCTTAAATAAGGTGGTGGAAAGATGCGAGTAGAGTCGCATAAAAGGTTGGCATAAACAGGGGCATATTATAAATATATTACGGGGAGGTCAAGAAGGTCCAGACGCGGTCGTTTTATTCGTTGGTGAGACGCTCAGTACAGAGGACCTTTCAGAAACACTTTATGAGCCAAAGACGGTATGAGGTTGAACTCCGAGAGCACACTCTGCTCCATTCCCGATATATTATGTGAAGTGTTAGTAGCATAAGGATCTCGGAACTTTCTCCTAAACGTTTAATTTAATATATAAAGTAAATGGGGACGTCTAAGGGCCAAACTAGTATATATATCGTAAACGAGGAGGATGCGAAGGAGTTCGAATCTGTGCTAAGCGGGAAGTCTAAGAACATATCCTAACCCTTTTTACAAGGTGTTCCGAATAAAATGTGTGAAAGATGACATAGAGGAGTTGATAAGGAAGGGACTCGAGGAACCTGATCGAAAGATCGAGGAGTACTTTAAAGGACTTTACGAGAGATATGGGGAAGACCCCAGAGTCATATACGAGTACGCCAACGTCTTAGACTATCTAGGAAAGGAGTGGGATGCTATACCCCTATACAAGAGGGCGTTAGAGAAGGGATTAGTGGGAGAACGCAAGGATATGTGCCTCATACAGCTCGCGAGTTCCTTAAGAGTAGTAGGTGAACTGAAAGAAAGTTACACAATACTTGAGGAAGTGTATAGGAGGACTAGAGATCCGTCTTCCTTGCTCTTCCTGGCCCTCACTCTCAGCGATATGGGGAGGAAAGAGAGAGCGATATGTCTCTTGGCAATTCGGCTGTTAGAAGGGAACGAGGGATTACTACCTAACTATAAACGTGCCCTAAAGGAGTACTTTCAAGAGATGTGTGGAAGTGATGAGAGTGAAGAGTAGAATCTCCTACAAATCTATCTCACCTGTGTGTAAGAACCGAAACTCCCTCCACCTAAGTTCATATATACCGAACGTTGTCGAGAGTTTTCTCTCTTTTAAAGATTAAATCTAAAATACTTAGATAGATTGTATTGTTGGGAGGTTTGGCCGTATGCAATACCTCGCTACCTCACTATAATCTATCGTCAAAGTATCCACTATCCCTTCTGCTCTTCTCGCGCCTCTTTATGGAGGCATCCCTATCGGCCTCGACTAACTCGTTAGCTAATATCTCGAGCACTGAGTTTACCATCTTTAAGTAGCGACGTCTCGGCTGCAGGCAACTGAAACACCGCCCTCTTATCTGCCTACATGATAGAAATTAGAAGGGAATGGAAATTAGAAGGGAGCCCCCTACCGAATCCTCTAATTGATCTTAGCCTCGTCGTAGCCTAACTCCAATACCTTGACGTTCTTATCTCTGTCAAAGTGGAAAATTCGAAGAGTTCTATTCGCTCCTCTTAAACCAAAATATTAACAGACTTGTATATTTACTGAGCTCTAACCCTTTCACGAAGGAGTAAGTCCATTCGAGGTCTTAAGGGTTACACGGCCGCTCTACTGGCGCTACTTGGTTGTGTGGATTTAGGAGGAAGGGGAAACCAGTTCATTGAGAAGCTATTTACCTTCTTCGGGATGTTGAGGGCTCGGTGAAATCGGAGCGAAACGGGCAGGAGGGGTGGGTGACCCTACTCTCGAGAGTTTGCTGACTTGTCTGTCGTACTGATAAGTTGACCTGAAAGTAGGTCCCTTACTCAGCTCTCATCCATCTCTCTGACACCTGGCTAGGTGAACGCAATACTTGCACTGCCACGACAACTCACCGCTCAAGGCGGCCTCGGCCTCCGGCAGCTCTCTCCTCTTGAGAAGTTCATGGATCCTCTCAACGCGCTCTAAGGTCCTTTTGTAAAGTTCCTCATCGAACTCCAGCTGGATCTCTTCGATATCCAAGTTGGATCTGTCCACATACATGAGGATCCCCCTAGACTTGGGAAAAGCCTTCAGATACAAGTTCAATTGCGCCCTATGATCCAGCCTAGGTAGGTACTTCTTCCTCAATTTCTCCTGCAAGTCGTCTACACTCTTCACCTCCACTAGGTACCTCTCCCTGGTGAACTCCACCACGATAAGGTCGTCTGCCCTTCCCGATAACACGATCTCGTGGTTAGTGGGATGTGGGATTCTAATGGGGACCTCAGTGCTCACCCGCACAGACTCCTCCCTCTTGAGCAAATCAGCTATCAACTCATGGAGGACGGTTCCCAGCGCAGTTAACCTAGCGCTATCGTAACCTGCATTAACGGGGAACAATCTATCGTAGAATTGTTTCCTGAGACAAGCCCACACCTGGGACGGCCAATACTCGCCCTCGAATGGTTCACTAAACCCCCGCTCAGCCAGATGTTTATAGACGACTTCCTTAAGGACCACTGTTGAACACCAGACCAAGCTCAGTTGAACGGGAATTGGTCTGTGACTCCACAACGATAGGAACCTTAACCCCCTTCCTACGCGGACTGTCCATCTATAACATTATGGAATTGGATGACGTATTTTTAAAATATGCTTAGTTAAGAACGTCGATACACAACATCGTCTATTATATGTTGAAATTCCACCCTGTTCCGACTCAGCCCACGTCAACATTCATTTAGAGATAATGAATCAAATATTGATCTTCTCTACTTAATTATATCACTACACACATTCAAATCTCCGCTTATAATCTGGACACCTCCAATAACATTAACGTGGGCAAGGTAATCTTTGGCGACTCTAGAGACATGAGGGAGGTCTCGAACGAGTCCGTGGGACTGGTTCTCTCCTCACCTCCTTATTACAACGCTCCGTACGACTTTCCCGACCTCTTCCGAGACTACCGGAGCTACATCTCTACCTTGAGGGAGGTTCTCTTTGAAGTGAGAAGAGTCCTTCAGCGTGGAAGGGCTGCAGTTTTCGTAGTTCAGGACGTTAGGATAGACGGTGAGCTTTATCCAATAACTGCAGATCTCATTTCGTTAGCTAGGGAAATAGGGTTAAGGTATCAGGACAGGATTATATGGAGGAAACCCGAGGGCTACATAAGAATAAGCCGAAGAAGTGGCGTTTTCGTTCAACACCCATATCCTCTGTACTTCTACCCAGACAACGTATACGAGGACGTACTGGTCTTCAGAAAGGAAGGCAAGCCACAACTCATCAATAGGGAGGAGTCGAAAGTTGACCTCAACTTGTTTCAAAGAGAGAAGTGGTATCTCTCGGTGTGGGAGTTGACAAACGTCCTTCCGAGCCAGCGATGGAGCAAGTTCACAGCGGCCTTCCCTGAGGAGCTTGCCAAGAGGGTGATCACCCTGTATTCCTGTGTAGGAGACGTAGTCTTGGACCCATTTTTGGGCACCGGAACCACGGCAGCGGTCGCGAGGGCCCTGAGGAGGGACTTCGTTGGCTACGAGGTCGACTTGGAACTAGAGGAAGTGATAAGAGAGAGAGTCGGAGAAGCGGAGGTGGTGAAAAGGAGCGACGCGAAGAGGCTAAGGACAACTCTCAAGGCTGCAGTGACGAAAAGAACTCCTAGCGACTCCTCGCCTTCTCTTTAACTCCCCAGTTAAAGAGCACACATTGGGCATATGCCACCAACCAAGGTGGCCCCACATGTCTGACACGTCTCTGCTCCCTCAAATAACTTAGCTGAGGAGGGAGCAGTAAATAGGAGCTCTGGGTTTTCGGCGAGCTGGTCAAGGACCCAACGATGAAGCTCGTCGAACTCTTCCTCCCCCGTCCTTATCTCCACCCTTCCCATTCCCTTCAACTCCAGGATCGAGGTCCTTATCATAGGAGAAACGAAGAGAGTTCCCCTCAAGTGGAAATAAGGAGAGTAAAGTTTAACGTAGATGGGTCCCCTACCCTTAGAGATACTATATATCAGGTAAGCGGTGAGGAAGTCTGAGGTAAATGGAAGCAGGACGAGATCTCCCTTTGCAGTGAGGAAAGAGTGGATTAAAGTGTCTACGGAACCTCCCTTAGCTGCAAGTTCAACAACTTCGAGCTCTCGACTATGCCTTCTCCCCATTCTGGCAAATAGCCTTGATAGGACACGTTCTGCTCCACTGAACTGGGGACTACTTAGAACTGTGACATGCTTCAAGTCAATGGCTCCTGAATCGAGTAGGACTCTGTAGGCCCTTCTTGTTACCTCATTGTTGGCACAAAGCTCGCAGAGCTTCCTACCACCCACTGTTATTGAGGCTTCCCTCTTCACACACTTGGTACAGAGCACTCCAGTACCCGTCAAGCGGCGCTTATTACATCCATGAAATCCATTGGAAGGATTTTACTCTTTGCAGATATCTGCTCATACTTACCCTCTAGAAATCCTATGAAGACTGGGCAATTTTCGAACCTTCCATCTCTATTACACCTGTCCTTAAGCATAATGAAGCACTTTGACGTCTTTCTATCGAAATATGGACAGACCTTATAGTACGTCTTGGCGCTCTTTACTATCTTTTCTACCCATTGTTTCTTCTGGTCCTTTTTCTCAGCCTCCTTCTCCGACTTCGCTAGCACACGATTCATTTCCTCCTCAGTCATCTTCACTGGCTTATTCGTCAAAAAGCTCACCCTTGGTTTACTCTTTCCCGACAATAGTTAAATAGATTACTACTACTACAACGTTTGAGACCTTGAATCGTTATTCTAAGTTTGTCTAATTACAAGTAGTTTAGCCAAGAAGTTCCAGGCCTAGAATGAGGGAAGTAGTAGAAAGTAGTAGCAGACGAGGTAGACAACGCTCTGTAAACTGTTTTTAGCAACTATCCATAGAGTCCTTGAACTTTTGTGAGAACCCCACCCTCATCCCTAGTTTCGGGTCGTTGTATAGGTAGATTAATTTCTTGGTTTGTAATCCTCTAAGGGTCTTCAGGGTCCAGTGGGGGTCGGCCTTTAACTCCTCTTGAATCTGGTCTAAGTAGACGTAGGTTGATCCCCATTCTCTGAACTTACTAACTAGATATCTCATGAGCTCCCTCTCATCCCCATCTAATTTAGAAAGGAGGGCTTCACCACACACATTTTCTTGTCTTTTTTTGTCCTCTGAACTTGTTTTGCTAGCAATAAACGACAAGGATTTTTGTCCCACCTTGTCCTCTTTAGTATCTCTTTTGTTATTCCTTGTATCCGAAACCTGTTCCGAGATCAGTTGCTTTGCTATGGCCATCATTTCCTTGAACTTGGAGTTTGAGAATCCTTCAAGTAGGTCCCTAGCTATGGACTCTCCTCTCTCAGTCAGGTGCCACCTACCACCTTCCTGATAGATCAATCCTCTCTTTTTCCAGTAACTGAGATAGCTACTGACGTACTTAGTCTCGAAACCCAGGTTTGCTGCTATCTCAGAAGCCCTGAGCGGTCTCGCATATAGAAGGAGGAGTATTGCATCCATGGTCTTAGAACGGGGCCCCGACTTTTCGACCGTCTCAACCTTCGAGCTGATAATCTCCTCTCGATCCAAGGGGCCCCTCTAATTATTTGTGAGAACGACTTATAACACCTAGTAACTTAAGAGCCCTGAATACCTCTTCGCTTGCTTCATACTGTATTACAACGCGTCCCCCAATTGTTCTAGGGCCTTATTTAATATTAGAAATTTATATTTAATTTTAAGATGTTTAATTTTGTTACTACCTAAACGTCTTCACTTAGTTACTCCTAGCTCGGTGGGCCACCCTGTGAAATCCCAGTGAAATCCCACGTTCAATATGTACCCAAGCAAGGCTGTCTCCTAGGCAGAAGTTTTCCGTAGTTGAATTGATCAAGGTTTGATTCAGTAAAATAGTGGCTCATTTACTTAAATTTGAAGATTATATTAATCTTTCCCATAAGGAATTCTATAAGGAAGTAAAAATTATATCTAGAAATCATTTTCCTAATTTTAAGAGGAAGTAATATTATATCTTCTTTACAGCTCTCTGAAATTCCATCCAGTCTCGTTTATCTTCAATGGACTCCTCATACTTTCCGTCTGGCCAGCGATCTATAGGGGCAGCTCCTCCCTCTAGGCCGAGTGCGCTCACCTCATATTCCTCAACTTCACCGAGGTCCTGTTCACCAGCTTGAACATCTCCTTCTATTAGTGCTATTCTCCTTCCGAAACTAATTAGGACCTTAAGTTGGGTGGTGGTAGGAGACCAGAGACTAGCCCTTAACTTCCACGGGAGCTCCGAGACTGCTAGCAGAGGCACCACCTTAACCATCCCAGAGGACAGGATCCTATCCATCCTCTTTCTTACTACCTTTTCGTTTCCGCCCACCCTCTCGACTATCTCGGCCTGACTAGCCCGCGGATCCAGGGCTAGTTCTCGGAGAATCCTCAAATCGACGTCTGTGAGAGTCTCCTGCTTTTTCTTAAACACGGATCTCCTGACTTCATGCCAAGGAGGTTGATATACCTCGTAGAGTCTAGACCGGCTGAGCTTAATGTTAACGGAGTAGCTCGCGTTAATCGGGTTCTCGCTTTTAACGTAGGCTACCTTGAACCCAATGAGGACTGGACTCACGTAAAGCGCGAAACCTCTGAATATACCAGACCTAAAGAGTCTACGTATTCTGTAGTTTATAACGGAATGACTGACGCCTAGTAACCTAGCTATTTCCCTAGCACTGATCCTGCCGTCCCTCATCACAGTGAAAAGGATCTCGCTGTCGAGCCGGTCCACTCTTCACACTTTAAGTCTGAGCTTAAAACATTGATATAATGAAACGGCAACTAATTCTATACCAACTCACTTTAATTTCTTGATCTGTTAGCAGGTTCTGATGGGGAAGAATTGATTGTACCCCACGATCACCCAATAGGTGCCCTTCATTGAAGAGTCGACTTGGGGGTCTCCACTGTCTACTCTTAGACACTGAATTGAGCGAACCTTCCTCAGACTCGACACTACGATAATCCCCTCTCTTCCCACCCTCTTCAGGATCTCAGGACCTATTTCCTGATTTCCCCTCCCAAAGAGAAAGGACTGTCCTCCAATTGGGGTTACCACTATCTTCGTTGGGCCCTCAAGTCTCATGAGGTCGAAATATGTTGTACCTCTCAACAACAATTTTCCGTCCCTCACTACATCCACACTCATGAAGTTGGTAGGGATCCCCAAGAGCTCCTCGATTCTCTTCGTCGTCCTTCCTGGACCTATGATGTAGTTAACTCCGTTCTCCATTTTTTCGAGTATGTAGTTGGCCACTGCGTCTAGCTCCTCTTGTTCTGAGGGAAGTTCGTCCTTGTTAGGGACGAGTAAGTTGAGCGCATTGATTGAAGTGAGGGTTCCTCTCCTTACAATCCTGTACTCTCCTCTCCTGTACGCCTCCTCATCAGCGTCTAAGACGTCCGCCTCAACTAGTTCGGCCAGTCCCTTCAGGAAGGCTATCACTAATCGGGCGGCGTTCTCGGGAGACGAGGCGAACACTCCGCTGTGCATTTTAACACCGCCAGGGACACCAACTACTGGAACCTTCCTCTCACTTAGGCCCCTCATCACGTCGAACGCAGTGCCATCTCCTCCTTGAAAGACTATCAAGCCGACTCCTTCCTCCAACATAAGGTGAACCGCTCTGACGGTGTCTTCGGCAGTTGTGTCTACTCCACCAACCGGAAGCACTTCGTAGTTGGTGGTAATAACCGAGACATAGTCCTCACCCATTTTTAACTGGGGAGTCAAAATCTTAACGTTAGGTTCGAGGGCCTGAAGGAATCTGAGTGCCCTATTGGGAGTCTCTGGATTGATCAGTCTGAGCCCATCACTACCCTTCTTACCTACCCTTCCTCCTGCTCCCGCATATGGGTTAACTAGGAAACCTAACTTCAACGTCACTGCATGATCCTCTGAAGCCAAATTGAGAGGTTGTACGGCACCTGTGGAGTCCTAGGAGTAGTTATGAAGGCCACGTCACCGTCAGAACAACGAGGACAGGAGTCCCGCACTTCTCTCAAAAGCGGTTCAACTTCCTCAACTGTCATTGGAGGGAGCTCTACCTTTCCGTCTCTGAACACAGCCACAAGTACGGCAGTAGCCCCAGATTTAACCCCTAAGTCTCTAAGTTCAACAACCGAAGTTTTTGAAAGTAGCTCTGTGCCCCCCACGACGCGGAGCAAGTTTCCGACCCATCCAATTGTCCTCAACTCTACGTCAGCGATCTCGAACCTCGCTTTCCATATGTCCACAACTGACCTTCCCCTTTCGTTCAGGAGGACACCGCCCACCCTATCAACTTCCACCAGTCCCGCTTCCCTGAGCCTACGAACCACTGTCTTCACCGTGGCCTCGCTCATTCCCACCTTCTCCATTAATTTTAGTCTACCCACCGGTTGTTCTCTCTCTATCTCGAGGAGCACTTGCACTATCTGCCACTGTTCTGCACGAGGTCTGTTTCCTTTTCTCTCCCTCATGATGTTGTCGAGCACCTCGACGACGTTCATCTCGCTTATATAATCCGTATCTCCTACCAAATAAATTATGTCAAAGGGAAGGAGTTTGCTTAGCGTCTTCGACTTGAGCAGGGGAGAGCTGGAATCCCTGTTAGAGGCCACAACCTTCATGAAGAACCTCTACTTGGCAGGGGGGCGCCTCAAACTCTCCAGGGGAAGAGGGTGGCAATACTGTTGGAGAAGCCCAGCACTCGAACGAGAGTGAGCTTCGAGTCGGCCGTAGCGGCGTTAGGGGGTCATCCGATCGTTTTCACCGGGATGGATCTTCAACTGAGCAGGGGTGAGCCAGTTGAAGACACGGGGAGAGTCCTTGGGAAGTATGTGCACGGCATAGGAGCTAGGGTTTTACGCCACGAAACCCTGATCAAGTTGAGTAGGAGCTCCGGAGTCCCAGTCCTCAACTTACTCAGTGACGCGGAACATCCACTCCAAGCCCTCTCGGATCTATTCACGATGAAGGAACACTTCGGCCGTATTCCGAAAATTGCCTTCGTGGGTGATGGTGGCGATAATGTGCTGGCTAGCCTCATGGGTGCAGTAGCCAAGCTGGGATTAGAACTTAACGTCGCTTCACCTAAGGAACTCAAGCCCTCGGAGGACGTGTTAAGGAAGGTGGAGGAGGAGTCCGAACTGACTGATGCGACTGTCGAGTTCTTCGAGGATCCCTATCAAGCCGTGAGGGGAGTGAAGGTCGTGTACACTGACGTCTGGGTGAGCATGGGCAAGGAGTCGGAGGCGGATAGGCGCAGGTCCATTCTCAGGCCCTACGCTGTGACGAACGACCTTATGTCGTACGCGTCATCTGACGCGGTCTTTATGCATTGTCTGCCGGCGGTGAGAGGTGAGGAGGTGGAGAGCTCTGTGATAGATGGTCCGAGGAGCCTAGTCTGGACCCAAGCCGAGAACAAGTTCTTTGGGGCTATGGCCGCCCTAGTCTTCACATTGTGAACTCGTCTATCCTCTTCTGCCCCCTAACCGAGGAGATTGTTTTTAGTTTGGTGAGATCAACGGCCGCCCTCAACCTTCGACTCACGAACTTGAGGGCCTGCTCCAACTCAACACCCTTTAGGACCACGTTTCCCATGGCTCGCTTCACAGTTTCCCTTATATGCCAGTTCCCCACGGGAGCGAAGTATTCCTTGGTAATCTCCCTCACAATGATCACGGTGGCCTGCCTGCCCAAGGAGTTCAGGTACTCCAACACTGCCAACCTCGCGGCCATATATCCACCGTCCAAGAACTCGTAGTGTCCGAAGTGATCCTCCCTCAACTCTACCACAGTCACTTCTTGGGCCCACGGAGTAGTGGGATGCCATATTTCAACCCAGGCTGCGGTGTATGGAGAAGGGACTAGGATCACGTGAAAGTCGTTACCTAAGTAGGAGCTGAAGTGAACCTCCAGCTCATTATACAACGGGTGTCTCCTCACTTTATTCAAAAAGTACTTGCCGAGGGCACCGTCGACTGCGGTTATGGCCCACCTCGTAGGTACTATCCTCCTAGACTTCCTCTCTCCAAGAAGGCCGAATGCTAAGGCGTTTATGAGGGTGTAGCGACTTTCCTGACCGTAGATCTCCCTGATTGCCTGCTCCACCTTGACATCGTCGTTTATGAGTCTCTCCAAGGGCTTACTGAGCTTTGGATTGCCAACGAGCCTTATGCTCTCAGCCTCAGCTGTGGGCCCTCGAGGTAACAGAAGCCCATCGAACTTCAATTTTGGTTCTATCACCCCCTTGACTCTCACTTCCGAGTCAACGGGCTTAGAGGAGATGGATGTGAGGGATATCTCCCTCTCGTAGAGTTTCCAAGGTTCTGACACGTTAACTTGAGAGTACACTGAGGAGATCATCGAGGACCTAAGCCGTAAGATCTCTGTGAGTCCAACGTTTCCCCACCAATTCTCTGGATCTTCGAAACGCCTAGCCTCCTGCTCTCCCACTCCAGGTGGGACGTTGTAGAGGACGGCTACTTTAGGATAACCCCTCTCTCCAACTATAGCGCTAGG
This sequence comes from Sulfodiicoccus acidiphilus, assembly GCF_003967175.1. Taxonomy (NCBI): domain Archaea; kingdom Thermoproteati; phylum Thermoproteota; class Thermoprotei; order Sulfolobales; family Sulfolobaceae; genus Sulfodiicoccus; species Sulfodiicoccus acidiphilus. The sequence continues at coordinate 1,011,632 of NZ_AP018553.1, read as the reverse complement.
AGGGGTGGCACCGCTCACAGCTGAAGAACTTCCGTCGACCTTGACGCTGGCCATGGTCCTCGTGATCGCCCTGAACCTCTCCATCAGTGGACAGACGGGGAGTCCGCAGAGGTACTTGTATCCCTTACATCTGACGCATAGGTCGGCGGAAATTGTGCGCAATCTTCCTCTGCACGTACCACTCGACGATCTCCAACTTAGCTTTTACTCCCAGTCCGATTCCCACGGGAGTGACCATCCCCTTCCTTATGGCCTCTAGAATGTCTTCCGGTTTGGTCGAGTCTGCGTAAACTAGGTTGTAAGCCGAGCCCAGCGCGGACTTAACGTGGGAATCGCTGTTAGCTAGGCCGGGAAGCGATAGAGTTCTAGACACCTCTAGCGCCCTTTGGTTAGCTGAACGAGGTGCTTTGGAGTTGAACACTTCCACCGCATCAAACTTAAAATGATGGATTCTCTCTCCTAACCCTGCTCTGGTGACGTCAAAAGGGTGGGAGGGGAAGGCCAAGCAATTCTGGTCCTTGGACGCGTCCAATAGATCTGGAAGGAGTTTAGGTAAGGGCATCGGTTCTGAGCACAAGACAACTACGTGACCGTATTGTGTGGTTACCTCCATCCCCATCACTATCCTTCCCGCTACGGTCTTGGCACCATCGAATGTGTCGTGATCGGTCACGGCGATCATGTGGAGTCCAGCTCTTCTAGCGGCTCTCATCATTTCTTCTGGTGACTCCTTCCCGTCACTATAGTAAGTGTGCACGTGAAGGTCCAACTTGAGGGGACTCGACATGCTCAGGCGAGCCCCATCTCCCTCATCACTTCCAAGGTGAGTACCGTGATTCCGGCAGCACCCCTCACTAGGTTGTTGCCTAAGGCTATCAGCCTGAGTGCTCTGCCGCTGTATCTGATCCTGCCCACGTAGACGGCCATATCGTCCACCCCTAAGTCCTTAGCTGGTTGAGGCCTGTCTTCCTCCTCCCTGAGTATTATGGGTGCCTTGGGAGCCGTTGGGAGGTTGTGGTGTTGGGGGAAGGACCTGAAATCTCTGAGCGTCCTCTTAACCTCCTCTATATCCACCTCGGCCTTGGTCTCTACCGTTATTATTCCCATGTGCCCGACCCTCACTGGTACCCTGACCGTAGTCACCTCCATATCTAACGACCTCCTCTTTACCTTTCCGTCCTCCAACGTACCTAACATCTTCTCGCTTTCCCTGTGTACCTTGTCTTCCTCCCCTTGATGTATGGTATAACGTTGTCTACCATGGCCATGAATGAGAGTCCAGAGTAACCTGCCCCGCTCACTGATTGGAGGGTAGTAACGTGTATTCTGCCGTGTTCCACGGCGTCAAGGACGGGCTTCATTGCCATGGCCATTATGGCCGAGGTGCAGTTGGGGTTTTTGACCATCAATCCTTTCCATCCCTTCCTTTTCCCCTGATGTTTCAGTAACTCGAGGTGATTCCAGTTGAGTTCTGGGTTAATTAGTGGGACGTCTTCATCCATTCTGAACGGGCTCGCATTAGAGACCACCTTCAATCCCTCCTTTACCATCTTCAACTCGACCTCCTCCGCCACTTCGTTTGGAAGGGCAGAGAGCACGAAGTCGGAATCCTTATGGTCGTTAGGATCGGTGGACGACATTCTCATTTCGGCCACCTCTTCGGGGATCTCCCCAGGTTCCACCCACTTCACAGACTCAGCGTATTTCTTACCTACTTTGGGAGGAGAACCACTTACCTTGGTCAGTTCTATGTACGGGTGTTTAGAAAGAATTCTCACCATCTTCTGGCCCACCATGCCGGTGGCTCCAAGTAGAGAAACCTTCAACTTATCCACTTACGACCACCCTGTGTAATTCTTTGGCGAGTTGTTCACCTTGGCTCCTCTCCACCACGAAGGTGACGCTAACCCTATTAAGTCCTCTAGAAACAGAGAGGACGTCGTAGCCCGAGGATACCTCCAATACCCTCTTGAACATTTCTCGGCTTCGCAGCCCACACCCCACCACACTCACTGCGCTAGCGTCAGTTTCATGGACCGCCTTTATGAGCTTCCCCTCCATAGTACGTAGCCTCTCCCTCAACTTCGTCGACGAGTCCGAGTTTACCAGTAGTTGGATCGTCGTCTCTGAAGCAGGTTGGGAGAACGAGATGAGGTTGACTTGGGCGTCCTTGGCTTCACTCATTATAGCCGCCGCAGATCCAACTTTACCCGCCATTCTTGTGCTCTCAACACTCAATACCTTGGCGTCGTCTATTATGGCAACACCCTTGATACCATAGTCGGAGCACGTTCCCTCCACTATAGTGCAACCAGGCTCAGTGAGGTTCTCGACCCTAACTCTGAGATTGGTCTGGAACATGGGTTCGAAGGTGCGCGGGTGGAATCTCTTCACGCCAAGTAGTGCTAGCTCTAGCGCCTCCTCCAAAGAGAGCCTAGATATGGTCTTAGCACCAGGGAACCTCTTAGGATCTCCTGTCATTATGCCGGGTACCTCCGTGACAAGTCTGACTTCCTCTGCACCTAGGAACCTTCCTACTAGGGTCGCAGTGTAGTCGCTTCCTCCCCTTCCCACAGTAGTCAGCTTTCCGCTTGGTGAAACTCCTATGAATCCAGGTACGACCAAAACCTTGGAGTCTGACTTTCCGATCAATTCCCTTAACTTCACTGAAGTGTCAAACTCTATGACGTTAGCCTCACCGAAGTTCTCGTCAGTTACCATAACTGGCTCGGGCAGACCTGACGTTATGAGCCCGTAAGTCCTCAGGGCGGCGTCTAGTAGTACAACGGACATCCTCTCGCCGAAGGAAAGAACGTAGTCCCTCACCCTCGGGGTTATCTCGTCCAAGACCTTCACCGACCACGCCACTCGGAACAGTTCGTCCGAAAGTTTCGAAAGTTGTTGGAACGCCCTCTCGAAGTTCACACCGTCAGCGATTTTAGACAAAACGTTGAGATGTCTATCGTATATGGAGGAGACAATTTCCGTTATCTGGTCCCTTCTTTCCATCCCCGCCAATAACTCGTTTGTGACGTTTCTGAGCGCCGACGTAACTACCACTACCCTATCCGCGTCGAGCGAGGAAAGCTTGTCGGCTATCTTTCCATACACTTCGTGGTCGGAGAGGATGGAACCCCCTATCTTAACGACCAACACGTAGCTCACCCTCTACAAGCTTCAGGACTTCAGAGGGAGGAACGAGGAACCTCCTAGTTCCAGCCCTCATCATGGAGTCTGGATCCTTAAGGGAGTGTCCAGTGAATACTCCCACCACCAGTTCCTCCTTGGAAACGACTCCTAGCTTAAGTAGCTTAACGTACCCCGCGAGTGTAGCGGCAGAGGCCGGCTCCACTCCGAGCCCCTCCCTCCTTGCCATTTCAGTTTGAGCCAAGAGGATCTCTTCGTCTGTGACGACGACCGCCGTTCCGTTAGACTCACGTATCGCCCTCATAGCTCTGGGCCAGTTGACTGGCTTACCTATGCGAATGGCCGATGCAATTGTTTCTGGAGATTCGGTGAACTCTGGAATCTCTCTCCCCTCTAGAACAGCCCTAGCTATGGGAGAGGCCCCCTCTGCTTGTACACCGATCATTCTAGGTACCCTTTCTGTAAGTCCCACCTGCGTCAATTCCACGAAACCCTTCCATATGGCATATATGTTTCCGGCGTTCCCCACTGGGACTACCACGGTGTCAGGTACCCCTACCGACTCAACCACTTCGAAGGCCAGCGTTTTTTGTCCCTCTAAGCGCCAAGGATTGAAAGAGTTGAGTGGGTAAACGGTGCCGTTGGTCTTGTGGACGTTCAAGACGGCCTCGAGCCCCTCGTCGAAGTTTCCCTCTACCTCTATCACCTCCGCTCCGTAGAGGACAGACTGTGCTAACTTACCTAATGCTATCTTGCCCTTGGGTAGGATTATGAACGATCTCATTCCGGCCCTGGCGGCATAGGCGGCTGCCGAGGCTGCGGTGTTTCCAGTAGAGGCCGCCATTACAGCCCTATATCCCAAATTTGAAGCGTTACTGACAGCTACTGACATTCCCCTGTCCTTGAAACTTCCCGTGGGATTGGCGCCCTCGAACTTAGCAAGGAAGTTTCCACCGAAGGTTGACGTCTTTATCAGAGGGGTGTTTCCCTCCTCTAGGCTCACTACTTTATCATACCTTCCCGGAATAAGTGGAGAATACCTCCACACTCCCCTCCCTCTCGCACTGCTGAAGGAGAAATCAACCTTTGGATCAAGTTTTATTTCGAGAAGCCCGCCGCAGTTGGGACAAGTTACTAATCTTTGGTCTAAGTCGGATTCAAAACTGCAGCGAAGGCATCTCATAGACCCTTTGTTTCCAACTGATCCACCACTCCCCATTCGCTATTTTTGAACAAGTTTTAAGCTTTGGTGTTCATTCCTGTCAATGGTGTTTCGGGACCTCAGGGAGTACCTAGACCATATGAGAAGACGGGGCAGATTAATAGAGGTTGAAGAGGAGCTAAGTGTAGAGTTAGAAGTCGCTGAGCTTATGAGGAGGGCCTGCTATTCTGGAACTCCTCCAGTATTGTTAAAGAGAATAAAGGAGTATCCAGGATGGAAGATCCTAGGAAACGTCTTCTATTCCATGTCCGCCTTGACGGAACTGTTCGGAACGGAGAGGTTAGAAGCGGTTACCGAGGAGTTCGTGAAGTCTTTCATGAGGGTACCCGTGACCTTCACTCAGAAGTTCACCTCGCTTTCCAGTGCTCTCAAATTGGGGAGGATAACCCCTAGGCTCAGGAGAGCGGAGTTCAGGGAATCCAACCTGACACTCGCAGACGTTCCAGCCATCCGAACGTGGCCCAAGGATGCTGGAAGGTACATGACATTCACGTTAACTGTTGCGAAGGACCCAGAGAACGGTTCCAATAGAATGGGGGTCTACAGGATCCAAGTTCTGAACCAGAGGGAGGCCCTCATTCATTGGCAGGCCATGAAGGGCGGTTCTCACCTAGCTCGAAGGTACCTAGAGTCTGGCCAAGGCAGAGTGCCAGTGGCCTTGGTCAATGGCGTGGATCCAGTTACTACGTTAGTGGGGGCCTCCCCCGTGCCCCCAGGGCTCGACAAGTTCCTCTTCGCTGGGATCCTCAGGGGAGAGGGATTAGAGGTGGCGAAACTAGAAAACGGAGTCCTAGTTCCAGCTAGGGCCGAGCTTGTGATGGAAGGTTATGTCGACCTAATGGATCAGCGACCAGAGGGACCCTTCGGCGACCACTTGGGCTATTACACTCCATCGGAACCCTATCCCACTTTCAAATTGGAGAGGACTTACGTGAGGGAGGACCCCATATTCCATGTTACCAGCGTAGGTAAGCCACCTCTCGAGGACGCGTGGATAGGAAGGGCCATCGAAAGACTCTTTCTTCCCTTCATCAGGCTGCTCGTACCTGAGGTGGTTGACATGTATTTGCCCGAGTACGGACTATACACTGGTTTAGGTATTTTCTCTATAAAGAAACAATATCCTGGGCAGGCCAGGAAAGTCATGATGTCACTCTGGGGGAGCGGACAGCTCAGTCTACTCAAGGTTATAATAATAGTAGATGCTGACGTGGATGTTCACGATATCAATAAGGTCATTTTCGCCCTCGTTACAACCGTAGATCCCAAGAGGGACGTCGTTGTGGTTGAGAACACCATAACTGACACGCTAGATCACACGGTACCTAATCCTCCGTTAGGGAGCAAGCTGGGCATAGACGCAACTAGGAAGTTCAAGCAGGAGGCAGGGCGGGAATGGCCGGAAGAGGTGTCCTCTGATCCTAAGGTCGCTGAGAGGATTTCCTCATTGTTTAGTAGATACCTTTCAGGGCACCTTTCAGGGCTCTAGATCCTCTCGCATCACCTTCTTACCGTCACTGTAGATCAAGGTGACTACACTGACTTCGCTGGACCTTAGCCGCAACTCTATGGACTGGCCGGCTTTCAGCTCCCTCTGTAGCATGGTCGACTCGGTGACGGTCCTAGTAGTAGGCCTTCCAGCGTAGTCCTCTGCGGAAGTCCTGTAACCTACTCTGACCTCCAGAAGTCTCAGAGTAAGCGCCGAAGAATTATTTATTATAAGCTTATCTCCATTTAGTACTATCTTTAGAGCTCCCACATTTCCATCTCTGTGTTATCGATAATAAGAATGGGGCTATGGGCTCATTCCCTTAAAAGTTTTCATGAATAACTAAAGAGATCGAGCCCTATGGCTAATGGACTAGAGGAGTTCCAGAGGGGTTGGGTTGGAAAGAAGGAGCCCAGCATAGGAGAAAGAATGAAGAACGCTTTCAGATCGCAGGAACCCCTGAGGCATAGGCTTGTGATGGCGCAATACAAACTTAAAACGACACTGAATAGGTTGGACGTATACATAGCTAGGCTTCAAGAGAGGGACAGAACGTTATTCGAGAGAGTAGTGGACGCCGTATCTAGCAAGGACAACGCCAGAGCGTCGATGTACTCTAATGAGGTGGCAGAGCTCCGCAGGATATCCAAGCAACTCATCATAACCCAGATCGCGCTGGAACAGGTCAGTTTGAGACTGGAGACCGTGATCAGCGTAGGAGACGTCTTCACCAGCCTACAGCCAGTGGTGGCGATAGTGTCTGAACTGAAGGGTGCAATAAAGGCCATAATGCCAGAGATAGGCCTTGAGCTCACAGAGATCCAGGAGACGTTGGAGGAAGTGGTCACGGAGGCCGGGGAGTTTGCCGGAGGAGGCTACCAGTTTGCGCCAAGCTCAGCCGAGGCTAGGAAGATATTGGAGGAGGCTAGCGTGGTTGCAGAGAGCAGAATGAAAGAGAAGTTCCCAGACTTGCCTTCGTTTGTCACGGGAGGTCAAGAGACCTCCATCCAGCATAAGTGATCCTTTTCTATCGTGGACTACATACAATGGTCCGCATAAACTTTTTTAAAATTCAGTGCATTGTCCCGCTTGTGACACAACTGTGGTCTCTTCTTTAATAGGAAAGGAGGAGTACGTCGTTAAGATCCAAGATGTGAACAAGGACATGGTCGGACTTGTGGGAGGTAAAGCTGCTAACCTTGGGGAGCTCATCGCCATGGGGGCTAGAGTACCTCCAGGTTTCGTGGTGACCTCAAAGGCCTTTAATTATTTCCTCAGATCCAATGGAATCTTCGAGAAAGTAAACGAGATCCTTTCATCAAAGGACGATAGACAGGCCTCAGCCGACATAAAGGCCCTCATAATGAATTCATCGATCCCTAGAGACTTGGAGCAGGCCATAGCCAGCGCATATGAAGAGCTGACCTCCAAGGTATCAAGAGAAGTGTTGGTGGCTGTGAGGTCCTCAGCTACAGCAGAGGACTTAACTGGTGCGAGCTTCGCAGGACAGCAGGATACTTACTTGAATGTCAGGAGGGAGGAGTTGATGATGAGGGTGAAGATGGTGTGGGCCAGTCTGTTCAACGAGAGGGCGATTTCCTACAGAAGGAGTAAGGGTATAGGTAGTTCCTCAGTCTCCATGGGCGTCGTAGTTCAAATGATGGTTAATGCCAGGAGTGCCGGAGTCATGTTCACCCTCAATCCTGCCAATGGGGATAGGAACCACATAGTGATAGAGTCCAACTGGGGGTTAGGAGAGAGCGTCGCAGCCGGAAAAGTGACTCCTGACGAGGTGGTGATAGACAAGGACACCCTCACTGTGATAGAAGCGCGGACCTCCCACAAGGCGCTCAAGATAGTCTATGATGGGAAAGAGAACAAGGAGGTCCAACTCTCTCCAGAGGAGGCTGACTCCATGAGTGTCAAAGAGGAGGAAGCAATAGAGCTGGCCAAGATGGCAAAGGAAGTCGAAAAGCACTACGGAAGACCCATGGATCTGGAGTGGGCCATAGACGCCGATCTTCCTTTTCCAGAGAACATATTTATAGTTCAGGCTAGGCCTGAAACCTTCTGGTCCAAGAGAACTCAAGAGACGGATGTTCCTCAGAAGGAGGCAACGGCCAGGATATTGACGAAGGGATTACCTGCTAGTCCTGGAATCGGAGCAGGTAGAGCTAGGGTTATATTGGACGTCTCGGAGGCCAAGGACTTCCAGAAGGGAGATGTATTGGTAACTAGGATGACAGACCCAGACTGGGTGCCAGTGATGAGGCTCGCTTCTGCCCTAGTCACCGATGAAGGTGGAATGACTAGCCATGCTGCAATAGTATCGAGAGAGCTTGGAGTGCCAGCGGTAGTAGGGGTTAAGAACGGTACCAAAGTGATAAAGGATGGTCAACTCGTTACGGTCGATGGTTTTAGCGGAGTGGTCTACGAAGGCGACACGAACCTAGTGCCTAGGGTATTGAGTAGCGAAGTTCCAGCTTCAATGGGAGTCAGTAAGGAGGCCCTAACTAACCTCTATCCAATCACCGCCACTAAGATCTATATGAATCTGGGACAACCCGACATGATAAGTCGATATGTGGACTTACCATTCGATGGAATTGGGCTAATGAGAATAGAGTTCATTGTCTCAGAATGGATTAAGTACCATCCTCTCTACCTTATCAAGACAGGCCAGCAGTCCCTTTTCGTAGATAAATTGTCTCAGGGGATCGCAATGGTAGCCTCTGCGATAAGGCCTAGACCGGTAGTAGTGAGATTCTCGGACTTCAAGACCAATGAGTATAGAAGGCTAAGGGGAGGAGAGGAGTTTGAGGTAGAGGAGAGAAACCCTATGTTAGGATGGAGGGGGGTCTCGAGGTACATAAGTGCCCAATACGAAGAGGCGTTCAGGTTGGAACTAAGAGCAGTGCTGAAAGTCAGAGACGAGATGGGTCTTCAGAACGTTTGGGTGATGTATCCATTCGTACGGACGAGGTGGGAACTACAGAAAGCCATGGAGATCATGGAAGAGGAGGGTTTGAGGAGGACTCCAGACTTTAAGGTCTGGATAATGGCTGAGGTACCGTCAGTTGTCATGTTGGCTGAGGAGTTCGCTCAAATTGTCGACGGCTTCAGTATCGGAAGCAACGATTTGGCCCAGCTTACCTTGGGAGTTGACAGGGACTCGGAACTACTGGCCAACATGGGTTACTACGATGAGAGGGATGAGGCATTGAAGCGTGCTATAAAGAGGCTCATACGAGCAGCTCACAAACATGGTAAGACGGTCTCCATATGTGGACAGGCGCCAAGCGTTTACCCAGAATTGACAGAATTTCTAGTTAGAGAAGGAATAGATAGCGTCAGTGTGAACCCGGACACCGTGATCCAAACTCGAAGACTTGTAGCCTCAGTGGAACAGAAGATCGTTCTGGATAAGCTAAGAAGTCGTTGAATCAACTTACTTGCTCTGAAAACATTTCTTAATAAATTCTCAGTCTATGGATTTTATATCACCTCATCTATAGACTTTCTCGCGCCCCTATGGGGTTCTCGGGGCGTCCAATGATCGGCCCCCACATAGGACTCTAAGTCACTACTCATTAGCTAAGTGAACTCGACCTGGTAATAGGAAAGAACGAGCGTTGTGAGAGAACCCTTCAGGATTGGAAGAAATCTGGCTTCCTCCCCACCGTTGAGGGTTCCCCTCCAAGGGTTCGTGGTTCCCACCTTCTGTTCGGGGTTACGTCTATAGAGGGGGACTCGGGAGGGGGCCACCCTTAGAAGTGAACTCTCGTCGAACGGCCTCTAGTCCCTGTCGAAAGGGACGTAGGAGGGAGATGCCGATCGCCTCCACCTCAGTCGCGTTAAACCCTCGGTCGAGTTGGGGAAGGACGTCGTCAGCTCACACTAACCGATTTTCGGCAAACATGTTTTTAAGTTCTCTATAAGGATCCATCTCCCCTCTCGAGTGAAGCTTTCCGCCATCAATCCCCAACTTTGTAAAAAGTGAGCTCGTCTCCCAAATAGTGGAGTCCAAATACCCTTTCTTTGTAGTCCTGTTAAAGCTCTTCTTCCTCGACGTTGATGAAAGTTAAATAGGTCTGGGCAAATAGTCTCCTACGAAACTAGCGAGCTCCACCCGAGCTATACTGTGTCATCCACGGCGTCCATTATCTGTAGCGTAAAATTAGGCCTTTAAGCTACACACTTCGTGTAGGGAAGATACACCCTTTAGTGGGAGACTAAGTCGACTCTTCTGCAACCTCTTCCCATCAAACTGAAAACGTTTTAAACTGCCTTGGCTGTGGTGCAAATGAGCGGAGGTGCCCGAGCTAGGTCAAAGGGGGCGGACTGAGGCTCCGCTGGCGTAGGCCTGCGTGGGTTCGAGTCCCACCCTCCGCACTGGGAGCGTCCAGAGCTCCCATTAGGTTCTAGACGAGTTAATATAGTTATAGTTAGCAAGAAATTTCTTAGAAATCATGAAAAATAACTCGTCGTTTTGTTGCCTAAAAACGGAAATTCGAGCCTAAGAGTGTCTATGAGCAGTTCGCCTGGACCACAGGATCATTACTCCTTACTCTACGCCCTCCATTCCGAATTTAAGATAGCGTCCACACTTAACTGGGTAGCTCAGTAAACTCCCCCCTCCTCACGGGCGGGGCTTCGGGGTTTCCGGCGACCTTCACGGTGCACCTTCATCCCCTTCGGGGTGTTTACCTACCCTCGACCCGTACCTCTCGTTAAGGCACGGGCCACGTTTATGGACGCCATTGTATTCTCTGCCTTCCACGTGGGTAACATACCCACACCTATGGCAAGCTTAGCCATTCCTTAAGTTTTTATTGAGGTTTTCAGCATTTATATTTGACTCCTGCCCTTACGGACGGGGTCTCTAGCGAGGAAAGAGGAAGATAAAGCTTGAGGAATTAAGTTGTGATACAGTAATAATACATACATCATTAGATTTACTTAGTAATAGAGAAATTATTTAGGTTCCCTTGACTTTATAAGGGAAAAGGTCTTCAAGCTGCAATATGGCTAGCCTATTCATACGGAATTCGTCTGGGCTGGTAAAGAGATTTTCGATGTTTGACTTAATGGTACTCAATTTAGCTAACATGTCAGCTGGGAGCGCACTCTTCCTTGGAGTTACCCCTTATGTCGGTGGAGTTGCCGTACTCTGGATGGCTGCACTAGTAACGTTCCTGATATCCCTACCGTTAGGACTGGCTTACACCTTGATGTCGATGCAGTTACCGAGAACTGGAGGAGACTATGTGTGGATAAGCAGGAAGTTATCTCCTAAGCTCTCGGTTCCAGTTGCAGTAGCAATGACCTTTAACATGCCTACATACTTTGCCTTAACCTCGTATTTCTGGTCTTCAAGCTTCGAACAAATTCTACTAGTAATGTTCAAAATAGATGGTCTAGGGCAAATTCCTTCCTTAGGTGCAGTGGCCACCTATCTAGTGGCGGCGATCCCCTTCATGTTTCTCGTTGCTATTAACGTGAGGCGGCCTTCTGCTGTGTCTAGACTTAACACCTACCTTTCCATTATCGCGTGCTTCGCCGTAGCTTATGGCACCTTAGTGCTATACTTAAAAGGAGTGAGTCCCCTCTCACACTCTTTCGCCTCTACTTTTTCTCTCGTTCCTCGACTTAACGGTCAACCTGGGTTTTCAGGTACCTTAGAAGCGGTTCCACTACTATCGGCGTTCAGCTTCATATGGGTATTCGCTGGCCCAGCTGTAGCTGCCGAAGCCCGAGATAGAAAAGCATTAAAACTAAATGTCCTTCTCTCCCAACTATTAACGTTGGCGTTGATAGGAGTTCCCTTCTACTTAATGAAAGGTCCAGTTAGCTCCTCTCTGTTCTATACAGGCCTTTACAACTTCTGGACCTTGGCGATGTATGCAGCTGGACCCGGTGCTGGTTGGATTCTAGCCATCGGGTTGATCGCTTGGGAAATTCTGGAGCTCTCTATGGGGATTCTAGTGTTCTCGAGGTATATACTTGCTATGGCTTTGGATAGGCTACTGCCAGAGCTACTAGGCCAGATCAACTCTAGGGGCTCTCCCGTCCCAGCTCACCTTCTGGATCTCCTACTTACGCTATCGTTCTTGTCTGTTCCGCTCGTTTCATCAGTGGGAGTTCTTGCGCTCTATGATTTTCTCCCCCTGTCACTTGTCTACATGGGCTTGGTGGCTATAGCTGCGACTAAGTTCTCTGGAAAGGCGGTTAAATTTGCTGGGGCGTTATCTCTTCCCCTCTTGTCCTACTTAGGATGGGCCGTCATTATGTCTCCTTACTTAGGTCTACGGGGGAACCTCCTTTGGATTAACCTGGTTTACTTAGTCTCTCTGCTCGGCCTTGGTGTGTCGATCTATTTGCGGGCTAGAGTGAAATGTAAGAAAATCGGAGTACAATTGGACCGGATCTATAGAGAGGTCCCCCCTTCTTGAACCAAGGACTCATCGTTTCTCAAGTAGTAGTAGAGTATTGAAGCTGAAAGTAACCTCAACAAAGGCATCAAGGACCTAGTGGCTTCGAACAGTCTTCCTTGAAAGAACGAAATCAGAGGAAGGTCTTCCACCTTAATCAGGGGCACACCTGGAATTTTTCCTACTTTCACTTTGACTCTCCCCACGATCTTCCTGAACGCAAAAGCTGGAATCAATCGGGTGTCAAGCACCTCCACCTCCCCCTGAACATCCACCTCCCCCTCAACCCCCTCAACCAATCCCTCCCTCCAAATTATACCGTCTGCCCAAGCTATCGCGAGCGTTTTGTGAGTACATTCTTCTCCCACTTTAGAGAGCGGAGGGAAGACTACAGGTCCGTTCTCAGTCAACAGTGTTATAGGGGTGGAGAAGACCACCTCCCCTTCCCAAAGTCCTGAAGCCTCTCTAGGTCTACACACCTTCACTCCTCTGTCCAGATATGGCATTAACAGTCGATTCTGGAATAGAGCTATAAAGACTAGCTTGATATTGTGTTTATCAACCCCCTCCACGCTCCGAAAGGTTAAGGACTTTCCACCTTTCCGCGATTTCACTTAATTTGAAGATAGCGGGAAAGGTGTTTGGGTCTCCCGCTTAGGAAGATTTGGGCTTTAACTAACGGAGGTTGAGGGGACGGAAGTCCCCTTCCGTGGGGACGGACAGCCCCCTTATGTAAACCTCTTTACGGTTGTCAAAATACTATTTCTACGACCTCTACTGTGAGAGCTGGGTCGCACCCTCTGGGCTGGGGGAACTCACGCCAGTGGAGAGGAAACCCTCCGTGACCCCCCTTCCACGATTTTCACAGAAAGGTTCCACTGAACCTCCGCTACGGACGGGGATCGAGGTTCCTCCGGGAAGCAGGAAATCCCCACCGCGAGATGCCCCGTCCGCGAGGGCGGGGTAGTTCACGTAAATTAGTGAGTCAAAAGATCGCATTGACGAGGGCGGACGGCCTTTTATAAAGTATTGTTATCAAATGAAAAAGTGCTTGGAGCGATGTGATAGTAGGTTTTTATCCAAAAGGAATCAAGTGGGAGGTTGTGGACGAGTCTATACGACTTCTCTTCACGCGGCTCAACGAATGATCACATGCAACTTTTCGGTACCGTTAAGTTGAGCAGAGAGGCGTATTGATGGCGAAGAGGAACTTTAACTGTTCATATGCGTGGAACCGAAGTCTTAATCAATTCAGGTAGTGTGAGAAAAGGGATGAAAGAACTTGTAAGGGCTGAACCGTGATGACTCACCAGGTTGTTGAGATTTGAGGATGCTAAATAAGAGGGAGTTGGCGATCTACTTAGAGTTGAGAAGAAAATTTGGTTATCTCCCTTTCAATATAGGAGACGCACTCTCCCATATGCGTCCCTACTTCTCACCTAAGGTGGTCCTCTCGGTCTTAAGGTACTTGATAAAGAGCGGCCTAGTTTCCGAGATCGATAACTTCACATTCAAGTTGAACGACCTCGAGGACTATTTATTTATAGACGTGGTTTACCCTTATCTATTAAGGAAAGCTAGTCTTCGTCGTAGATCTCAACGATAACTCTCGCTTTTACTTCCTTGTTACCTAGGGGAGGTATCTTGTCGCCTAAATCAACCCCAACGACAACTTGGTTGCCTAAGGAGTCATTGAATTTGACTTCCCCTACATACTTGGCCTGCGGCCTCTGTTCGGCCAGTCTCATCATCTCTGTGTAGATTCTAGATATAGCCATCTGCAATGCAATTGGGCTCGAAAAGTCCTCAGCTCTGAGTTGTAAGTTGGCCAGATTACCAAGAACCTCTCCAACCCTAGCCTTTCCTTCGAATTCAACCCTTATCGTAGGTTGGCTAGCCATATACTAACACTTAGCTGTAGAGTGAGGATTCTCCCTATTTAAAACTGCTTCAAAAGAAAATCAGCGCTAAAAATTTCCTTAGGCCCTCTTCTTTATCGCTATCTCTATCGTTGAAACTCTAGACTGCTTCCCGTCTTGGCTCGTCACAACTTGGCTGCCTATCCTTATCTCCTTTACCTCTACTTTGTCGGGAAGGAATCTATTCCTGACTATCTCTACGGTGTCCACAGCCTTACTGACTGACCTTCCCCTAGCTTTTATCACTATTTCGCTCACACCCTGATTCAGCAGGGTCAGAGCAGCCAACACGTAGTTCATTACGGGCTTCTTTCCTACTAACACCACGTTACTTGGTGTCGGAGACGCGGTTGCCATACTTCTCACCTATAGCCATGTATCAACCATATGTTTGGTATTTAAAGCTTCTCATACCGTAAGGGGAAAAGGAGGAATTGGTTCTTAGCGTCTCATAACATGACAGTTATGTCGAAGTTGTTCACGATATCTCTGCACCTATTCCTTATCGTCACCTCCGTTATCTTCATTGCCTCCGCGATCTCTTTCTGGGTTTTCTTGACGTCGAGCAGCGCACTCACCACGTAAACTGAGGCCGCGCTCAGTCCCAGATGACCTCTTCCACTCGTTATGCCATTTTCGTAGGCCTTTTCCGCCAGTTCTGACGCTTTCGTGATAACGTGATCCGGCAATTTGAGCTCTGCCACAATCCGTGGAACGTATTCTGCCGGTTTCAGGTGAGGTTTGAAGGAATCACCCACTTTAGACATCTTACTTATCCTTTCCATGGCGTCCCAGAGTTGCCTCTTGTCCACGTTGGCTACGGCCAGTACCTCGGGTACAGTCTTGGGGATCCTGTTCACTCTACTTGCGTAGAGCAGGGCTCCAACTACCAGTACCTCTGGCTCTATTCTCTTGGCTAGACCTTCGCTGTAAAGTTTTCTCAATACCATAGCGCCAGTATCTCTCACATGTCGAGGTAGGTCTAATTTAGAAGCCTCTTGGTGGAGAGATGAGAGCAGGGTGACTAACTTCCTGTCTTTGGCAGAGACCCTGATTTTATGATTGAGGTTCTTTATCTTAGCGTCTCTTCTAGGGTTTCTACTCCTTCCCACTCCAGTGCTCATGCCCCAATCGTGACTCCCAGGGTCGTTGGGCCTACCTACACGTTCTCTGCCGTTCCTTTCCTCTTGGTTGAAGTTCCTCCACTCTGGACCTTGGTCAACTACACTCTGGTCTAGAACTAATCCACACTCTGAGCATTTGACTTCGCCACGCGCATAATCCATTATTGGCCTATGTGGGCCTCCAGTGATACAGCTCTGATAAGGATCCTTGAAGCCGTCGGAAGAGACTTCAGTCAACTTTCCTCTTGCCCTCCACCCTCACGTGGGTTTCTTCGTTCCACTTACCCGTAGTCTTCACCAGCGCATAAGGATTCTTGACATTCCCTATCACGTCAAGCACTCTTCCAACTGCGTTGCCGTACTTATCCCTCACCGTCTTTCCAATTATGTTAATTCTTTCGTAATCTAAAGAAGGGTCCAAGGAGACTACCCTGAGCCCTTCCTTATATACACTCACTGTACGGCCTAGATTGACCCTCACATCTAATACTCATGGTGAAACTACCATTTATAAATCTACTAAGATAATACCGAGGACATCGTATTATCAAAGAAAATGCCTTACTTGAGGCGATATTACACGGGGGCATCTATTTAAGCTATTTCGCTTCCACTTCTAGAGTTATGGGTTTTCAGGACCTCTTTTCAGTCAGAAACCTCCTTTCGAAGAGGAGTAACCCAACGTAGAGGGATATGAGCCCTAAGCTAGATGCTACTAGACCGTATATTAGTTGTTGCGATATGACATACTGCCCCAACGATATCGCCTTCAGTATTCCGTTTGAGAGATAGTAGAGCACTATAACTACTAGAACCCCCATTACATCGTGCCACAGTCTCACATCTCTACCTAGCACTTTCGAGATCAGTTTACCGAAGAAGAGGAGAAGGAGTCCAAACACCCCATAGGGAAGAACGTCGTCTAAGGCGGCTGCGTAGGCTTGAGGCGTCTTGGGCAAGGCCTCGCTTACTAACACGACGTTAACTAACATCAAGACAAAGGAAATGGCGGCTAACACCCCGGCCACCGTCATAACGGCTGAGTTCTCCCACCAGTTCTCTACCACCTCGTCCAACTTTAGGCCTCTAATCACCATCGCTCCTCCCACTATCAGCGCTACTGTTATTGCTACATACTTCAATAGACCAAGTAGACTCATTATAGCGACCGTTACCAGTAAAATTCCTGGTACTCCTACGAACACCCTAGAGTAGTGAGGGTCATCCACTAGCTTTCTGAGGTATTTTCCCAGCACTGCATAGGTTTCCTCAACTCCCCTGTGTTGCTCCACCACCACTTTTTCAACACCAGCAATCTTCACCTTGGACTGAACTATTGGGAGGGCCTTCTCGTCCTCTGGGCTATCGTAGACGACTACAGCCTCGTCTGGCCTAACCTTGTTAAGTACGTCGTCTAGTTTCTTGGAGAAGGCCCTTTGTGCTCTAACCCCACCTGCTCTGGAACCAGCAAGAAAAGTTATCTCCGCATCCTCTCCGTCATCCACTAAACCTCGATACACATTGTATGCTACTACCATACTGTTGAAGTCTGAGTCTGTAGCCATGTATTTGGAGGCTATCTCCATTGCCTTCTGAACTTCCTCAGCTCCTATAACTGGGGTTTGAACTCCTGCTACACCTAAGTCATCATCAATATCTATATATATTACTAGGACTCTATTCCCCATCAGACCCCTGAGCCCCGTCGTAAAGTATCCGGAACTCGTGGAACGAGAGCCTGTTGGTCTTCTTCATCTTCTCCTTCACTTCCTCTTTCTTCTTCTCCATGATCCTCTGTTCCTCCTGCCTCGACCACGTCTGACTACCTCTCCTAGACATTTCTATGGCACTCCCTAATTCCTTTTGTTTCTCACTTACGTCGTTCCCCAGTTTGTCTATCATGGCACTCAGTTCCTCTATCCTTTTCTTGAGCTCAATTATCTGATTGACAATGGCATCCCTCTCTGCCTTCTTCTTCTCCAGTAACTCTCTCTGTATCTTCAGTTCGCCTACTATTTCAGTCATCTTGGATCTCACCGTGCTTAGTTCAACTTTCTTAGCTAAGAGCTGAGCCCTACCCTCCTTATACTTCTCCTTCAGTTTGGCGTACTTCTTCAGTTCGTTTTCCTTCTTTCTCAATTCCTCTATTCTCTTGACTAGCCTCTTTTCTTCCTCTATGTCGAGCGAGTTAGTTTGTACTTGCCACTCAAGCTCCCTTATTCTCCTCTGTATGGCAGCCAAATTTGAGACGCCTTCGGTCTTAGCCTTGTCGTCCACCTTAAGAGCCTCCCTCATTTGATTGAGTTCATTCAATAGCTCCTCTTTCTTTGCTTTAAGCGATTGAAGTTCGTCCAGTTTGCCCTTCATGTTCTCCCTTATTTTATCTATAGTTTCCCTCAAAGATCTTAGGGTCTCCAGCTTTTGGGCCTTCTCTGCTCTTAGCTTCTTTATTTGTTCTATGGCGGAGTTTCTCTCCCCTTTAATCTTATTATCTCGTCCTTTAACTCCGTTATCTTCTTGTAGAGCTGTTCTCCTTCAACGCTCTCTCCCATCAAAATCGAGACCATATCTACTATCCTTGTAAAAAACATTTTGCGTCCTGTTCACAGAGGTAGAAGTGTGGGTTTAATGGCCTCTATGTGATATTACCCTGTATATATCCCCTGATCCAAGTAGACTCTCGATCTGGCGATCTGTTGTCTTACTAGGAACTAGCGAGTTAGCCTATGACATATAGAGGCTATGAAAAGTAAATAAGAGGGTGCAGCGATATAGATCTTTAGCATAGGTGGTTTTATGGAAATAAGCCCAGTCCAATTGGAGGAGTTAGTTCACGAGAAAATAAAGGAAGCTGGTGATGAAGGTATAGCGCAAACCGAACTCGCTACAGCCCTCGGTGTATCGAATAAGGAACTTAGCTCGGCCCTCAAGAAATTGATTTTGAAGCGTCTTGTGCTTAAGAGATCGATGAAGGTGGATGGTAAGAACGTCGTGAAGCTTTTCGCCGTTGCTAGAGATTACTCAAGGATTGTGGTGAATGTTAAGAGCATGCATGACGTCCCCTGTTTCACTTGCAACATCCTTAGTAAGTGTGGCAACGGAAGCCAAATAGGCCCTCATAACTGTCCCAAACTTGCCTCTTGGCTGATCTCTCAGCTTTGAACTTTAACGCAATTCACAATTTCGTCGTAGTTTGCATCCGTCTTGAAGCCCCTGTAGTCGAAGTGAGTTTCAGTCACATGTCTACCTATTTCCCTTAGACATTGGAACAACTTTGTTCGACTAGGCATCGGAACCTTAAGCATTGATGCTAGTTTGTCCAATCTCCAGTACGGAAAGTTAATCTCCATCCTAAGCTTGCTTACTATTTCCAGGGCTTTCTTTGAATATTCAGGACCGGAAAGGACTTCCTGCTGTACGTTCTCCAAGAGGGTTTGATCCTCGATCCTGTCCAGCCAAAGAGGTCCAGCTAGCTTCGTCCTTCCTCCACATTTTGGGCAATTACTAACAGCGATTTTCGATGTCGACATGTAAAGGCAGTTAGGGCATTCGTAAACGAAACCCATCGAACGTAAGGACTGATCTGCCTTAGAGGCCCCCTCTAGGACCCTAACAAACACTCTGATGTAGTGATCAGCGTAGAAGGAGAGCATGGGCTCTATGTACCTTTCTGCTACAGCAGCCGCTCTAACCAAGGAACCCAAGAGTACCCTCACTCCGATCTCCTTGGAGGAGGATAGTCCGTCGTTAACAGAACCATACTTCCTTAAACAGGCCCGAGGAGCAGCTCCCTCTAAGGCCGTAAGGTCCGTCGCGGTAACAGCCAAGATCCCCTTCCTTATAATTGCCGCCGTTCCATCTAGTAGGAAAGGAGCTGGAGTGCCGAAGGGATCTATATCGATCCAATCGTATCTTGCGTTGAACATAGCAGCTCTGGCGTCTAAGTTCAAGAATCTTCCTTTCACACCGTTCAACTCCGCGTTCTTCCTCGCCAGTTCCAGAGCTATAGGGTCTATATCATTGAAGTTTACCTCTTCTGCCTTCCCCTCCAATGAATATCTAATTGCCCTGACTCCTGAAGCCGTGAATGCGTCTAGGGCTCTTCTCACTCTATTCAATTTGACCATTATCACACTTAGGTCTCTATTCAACCTCATTCTTGGGTTGTAGAAGACAGGGGCCCAACTCGGGTCGAACTTTCCATCCTTTGTATAGCTCGCGGGATCTGGGACTAGTAGATTTGCCTCCCCTTCCCTAACCTCCACTAGGTTCATTCAATATCTCTTTCAGCCTGTCGACCTCCTCCTCTAATAAGACTTCCACGTCCTCTCCATCTACGTCCTTGGTGAACCTATGAGTCCTTGTTATCAGAACCAACTTAGAGCCGAGTCCTCCCCTCATCTTGGTAACTTCTTTCAGTTTGGCACTCTTTTGCTCCACGTTCTTTGACTCTATGGTTACGATGAACCTGGCCTCTCCCTTGGCAGCCACTACGTCCGCCGCCGTCATTTGGAGTTCAGCTGCACTGTACCCACTGTCTCTGGCTATCTTGAGAATCTTCGACTTCAGTAAGTTTGACGGAAAGTCTCCCGCTGGTTCTATCTTGTAGTCCGATAGAAGATCTCCTATTACCTCTTCTCCGAGAAGTCCCACTAACTTCTCTGCTATTTGGATTGAGACTGCGGAGAGTCCTCTCTCGTATTCATACACTGCCTTCCTAGATACACCCAAGTACTTTGCCAAGTCCCCTATACTGTAGCCCAATCTCTCCCTCTCTTCTCTGATGCGTTCCGAATTAACTTTCACAAATATACCTCCCTTTGTCTTGAATACTGGAATCTTGTCATCCTCCAATATTCTTTCCAAACCCTCCTTCGACACACCTACCAGTCCCTCTCTTATTACGGCCATTTCGTCTTCAGCTTCCTCTGTCAGGAGTAGAGGAGTAGCTCCCATAACCGATGAAAAGTTCTTGAGGTCTGCGACCTCCTGCTTTCCCACCCTGTCTTGGGCTAGCTTTATCAAAAGGAGTCTGCTCCCTTTTCTCGCCATTATGTCTATGGATCTCCTTCTCCCCTCCTCAGGGTAATTGAGGAGGAAGCCAGAACTCCCCTTTCTCTCTATGGTCCTAAGAACCTCAGTAGGGTCCAGAACCATTTAGGGTCACTACTCATCTAGTTGAATATCGTCTATTCCCAAGCCTATAAATATTAAGGAGTTGAATTCTTTCAGCAACTTCTCCACCTCTATTCCACTTAGCCTCTCTGCTCCCTCCTTTCTGTTTAGTAGAATATTTATGGCCTCAACACTCCACCTGTCCCCTCCTAGCTTATAGGCCCCCAAGGAGTTAGTCTTAACTATCACGAAAGGTAGCTTAACTAGACCCCAAAGGTATTTAGGTACCCTGTTAGCCAAGCTCTCTATTTCCTCGTTGCGTAACTGGTGTGTGGAGCCGTCTCTGAGTCTCAAAGTCCTCCTTCCTTCTACTGCCTCCCTCAAAGTGAAGGACTCCGCAGGCATGGATTCCGCTATTGCACCCAGGCTCAACTTAAGGATATCCTCAAACACGGTTAGAAGATCGTCCTCTCGCTATTTTCAAGCTTTCTTAAAGGAGGTTATGGAAACCGACTTCCTCCCCATCTGGAGGTGTTCCTCTCAGGAGGTTTAATCTTTCCCGTCGTTGCTTTGGGTTTTTACGTCTCAATCAAGCAATTGGTCGTTCAGATACACCTCACTTGAAGGAAGTCGACGATCCCGAGGGGGATCCAATGGTTGATCGAGATCCCAAGGGACGAAGTTTTATAGCCCCTCAGCCCGATTCCTCAATTGGGCTGGAACGTGCACATCACTTAGATTTTCCGAGGATGTTTAAACTCGTACTAGGACCTGTACATCCCCACAGGTGAAGCTTCCCCTTAACCCCTTTTTGTAACACCTCGTCTTCTCGCTTTAAAGCTCAACCATATTGAAGACAGTTCTCGACAATGATAACTGCCGTTTATAGTGGAGGTTGTCCCAACTGTGGAGGACCTATTGAATTTCAAGTAGCCGCTTCTGGTTTGCCTTGTAAGGCCTGTGCAGACATCCCTGCCGCTGCCGTTGCTGGCCTTAGCAGGGAGGACGTTATACGAGCTGTGTACTCTGTGTTGGTTGACAACGGAAAGTTGAGTGCTTACTGGGAGCTCTACGACAGATTGCAGAGGTTCGAGGAAGCAAGGAGATTCTTCGAAGAAAAGGTTGGCTATTCACCTTGGAACCTTCAACTCTTCTGGTTAAGGCGCCTTGTGGCTGGCGATAGTTTCTCCATGTCGGCCCCCACTGGGTTAGGAAAGACCACCACATTAATCACATATGCCTCTCTTTTGTCTCAACGTGGTAAACGGACCGTATATATTGTTCCCACCAAGTCACTAATGCAGCAGGTATGTGACAAGATCAAGGAAATGAGCGTTAGACTTGGTTGTGGAGTGCCCAGGTTTGAGGGAATTGACGTCATCACCTATCAGTACCTCAACAGAAGGGCGGAAGGAGGTATGGGAGTGGTGTACGACTTCGTTGCGGTAGATGATGCCGATGCTATAATAAAGAGTGGGAAGACTGTAGACAAGATAGTTCCTTTACTAGGAATTCCTGAACAAGTTTATAAAGATACCATAAGACTAGTGAAACTAAGGAATGCTCTAAGGTTCTACATCACTGTCGACCAAGAGAAGGCAGAGAAGCTAGCCAAGGACGTAGAGGAAATAGAGCGAAGGGTGGTAGAATCTAGGTCCTCCTACTCTCAATTCGTTATAGCCAGCGCTACTGCAAAGCCCAAAGGCATTAAACAGAAAGCCATGAAATTCCTCTTAGGGTTCGAACCTTCTACAGTTCAAATCTATATGAGAAATGTTTTGGACTCTTACACTCAGCTGGATCCGACAGAGATCGTAACTAAGATGGGCAAGGGAGGATTGATCCTCGTCTCCAGGGACCGTGGCAAGGCTGGAATACTGGAACTTAAGGAGAGGTTGGAGTCCAAGGGAATCAAAGTCGGTTTGGCGCTCAATGGGAGGAGATTTCTTAAGGACATAGTAGAGGGGAAGGTGGACGTACTACTGGGCTCCGCTAATTATTATGGTGTAGCTGTTAGGGGGATAGATGAACCACGTGCAATCAGGTATGTAGTGTTTCATGGAGTTCCGAAAGTTAAACTCTCCCTTAAGGCGGCTCTGTTCAACCCATTCATAGTGTCCTCCCTCGCCTCTCTCTTGGACTTGGAGGCTCGGGAACTTCAAACTACACTTTCATCTCTTAACCCAAGCGAAGCCCAGATGCTCAAAGTGGCGATGTGGAGGGGCGAGCAATTGACTGGAAAATTGAAAGAGGCGAAGAGAGCCCTAGAGGAGATGGGAGAACTAGTAAGAGAAGCTTTGAAGAGGAGAAGAAAGGTGATCGGCAAGTATTTTGTAGTAGCAGGAGAGAGTGAGAAGTACGTTGTCTTTCCTGATGTAGTAACTTACATTCAAGGATCTGGGAGGGCAAGTAGGATGATCAACGGCAAGCTCTCCTTCGGTTTGTCGGTGACAGTCGTAGATGATCAAGAGGTCTACGAACTAATGAAGACTAGGATGGGGAATTACATGGATAAGTTTGAGCCTGTGAAGTTTGACGACCTGAATTTGACTGAGATCTCTAGAGCGATAGATACGTCTAGAAGCGGGGTAGAGGGGAATGAACTTAAAATGAAGAGTGTACTCATAGTTGTCGAGTCTCCCACTAAGGCAAGAACGATATCAAAGCTCTTCGGTAGACCTGTAAAGAGGTATATTGGGGATGTCCCAGCTCACGAGACTATCGTTGTCGATGAGAAAGGAGGCGAGGCCCTAATAGCTACGGTTGTGGCTACGCGGGGACATGTTACTGACGTTACCCTCTCTGAGATAGGGCTTCATGGTGTCGAGATCGACGAGGACTCGTATAGGCCACACTTCTCCTTCATAAAGAGGTGTGATAACTGTAGGCGAGTTCTCTCAACCGATGACGATGTTTGTCCATACTGCGGACATCGACTCTCCTCCTTCTCTAGGAAAATTGTTGACGCACTAAGGAAACTATCCACGGAAGTCGATGAGGTCTACATAGCTACTGACCCAGACGCTGAGGGAGAGAAGATAGCATCTGATGTGGCGGCCCTGATTGCCCCCTACAACAAGAAGCTCTTTAGAGTAACGTATCACGAGGTAACCAAACAGGCTATACTTGAGGCCCTTAGGAAGTTAGGTAGCATAAACTTGCTTCTAGTGCAGAGCCAGTTGGTGAGGAGGATAGAAGACAGGTGGACAGGGTTTGAGCTGAGTAGGCTGTTGAAGTTGAGGTTCAACGACGGTAACCACGGTGCTGGAAGGGTGCAGACACCGGTACTAGGGTGGGTGGTGGATAGGACAGCTCAGTATAGGAAGAACATGGGATGGTATGTCTCACTCAAGTTAGGGGATTACGTGCATCGTACCTTCTTCCCCTCTAGGGGTGAGGCCGAATCTTGGCTCAGGACGTTTAGGAGAGTCAACGTTAAGGATGAGAGTTGCAGGAACGAGAGGAGGAATCCTCTCCCACCCTTTACAACCGATTCTCTTCTTATAGAGTCTTCTACTGCCCTTCACTTCAATCCACAATACACCATGAAGCTAGCTCAGGATCTGTTCGAAGCCGGCCTCATCACTTATCATAGGACCGACAGCGTTCATGTTTCTAGTTACGGGATAGCGATAGCAAGAGCTTATGTTGAGAAGAAGAAGTTGGAGGCTAACTTCACTCCCAGAGAATGGGGGAAGGAAGGTACGCACGAGGCCATAAGGCCGACTAAACCAATGGATGCTGAAGAACTTGGGGAGGAGCTCTCCCAGAACCCCTTTAAGTTTGTAGCTAACTTGACTAGAAACCATCTGCGTCTTTATGATCTTGTGTTTAAGAGGTTCATCGCTAGTCAGCTCGATTCTGCGAGCATTGTGCTCAAAACGTTCTCCATTACGGGATTCGGTGATAAGTTTTCAGTGGAGGTTCCTGTTAAAGCTAGCGGGGGCTTTTCGGAGATTTATCCACCTAAAACTTTCAATATTCCATTGGGAGAAGTTACGCCTCAATCGTCAATTTACAGAGGTTCGTCTGTGAGGCTCATGACTTACGCCGAGCTTATTTCCGAGATGAAGAGCAAATCCATAGGTAGGCCCAGCACCTACGCGAAAACAGTGGAGTCGCTCAGAAGGCACGGGTACGTTGTAGAGAGTAAGAAGCGGTCTCTCCTTGTTTCCACCAAGAGGGGGCAAGAAATCTTCCAATACCTTAAAGCAAGGGCTGAAGACGTAATTTCAGAGGCGAGGACTAACGAGATGTTACGGGATATGGAGGCCGTCGAGTCGGGCTCTAAGGAACCAGAGGAGGTTATCTCCAAGCTGCTTGAGGAACTCATTGATGTGATAGGCAAAGCAGAGACAGAGCTCTCAATACACTCTCCTTAACTTTATCAGGATGAAGGACAACCTCCTCTTGTCCTTCACCTCGCTCCCAGTCTCTACCCCTTCTAACTCTACGCCTTTTCCCAACCTATCTACTATAGAGTTATAGATGTCAACCGCTTTATTCACTTCGAACCCAGTTCCCTTAATTTCTACCTTATCTGCTCCCTGATTGAACAGAACTATTGCCTCTAATGTATGTTCCTCAACACTCTTAGTACTACTAACGATTATCCTGTGAGTCTCGTTCAATGTTCCGTCGTTGCTTCCTTGAAAACCATGGAAAATAAATCCATCGCTCAGCATCACGGGCCGCTCTCACACCTCAAGAGTTAGGCACTCATCATCTGTAGGGAACATTTGGTTCACGAATATTTTAAACTTTGGATGTAGGATGTGGCGTTAAGGAGTATGATAGGGAGGAGATCCCTAGAGATGAAGTAATATCGCGGTGACTGTAAAATGGGCTCGGCCGGATCTTTGACTCTAAGCTCGGCCACTTCTTCAAAGGGGATCTTCCTCCTGTAAAGGTCAGGATCCTCGATTATTTCCTTAGGGGTGAAAAGCATCTCAAGGAAACCGTCATCCTGTCCCGTCCTGATCATGGCTATTGCGCTCTGGTCTACTTCGTTAGGATGAAATGAGCTGTAGAAAGAGTCCGAGCCATAGATCTTCCTTAGATCCTTGGCTAGGCACCACCTTATCTCAGCGTCGTCGACGTCTATGAAACTTATCGTTCTCCTCTCTCCCGTTCCTCTCCTCATCTTCTTTAGCCTAGCCTCAACAGTGCTAGGAGGTAGCGAAACCATTTCACTTAGTTCTGTAACCGTATAGGCCCCTCCTTCCAACGTCTCCGCTATTATCCTAAATGGATCTGAGAACCAAGGCCTTATTGGCGGGCTTCCTAACACAGCCTTTCCCAGGGGAGATTGCGACTCAAGGTTCACAACAGTTAGTTCACCACTATTCAACCGCTCTAGATACCTCACTGTTCTCTTTATAGCGAAGTATCTCTGCACCGTCTGTTTAAGTGCCTCCCTTATGAGGAGTTTATCTTCCTTCTGTGACGTCTTACCCATCTTACCGAAGCTAGTTTGAATTTCTTTCATTACTGAGTAGAATAGAGGAGATCTCCTAACCGCTGCTAGGGCTATCTTCTTTACTTCCTCTCTACTCTTACTGGCTAACTTCCACAGAAGATCCTCCTCCCCCTTTATAGAGAAACCGTATATTGATGCCCTTGCAAACGTGTTTATTGTGTCCTTACTACTTACTTCGAACATCAACATATGCGCTAGAGTCATGGAGACCTTCTCGTCTATTAATGTCGAAAAAACAGTCTCTCCTTGTCCTTTCTCGACGAAAATGACGTTATTACTTGGAATTGGAAGGCCTCGCTCTATGTACCACGATCTTATTCTGGACACGACCTCATTCTCATTATAGAGTATTTTGGGAATCTCTTTTACTAAAAGTGAAGATCTAATTATACTGTCTCCGCGCCATATGGGAATCTCGGCCTCGCCCTTCGTTACGGGGATCACATCAATTAACATTACGTTGTTATTTATTCTCATCACCTTCCAAAGTCTCCCGCTTATCCTAATGACGTCTCCGTTTCTAATGTACCTGTAGACGTAGGGAGCGTCTATCTCACCAACCGGCTTTCCCTCGTAACGCAAAAGGAAAACGTCGTTACCACTAATCATGGAGAAGAACTCCGAGAAACTCCTAACCCAAGGTAGTCTCTTCTTATGATCGAACTGCCATATCCTGAAGAACCCCCTACCTAACGACGTCTTCCCACCCTCTACTACTAGTAATTCGTTCTTTTCCATGTAGGATATTAGTTCGTCGAAGGTCTCTGGCCTCAGTCTCCTAAAATACTTGGAACCCCTAATAATACGGTATATTTGTCCAACTTCTACCTCGCCCTTTTGTAATACCACTCCAAGGACTTCCCTAGCAGCGACGTCTAGAGGTTCCTGTATAGGCTCCAGTCCCTCTATCTTCCCTTCCTTGCTTAACTCAATAAGGGAGATTGCCTCTAACACGTCGAAGTCAGTGAGACAGATCACTTCTCCCTCAATCTTGCCGTCAATACTATGCCCGCTCCGTCCTACTCTTTGAAGGAAGGAAGCGACTGAGGGAGGCGGTCTATAGAGAATCACTTTCCTTATTTTGCCTACGTCAATTCCCAGTTCGAGGGTCTTGGTACAAATTATGGCATCTGCCTCACCTTTCCTGAGGTTATCTTCTGCTATGTTCTTCATGTCCCTAGATATGGAGGAGTGATGGACGTATACTTTCTGCACCTTTAACCTCTCCATCTCTTCAAATAACCTCTCAGTGGAGAATCTTGAGTTAGTGAATATTAGTGTAGGCGGCTTCAGGCCTTTTGCTATGGCCTTTGCTCCACCTTCCCATCCAAGCTCCTCTTGTACTTTGTTTACATTCACATCTATTAGTTTGGAGGTTTTCACGCGGACCACGACTCTCCTTCTAATTGAGGTTCCAAACAAGTAGTCGGAGAGAGTCTTTGGGTTTCCCACAGTCGCTGATAACCCTATCCTCTGAAAATCGTAGCCAGCCAACTCCTTGAGCCTTTCGGCCAGCACTGAAAGTTGAGCTCCTCGCTTCGTAGGTATTAGTTCGTGGACCTCATCTATTATCATCCATTTGACGTTTCTGTAGTACTCTCTGAACTTGTTGGCCCAATCTAGGTCCACCTCTAACCCCTCGGGAGTGGTGACCATTATATGCGGAGCGTTCCTTAACCGGCCGGTCCTCTCCTTCTGGGGTACTTCTCCATGTTTCCTGCTCACCGAAAGTCCGAGCTTGTTAGCCCACCAACTAATCCTCAGCGTCAGGTCGTTTATTAAGGCCTTCATAGGAGTGATGTAGACCAAAGAGACAGGCTTTGTTGGACTATTGAGCATCATGTGTAGTACCGGAAGGAGAGCGGCCTCTGTTTTTCCGTATCCAGTGGGAGCGACTATCAAAACGTTCTTTCCTTCCAATATTTCTGGTATGGCCCTCAGTTGGGCCTCGGTGAAGCCGCTCCACTTTCTCTCTTCCAGGAGTTCACAGATCCTTCTATCTAACGAAAGGATGTTCCTCATTTGCTCACCGATCTTTTACTGTTGCCGAAGGCCTTCACAGCACTCCGTGAGTCACACTTAAAACTTATAAGTTAACCTCTCGGCTAGTGGGAAAACTAGTTTGCGCAGTCTGCGGAAGACCCTTTCCGCAGGGTCAGGGAATCGCTTTGGAATTGGCGGGAAAGAACCTTCAGTTTCACAATAAGGATTGCGCCTATAGGTTCCTGCGGCAGTTGGTGACTGAAGTCGATTCAGATTGTATATCTGGTCAAGTTAAGAGACTCATTGATCTTTACGAGGAAAGGCTCAACGAGGCGGCAAAGTCTAAACAGAAAAAGATCTGATTGGTTTCTCTCTTCATCGATCAGAGTCCGCCACAATCTTCATCCACCAACAGAGGATCGTGGACTTTTTTGTGTATTTCGCTGCTTCACTACATTTAGTTAGAGGACCCATCCACTGTCGCGACTTCGACGCTTTTTCTGGTATAGAGGGTGTTAGTGCAGAGAAGTCACACTTAATTATGTAGAGGTCCCTTCACACCCTAAATGCAGGTCACTCCCACTAAAGTCGGAGAATATGAGTGGCAGATACTTCGAGACCCGAACAGCTGCATGAAAGTCCCAGTGACCATCTTTGCAGACGACCTCCTAATTGAAAAAATGAAGCAAGACCTAACGCTGAAGCAAGCCGTCAACGTTTCCTGTTTACCGGGTGTTCAAGAGTCAGTTTATGTGCTTCCAGACGGACATCAGGGTTACGGCTTCCCCATAGGAGGTATAGCAGCTACTGCTATAGACGAAGGAGGCGTAGTGAGCCCTGGGGGGATAGGGTACGATATTAACTGCGGAGTCAGATTGCTCAGAACTAACTTGGAGGAGAAAGAGGTGAGACCTAAGCTTGGAGAGCTGGTGGAAGAACTCTACAGGAACGTTCCAAGCGGAGTCGGCAGCGAAGGGAAAGTCAAACTCAGTAGTCAGCAGTTAGACGTTGTTCTCTCTGAGGGGGTAAAGTGGGCGATCTCGAAAGGCATGGGATGGGACAAGGATTTGGAACACATGGAACAGAAGGGTAGTTGGGATCTAGCAGAGCCAAGCAAGGTTAGCAATGTGGCTAGACAGAGGGGGGTGGCTCAACTCGGAACCTTAGGAGCCGGCAATCACTTCCTCGAAGTGCAAGTAGTGGATAAGGTGTTTGATTGGGAGATAGCTAAGAGGATAGGTGTAGTGGAGGAGGGGCAAGTCTTCGTTATGGTTCACACGGGTTCCCGTGGCCTAGGTCATCAGGTGGCGAGCGATTACCTACAGGTGATGGAAAGGGCAATGAAGAAATACAACGTCCTCGTTCCAGACAGAGAGTTAGCTGCAATACCTTTCGAAACCCCTGAGGCTCAAGACTACGTCAAGGCCATGGCTTCTGCTGCAAACTTCGCTTGGACTAATAGACAGCTCATAAGTCATTGGGTCAGAGAAAGTTTTGGGAGAGTCTTCAAGAGCGACCCAGAAAAGCTAGACATGAACATAGTATATGACGTTGCTCACAATATAGCCAAGATAGAGGAGTATGACGTAGGGAGGAAACGGAAGAAGTTGTTAGTTCATAGGAAAGGTGCAACTAGGGCGTTTCCCCCGGGGAGTCCTGAGATACCAACTGATCATAGACAGATAGGCCAGATAGTTCTGATCCCAGGTAGCATGGGGACAGGGAGTTTCGTCATGGTTGGCGTTCGAGAGGGACGTAGAACTTGGTACACTGCCCCACACGGGGCCGGTAGATGGATGTCTAGGGAGGCAGCCGTAAGAAGTTACCCAGTGGGTTCAGTAGTTCAGAGCTTAGAGAGTAGGGGAATATTAGTGAGGGCAGCCACGAAGAGGGTTGTAGCAGAGGAGGCACCAGGAGCTTACAAGGATGTAGATAGGGTAGCTCGAGTGGCGAACGAGGCTAAAATAGCTAGGCTAGTCATGAGGATGAGACCAATAGGGGTGACTAAGGGATGAGGAGAGAGGACCTTCTTATTGAACCCATTTCTGACCTGAGGCTGAGGGATTTAAGGGACTATAGGAGCTTCATCACGGTCTACGAGAAAGTCTACGGTTTCTCGGCTGAAGCAATAGTGAAAGCCTCTCAACTGGTTAAGTCTACGGTTAAGGAGGCAGACTTAAGGATACTTTCCTTTACTGCGAACCTAGTTTCCACCGGCTTAAGGGGCCTAGTGGCTGATATGGTGAGAAATGGGTTCTTTAACATGTTAGTGACAACTGGGGGGACTATAGACCACGACATAGCTAGGTCTTTCGGTGGAAGATATTACAGGGGCTTCTTCGAAGCAGACGATTCGACTCTAAGGGAGCTGAACATTCATAGACTTGGTAACATATTCATTCCTTACGAATCTTACGGTCAGGTAGTGGAGAATGTAGTTCGTGAATACGCGCCAGAGCTCTCCAGGGTTAAGAGGGAATGGCCAGTTTACGAGATGCTGTGGGAGTTCGGAGATAAGATAAAGGACGACGCCTCAATTCTGAAGGCCTGCAGCGACCTCAAGGTGCCAATAATAGTACCTGGTATAGTTGATGGCTCCTTTGGAACTAACCTCTTCATCTCGTCCCAGTTCACAGGCCTTAAAATTAACTTATTCGAGGATATGAGGCTCATTAAAGACGTCGTGTTCTCCTCTAACCTGAGCGGTGCCCTAATAGTGGGGGGCGGAATAAGCAAGCATCACACCATATGGTGGAGTCAATTCAGAGATGGTCTCGATTATGCGGTTTACGTTACTACGGCCCAAGAGTTTGACGGTAGTTTGAGCGGAGCAAGACCGCGAGAGGCCATCTCTTGGAACAAGGTGAAACCTAACGCAAAGACCGTCACGGTTTACGGCGATGCTGCACTTATTCTCCCCATTTTGGCCTCAGCCTTATTAGACTGAACACGTTCCAAGTAATGTTTCAAGGTTACGGTGATTTCATGTCAAGCGAGAGTAGGGAGAGGTTCGCCAGCATTTCCCCGGCGGAGTTCTTCAAGAGGAACCCAGAGCTAGTTGGGTTCTCTAATCCAGCAAGAGCTCTTTACCAGAGCGTTAGGGAGACCCTAGAGAACTCCCTAGATGCCACCGACATCCATATGATATTGCCCAGCATAAAGATATCGATAGATAGGGTTGAAATTGAGAAGGAAGTTTATAGGCTAACCGTTGAGGACAACGGAATAGGAATTCCTCCTCATATAGTTCCCAATGCATTCGGGAAAGTTCTCTACAGCTCCAAGTATACTATAAGGCAAACTAGGGGAATGTATGGATTAGGAGTTAAGGCTGTCTTGCTTTACAGTCAAATGTATCAAGACAGGCCATTCGAAGTCCAGACTTCTCCTAAAGGATCTAATCGAGTCTATTACTTTAGACTAAAAATAGACATATCAAAGAATGAACCAATAATATTTCACAGATCGTCCATAGAGAATCCCACCGGATGGCATGGTACTATAATAACAGTATACTTGGTAGGAGACTGGCTAAGATCCAAGCAACGGATATATGAGTATATAAAAAGGACCTATATCCTTTCCCCATACGCAGAGTTCGTGTTTAGGGATCCAGAGGGGAACGTCACTTACTACCCCCGCGTTACTAACAAGTTGCCCAAACCTCCTGAAGAGGTGAAACCTCATCCCTACGGTGTCGATATAGAGCTCCTGAAGTACCTCATAGCTACCCTCAGGTACCAGTACGACGTGAGGGGCTTCCTCATAAATGAGTTTCAAAGCATAGGCGACGTAACAGCCGACGAGATCCTTAAACTCGCTGGATTGCCCCCTAACAAACCGGCGTCAAAGCTAACCGACGACGAGATTGCTAGGCTTGTCGAAGTAATGAAGAAGTACGAGAAGTTCAGGCCACCATCTGCTGACGCTCTTTCAACGTTAGGGGAGGAATTAATCACAATTGGACTCAACAAGGTTTTCTCTCCAGAATTAGTTGCAGCTGAGACTAGAAAGCCCAAGGCCTACCAGGGGCATCCATTCATAGTAGAGGCTGGGATCGCCTACGGCGGGTCTATTCAACCTGCCGAGTTTCCGACGGTACTCAGGTATGCCAATAAAATACCTCTCGTCTACGACGAGAAATCAGACGTGATATGGAAGGTAGTTGAGGAAATTGATTGGAGGAGGTATGGCATAGAAGAAAATCAATTTCCCCTAGTCGTCCTTGTGCACCTTTGCAGTACCAAGGTTCCATACAAGAGCGCTGGAAAGGAGAGCATAGCCGACGTTGAGGAGATAGAGAGGGAGATAAAGTTCGCCATAATGAGCGTGGCCAGACAGCTCAGGCTTTTTCTGCTTGAGAAAAGGAAACAAGAGGAAGAGAAAAAGAGAATGCTCACTTACATGAAGTATATCCCAGAGCTGGCCAGAAGCCTAGCTATCTTTGAGGCCCCATCAGAGGACAAAGTCGACCCATTGGCGAAGGAGTTAGAGCAAAAGTTGATAGAGATTGTGTCAAGAAAGATCGGGTTAAATGACGCCGAACTGTATAAGAAATTAAAGGTGGAGATATCATGAGTGAGCCCCCTCGGATTTCAAAGACTGATAAGGAAGCTAGGAGAAAAGCGATTGAAGTATTGAGATCTAGATTCCTTGAGATAGCAGAGCAGATAAAGAAGGGAAATCCGCCAGAGATCCTGATCCCGAAGAGAACGCTATCTAATACGGTCTACGACAGTCAGAGGAAACTCCTCCTTTTGGGAGACGAGAAACTGAAAAGGAACTTCATTGACTTGAACGAGTCAAGGCGTTTTATGCAGACCGCTCTAATGTCAAGCATAATTTATAATGCGTTAGTAAATGATGAGTATCCGACAATAAGGGACCTTTACTATAGAGGTAAGCATTCAATCTCGCTAAAGGACGAGACGACTGGAAAACTTTACGAGGAGAATACTTGGGACGAGCAGAAGGAGTCTGACAGTGTCATAGTCGACATAGAGGTCTTCACATCTCTACTTAGGGAAGAGATGCTGATCCTAAGTAAGGAAAAGGGAAAGGTGGTGGGAGATATGAGAATCCGTAGCGGTAATGACGTAATTGACCTAAGTAAGTTGGGACACGGTGCATATGCCATAGAGCCTACGCCTGATTTAGTTGAGTTCCTCGACGTCAATGCCGATTTTGTACTCGTGGTGGAGAAGGACGCAGTTTTCCAACAGCTACATAGGGCGGGGTTCTGGAAGCAATACAAGTGCCTCTTGATAACAAGTGCTGGACAGCCGGATAGAGCAACTAGGAGGTTCGTACGTCGGCTCAGTGAAGAACTAAAGCTTCCAGTTTACATCCTCACTGATGCAGACCCATATGGATGGTACATCTACAGCGTCTTCAGGATAGGATCCATAATGTTGTCCTACGAAAGTGAGAGGCTAGCTACTCCCGATGGCAAGTTCTTAGGGGTATCCATGAATGATATATTCGGCTCTAAGACCAAGAAGGCTTACCTCTCAGAGGCAGAGAGGCGAAATTTCATTATAAAGGCGAAGGACGCTGACGTGAAGAGGGCACTAGAGATAAGGTCCTACGACTGGTTCAAGACTAAGGCTTGGCAGAACGAGATAGAAACCTTCCTCCAAAAGAAGGCCAAACTCGAGATAGAGGCTATGGCCAGCAAGGGGCTGAAGTTCCTCGCTTTCAACTACATCCCTGAGAAGATACAGACCCAAGATTGGATAAGTTGATCAGCCGAGACAGGTTAAATCACTTGTTCATCCTTATACGTAATCATCATCAGTCCTCATACCCGAGGATCTCGTTGAACGTGTTCTTCTTGCAGACACTGCAGTACTGGTAAATAACCTTCTGTTTGCTAATGTCGAAACTCACCCCAAGTTTCCACTCAGTTCCGCAGGAATCGCACTTAACCTTCCATGGCATGGCTTTATGTATGTCCTCATTGTAATTAAGTTAGCGTTGTGATGATAGAACCCACACCTAGCTGTGAAGAGGGGCCAAAGCGCTGAGCGCGAAAGAGTTTTAAGTGAAGTACGGACTGTCAGATAGTGGAATCATGAGCGTCAATTACACTACGGTCGGCGAGCTCAAGGTTGGTAGTTACGTAATTATAGACGGTGAGCCATGTAGGGTGGTCGATATAACTAAAGCGAAGACTGGGAAGCATGGAGCTGCGAAGGCCAACGTAGTGGCAGTGAGCGTCTTCAACAACGCCAAGAAGACTCTCATGGCTCCAGTGGACCAACAAGTGGAAGTTCCTATAGTAGAGAAACACATAGGCCAGATCTTGGCTAACACGGGCGACAGAATACAGCTCATGGACTTGGAGACCTACGAGACTTTCGACATAGACATGCCAACCGAAGAGGAGTTCAAGGATAAGATAAAACCAGGAGCTGAGGTGGAGTATTGGGTTATAATGAACAGGAAGAAAATTGTTAGGGTAAAGTGATTTGTTAGATTCCCTAAAGGATTCCGTAAGGAAGTTCCTAACTGGCAGTAACGTTTACGAGAAGTCCGTGGAGGACTTCATCAAGGATCTTCAGAAGGCCCTCATTTCAGCAGACGTGCAGGTTAAACTTGTTGCCCAACTAACGGAAAGAATAAGAAGCAGGCTGAGAGAGGAGAGACCTCCCTCCGCCATAGAGAGGCGGGAATGGTTCATTAAGGTAGTTTACGACGAGTTGAGTGCCCTCTTTGGAGGCGATGTTCGACCGTTCGTCAATCCCCCTAAGCTTCCCTACGTTATCATGTTGGTCGGAGTGCAGGGAAGTGGGAAGACTACTTCAGCTGGTAAGCTGGCTCTATTTTACAAAAGGAGAGGTTACAAGGTGTTCTTAGTTGGGGCTGACACTTACAGGCCCGCTGCCCTCGAACAGTTAACTCAAATAGGGCGCCAAATAGGAGTTCCAGTCTACGGCGAACCAGACTCCAAGGATCCCGTAGCTGTCTCTTCCAAGGGTAAAGAGAGGGCCCTCAGAGAGAGGGCTGAAGTGGTGATCATAGACACCGCTGGAAGACATGGGTACGGTGAGGAACAGCAACTGCTGGAGGAGATGAAGTCGATATCTAATGCAGTGTCTCCAGACGAGGTGATCCTTGTGATGGACGCCTCGATAGGGCAGAAGGCGTTCGATCTAGCGTCTAAGTTCAATCAGGCCACTAAGATAGGCTCAATCCTTCTAACCAAGTTGGACGGCACTGCCAAGGGAGGTGGAGCACTCTCTGCCATAGCCGCCACTGGAGCTATTATAAAGTTCGTAGGAACTGGAGAAAAAGTGGAAGATTTAGAGATCTTCAACTCAAGGAGATTCGTCTCTAGGATATTGGGAATGGGCGACTTGGAGGCCATACTTGAGAAACTGAGGGCGACGGGAGAATTGGATGAAGTCCAAAAGAAGATGGAGGAAGCCATGAGTGGGAGGACAAAGATAACCCTCAGGGACATATATAAGCAGATAAACGCCATAAGGAAAATGGGCCCCCTGTCCAAAGTTCTCCAGATGATACCTGGTTTGAATATGCTCCCTAAACTACCCACTCAGGAGGACCTCAAAATGACAGAAGAGAGAATGAGAAGGTGGCTAGCGATCATGAACTCCATGACTTACAAGGAGTTGGACGATCCATCAGTGATTGATAAGAGTAGGATAAGGCGAATAGCTAAAGGTTCAGGCACTACACCAGAGGATATTCGAGAACTACTTAACCATTATGAAATGATAAACAAGATGTTGAAGACCATGAAGCGGAGGAAGGATCTTGGCAAGCTGTTCGGACAGACAGGTGTTGAGTAAGGCCTTCCACCTCCTTTCTACGTACAGTCTCTGCGATAGTTGTTTGGGTAGGGCTTTTGCGACCCTCGGTAGAGGTCATAGCAACGCCGAGAGGGGGAAGGCTATCAAACTTACTCTGCTTATGGAAATTGACAGGAAAGTCAAGGACCATGAGATCCCTAATCTCTGCCAGCTTAAGGAGCTGTTTGTGAATACTGGAGAGCTAGCAAGAGATCTGCACCGCTTCTACTTCGGGGAAGATATGGAGCCTAGGCCGTGTTGGCTCTGTAGTGGGAAGATAGAATGGATGAAGGTAGATTTCACTAATAAGGCGAGGATGGTGCTAAAGCATCAAGGATTCAAGAGGTTCCTTCTGGGGGTAAAACTAGGTCGTGAACTGAAGGGCCGGGAATTGGAGTTCACATCTAAGGAAAAGGGACTATTCTACGAGAGCATTAAGAACGAGCTAAAGAGGGAGGTGGGTAAGATCCTTAGTCAGGAAGGTTTCCTCCCAGACTTCGAGAACCCAGAAGTGGAGTTACTATATCAAGTAGAGACGGGGGAACTGCAAGTTCTAAGAAAGAGGGAAGAGCTGCTCGTTAGTTACAAACGCTTCTGTAGAGGGGTGAGCCTATCATCTTGGGCCTCTACTTCTCCCATGTCCTTAGAGAGTTCGATTGGGGCAAGGCTTTCAGTTCCTTTCTCCGAGCTATCAGAGACTCGGATCTTTGAAGACTATCCAGTTGTGGTTAAGGGCCAATACATTGAACCCAAAGAGAGTTGTTTTAGATTGCTCAAATTAGGGGAGTTGAGGGGAAAGCATAGAAAGCTCCTATTCTCCGCCCCTCCCTCCAAAAGGATGTATAGAGTAACCGTAGTGTCTGACGCGCCTCCTGCTGGGTCATTTCACTTGGCGGGTCCTTTATATGACATTACATTGGTCGTCTCCGGGCCAGAGGAGTTGAAGAGTAGGCTTGATGACATGAACATAGAGGTGTTATCAGTAGATTTGGTGATAGCTGAAGGTAAATTCAAACGAATTATGCAACAGTCAAAAACTTCTAATATATCAGATCGAGTTTAACACTGCATGAAGACGTAGTTGGGTGAAAACCGAAACCGTAAAAGGGATTAATGTAGTTGACTTCTCCTTGCACTGAAAAGGTTCTCTTCCAGACGGTTCATAGTTCCCACATGGTTTCGAGGTTATAAACCCGGTTAAGTGGCAAGACACCGAGAACCACCTCATTTGTTGGTCGACAATTCACCAAGTCTACGAGATCCCTCGTCTGCCTCTGGATCCCATAAGAAGAGATAGGCTCACTTTTCCCTCACTCACATAGAGCCCTACTTCGAGCCTAAGAGGAGCAATAGTGCCACTGAGAATAGAGTTCATTTTTAAATTATTATTGCTAATACCCTAAAGAGAAAGACTTTCCTTATTTCGCAACTTAAATCTTCTCCCAACGGATTTCAGACTTTTCACGACAGAGTCCAGTTAGAGCAGAGCCTTCACTTCTGCGGGAAGAGACTCTTTACTTACTCTCTGAGCACCACGCGGAACCCTGTTTACTCTTACGCTAGTCATTACGTATTTTTCTGTTTCCTTCTCTCTTCCTTTGAGAACCCTAATCTTGACGTAGTCCCGCTCTCCTGTTTCAACATAGATGTATTTTCCGTGCTTAGTGCTCAAAGTTTTTACCCAAAGCGGTATCTCTCTACGTGTTTTTATAATTGACTCATCTCTTTCTTCTTTGACTTGAGCTATTCTGTCCTCGTGGACTGTCCTCTAGTTAGAGAAAATGAACACTTAATTTAGTGGTCACTCATTAGTTATAGTTAATGGTAGGCAAGTATCTCATGATGGATGGTGGTGGAACGTCAACAAAGGTATACTTATATGACGGTATGAACATTTCGTCATCATCATTTCCCAGTAGTAGTGCTTCTACAGTAGGTCTGGATAGTGCGGTAGAGAGGATAGTCCAAATTGGACGGAGTTTCGGTCACCTAGAAGGAATTGCAATCTCGTTGGCCGGTTTAGATACAGAGAGGTTAAGAACCCGAGCCACAGAGCTCATCGTAAAGGGACTATCTGATGTTTCCAGTTTAGTCAAGGTTGAGCACGACGCACATGTGGTTCTTCTCTCAAACGCGCTGTCGGGCTGTATAGTGATTTCGGGAACTGGAACTATTGCTTACGGCTATGATGGTTCATCTAGGTACGTTATGGCAGATCGAGGTTGGTTGGTCGGCGACGTGGGAGGCGGATTCTGGCTCGGCCGTCAGGCCTTGAGGCTTGCCCTTCTAGAGTTTCAAGGAGTCAGGCCTTCTAGAAAGGTATCTAAGTCAATTGGTTTCTCCACAGAGGAGCAATTGATCGAGTTTCTCTATAACAACTCCTGTTTCCAAGATAGGATCGCCTCCTTTGCTCCAGCTTTACTCGAGCTTGTGGAGGATGATGAAGAAGTTAGTTTAACTGTGGAGCAAGGAGTGACGGAACTGGCCAGAAACGTTGAAAGCGTCTGTAGAAAGGTTAACTCTCAGGTAGTCTACTACCATGGCGGCATGTTCAATTCTCATATTTACACCGAAATGTTCAAGAAGCAACTAACTTCTATCGAAGCTAAGCCCAGCAATTCAATTACTAAAGGTCTGGGGAGACTTTTGGGATTAGAACTCTAGCTCCCCCTCTTCCTCCACTTGTTTAACACATTCCAGCTCCACGAGCTTATCGTATATCCTTTTGACTGCTCTGTAGACCTCCTCCTCCCTCTTCGCACCCGTTATTACCATTTTTCCGCTACTGAATATCAGTACCACCACTCGCGGATCATCCATCCTGTATATGAGACCTGGGAACTGTTCTGGCTCATACATGTTGTTCTCAAGCAGAAAGGCAGCCTTATCTAAGTTGACGTGAAGGTGGAGATTGGCCGAGGCTACTATGTTTTGGATCTGTATCTTCGATTTTCCAGTTATGCTTATTCCAGCCCTCTTGAGAGACCTGATTATCTTTTTTGCCGCTTTTATTAGCTCGTCTGTGCTCTTGGCGCCTGTTACAACCATTTTGCCAGATTTAAATATAAGGGAGGTCACCTTTGGAGACTCCAACCTATATATTAGTCCAGGAAATTGATCTGGATCGTACTCAACGTTTGGGACGCTCCTCTCCATGGCATAGAGGTCAAGCCCCTGTTCTAACGTCACTGTCGCTACAATATTCTCTATATTGATCATGGGTTTATAAGGGTATATTTTACCCACCTCTTATAAGCTATGTTAAATGGCTTATAAGCTAGTTTATAAAGGGCTCACCCTTCTAATAGTCCATGGCCCACTGAGGGTTTCTTCTCCGTCGACGTTCACCACTTCTCGCTGGGTTCTGTTAGTGCGTGCTTGGTGCCTCTTTCCAGTGGTCTCTCATTTGCT
The DNA here is from genome assembly GCF_003967175.1 of Sulfodiicoccus acidiphilus. NCBI lineage: Archaea > Thermoproteati > Thermoproteota > Thermoprotei > Sulfolobales > Sulfolobaceae > Sulfodiicoccus > Sulfodiicoccus acidiphilus. Next base: position 972,498 of record NZ_AP018553.1, on the reverse strand, counting down.
GGCCCTCCCCGCCCTGGAAGAGTTCTCCTCACCGATTCGGAGTTACATCTCTCATCTGAGGGGCAGTCGAGGGTGTCGGAGAAACCCTCCCATTTAAGTTCATAATGACTATAACGTCACGATCATTCTCATAACCATAAGAGCATTTAAACCGACGATGAGAAATTTCACTAATTTTTGCCCACACTTAGGGTAAGTTACCTAAGGATAACTTTAGGATTAACATTCTCAATTAGTAGACCGTGCTTTTTAGCCTGCCACCAACTCTGCTTAAGTACTCCTTGATGTTCCCAGGATAGCCTAGAATTTAAGTTTACCAACACTTGTTATCCTAACAACCATTTTGTCTAAGTCTAGAGTATAGCTAGCTTTAGGGGTTTGGGCTTCATAGGATTTCATAATTTAATATCGATCCTCAACCCTTGGGCTTCACCAGAGTCCCGGGATAACCCGTTCACACCCCTCCGCCCCCTTAGCGGGGTGACCCCGACCCACACCCGTGGAATGTCGCGGACGTGGGGAAACCCGCACATCCTGAGGTAGATGTTAAGTGACGCGTTCAACTGTCTATCTAGTGTGAACCCACACCTCCCACACCTGAAAGTCCCGCCGACCTTTCGGGAAACCCGTCCACACCTGGGGCAGGACTTAGACGTGAGGTACGGGCTCACCTCCTTAACGAAGGAACCGTAAAGTGGGGCCTTGTATTTTAGAACGCGATGAATTGACCTCCACACGGTCTTGGAAATCTTCTTGGACAGCTTACGGTTAGCATCCTCAAACATCCCCTGCTTATTCAACTTCTCGACGACGAACATCGTAATGGGATACATTTCCAGCAACTTGTTCACGAATTTATGAAGGTAATCCAACACGCGGTTCCTCTCTCGATGGGAATACTTCCTCAACAACTCCTTCCCCTTCCTACCGTGCTTTGAAGCGAAAGATTGTATCCTACCCCTCTTCAACTCCACACCATACTTCAAACTGTACAACTCCTTCAAGGAAAATGTGACGAACTTCTCTCCGTCATATGCGTCCAACGTGTAGAGGTTACTATCGATTGCTAGGAAATCTATGGGAGTAAACCGAGGTAACTTGTAACGAAACGGTAAATACACCTTGTCCTCCTTTATCACGGGCTCACCTAGTTCAAGCCCTTTAACTCTTCGTGAAAACCAAGTGCGAGACCAAGAGAAGTTCACGTATTCGTAAGGTCTCACGGTGATCCTTACGCTCTCACCATCAACCTTCCTAAGCGTCGACTTCACCCTAACGTAAACCTCCTTCAGTCTAGGTTTCCTCAACGCTTTTCCCTTCTCGGCCCTCCTCCAACTCCTCAACACGGAATAAGCGTCGTTTATTGCCTCGTCAACGTAGTGGGAAGCTAGTACGTTAATCCTCTCTAACTCGTCCCTCAACGTCTTGTACACCTCCTTCTTCTTTAGTAAGGTTACTTTGACCTTCGTGGCTTTCTCACCATTCTTCACTTCTTTCCTCTCAACCTTAGTCCTATCCCATAACCAGTCCAATGCTTTCTGTAGTAGGACTCTGTAGTTCTCTAGTAGTACTTCACTCTCCTCCCTCTCATCGTTCTTCATGGAGTACGTTAGGTAAACGTACTCCTCCTGAAACGAGTTAAGCCTTAATTTCCTCGACGCACTCCTTCACCTTCTCGTACTTATGACTCCTCATTCCGTATAGCTTCCCGCCGAACGATACTAGTATAGAGATCAAGTCCTCGATTAGTTCCTGTTCTGGTGTTTCGTCCTCGTTGTTCAACACCACGAGCTCGCAGTTGCGTGCTTTACAGACCTCCTCAACTATTTCGAAACCGAACCTCACAAGTCTGTCCGAGTATGCAATAGCTACTTTCGACACCTCGTTGTTCAGTATCATCCTCAACAGCTTTAGGAATCCCTTCCTCTTCGCGTTTAACCCGGAACCTACGTCCGTTATCACTTGGTCGTAGTCCTTTACTTGCTCTTGTAAATATTTCACTTGGTTTACCAGGTCGTCTCTTCGTGTGTTCGATGATATCCTGGCGTAAAGGATCTTCCTCTTTCTTACAATCCCCATCAACTTCTCTACGTCCTCCTCTCTGAACCTCCACTTTCCAGTCTCTAGACTGGTTTAATGTAACCCTTCTTAACGTATTCTCTAAGTGTCGCATAGGATATCCCTAAGCGTTGGCAGACTTCTTTAGGTCTTAGCATTGTATAAGAGTTTATGATGAAATAATATAAACTTTACGGTATATTGAAAACTGTTGACAACGGCTTTAGCCAGACAATTTGCTTATATACGCGGGTAAACCTACCACTTTTAGAATTATTAAACCATCCTTTATAGATTACCAACACATTTTTATAACAATCCTCAGCAGCCTTTGAAGGCAGATTATATTCACTCCTTAATTTCTCATATAACTCCTGATGGACTTTTCTTGAGACTTCCTTCTCTTCTGGGTTTTCTACGTTCTCCTTAAAACTAGAACATGACGAAACGTAGGGTTTTCACATAGTTGTTACTAAGGCTAGAAGGGAATCTGAGAGGGCGATCTTCATCGAAACAGTCGTTCTGATCGTATTAATCCTCCCAGCCGTTAGAGAAATTAAGTAAAAATAAATATTTAAATTATCATCCTCGCCCCCGGAGGGAGGAAAGCTTTCAATTTTTGTAATTTAATGGACTAGCTCAGGCCTAAGATTCCTCATACGAATTACTAGACTGAAATGTGGGGAAGTGGGGAACAGAACTTTGACCCTAAATGTCTAAAGGTCCTCTCATTACCGTAGACTTGATGAGACCAACTTTCCCACTACCGTTGGGGGTGGGGCTCGGCTTCGCTTTGTCACAGTATGTCCTTCAACGCACCCATGGGTGGGAACTCCATAATCCCTTGGTTCTCGATAATGACATACGGCCTGGCATCTTCGAGAACGGCCGAATTCCTCAAAGTAGGTGAAAGGAAGTTGTTGTGGATTAATGAAACGTCGTTTCCCGCTTGGTACGTTCCCACCGCTGGGAGAACCAACACCCTGCCCCCGTCTCTTAGCGGAACGTCAAGGAAACACTGTAGCTTCCTATTAAACCCTAACCTATCCCTCAGGGATATTCTAGGATGTTCGTGGCCAACTACTGCAACCTTCCCCTCTGACAGCTTAAATGGTCTGTGACCATGTGTTATTAATATGTCTCCATCAATTAACTCGTCAACCAATTCTACATTATCGAACTTATCTGTCACCACAGTAATGTAGTTGTCGTGGTTTCCCTTTACCACCTTGACGTCGATTCCATCTTCCTTAAGCGCCGAGAAAATCTCAAGCAGGTCCTCTCTCTCTTGAGAACCTATCTTCTCGAAAATATGTTTCATGTCGCCATCCACTATTAACCTCTTTGACTTGAAGACTTCGAGTGCCCTTCTGTAGATCTTCAAGAAACGCTTCTTCTGCACTCGTGGTAGATAGACTTTCTTTCTCTGCATGTCCTCTTCAAAGCCGATGTGGACGTCAGAAAGAATTATGGCATCGAGGCCAGCGTAATAGACAGCCGGGACGTCGGACTCAATGTAAATGTTGGGCAAGATCTGTAGCACGGTATTACTATACCATATATTAGGTTAAAAAGAGATGTAATGTTAATGCCTGGAAGACTTTATCTTGTGGGACTGGGACTATCCAGCAATTTCCTAACGCAGGCCACTCTAGATGCCCTAAGATCTTCAGACGTAATTTTCTTGGACGGCTATACATCGATCTCCTGCGATCTGAATGCAGAACTGATTTCGAAGCTGACCTCAAAGGAAGTAATAGTCGCTAAACGGAGCCAATTAGAGGACGAGGCGAAGCAGTTGCTAAAGTTAGCAGAGCTAGGAAATGTGGTCTCTATAGCCTCTATAGGGGATCCGATGATAGCGACGACCCACGCAGCCTTGGCAGTAGATGCAATGAGTAGGGGTATTGAAGTTAAGATAGTTCCTGGAATTTCGGTGTTCTGTTACGCGGTGTCGAAGTCTATGCTCTCCTCTTATAAATTCGGAAGATCAGTAACAATAACTTACCCTACGGGCATCGCGGACGTTACCGCCATAAAGGTCATAGAGTCTAACTTTTCGCAGGGGCTGCATACCCTCACTTTCCTTGACATAAAAGACGATAAACCAATGCGGGTCAGTGAGGCTTTCGATGTTCTTAGGGAGCAGCAAAGCCGGTTAGGTAGAGACGTGTTAGGACAGTTTCAGTACGTGGTTGTCGAGTCGAGACTAGGGTGTCCAGATGAGAAAGTCAGTGTAATTTCCGTGAATGAGGCCGACGAGGATGTAGGTTCTCCGCCATATGTTATTATTTTCCCTAGCAGGTTGCACTTCATGGAGGTTGACGCTCTGAAATGGCTTCGCTTCAAGAGAGAGTACAGAAGTACATAGCGAACTTGGACAGAGAGTTAAGCGAAGCACACGATCCTAAATTCGACAAACTCTACACTTTAGCAAGGCAATACAGAGAGGACGCTGAACACTACATGAAAACTGGGGATCTCGAGACTGCCTTAGTCTGTGCATCCTATGCCGAGGGGTTGATCGACGCGGTTAAGAGTTTAAAGGAGCCTGAAAGTAAGGTATTCGTAGGTGGCACGTTCGATATAATTCATCCAGGTCATATTGCCTTCCTAAGAGAGGCCTCTAAGTACGGGAAAGTTTACGTTGCTGTGGCTAGAGACTCCAACTCTAAAAAGGCCAAGGGCAGGGATCCCGTGAACGATGAGCAACAGAGGTTAGAAGTAGTGAGGGCAATAAGGTATGTTTATGACGCTTTTCTTGGCGATGAGAATGATCTCTTAAAGAGTGTCGAGAAGGTTAGGCCTGATGTGGTCTTCTTAGGACCAGATCAGCACGTTGATGAGGCGACGCTCTCAATGGAACTGGAAAGGCGCGGACTTTCACCTAGAATAGTTAGGATGAAGGAGAGGGTCAATGCGTGGCAGAACTCTAGCACTACGTCTATTATACGTAAAATCGTAAGCAAGTATTGTGATACTAAGTGAATACTTCGATTTCTACCTCGTCCCCGTCTTTGAGAGACAACTTTTCTCTAAGGTGGTATGGTGAAATGACTTCTATGACGCTACGCGGGTGGACCGTACGTATGGGGAACACAAGGGCTGCCGGCGTTACTCCGAGGATCGAAGCAGGGAGGGCCTTAACGGCTCCAAGCACCCTATTCTCCTCTCTATGCTCTGGGATCTCTACTCCTCTCACACTCTCTAGCTCTAACCTAGCCTCAAGGAACTCCTTATCATATAGCATTACGTTTAGCGTCCCTGGGAAGGGTTGAAAGCCTAGTAACCTTTTGAAAGAGTCAACATAATAAGGCATGCTTAGGAAGATCTTTCCCTCTCCAAGACCAGATACAACCTTTCCCCTAAACTTCACCACGTTATTATCTACCATTGTCCCCCTTATTGTCCTTAAACACTCCATTAGCTTGCTTTCACCCTGTTTTGTGAGTTTAATGCTCTCACCGTCTGGTCCGATCGTTCTCTGGATGTACCCCGCGAGCTCTAACTCCCTTAACTTCCTAGAGACGGTCTGCTGTGATATACCCATGGCCTTGGCTATTTGTTGTTGTGTCACTTGACCGTTTACGGCCAGGCTTATCACCTGAGCTAGAAGGCAAGAAGTCTCAAAGTCTTTTCAATTTCACTCAGCCTCCGTGCACCCGCTCTCTGCTGACTTGTACTCTCCATTCATGTCGTCGTTATTCTCTGGAGTCTTCCAATTCCACTCTGGAGTCCATGCTTCCCCTATTTTAAAGGGCCGCTCTAGCCTACTTAGCAGTACAATTCTGCTCGGCGGATGTTCTGAGAGGACTCTATACCCCGTCAACTCGGCCAGCTTCCTCGAGAACTGCCTCACTTCATCGTGTCTGGGCATCGCATCTCTCGTTAACCTCAGGGTAGACGGGCCCACATGCATGTAGGCCTTAGCCTCTATGTACGTCGGTTGAGCTATCTCCACTAGCTTAGCGAAATCCTTCACATCCTCTTCCCCCATGTTCATCCCCTTCATTAACGTGAGTCTCAGAACCGTCGGAGAACTGAAGCTAGGTAAGATGGACAGCGTCTTCATAAAGAGATTCCAAGAGTTGGCAACTATTGACCTATTTATGAGTTTGTGCTTTCTCTCGTTTGGGGCTTGGAGGGAGACGAAGAGTTGGGTCGGTTCCTCATCAAGAGAAGCAAGTACGTCTGGTCTGACTCCACTAGTAACCAGAAATGTGGTCATTCCTCTCTTGTGGTATTCTCTAATTAGTTCCCCTATCCTGTCGTAGAGGGTAGGCTCTCCAGTCAAACTTATGGCAACATGCTTGGGCTTAGTTGCGTCGTTCAACATCTTTCTGTCTATTCCTTCCCTCCCGAAGTAACCTGAAAGCGACCTCCTGTGTTCCTCGATACTCTTCTCGGCAATGAAGTCAGGGTCGTCCATCATCGGCATTTTCGTCTCGTCCCACTCTATTCCTACATCCTCTGGCTCTAATCTCCAACAGTGCACACATCTGAACCAACACCATAGGGAGGAAGTCGTCATCTGAACACACCTGTGGCTCTCGATTCCGTAGAACTTTCCTTTGTAGCAGTACCTTCCGCTCGTGAGGGCCTCGTGGGTCCAGTGACACTTTTTGTACGCGCTGTGGCCACCTATTAGGTGATATCTCTGTTTCTCTAGTTCCTTGTTCAGGAGTGTGAACGTGTCGATCTGTATTCGCTGTTCTTGACTCATGGATCACCACTCTGAACCTCTACGTAGTTTATAAAGATGAAGGTTCAGGAACGTTATCTGAGTAGGTCATGCTTAAGGAGATTTGAAGGCGTTCTCCCTTTAGTTAACCTATATTATTTTGTACTTTATCGATAAGAGCACTTCATTTCCACTCGCCTATAAGTGAGTTAGATTTATATAGAAGCGGTTCTTAAGAGGAGTCGAAAAGGTGGTTTAAGATGCCAGCTGCAGGTGCTCCGGTGGTTCTATTCAAGGAAGGCACCTCCAGGTCCACTGGCAGGGACGCCCTCAGGAACAACATAATAGCGGCCCGCACCTTGGCCGAGATACTGAGGTCCAGCCTGGGGCCCAAGGGCTGGACAAGATGCTCATAGACAGCTTCGGCGACGTCACCATAACCAACGACGGCGCCACAATAGTCAAGGACATGGAGATACAGCACCCTGCGGCCAAGCTCCTGGTGGAGGCGGCCAAGGCCCAGGACTCGGAGGTGGGGGACGGCACCACCAGCGCGGTGGTGCTGGCCGGCCTCCTCCTGGAGAAGGCGGAGAGGCTCCTCGACCAGAACGTCCACCCCACGATAATAATAGAGGGGTACAAGAGGGCCCAGGAGAGGGCGTTGGAGGCCCTTTACCAGGTCGCCACTAAGGTCGATGTGAAGGACCTCACCTCCCCGTCCACTAGGTCGAGCTTGAAGAAAATATTGTATACAACAATGAGTAGCAAATTCGTGGCAAGTGGTGAATCCTTCGATAGATTGATGGACCTTATAATAGACGCTGTAGTGAAGGTCGCTGAACCACTACCTAGCGGAGGCTACAACGTAAGTCTGGATAACATTAAGATCGACAAGAAGAAAGGTGGAACTATTGAGGACTCAATGCTAGTCAACGGGTTAGTGCTCGATAAAGAGGTTGTACACGCTGGCATGCCCAGGAGAGTTGAGAAGGCCAAGATAGCGGTCCTCGACATGGCACTGGAGGTCGAGAAACCAGAGATCTCGACCAAGATAAGCATTACCTCTCCTGAGCAAATAAAGGCCTTCTTGGACGAGGAGACTAAGTACCTCAAGGAGATGGTAGACAAACTGGCCGCAATAGGGGCGAACGTGGTGGTGTGCCAGAAGGGTATAGACGACGTAGCCCAGCACTTCCTGGCCAAGAAGGGCATAATGGCCGTTAGGAGGGTGAAGAGGAGCGACATCGAGAAGCTGGAGAAGGCACTTGGAGCGAGGATAATAAGCAGTATACAGAACGCATCTCCAGACGACCTAGGCTACGCTGACCTCGTGGAGGAGAGGAAGGTAGGTAACGACAAGATGGTGTTCATAGAAGGAGCCAAGAACCCGAGGTCCGTCAATATATTGATAAGGGGATCAACCGACATGGCCCTAGATGAAGCTGAGAGGAGCATAAATGACGGTCTCCATTCCCTGAGGAACATATTAAGGGAGCCTATGATAGTAGCCGGCGGCGGAGCAATGGAAGCCGAGCTCAGCATGAGACTCATGGACTTCGCTAGAAAGGTTGGAGGAAAGGAGCAGTTGGCCATAGAGGCCTATGCTGATGCCCTGCAAGAGATCCCCATGATATTAGCAGAGACGAGTGGAATGGAACCTATAGCGACTCTGATGGACCTAAGGGCCAGACATGCAAAGGGCTTAGTCAACGCTGGAATCGATGCCGTCCAAGGAAAGCTAATAGATGACATGATGTCAATCAACGTCATAGATCCAGTGAGGGTCAAGGCCCAAGTGATAAAGAGTGCCACCGAGGCCGCTACTGCCATACTTAAGATAGACGACGTGGTAGCTGCCTCGGCTCTGAAGACCGAGAAGAAGGGCGAGAAAGGAGGAGAGGGAGAGGAGGGGTCTACTCCTAAGACTCCTTCGTTTGATTAAAACTAGTTTTTCCATATTTACCTTGTATTTTGTCTGCGCTGTGCGCCCCCACCCTAGTAGGTTAGCATCCTACTCGTGGTCTCTTCGGATTGACTCTCATACCCGTCTATTTCGTTCAGTAATTTATCTACACACTCCTTTATGTCTTGGTCTTGATAATTCTCCGCTATGGCTTGCAAAAGCTTTTTCGCTAGGTCAACTCCTAACACTAAGAGTAACTCAGTGAAATCTGGGCTCAGCAGGTAATCCAAGAGCCTCCTATAGTCTCCGCCGTACGTAGAAAACTTGTACTTGGTCTCAGCCTTGGCGAGTAATCTCCTTGCTTCATCCAACCTCTTGGAGTCCATTACAGTAGGGCCCAATAGCCGGCTGGCGACCTGTCGGAGGAAGTCAGGTTGTGGCAAAGCCAACGCCTAAAACATATCTTACCGTCGTCCCCTATATAAACGTGAGTAGAGGGAAAGTGAGAAGCGATAGGTCCCAACGGCGGAAGCCCCATAGAGGGGGCCTAGAACTGAAAAATTCAACACCCTTCAGTTAATCTTTAAAAGTTGTGACTGCGTATCCTTCACGCGAAGTGAGAGTTATGCCCAAGAAACAAAGAAAAGACAGGGAGCAGGGCGTGGAAGAGAAACTGAAGGTGGTTTATACCGATAGGGACGTTGTGGTAATGACGGCACCGAACGAGGAGGAACTAAAGGAAATTCTATTGGGACTGTTGTCGGACAAGCCTATGAACCTTAAGGAGCTCCACACGATCTTGTCTGGAATAGCAAGTGAGGATAAAATAAGGAAAGCATTGGCAGACCTCACTGAGAGAAATCTGATTACTCTCCTGCCTGAGGGGAAATATGCTAAGCTTGGAACTGATTGAAATAAGTCCTTAGTGGGCAAGTCTGCCAACTCGTGCTGCATAGTTGAGCTTGAGTGGCCGTAATAACTCTCTCCATAATCTTGCAATGAGCTACTGTACCTCTCTCTGACCTAGCTTTCACGAAGAAGGAGCATTCGCTAGTTATGCCAGGCACTATAATGTTAACACCAGAGTAAAACTTCACCTCCTCAGATTGGTTCATGTGAAGTTCTAGACCCTCTACTACCTTCTGAGTAAAAAACCTACAGGCCGTGTAGTTGTTGTTACATCTGTCTGCCGAGGTGACTAGATCGCTAGGTGTACCTAACATGGGGGACACACAGTAGCCTCCCCTATAGTAAGGACATGGTTTATGCTTCTGCAACAGTCGGCCTCTCCACTACGTGAACTCCCACTACGTCGTTCTTCTCCTGTATCCATATGGGAACGTGTAACTTCACCACCGAAACCTCTGCTCCTCCAGCTTCCACGATCAATCGAAGAAGTTCGGCTTCTAGCTGGGAAGAGTTACCACTATAGTCCTCAACTACTAACAATTCTACTTTCTTTCCCGACATGTTCTTCCCCTTCAAGTCATTTAGTTTAAAAGTGGAGGGGCTGATGGTGGGCCCGTGAATCCCTTCGCTGAGGTCAGAAAGGAGTTCGCGAGAGAGCTAGCTTCTCGAATCAACACTGACGCGGAGAAAATAGAGAAAAGGATCGAGACCCCTCCTAGCGAGGACTTGGGCGACGTCGCAGTTCCTCTTCGGGAAATCGCTCCACGCGACAGATATAACGAGCTGAAGTTCGAGGGTAAACTGATAAGGTCTACTCAGGTAGTAGGGATCTACCTCAATGCATTCGTGAACGAGAAGGAGTTGTTCAAACTAACCTTCTCTTTCCTTGGTCCAAACTATGGCCTAGAGAAAACGGATTCCCCTAAGAGGGTCGTCGTGGAACATACTAGCGCTAATCCGGTGCATCCCCTTCACATAGGGCACTTGAGAAATGCAGTGCTTGGAGACACTATAGCCAACCTGCTGAAGTTGAGAGGACATGCGGTAAATGTTCGCTTTTACGTAAACGATGCTGGTAGACAGAGCGCTACTTTGGCCTATGGTATGGCCAAGCTGGGATGGCCTTCTCCACCATCAAACGCTAAGAAGGATGTGTGGTTAGGGCTGGTCTACGCTTGCACTAACGTGATTATAGAAGTGAACAAACTAAAGAGACAGTTAGAGACCCTTAAAGATAAGCCAGAGGAGTACTCAGCTAAAGTGAGAGAGCTCGACGACCTAGTCTCCGTGGCCGAAGGCCTTAGAGAAAGGGATTCAAGTTTATTTGATAGACTTGCTGAAGAAATAGGAAAAGACCCAGAACCCGATAGATCGGTTCAAGAACTCATGCTCAGTTATGAGTGGGGAAAAGAGCCTACAAAGGAGCTCGTTAGGAGAGTGGCAAATGCCGCCCTTGAAGGTATAAGCCAGACGCTTAGTTCATTAGACATACACTTTGATTCATTTGATTACGAAAGCGACCTCATTTGGGACGGGTCAGTGTCGAAAATAATCCAGATGGCTAGGGAGAAGAAAGTAGTCACAGTGCACAAAGGAGCTACGGCTATCACGTTTGATCTGTTAACTGAAGATGAGCGTAAGTTTCTCAGAATTCCGAAGGGTCTTAACGTTCCACCCCTCATATTAGTTAGAGCAGACGGGACTACTCTCTATCCCACAAGGGACCTAGCATATACACTACTCAAGTATAGAGACTTCAATGCCCACACGGTGATAAATGTTATTGCTGAGGAGCAGACAACCCCTCAGATTCAGCTAAGAGCCGCCCTTTATCTTATGGGATTCAAGAGTGAGGCCGTCAACCTACTTCACTTTTCGTATTCCATGGTGAATGTTGAGGGTATGAAAATGAGTGGAAGGAGAGGGAGGTATTTCTCTGTCGACGAAGTTATAGAGCAGGTGCGAGCTGCAGTATCCAACCGGGTTAAGGAGAGGGGAGGTGGAGAGGGAGTGGAGGATTTAGTCAGAGGTGCAGTGAGGTTCGCCATAATTGCTGTGGCGCCGAACAAACCAATCTCCTTCAGTGTTCAGAGAGCCATAGATTTCAACCAAAACAGTGGGCCTTACCTGCAGTACACTTACGCTAGAGCAAGTAGTGTTCTTTCCAAGGTAGAATCGTTCCCCTCTTTGGAGGAAGTTGACTTTTCGGATCTGAAAAATGATAAAAGAAGGTTACTGATCCTCATCTCCAAGTTTCCCGACATCTTCATTTCAACGGCCGACGACATGAGGCCAGAAGTGATGACCACCTACTTGAACAAGTTAGCTGACGTATTCAACAGACTCTACGACACCGAAAGGATCTTGCAGGATCCTATCCCAGGTAAGAGAGCGTTGAAGTTATGGCTCGTGCGTGGAGTTGAGACTGTTCTGAGGAACGGATTATCAGCCTTAAGAATAAAGCCTTTATCCAAGGTCTAAGAATGCCGCTAGCGGACCCGTAGCTCAGCCAGGACAGAGTGTCGGCCTCCGGAGCCGATGGTCCCGGGTTCGAATCCCGGCGGGTCCGCTTAAGCTTGAAGGAAAGCACTTCGTACAGCAAGGTATTATCTTACATGGTTCAAGATCGATACGGTTGTGTTGTTGAATTTTTACCTTATGTTGATACTTAAGGAACTAATTCGTCGCCAACAACGCTAGACTTCTTTCAGTTACATTGAAGGAAGTTTAGGAACTTAGCCCTTCAAGCTCCTCTCTATCACGCTTAGTTAGCACGATCTCAAACCTCAAACGCCCCTCTTCGTGTTTAACTCTGCTGGGGGGAATTATCCTATTGTCAACGTAATAGAAGTAGTTGGATGAAACTATTTCCCTATAGGCCTCTGGATCTTCAATTTTTAGTTCCCTTAACTTACTTATTATGTTTAATTGTCTCTTTATTTCTGATTCACTTACTTCCTTTCCGCAGACCATACATATCCCGTCGGGCATGACGGAGTTGAAACCGCACTTGGGACAGCTCACTGGCGAATTGATCCCATTCAACCTCCAGGTCGACCTGAGGAACTCTAAATTCTCTGTGGCGTTTAGCCTTATTGCTTCTCGATATAACTTCGAAGCTACTTCTACTATTCCCCTGTTGACGTACTGTGCAGCGAAGTCGAGTTGCTCCTTATTTAAGTGATCTAGTTCTCTTGTGATTCTCACTGCTATGTAATCGAACAGATCTCGTTTAACATTGTTCAACCTGTTTATTATGGTTCTAGCCTTTGGCTTAGTTTTGACTTCACCCACCGCGCCGAAGAAAGGCTCTCTCAATATCTCATAGTACATGTCCCGAGGAAGGCCCAAGTTAGACAACCTAAGCCCATCCACCACCTCATCTAAGTACTCTTCGAGTAACTCCTCTACGTCGAGTTTCTTTTCCGGTCTCTTTCTGGTCTTCTTCTGAACCTCCTCTGGTTCTTTCTTTCTCCTTGGCAACGCACGATTAATACACTCTGGCTTTAATTATGTTCCTCTGCTTATCACTTATTACAACCTCAGAGTATTTTTAGACTGTGAAACTGAAGGAGTATCTCAGTAAACTCGACGAAGTAGGAAGAAGAGCAATGCTTTTAGGGACTGCTGAAGCGAAGGAGCTGGGTAAGAACTTTCTCGTGCTTGAAAGTAAGATGGGGATAGGATTGATCCTTTACCTTAATCCATTTACTGAGGAGATTTACGACTTCTATCTTTCAATACCTTCCTCTACAAGCAACGCACGGCTAAAGTTTTTGGCACTATTCAAGGATAATGAGGGAAAGGTGAAGTATATTTATCAAGTATTGGACGAGGAGTATGCAGTGGAGCTCCTTAATTCGGTTGAGTCCTATCATTTGGCTAATGGTGAGCTTGAGGACTTCCTTGAATTCATCTTAACCTCTTAGAAGGCTTAGAAGCAGACATATATATTACTCAGGCGAACGGGGTTTCTACCATGAAAATCGAGGTTGACGAGGAGCTAGTGAAGAGGTTAGAGTCCCTCTCCCTAATCGAGCTGAAGGGCGAGGAGAGAGAAGAAATAAAGGAAGATCTAGAAAAAATATTAGCTTTCTTTTCAAAACTAGATCAACTTGATCTCAGTGAAGTGGAGCCCACCTTTCATCCTGTGAGTGGCGGAAAGATGAGGAAGGACGAGCCGGAAGATCCGCTCCCCGTCAACCTAGCCCTCTCTAACGCCAAACGTACCAGAGAAGGTTACATAGTAGGGCCTAAGACCTTTGGTGAGTGAAGTTGATGTCCGTTAGAGAACTTAAGGAAGGTAGGTTGAGTCCAGAGGAATATGTTTACTCTACGTATGAAAAGATAGAAAAGATTGAGGAGCTCAATGCGTTTACTTACGTCGAAAAAGCAGATGTGGTCCTCAAGGAGGTAAAGGCGAGGTTAGCTGAGGGTAGAGGACGGCTTACTGGACTGCTGATAGCGATTAAAGATAACATTTCAGTTAGGGGGATGCCTAACACTTGTGGTTCTAGGATGCTTTCGAACTATATTTCTCCCTACGACGCTACAGTCATAAGGAAGTTGAGAGAGGAAGGCGCTGTTGTGGTAGGTAAGACCAACATGGATGAGTTCGCCATGGGTTCCACCACTGAGACGAGTTACTTCGGGCCGGTGCGGAATCCCTTGGACCCAGAGAGGATAGCTGGTGGATCTTCAGGAGGGAGCGCAGTAGCAGTAGCGGCAGACGTAGTAAAGTTGGCCTTGGGAAGCGACACCGGAGGATCAATAAGGGCCCCTGCGTCATTCACTGGAATCTACGGCCTAAAACCATCATACGGAACGGTAAGTAGATATGGGTTAGTTGCTTACGCAAACAGCTTGGAACAAATAGGGCCTTTCGCTCAGAACCCAGAAGACCTTGAACTCCTATATGATGTAATACGAGGTCCCGATCCCAAGGATTCTACTACCATCAGCGACCAACCAGAATCTCCGGCTCAAGTGGACATGAAGGGTCTACGGGTTGGCCTCCTAGTGGACGTTACTGGAGCGTCGGAGCCGCCTGTTAGAAGTGTAACCGAGACCGTGGCTAACAAACTGAGCGACGAAGGCGCGTCAGTGAAGGAAGTAACGTTAGGGTTGACAGATTACTTGGTTCCGGCGTACTACATAATCGCCATGTCAGAAGCTAGCTCGAACTTGGCTAGGTACGATGGTGTTAGATACGGCTACTCGACTGGGACAGATGGGACTTGGAAGGAGGTATACGGAAAGACGAGGGGAGAGGGATTCGGAACTGAAGTGAAAAGGAGGATACTCCTAGGTTCCTTCATTCTCAGTGCAGGCTACTATGAACAGTACTACCTTAAGGCACTTAAGGTCAGGACGCTAGTTATCAAACAACTCACTTCCCTTCTCAAGGAGGTCAACGTATTGCTCTCTCCAACTATGCCCATCCTTCCTCCCAAGCTGGGCGAAGTTATTAGTGACCCCATCAGGATGTACATGATGGACGTTAACACCGTCGTGGCGAATCTAACAGGAGCTCCCTCTCTCTCTCTTCCTGCCGGAAAAGTCGGAAAGTTGAGCGTAGGCGTTCAGCTCACTGGACCCCACCTCTCTGACTTCTATCTAATTCAGATCGCTAGGTCCCTGCGAGAGGCTGGAATAGGCGCTTAGTTTGGGCTTTTAAGAATTGTCGCCTTAGCAATCTTATCTATCTCTTTTCTAGATGGCTCAATACTCCCTTCTCCGCCGGTTGAGGTAATACCCCTATTTATGTGAGTAAGTAGTATTTTACACGGAGGGTGAGTTACTTTGATGGAATCTACCGCTGTCGATCTGTTAGTAGCTAGGAGGCTAAAGGTTTTGAAGAGGGATGGGAGGGTAGAGGAGTTTAGGGTCGAGAAGATCTCCTCCAAGTTTCCTCTCTCTTCGGACGTTTTGGACGCCATAGTTAAGGACGTTGTCTCTAACTCTAAGGATAGCACAGTAGATACTAGGACCTTGGCCGACATAGTGGAACGGAACTTGATAGAGAAGTCAATAGAGGACCAAGGCCTCATGGAGGTAGCTAAGAGGTACGTGCTCGCAAGGATATACAACCATGTCTTCGGTAAGGGGAAGTGGACCGAGTTCGACCAGCGAGATCTCCTCCTCACATACAATGCCCTAAAGGTGTTAGAGGCTAGGTACCTCCTGAAGGATCCAGATACTCTACGCTACGTCGAAACACCACAAATGCTCTTCAGAAGAGTAGCTAGGTTCTTGGCTAGGGGAGAACGAAAGGATGTGGAGGAGAAGTTCTATGAACTCATGTCTAGCCTCAAGTTCGTTCCAAATACACCAGCCCTCATGAATGCCGATACGAGGCTCGGCATACTCTCCGCTTGTTTCGTAATCCCCGTCAGGGACTCCATGGTCACACCACAAGGCGATGGGATATTCGACTCGTTGAGGGCGATGGCCGTGATACATCAACAGGGAGGTGGGACCGGCTTCGACTTCTCGGAGCTCAGGCCCAAAGGGGATGTAGTCGCCTCCACTGCTGGTGTGGCCTCCGGGCCTGTCTCGTTCATGAGGATATTTGACGTTTCAACTGACGTGGTGAAGCAGGGAGGGAAAAGGAGGGGTGCAAATATGGGCATACTGCATGTTTGGCACCCAGACGTCGAGGATTTCATAAGGGCCAAGACGGGGGAGCTGAAGGACGCCCAACTTCAGAACTTCAACATATCTGTGGCGGTGTACGACGAGTTCATGCGAAAGGTCGACTCTGGGGAACCGTTCCCTCTAGTGAATCCGAGAAAGACTAGGATAAAGGATTGGGACTATTACGTGGTGAGAGCGAGGAACTACATGTGGGAGGAATGGGTGCAGGAGGAGATCCTGAGGGAGTTAGAGGAAAGGGAGGCAGTCCCCTTGGATGAAAGTAGAATAGTGACAGTGGATGAGGCGCTAGCTATCGCTGAGACAGAGGGCGCCGTTACAGGATATGTTAATGCGAGGGAGCTAATGACTAAGATAGTTAAATCGGCTTGGGACTCGGGTGACCCAGGACTTATATTCGTTGATGAAGTCAATAGAAGACATCCAGTATGGTATTTAGGCAAAATACAGGCCACCAATCCATGTGCAGAGGAACCCCTATTACCTTGGGAGTCCTGCAACTTGGGCTCTATTAACCTTGAGAAATTCGTTGTAGATGGGAAGATCGATTGGGACGGGATCGCTGAGGCAGTCAAATACGCTGTGAGGTTCTTAGATAATGTAGTAGACGCCAATAGGTATCCTCTAAAGCAGATAGAGGAAGCTACGAAGAGGACTAGGAAGGTCGGCCTAGGCGTAATGGGTCTGGCTAGGGCTCTAGTTAGGCTAGGCGTCCAGTACGACTCGATCGATGGCCTCTACATATCGTATCAGTTAGCGAAGTTCATCTACTATAACGCCATGTTAGCTTCCATAGAGTTAGCCAAGGAAAAGGGGTCCTTCCCAGCTTATGACCCTACACTCTATAAGGATGTGTGGGAGAACGCTAGGGACTTTCAAGAGATACTGAAGGTGGCAGGGCTAGGTGGACAGCCTTCTGAACAAGTGAGGAAGATGGCCGCTAAGGCCGAATCATTAGACTTCTCTGTCCTCAAGGAGTTGAGGCTAAAGTATGGACTGAGGAACGCAACAGTGGTCTCTGTTGCCCCCACAGGTACTATATCCATAATAGCGGGCACGTCTTCAGCGATAGAGCCCCTTTTCGCCCTCGCCTTCGTTAGAAACGTTGCCGTGGGGAAGTTCATAGAGATTGATCCTCTCTTTCTAGAGTACCTTAAGAAGTACGAGATGGACGATCCTGAGGTAATAAAGAAAATTGCGGAGAGTGGAACAGTTTCGGATCAGCCATTCGTACCTAAGACAATAAGGAGACTCTTCAGGACAGCTCATGAGGTAGACCCGATCTACCATCTCCTTCATCAGGCCTGCTGGCAGCAGTGGAACGACTCTGGAGTTTCAAAGACCATAAATCTCAGAAGCGATGAACCAGAAGATGTGGTGTGGAACGTTTACGTCACCGCCTGGAGATTAGGTATAAAGGGCATAACCGTTTACAGGGACAGGAGCAAGTCCAAGCAGGTGATTTACTTCGGGATAAAGGAAGAGAAAGAGAAAATAGAAGAGAAGAAGAGGGCTGAGAAACCTAAGGAACCAGTCAAGCTCAGGCTGAGTAGCTTCGTGGAAGCCTCTGAAACCTATGCCGGAGGATGCTCCACGTGTGACCTATAGAAGTCCATTACATTTTTATATGAACTGCTTTTATAGCACTTCGTGCTACATTTATTATATAGGGATATAGTTTGTCATACTTGCTTCCCTGTGAAGTGGCGGCTAGGGACATATTGCCTGCGATACGATGTGTGTTAGCTGAAAGGCTAGTTAAGGAGAAGGGCTTATCTATATATAGGACAGCTAAGTTGTTAGGCATAACGCCTGCCGCTGTCCAGAATTACGTAAAGAATAGGAGAGGAAGTTACATGAAGGAGTTCTTGGAGACCGACCCTAAAATATCTCAAATGATAGAAGAAATGCTGAATATATTAGAGAAGGGCAGAGGAGACATATCTGACTATTACTGCATGTTGTGTTCAGAAAGCAAAGGCTACCTTCGGAAGGAAGGTCGCTTCATAGGAAGCTGTTTCTATGAAGAGACGCGAGCTCGCTAAGCCACGTAGTACTTTCTGAGGAAGACATTGAGTAACTTCTTGAGCCTAGCCCTAAAGAAAACTACTCCCCATCTCCGAATAGGTATTCTTAGTGTGTCCAGCTCTGGAAACAACTTTTCCATCTCCTGTCCAGTGGGGCCAAGAGTTGACGCTTCTAGTATTCTGGCTATTACCGTAAGTTTAGACATAACGGGTGAATCGCTTAGGTTAAGTAGCCCCATTGTGAGTTCTCCGCCCCTGTACTCTAAATGGACGGGAATCACTGTTGAGGGCTCAAGTCTGTAGATTGAGATTGGTGAGGGAGGTACGCATTCCACTGATACGGGCTCGTTTTGCATGTCCCAACTCACCTGAAACGGCTTTGCTTCCTTCCAATTTAACCCACTCCAACTAGCGATCTTCCCTTTTGAACTAGCTAACAATACGCCTCTCTCTAACTGGATGTGGATAGGGTGAGCAGAAGCCAAGAGCAATGCATTCTCTAGCTCCACTGAGAACCAAGTGGAAGGACCCCCAATTTTTTCACCGTAGTTGACATAGTATGGATTTTGGTAATATATTAAAGGATTGTAAAAGTTAGTAGATATTTTTACTTCTCCATCAAGAAAAGCTATTCCGTGGTCCTTCTTTTTGGGAGCTTCGGTGATCTCTCCGGGTTCCATTATCACGGATTCTCCGTTTTCCACCCACTTCCTACGCCAAGGACTGGGGTTAAGTATGGCCTCCCCTTCCCTGCACGGAATAAGATCCCTCACTAAGAGCCTAAAGTGGTTCGGGTCTAACTCTGGAAAGCTCCAAGGTATGGGTGACCTATTTACTGGAGTCCTGATTACGTAGTTTCCCTCCCCTCTCACTTTAACTCTCGTCCCATCAGGGCCTAACAGCTCACCGCCATACTTCCATGTTACTTCTCTAGGGGAGAGTTGTGTCAGGATGAGAGGTAGTTGCTCCAACTTCAGGTCTTCATCTGTGAGCTCCAATGGCGGAGTACTCGAGGCCGGAAATCTAAGTAAGGGTTCTATCATAGTGGATGCACCGTCATCAGCGGTCAAGCTCATCAACGATCAGGCAAATGCCTTTCAATCATCGACGGTACTTCTAGCTTTCCTTTCCGTGTTTTAATTCTTTCTAGTTCTTTCCTCAATTTCTCTCCTCACGGCCTCCGCGACTTTCTTTCCATCAACTCTACCCCTAAGTGCCTGCATTGCCCTTCCCATGGCCACGTTAAATGCCCTTCTGGGGTCAGAGAGGTCCGCTTGCTCGACTGCGGCTTTCACTACCTGCGCTACTTGCTCATCACTGATGGTCAAATAGCGGGCTATGGCATCGCTAATTGGAGTCCCTTCTATTGCTACTGCCATCAGAACCTCTGGAACGGAGTCCTTAGGTACCCTTTCCTCATAGACAGCCTTTAACACCTCCTCTATGACATCGTCGGTTATCTTGGACAGCTCCCCACCTTTACTCTTAATGTACTTCACTGTGTTCTCTATGGTGCTCGCTATCAACGTAGCTGGGACCTTGGGGTGGTACTTCCTAGTTAGCTCCTCAAACAGGTCAAGTCTGACACTGTCCAGCATGGTTCTGGCCAACTCTTCGCTGAGTCCTAAGGACAGCATCCACTTTAACTTCATAGAAGGATCCGCTGGAACCAATCCCTTGGCCTCCTGAAGTTCGACTTCCGTTATTCTGATTGGAGGTACGTCAGTCTCTGGGTACATTCTAGCTGATCCTGGCTGTGGCCTCAGGAACCTCGTCGTTCCGTCTTCATTTGCCCCCCTAGTCTCCTTCGGAACCCCTTGAAGACACTGAACAGCCCTAGCCCTTATCACCTCTGCCGCTCTCAATGCCTTGTTCCTTGGACCAACCAATAGAACGAATCCGTCAGCATCCATTAACTTGAGAGCGTCTCTCACTTTCTCCACCTCCTCTTTCGTTATCCCATACTTTGGTAGTTCGTCAGAGTGGAAGAGTCCCCCGAGTCCAGCAAAGGCCTTGACGTAGTCTGCCATTTCAGTCCCTAACCGCCTCCCTGGGTTTACCTCTCTTCCTAGGATACCGGCGAACATGGGAAGCCTGACTCCAATCACCACGCCCCCTTGAGATAACTGGGAAGAAATTAGTTTGTTGGCGCTTCCTCCCAATACTTGGCTAAGGTCAACTGGTTGACTGGCATTAATTATATCGATCTCGGAAACTCCCCGTCTCTTCAATTCTTCCCTAATCTCTAGTAGAGCCCTTTGCCTTAATGCCTCATTCCTTACGACCTTAGGTATGAGCTCTAACTGTTGGACTCCCTTAACCTCGACCTTAGTTCCTCCTTTGATTGACACGTTTAGGTCCTGTCTTATTGTTCCTAGGCCCCGTTTAGCCTTTCCAGTGAGCCTAAGCAGCTGGCCTATCTTCTTCGCAACACGTTCAGCTTGTTCCGGCGTCTTTATGTCTGGGGCGGTGGATATCTCGATTAACGGAACTCCTAATCTATCAAGCGAGAAAGATCCTTCCTCATCGAGTCTTCTGGCAGCATCCTCCTCAATTGTTATTGAAAGTATACCTACATCTCCATCCTCATCACTCACTTTTCCACCTAGGCTGATTAGCGCTGTTCTCTGAAAACCCGTAGTATTGGACCCATCTATTACTATCTTCCTCATAACGTAAACTTCGTCGACTATTGATGCTCCTAACGCAATGGAAACTGCTAGTCCTACCTCCAGCGCCTCCCTGTTAAGAGCGTGTGGTGGCTCTTCATCCGCCTCAACTAGGCAGGAGGAGTCGGGTGGCGCCACATACGTGAACTTAGTTCCTCTTTGCCACTCGAAGAGGGCGGCCGCGTCAACTTCTCCCAGCTCACTTATCGAGGGTCTGAGGTACCTTTCCAATCTAGGTCCCGCGCCGCCTTCTAGCTTGGTGGGACAGGAGCAAAAGAGTTTGTATTTAGTGTTGAGTTGTTGATGAACCTCAAGCCCCACCTTTAGGCCCAGCCCATGTACTACTACATCATCGTCCACTGTCCCACCTCGGGTACATCTCAACCGTGTGCCTCACGTTAATCTCTCCTACAAGGTTATTTATCATTAATTTCCTCACTTCCTCTAAGTCGCTTGCCCTCTTCAATACCCACATCAGCTTCACCAGGGCCACTTCCGGTAGCATGTCTAGAAGAGGAGTAACACCAGCCTCCATTAATGTTCTTCCCGTGGTATAGACGTTCATGTTCACTGCTCCGAAGAGACATTGTGAAGTCATTCCCACGAAAACCCCCTCCTTTACGGCCTTTCTAAGGTAGGGGGCGAATTCCTTAGACGTGTGGCCTAGACCTGTCCCCTCTATTATTATTCCCCTGACACCACTACTCACGATCTGTTCTACCACCTCAGGTCTCAGTCCAGGCCAATACTTAAGGAGGAAGACCCTGTCGTCGAAACCAGTCTCTAATACTGTAGACGCTCCCCTTTGTCTCACCTCGTCCTCTATCATTTCCAATTTTCTTTCCCTCCACCACACTCTAGCTAAGGGTCGACTGTTTATGCTTTGGAAAGCGTCTCTCCTGCTCGTGTGCATTTTCCTTACCTTCACTCCCCTGTGGGCAAGCGTATAGGTATCGGAGGTCTCACCGTGCATATTTACGACCACCTCTCCAAACTCCCCCTGTTTAGCCAGAAGGATGGAGCTGAGAAGGTTTATAGCGGAGTCACTACTTGGCCTATCACTACTTCTCTGCGAACCCACCAGCACTACCGGCCCCTGCAGGGTCCTTAGGGAAAAACTCAATGCGGCCGCGGTGTATGCCATGGTATCTGTCCCATGTGCAACTACCACGCCCCTAACCCCCTCATCGAAGGCCTTCTTCACTGCCTCCGCTATCTTCTCCCAGTACGTAGGTTTCATTTCTTCGCTCAGAATGGAGAACAGGATCTCTGCCGACACTGTGCCGAACTCCTTGGCCTCGGGCACGAATTGTAGTATTTCCTCTGTGCTAAGTGCAGGTCTAACAGCACCAGTTTCGTATTCAATTTTACTGACGATGGTTCCCCCCGTACTTATAATTTTGACTTCTCCACCTGTCGCGAGAACAGTAGTTCTCTCCCCTACCCCTTTCCCTCTCCTCTCTATAACCTTAACCGATTCAACATACTTGTATGATATTCCAACATTATAACCGTTCTCTAGTTTTATGACCAAAATAGATTCGTCGTTGGAATATGACGGCATCAGTGTACCGCGTAGTTCCTTGCCGTTCTTTAGGGCCAAAAGTAATTGATCACCTTCTGTAATCCCGTATTTCGACAGGAAAGCCGAAGCCTCTCCTCTGTAACTCTCCACCACACAGCTGACTTCGAAGCGGGGAAAAAAGCTATCTAGCTCTAGGCCTAGCCTCAGCCTTAGCGGGAGGCTTGGATCTCTTTTCGAATTCCTCCCTATTCCTAACACGAGGAACTTCCTTATGTTTTTCCTTAGCCTGAACTTTCGGAGTCTGACTCCTTACTTTTCCTGCCTTGGTTAACGAGCCGTGAGACGGCATACTATCAGTACGCATAAAAGGTTATAACTTAAAAGCATTTAGTCGCACTGAACACGATGAAGATATACCTCGTCGAGCACGCCATAGGTGCCTTCGCGTTCAATGATCGCGGAGAGTTAGTAGACTACGTGCACAATAACAAGGAAATAGGCAAGGTCGTTGATTACCTTCTGGAGAACGAGGAGGGAGAGCCCCTCCCATCTAGCCTAGAGCTCGTCAAGAAGGTGGGAGCAGAGGAGGTAGTTGTTGAAGATGAAAGAGAAGTTCAGAAACTTCAAGCCAAGGCCGGTGTCAAGGTAACCTACGCCACTTCTCACGTAGGAGCAAGGAAGTTCAGAGAGTCGCTTGAGTCCTTCGCACTCTCTACACACTTCGCCTCAACCGATGAACTCTACAATTACCTTCATCAACTTTCACTCGAACTCACTAGAAGGAAGTTGAGGAAAGCTGCCCAACGTCGCGACCTCCTTGCGATCCAGGCAGTAAGAGCCATGGACGACATAGACAAGACGATAAATCTCTTCTCAGAGAGATTGAGGGAATGGTACAGTGTCCATTTTCCTGAGCTCGATAAAATGCTAGAGGACCATAGACAGTATGCGAGTGTTGTTAGTAGGTTCGGTTATAGGGACGCCATAGGTAATAAGGATGAACTCGTTGAGCTCGGAATACAGGAAGCTAAGGCCTCTAGAATAATTGACGTCGCAAGGAAAAGTATAGGAGCTGAACTCTCGGAGGCCGACATAAGGGCCCTGACTTCCCTGTCCGACTCCATTCTTAGACTGTTCCAAATAAGGGACGAACTAAACGAGTACGTGGATTCGGTGATGAGAGAGGTCGCACCTAACATAACTGCCCTAGTGGATTCCTCACTAGGTGCAAGACTGCTCAGTTTAGCTAATGGGCTCGACGAGCTAGCTAAGATGCCGGCTAGCACCATACAGGTCCTTGGCGCCGAGAAGGCTCTGTTCAGGGCACTTCGCTCTGGAGCTAGACCTCCTAAACATGGGATCATATATCAATATCCAGCCATTCATAGTTCTCCTCGGTGGCAGAGGGGTAAAATAGCGAGGGCCTTGGCGTCAAAATTAGCTATAGCAGCCAAGATAGACGCCTTCACGGGTAGGCTCTCCTCAGATCAGTTGGTAGATCAGCTTATGAAAAGGATAGAAGAAATAAAGACAAAATATCCATCTGCTCCCCCGAGGCAAGAATCACAGAAGCAAGAATCACAGAGGCAGAAGGGAAAGAGAGAAAGGGGAAGAGGAGATAGAAGACGGAGAGGAGGCAGGAGGAGGTAACCATGTCAGAGGTCGTCTCTATCTATGAGACTAACATGCTTAACATATTTAGATGTGAATTCGAGGACGGCACGGTCAGACTGTGTACTAAAAACTTGTCTCCAGGGCATAATGTCTATGGCGAGAGACTAATTCGGTACAATAAGATCGAGTACAGGGAATGGAACGCGTTCAGGAGTAAGCTGGCTGGAGCCATAATGAAGGGCCTTAAAGAGTCTCCACTTAGTGTTGGGTCTAGGGTGCTGTATCTAGGAGCAGCGTCCGGCACCACTGTTAGTCACGTCTCCGATATAGTTGAAGCCAGTGGTAAGGTTTACGCAGTGGAGTTCTCGCCCAGAGTGGTCAGGGAACTCATAATGGTTGCTCAACGTAGACCGAACGTCATAACTATTCTAGCTGATGCGAGGTTTCCTCAGAGGTTCAGGACCTTAGTGGAGGCGGTGGACGTACTTTACGTTGACATAGCCCAACCAGATCAGGCAGAGATAGCCAGTTACAACGCCTCGTTGTACTTAAAGAAGGAAGGACATTTGCTACTTGCTATAAAGGCAAGGAGCATAGATGTAACTAAGGAGCCGGAGGAGATATATAAGAGGGAAGTAGAGAAGCTTAGCTCAAATGGCTTCGACGTCAGACAAGTGGTTAACTTAGATCCTTACGACAAGGATCACGTAATGGTTCTGGCCAAATATGAAGGGAAATAGAGAGTATACTCTTCTCTCTCTTTCATCGCTAGCCTTTACAAAGTCGGGGGTTGAGGGGGCGGAAAGTCTCGCCTTTCACGGCGGGGACGGATAGCCCCCTCATATTTATACTTCTTTGTTAAAATTTCTCTTAGTGGTACTAACGACGCTCCTCCCCAGCTCGATCTAAGGTTTAATGGGACTGTGGGAGGAGCGAGCAGCGGCTTCGATTTCCTTTAAGGGACTAGACGTAATGGGTGAAAGTCCCCTCCTCTTCAAATGGGAGTAGATCTCTGATCCACTCGACTGCCCACCAAACGAGACATGTAAACCCGAACCGATGGTGGGAACGACGATCCCTCTGGGAGGGAACCCTCGCCCTTCCAGGGCGGGGAGGAAGTCAGCGAACTGTAGAAGAATTGCCCATGTTAGCGATCTCTTGCCAGCTTAGATTTAGCTCAGCTTTTCACGCTACTGCTTTGAGACTCTTGGGTAGCCTTTGCGGTCTTGATCTTCTTCACTATTTCCTCTCCCATTAGAGTTAATCTGTAGCGCATCTTTCGTCCTCTTTGTTTCGCGACTAGTCCGTGGGCTTCTAGAACCCTCAAGTTGGATATGGTGGCGTTCCTCTTCAGTCCAGTGAGTTGTTCAAGATCGTCTAAAGTTGACCTAGGCCTCGCATATATTGCCAGCAACAAACGTAGACGGATAGCGTTCATTTCTTGATACCGTCGCATTATCTCCATCAAATCTACACAACCTTCCATAATAGACGAAAGGATTGCCTCAAATATAAGTTAGTATAATGATGGAGCCACTCAATTCCCTATAATCCAAATACAGTCACCTATTTTCAACGACTAATTATAGAAAGTGAAAATAAAAATTAAATTATAATAGAAGCAAGGGCAATGAGACTACTTAGCCTCTCTACTAGCTTGTTGTACAAGGACCTGAAGAAGACGTTTAGGAAGTACCTGAACCTTATGACAGTAAGCAACTCCTTCCCTACCCTTTCCAGTTTTTCTATGAGGTTCCTCAAACGAGAGGACTTGAGAACAAGTTTAGCTCTCTCGATTACGTTAAGCAACTTCCTCACAGCGGAGCGGACTCTCACTAGCTCCCTAGCCGAGAGCTCTTCCGAGAGCCTAGCATAGGAAGCCCTCAGCAGCTTCACCTCTAAGAAATCGTGGAACTCTAGGGTCACAAGATTTACTTTAATTCCTAGCGGATAAAAGGTGGAGGACGTGATGATATTTCGGGGAGAGCGAGGGGTGAGCTTCTTTCAGCGGACTGAGCTTCTTCATTTTTTACCAACTTATGTCCTAAGAATCTGCTATGGATAGAGTCGTAAGAGATCGTAGGGTACTCATGCATGTGGGCCCTGTAGAGATAGAATTGGACGTCCTGTTAGCAGGAGTTAGGGAGAACGTAGGGTTCACCTCTAAGGAGTTCGTCCACGCTATGTCTTCGGCGCTTAAGGGGTTAAGGAAAGTTATGGGAACTCCACACTACCAACCTTTCATCATTCCTGGCGGGGGAACTTCTGCCATGGAGAGTGTGACCTCTTTGCTCAAGAAGGGCGAGAAGGTCTTAGTGGTTTCCAACGGGGTTTTCGGAGATAGATGGATCAACATATTCAAGAGGTATCCAGTTCAAGTCGACAGCCTGAAGGCTGGAGCTGGAGATTACGTTAAGCCCGAGCGAGTGGAACAGGCCGTGAAGAGTAACCAGTACACCGCTGTTACATTGACCCACGTGGAGACCAGCACTGGTGTAAGGGAACCTATCAAAGAAGTGGTGGAAAGGATAAGAGACAACGTGGAGTTAGTCGTGGTGGACGGAGTGGCTAGTGTCGCGGGAGAGGAAACTAGGGCCGAGGAATGGAAGGTGGACGTGATCTTAACTGCCAGTCAAAAGGCGTTAGGCTGTCCCCCTGGAGCAGGGCTTCTAGCCATTTCTCCAGACGCCCTCTCTAGGATCTCAGAAGAGTCGTTAAGTGGTTACTATCTACACTTAGGAAATTGGCTTAACGTTATGCGAGCCTTAGAGGAGGGCAAGGCAAGCTACTTCGCTACCCTTCCAGTTCACTTAATACTCATGCTCGCTAGGGCCTTCGCCCTAGTTGAAGAGGAGGGACTAGAAAACAGAATAAAAAGGCACGAGATGGTAGCAGAAGCAATTAGAAGAGGTGTAGAGGCAATGGGGCTGGAGATAGTGGCAAGGGATCCTAGCTCCTATAGTAACACTGTGACTGGTGTTAAATTGAGCAAGGTACCGGCTTCGGATGTCCTGAACGCTATGGCAGACGCAGGTATAGAATTAGCGCCAGGAGTTCACCCCGATTTAGCCAATAAGTATATCAGGATAGGTCATATGGGATGGATTACGCCTAATGACGCTATAGCCACGGTAGCCACCCTTGAGAGGACCCTGAACTCCTTAGGTGAGTCCGTGAAGGTCGGAGAAGGTGTCAGAGCCACGCAGGAATACCTCTCTAGTCGCCTTGTAGGACTTTAGCTGATAGCCGTATTAATTGAGAGCTATACTAACTTTATTCTTTAAAAGAAGTAGCTGTTTATTTTATCGGGATTTACCAAGACTGAAGACCGCTCCCTTGAGGAGATAGGTTGAGCCCTCATTTAGATACCGGTCCTCAAGACACTAGACCGATGGCAGTCGCGGCCTGAGTGATCAGTGAGATGCCTCTGTCGAAGACGAGGGTCGACGTGGTGCACCTCTGCTCCAACAGAAGCCCTTCGTAGTCACTAACCTATTCGGGATTTAGTCCAAAGGCCTGAGCTGCCCTCACCAAGTCCTCCAGACTGATCTTGGAGTGCGCCGAACTCCTAGGAATTCTCCTACCTCTGGACCTTGGGCCCTCTTGAAAGTAGGAGAGCCAAAGTATTAACCTGTTCCCCTCTAGATCGTGGAGGGTCACTGCCTCACCAGCACGGCGTTCACTACGCCGTCCTGGCCTAGAAGTGACAACTGCAGTTCCGATCTCCGTCCTCAACTTAGCGCCCTTAACTACGATCCTGTCACCAACCTATTCCGCACCTAGGTGCGGGGGCCGCGGTGCCCGTGGAACTTTACCCTCCATTGTTGGGCAAGGTGTGTATCGAAGTGGGGAGTCTTGTACGTGAAGGTGGGGTAACCTACTAGGCTTGAAACTATTAAAATAGTCTATATTGCGCTATTATATAACTTACCTTACAATTATTACAGTCGTGGGAGAGTTTGCGGCTATAGCTAGGGCCGTAGATCCTATATTGAGCTCTTGGTTTATGGATGTGCCCCGTGCTCCTAATATGACTGCGTCGTACGAGCCGTCGTAGAGTTCCTTCAGGATCTCGTTAGGAACACTACTATCCGTCCCCGCCTCTAACAACTTAAATTCATAGTCGACCTTCCTCTCTAATTTTGATTGTACTGACTTCCTCACTTCATCCGTACCTTCACCTTTTACGTGAACTACAGTTATCTTTGAACCGTATCTCTTGGCGAAATCTACTGCGAGCTCCAGCGCTCTAAATCCGTTCTCCGAACCGTCAACAGGAACTAAAACTTTCCTGAGCCAGAAGCTTACTCTGTAACTCGACTCCATTAAGGAAACACCCCCTTTAATACTCCCAACGTTTCGTTTGTAAGTTCCATAGAGTTACGAATTCCCATGAGGGCTCTTATAGCGTCTACGTTTTCTGGTACGACTATGGACTCTTGATGGACTGCGTACATGAAAGTCACCTCGTTGTCCTTCACGTTTATTGAGTCCTGAAATATCACGACTTCTGGTATGTCCGCTCTTTCTCTTCCCGCGTCTCGAGCTGCCTCGAATAGCTCTGCGGTACTCGTCACTGACTTTGAGAGCACTATTCTAGGAGTTCTCACCAGAACTTCTTCTAGTCTGTCCTTGGAAGGACGTTCTGCCATTGTAACATATAGAGTGTGAAGGTGCATTAGGTTAGTTGGAGCTACCACAGCAGCAGTCATTATATCGAGATCCCTTAGTACACTCTTCACATCTAATGTGTGGTGGCTGGGAATTGACGCAGGATCCGCCACCAGCGCATTGATAGGTCCCTTCTTTACTTCCTTCAGATCTGCAGCCCTCCTCACTATTACTCCCCTCACTTTAGCTATCTTACCTGTTTTCATTGTAGTGCATAACACCCGGAGTATGCCAGTCGTGTTGCATGAGACTACTCTCAACGAATCCTTCCCCAGCGCCTCCTCGAAGTTACAGAGGGCCGAGAATGAGAGCTGGGCCACGTCAGCCTTCTCCCCACCTTGGAAGACTGCCTTCTTACCTAGCTTCTGATACGTCTGTCTATACTTTGCTCCTACACCGTTAGGCGTTGCGTCCACTATGACGTCGGCCTCTTCAAGTAGACTCTCTACGTCACCCTCGACTTTTATTCCGACACCTTCAAATACCTTCATGTTTTCCTTGGATGTGTAGAGCCTTATTCCCTTCTTGATGGCTTGAACAGCCTCGAAGTTAGGTGTCATTTTGGTTACTCCAATAAGCTTCATGTCTGGCTGCTTCGACACAGCATCTGCTACCCTCTTTCCAATAGTCCCGTACCCGTTTACTGCAACCTTGATCACGCTTTCACACCTCTTGACAACGCTTCTAGGGCTGGTAGACTCTCTCCCGCCAAGAAAAGGAGTAAGGCACCTCCGCCCGTGGAAACGTGCACCTTCGCGGGATCTAGTTGGGCTTCACCTATAACACTTATCATATGTCCTCCACCCACAATAACATAGCCTTTACTTTCCAAGGCCGCTCTGAGTAAAGAGCTACTCCCTCTCCTGAAGCGCTCATCTTCTATTACTCCCATTGGTCCCCTAAGAACCGTTAATCCCGCGTCCCTTATGAACGAGGAGTAGATCTCCTCAGTTGTAGGACCCACATCTTTTATAATGCCGCTTATCCTTGTGGAACTCTCCTCAATTACATTACCTTGACTCTCGACTCTGAAGTCCACAGGCACCTCAACTGGGGCTCCCGCCAACAACACCTTCTTTGCTCTAGGAACCAACGAAAGTATACCATGTCTCTCTAGAATTTGTAGGTTCTCCTTTCCTAGGTTCATTCCTTTAGCAATCATGAAGACCTCCGCTAGAAGCCCCCCTGTGAGGATCCTATCAGCCAACCTCCTTTTAGAGAGATTTTCAATTATTCTTATACTATCTTGTACCTTCCCTCCCCCTAGGACGAATACCTTAGGAGAAGTTTCTGAATTGAAGATCTTGGCAAGAGCAGAGACTTCTCTCTCCATCAATCTGCCAGCGCTCGATGGAATCACCACTGGGAAGCCCACTAAACTAGGTTGAGATCTGTGGGCGGTGGCAAAGGCATCATTGACGAACGAGTTTACAACTTTCGACAACCTATTTACTAGGAAGCTCCTAGCGTGCTGATCTGGGGGCGCTTCTATTAATTCCTCAGAAACCAGTCTAACGTTGTCTAACATAATCACTTCCCCAGACCTGAGCTCCCTTATTCTATTTAGAGCATAGGGACCCATAACGTCCTCCACGAACTCTACTTCTTGGCCTAAATACCTTGATAGAACTTTCGAGTGTTCCTCTAGGCCTACGAAGTCGCTATCTCCTGGCCTTCCTTGATGAGATAGTAAAACTAATGCGTTCCCCTTCTCAATCAGTTCTCTTAAGGTGGGTATATGCGCCTTGATTCTAGAGTCGTCGAGCAGCTTTCCGCTCTTAGGTTCTATTGGCGAGTTTATATCTAATCTCACTAGTATCTTCTTGTTTAAGAAGGAGAGATCATCTAGTGTCGGAATCGAGAGCTCTCCAACACGGATCAAAGTTTATCGAGGTTAAGAATTTCCCTGCCGTTATAAAGATGTAAGGTCAACGAATGTGAAAGAATTTGGGCCTCAAGACCAGTGCCTAGACAGTCAGTCTTTAGAAAAATCTAAGACAACGTCTTCATAATTTTATTAAAGATATAAACATTTAATTAAAATTAGAATATCAGATAGAGAGTGCACCACCATGATACGGCGCCCTCCTTTTTGACATTTTTACAGTTTTAGGAACTCATGGTTTCTCTTAATGTAGGTACTATCAGAACGATGGGAGGCTAAGAGGGTGAATCGTGCATAGTTAGCAGAATGTCTCCCGTCACGCATGTGCCACGAAGGATCTTCATATTATAAAATGCAGAAGGCCTCACCTTTCAAGACGTAGATGGAATAGTCATGCTATAAATTTACGTAAATTTGAAAGCCTCGCCCTTTAGGGGCGGGGATGAAGTCAGATAATTCTAAAGAGCGTGTCACTCCATCGCCGGTGAGCATCTCCGAGTCGCGTAGACGAGGATCTAGACGCATCTACCTTGACCGTGAACGTCAAGGTCCAGAGCGTAGTATTGGGTGGGAGTTGCCCTCGCATGTTATCCCATCCACCCTTATGGGAAGGTGTGATAGTGAAGTAGGAAGCACCCTCAGCGAGGGTAGCTCGCTTTACGCTATTAGTAATTTGTCCCATACTAGAGGTATCACAGAAGCCAGATTGAAATCATTCATAAGTAGATTTATCTCTACCTGTCTCGCGGAAACACGTTTAAATTCCATCTTTAATTCACTGTCGGACTCGAAGTAAGCTAGGGCAATTTTAAATGAGTCAGGGACGTCCTCAACCCTAGAGCATGAGGCCGCTATTCCTAACTGAGGAGGAGAAAATGAGATGTTTTGCAGCACACATGATGGCGAATTTAACGTTCTCCTTATGATAGAAGTGAAGAGAGAGTTCATGTCATAGGGGATCTCCTCTCCCCTGACTCCCAAGGGAGGAAGTAAGAGCTTAACGCTTACGTTTGATCTCTTGGCATTCTTTATAACGAAGTCTCCACTAACGAATGTATAGAAGAAGCTTGACATTTTGAGAGACGAAAGGTTAGAGTTAAATAAATCTCCATATCTTTTGAAGTGTGTATGTAGTTTTTCTAAGAACTTATATTCATCTACCTTGGCGTTAGTTACTAACATCAGTTTGGCACTTATAAGATTTCTAAGTTCGGTTTCACCTTTATAATACAAAACGTAAGTTCCGTACCTCTTCAGACCTATTTTAGAGGTGACTGAGTTAACAGCACCGCAAATCTGAGAGAGGAATGGATTTCTCCTTACTAGCAGCCACTCTCCCAACTCATCGCGTACTGTGAGATTTGGCTCCTCATCACCGGTCTTTCTGAAAAGTCCTAGTTTCACGACACATCACTGAATGTTATCACCTAGCCTGTGAAAGCTTTAAATTTTGAGAAAAGGAAGCAGCGCTTAGCCGGGTAGTCTAGCGGTCAAGGATCCAGGGCTCTGGCCCCTGGGACCTGGGTTCGAATCCCAGCCCGGCTAGACTACTGGACCCGTAGCTCAGCCAGGACAGAGCGCTGGCCTCCTAAGCCAGTGGTCGGGGGTTCGAATCCCCCGGGTCCGCCACCTTTTAACCTTTTTGGGGTTTGATGAGGCGAAAGTCCCCTTCTCAGGGACGAATAGCTCCTCAGGAAATTTTTATGCGTGAAGTAATGACTGTTCTTGATATCGGCTGCAAAAGCTTGGTCGTACCCTAGCTACTGGGAGAACTCACGCCCGTGGAGAGGAAACCCTCCGTGACCTCCCTCCCATACTGTTCATAGAACGGTTCCACGGAACCTCCGCTATGGTGAGGGGGATCGAGGTCGCTCAGGGAAACTGGAAATCCGTAAGGTGAGAATGCCCCGCCCTTAAGGATGGGGTAGTTCACTGATTAGCTAGACGTAGCTTACAAAAATTGGGGGTTCAAAGGGGGCGTAAAGTCTCGCCCTTCACGGCGGGGACGGATAGCCCCCTTGTATTTATACTTCTTTGTTAAAATTTCTCTTAGTGGTACTAACGACGCTCCTCCCCAGCTCGATCGAGGGCTTAACGGGACTGTGGGAGGAGCAACTATCGTCTCTCTTCTCTTAAGGGACTAGACGTAATGGGTGAAAGTCCCCTCCTCTTCAAATGGGAGTGGATCTCTGATCCACTCGACTGCCCACCAAACGAGACATGTAAACCCGAACCGATGGTGGGAACGACGATCCCTCTGGGAGGGAACCCTCGCCCTTCCAGGGCGGAGAGGAAGTCAGAGGAAGCTCGATAGAAGATGGTAACTTCAACTTCCACTCTCGCAGAAATTGTGGGTTCAAAGAAGATGTAAGACTCAGCCAACGGAAATGGATAGTCCTCCGTAAATTTACACAAATTTAAGAACCCGAATTTAAAAACCCTAGAAGGATCTATCTATAAATTTTGGTTTATAGTTATAATAGTTCAAGAAACTTCCTCTCAAAGCAAACTCGTAAACTGCATGCTAGGTCAGTCAAAGAAATAGAACTTAAATCCCCTACTTAATACATTATTACTATTGAATTAAAAAGTCTGGTATGTTGAAGAAACTTGAGCATATATGAAATAAGCCACAACGTAAACTCCTTGTTTACCCGTACGTATTCAGCTCAAAACTGTGAGACGAATACCGAAAAAGGCATTGTATTTCATAAATCGAGGCTGATCATATACGAAGAGGACAGAACGCTAGCGCCCCGTAGAACTAACGAAAAGTTGTTAATAAGGGGAGATTTGCACCTTATTTATTCTGTCCACCCTTAAATCGCGAGACCCTTGGCCCAAGAAAGGTGGTGCTATCATTTAGAATCTATGGAGTTTTGAGGTCTCTTAGTGCTTATAACTCACTTCAAGATGGTTGAAGTTTCTAGGTACCATAAATATAGATCTAGTAAACCAGGTGGCATTAAGACAGCCGACGAAATCGACCTCACTACTCCTTCAAGATACCAGTAGTTTCTCGGTGTTATCTTTGTCTCGTTTGCTGCGCCTGCTCTTCTTAAAAAATGGAGAATATGTCTATCTATTATCGCTAAATCGAAGTAGCCAACGTTCCTCAAAAAATGACTTGCTTCTTTCATACCGATCCCGTCGATCACAAGCAGCTCTTCTCTCGCCCTAAACTGATCTCTATCAGCTATTGGCTTAATCCAGCGTTTCAGTTTTCCTAGTTTACCCCTTGCCCCCACGATATATCTGGCCTTGAGGTTAGGAAATCGATAGCCACTCTCTTTTAGGGCAAGGCTTACTTCCTTCTCTGAACCATCTAGAATTGTCTCCCACGCTTCCTGTAAACTCCTATACGCAGATTCGAAGGATGAGTTGGCGGTCAAGATACACAAAACCAGTTCTTTAAACCACCTGGTCTCTCCTGCTTTATTATTGAGCCTAAACTCTTCTGCCCTTTCTAGCACTTTTGCCCTTAGCTCTGCGTTTCTTAGAACTCCTCTTAGCATGTCTCCTCCTCTTTTTCTCTTTAACTTTTGGCTTCTCTTGCACAGCTCTTTCCTCCTCTAGATCCCCGTTAGTTATTATCCTGGTTCCTGCATCTGTTTCTATTATAATAAAGGGGAGGTTATTTGGAAGTTTTCCTTCCCAGCTCATGAATGGAAGATTTACTTCTGTCCACTGTAATGTGACTGATTCGCCGTTAATCGAAATGGGAATTCCTATTCTTCTCAACATAACTACATGTGGAAAAAGGGGAATACCTCTAACTCCATTCACTTCCGTTTCATTCTTTTCCCCAACTATTCTCAATGTCGGCTCGTTTATCTGGATCCCATCTCCGGTCAAGGTTAACGACGGGGAGAGTACAGTCAAGGACACGTCTCCTATGGTCAGTTTCTTTGATTCTATCCTGTATATCTCGGGCGCTTTATTGCTTGAGTCCAACGAGAGAACAGTTAACCGCAGTAGTAAAAAGCTTATTCAAGGCGCCGATCCGTCCGACCAAGCTGTAGTATGTCTTTCCGTAACTCTATCCTTAATATAACCTAATTTTTTTTTTGTTTTTCATTTATATTGATATAAATTAAAATATTGAATAGCTTGTAGCTCCTTTCCTCCAACTTAGTTATGAGCTTCGTCTTTGGGATAAGTTTTTATCTAGTGCATTTAACCCACTGTCCGTGCAGGCTACTAAGACCGCGAGAGGCATCTTGTCTAGGTTAAGCTTGACTGATGCCCTAGTGGTAACTGGAATAGTGGTAATCTCCATGTTAATAAGGGGCCTATCTGCTGGATATCCTTTAGCTATAAACGGCTTTGATTCTTGGTATCTGTTCTACAATGCCCTCTTGATAACACACGCTGGTGGAAACTGGTACGCAGTACCTCCGGACGTGCATGCTTGGTATCCTTG
The DNA here is from genome assembly GCF_003967175.1 of Sulfodiicoccus acidiphilus. NCBI lineage: Archaea > Thermoproteati > Thermoproteota > Thermoprotei > Sulfolobales > Sulfolobaceae > Sulfodiicoccus > Sulfodiicoccus acidiphilus. The sequence goes on along the minus strand of NZ_AP018553.1, from coordinate 937,479 downwards.
GGGCTACTTCATAGAGAAGGGAGACACCATAGGTCTTCCTTTTCTAGTTGCGCTAGTATCTATGTTGCTTGGAAATAGTGCAAACTCGGTTTATACTGTGACTATGTATGCTGATATATTTCTGGCTGGTATGGGAGTCGTCGCTGCTTACTTGGTTGGGGAGGCCCTGAGCGGCAGCAAAGGAGGTGGGTACATCGCAGCCCTCTTGGTGGCCTTCTCTCCTGCGCTAACCAGTAAAAACATAGTTGGGGGCCTACCAAAGAGCTCGTGGGGAGGTCTACTAGTCCTCTTTACAATCTATTTGATGTACGTGGGTTCAAAGAAGGGGAAAGCTTGGTATGGAATACCCGCAGGTGTTGTACTTTTCTTGGCAGAGATTACTTGGGGAGGAAACACATACATCATAGGGACACTCGCAGTTGCAGCAATACTCACGGTGCTCCTCAACAGAAATAACGAAGTGACGGCCAAACTCTACACCGTCGCAGGTGTCACAACGGCTTTTCTAACCTCTTTGGCTCCAAACTCAATAGGTTTCATGTCTGGAGCAGCACATGGTCTAGGTTTCCTACTAGTGGGGGTAATATTATACATCGATTTATACTTAAAGAAACATTTGCCCAAGGAATATATAGACGCCACCCCGCTCATTATGGGGGCCCTTGGAGTGATTCTTGTAGGTCTGGTCTTGGTTGGGCTAGTCTTCTCTGGGAAGGTTGACGTTATACCTACAAGATACTTCGCAATAATTAACCCGTTCTATCAAGCTACAGTCCCAATAGATAAGACCGTGGCCGAATACATACCCCAGTCTGTCACTTCGATGATAAGGAGCTTCGGTACCTCACTCTTGCTGCTCATTCCAGGAGTCTATTTCATCTTAAGGAGAGGAAATCTGGCGGAACTATGGCTTTTGGCATTGACGGTCGTCAGTGTTTACGGTACTTCAGAGCAACCGTACCTCTTCAATTACACTGCTTACGTTCTGGCGGCTACCGCAGGAGTTGGAGCTGGCTATATAATATCCACGTTCTATAGCAATAGAACCATAAGGATGTCTAAGGCATTGCCTGCAGTTTTCATAGCGTTGGTAGCCTTCTCAATGGCCGCGGATGCGGCCGTCGCAGTGCAGCAGAGCAACATCCCCAACGCCATAGTTAATTCTGCCTCTCCGTACCCTTATCCATCCTACGCGTGGATAGACGCATTAGACTGGATAAACAATCACACTCCGACAGATTCGGTGATCTTTTCGTGGTGGGACTATGGTTACTGGATTCAAGTTGTGGGAAATCGAACTGTGATCGACGAGAATAATACACTTAATGGCACACAGATACGACTAATGGCAGACATGTTCCTCAATAACGAATCTGTAGCTGCTAACATATTAGAAAGGAATTTCCACCTTTATCCCTACGGAAATCCCAACTTTACCAGACCAGTTTACATAGTGGCTTATGACACCGTAACTGAGTACACTGCTAGCGGGAGTCCGCAATGGTACCTCGGTTATCCACCTTCCTATGGAAGTCCATTCGTTGGGTATACTACTTCCTTTGGGGACATAGCAAAGATGGGAGCTATGATGACCATAGCTGGATATCCTCTTTCCGACTTCCTGAATGACACTCTAATCTACTCTGCAATAAATCAAACTCAAGCCCAATTCAGCAACGAACCTCAGGTGGCTTCCTTCATAGAGAGCTCCATAGTGCAGGCTACTAGCTTCGCCTGGACCAACAGGACATATCAGGCTTTACTGCCTCAGATGTTCATAGAGGCGCTTCAAGCTCAAGGCGGTACAGTTATACAACCCTTCTCTACTCGAGTCCTAATTACGAGTAGTCAGATCTTAGTGGTAGGAAATCCACTTCCGACTGTCCAACTTCACTACTTCCAACCTGTGTATATAGCAATGACTCCATTGGTGTCCTCTAATGGCACACCTATCGGTGGTCCTAACTATGTTAGTTATGTCATGGTAATTATATATCAGTTTGTTCAACCTGGATATATTGCTCCAGTTTCAGAATAACAGTTACTTTTTAATTTAAAGGGGTTGAGGGGGTAAGACCTCCTCGAGTAATGGCCCTACATTCTAACCAGAGGCGACAACCAGGCCGCAGGAGTTTGCTTTCACACCCTCCGGGCTGGGATTAGTACCAGCGTGGTGTCAACCGTCAGCAACTTCACTTCTGAACGGTTTCGTGGAACCCCCTATAGGAGAGGTCCACTGCTGGGCAAGAAATCGTTGCGACATCGACTGGGAGGGTAAGCAGGTCCCGAGGAATTAGAACTCTCCTCAAACAGAAGAGAAGTAGGTCCTCTCCAGTTGGTTCGATGGCTCAACGGGATCGAGGAGGCTTCACAGTAGATGAGACTTACATTTCCTCAACAACCGATTCCCTTAGCTTTCAGCCTTTCCATTACGTATTTATCGACAGGTGAGAAGCGGGGAGGATGACAAACTCGCGTCTTGAAGCCACAATTAGGACATACTTCCCCTAAGGAATATTTGCCACAATTATAACACTTCATTATAAGGAACTTCACTCGATCACCTTGAACTCAACTCCAGCAGACTTCGAAGCTTCCTTTAGTTCTCCGAGTATTCGCTCTAATTCTTTATTTACCTCCTTAGGTTCTACCCCAGTTACTTCGATCTTGTAGCGTGGCGCTCCTATAGTATATATCCTGACATTACCCTCGCTATCTAACGCAGTGGACAGGAACTTCCTTATCACTTCTATTCCTTCCTTTTCCGTGGTTCTGACACTAACAACCTTCGATAACTTTACCTTCCTCTCCTCTACATGTTTACTAGCCTCATCTAGTAAAGGCTTTACCCACTCACGTGGCACACCGACTTTAACTAGAACTTCCTCCCCTTCCTTTACTCCCTTCTCTAGACCATCCATTATGGTACCATATACATCTTCTAGTTTCCATCCTACTTGTTCGTAAGCCTCGTCCTCCGTCTTCCCCAACTTCACTGCCACGATCTCTAAGATCTTATCGGCTCTCTGTTCCTTCTTCCAAAGGAGAAGTTTTTTCTTCCTCTCGTCATCTGTCACCTTCTTCAACGAAACATCTACTGTTCCTCTCTTTTCATCCACTCTTATTACCTTGACCACTTTCTTTTCACCCTCCTTTATGACGTTCCTGACGTTCCTTACCCACTTGCTCGCTATCTCGCTCCACGGTAGGAAAGCCTGAACATTGCTATATTCGTCAAGAACTAGATAACTACCATAGTCGAATATGTCCCTTACCGTTCCTATGACCAAGTCCCCAACCGAGGGTATTTTGTTCCTCTTCTTTATCATTTAGGCAAGTACTCTAGTTACTTCCCCTAAAACCTTTGCCTTTCCCCCAGTCGAGGAGGTTAGCTGCTGACCACAGGACGTGCATCTGACAGGAAAGGTACTGTGACTGAACACTGTTTGCTCGTTTCCACAGTTTCCACATTTGATCCTGAAGAACTTGCTGTTGGGTTCTGGTACAAGTACTTTAGACTTCCTCATCACTTAGCCACCTCTGTAATCTCTAGTTTCTTTAACCTTATGCCCAATCTATAAATGGTATAGCCACACTTCTTGCACTTCAGCTTTAGGAGTTGTTTCTTGGTAGTCTTGGCGAACCTCTTTTGTTCTGGTTTCCTAGTGCTTCCGTACCCGAGGTTCTTTCTATTGTATCTTCTTTGTCCCTCCGATAAACTTCTCCTTTTTCCAGATTTGTAAAGGGTGACTTCATGTTCCGTATGTGTCTTACACTTGGGGCAGTACGTTGACATTGCTTTAGGAACCTTCATCTCTAGTTCACTGTTGTTGAGCTATAGGGGGTTAAATATCCTGCGGACACTAACGGAAAGGCGATACCAACTTCAACTAGTAGCAAATCTCCCTTAGAAAGGTCCTTTCCATCCATTACGAGATTCTTCTCCAATCTGCATAGAATCCTCCCCTTAGAGTATAGCAACTGTCCGCTAAGTAACTTCGCGTAAAGCTCTCGTAACTTTCTTACTATCCCAAATATTTGAGAATCCAAACCTACGACTTCGTCGCCCTCTATCGTCCTTCCTAATCTCAGGTCGAATAGTGAGAGAGCCAGCTCAATTACGATTTCCTCTTGGGCTCTCCTCACCTCAGAAGGTAAGTCCTCGGAAGGTGAAAGATCCCTTAACAATCCCTCCAAGACCTCCTCGCTAAGTTCGGGTCTCAACCCTTTCAATTCCTTCTCCAAGACATCACTTAGCATGTGCGACAATTCTCCCTAACCCCTTAAGACTCATGTGAACTCCCACCGCCGTCTCTACTTTCGTAGGTGTTCCTTTTCTTAATTTAATGTCTCTGTCCAGTACCCTTACCTCTATGTCAACATTAGGCACAAATATTGTGATGCCAGTGAACGGAGAAAGTTGTGTATCGTAGGTGAATTCACTCTCACTCTTCACCTCTTTAACTAGGAGGCCTGACTTCCCATGGAGAGATCCTGGTATTCTAGTTAATCTCCTTACGTCTATTGTGACCTGTTGATCTAGGACAACTCCCTTAGAAGTTATGTAAGATACCACCTCCCGACGTTCGTTAGATCCTAGCCTACCACACTCACCCTTGCACTCGACGTGAACATGGAAGCCCCTATTCCCAGAGAAGTAGGCCCTTCCTGGCATTCCTAAGTCGTCCTTAAGCACGTCTATCAGTCTAAAAGTGTGATTTAGCGCTACCTTAAGGCATACTTCGTTTATTTCAAGGAATTCAACGGCTTGGCCGTGGTGTGAACAGACACCCTCAACCGGGACTCCACATATCGGGCAGAAGTTAAATTTTCTCAATCCAGTGCAAAGGTGATCAGCGTCTACGTCGAAGAGAAGGTCCGAACCCAGCCATCCCTTCTCCTCCATATCTTTTGCTCCAGGTAGAGAATATCTCGCTGACGAATAGTATAGGTGTCTTGGAACGTTCTCTCTTAATGCCGTCATTAACTCTTCCTTATCTCTGAACGCAAGGTGTCTCACATAGGAGTCTGTATCGAAGGGTTGTAGTGCGAACTCTCGAAGAATGAAGTCGTCGGGAATCTCAAGTTGAGCTGTTAGATAATATTCATAGAATAGTTTCTTTAATAAATTATTCTGTCCTAGGGGCGATGTAGACGTCGAAGTGTCCCCCTCCGGCCAATTCGTAGCTTAGTTTCAACGGGACGTTGTTTCCGAGCATCAAGTTAACCACGTCAGATGCCTCGGCCACCTTTGTAACCTTGGACAGGTACTCGGTTCCATAAGTTCCCTCTCCCTCTCCTTCCTCGCACTCCAGAAGCAAACCGTTATCTAAGCTCAACTCTACCTGCGCATCCACCATATCTCCACCGCCTTTGCCTATCAGTTTCCGACCCGCACCTCTGAATGTTAATGTGTCTCCCACATCTGAGAACTGTTCTACCAATTCAGCGAATGTAGCTGAGAGAAGTCTTGCTCTGAAGGGATATTGTATATTTATAGTTGGCCCCTTATCCACTCTCGCTGTAGTAGAGGGCAGCTCGTACATTCTGAAGAACTCTCCTTCCAACTCTAGCTTGACTGATTTATCGTTAGAAATTACGGACAGCAGGTCCTCCTTTCCCACCCTTCTTAGGATGGCCGTAACTTCCTCTGATTTGAAGGTTACAATTGCCTCTTTTTCACTTACTTCATATTCCTGAAAGAACCCTGGACGCAACTCGACGTCCAGGAGAGCCACTCTAGAGCCATCTACACCCCTTAGCCTCATGCCCTCTTTATCCACTACGAAAGTCACATCGTCTAAGAACTCAGCTACACCCTCGATTATTCTCCTGAAGGCCGGGGCATCTACTACCTTTGCTTTCATTCGTGTAGAACCTCGTCAGCAGGATATTATAGATTGGGGTTAGGTTCCTCGGTGTAGTAGTCCTCTCCGCCTGCGAGAATTCTCTGAACTTGAGCGTAAACTTCCCTAGTCCCTTTCCTTCTATGGCAGAGACAGGCGTGGGAGGGGAGGAAGCATACTGGATCACTGAAGAGGCCAGTTCGTAGGAGTTGTCATCTACTATTCCTAGTGCGTCTATTAGTTCTTCTCCTTCGCTCCACGCCGTAATTTTCTCCAACTCTTGGGGAGTGAGGAGATCCACTTTGGACAGTAAGTTAACTTGTGGGAGGTTAAGCCTGAATTTCACTGAGCTGGACAGCAACAATAAGGACAGATAACTTCTAGGTTCCTTTGTCAAAAAGGAGTCCAAAAGGAACAGATTTACGCTCTTAGAGTCCTCTGACAGGAGTGTTAGTAACATCCTTCCTGAATTCCTGTAGGCGAACAACTCTATTTGTCCTGGGGTATCCACTATTACGTAGTTGGCCCTCAACTTATCCATCTCTTCCCTTATCTCAGTCGCTTTTGTTAGCGCCATATCCGTCGCGGCGACGAGAGAGGAGTTTGGACCAAGCCCGTACTTTCTCATTATCTCGCCAGCATCTACATACTGTCTCACATCGAAGTCAGGGACATAAGGTAACCTCTCCACAGCGGGATCTAGGTTAGCCGCAGCCACATCCATCCCTGCCTGAGTCAGGAAATCAATTAGGGAGGCGGTGAGTGTTGTCTTACCAGATCCGGCCGTGCCTGTCACGAAAATGAAATACATCCCCAATAGGAGGACAGGACCCCCAGAGTTTTAAATTGTGAGCCCGCAGAGTTGCTCCATGATAGTCCTAGGAGGACCAGCGGCTAACGGATTGGACGATGGAATAGCTAGGAACCTGTCGGTAGAGCTCGTCAAAGTCGACCACAAGGTTTTTCCTGACGGAGAATCCTACATAAGGATCCCTAGGGCGGTCGAGGGCGAGGAGGTGATTGTGGTACAATCCACTTACAATCCTCAGGACAAACACATCGTAGAGCTCTGTCTCATGCTGGAAGCACTGAAGGACCTCAAGGCAAGCAAGGTAACGGCAGTCGTGCCCTACCTCGCCTACTCTAGGCAAGACAGACGTTTCAAGGAAGGGGAAGCTCTAAGTTCCAAGACCATCCTCAACTTAATATGGAGGAGCGGAGCCGATGCTCTTGTAGTGGTGGAGCCCCACAAGCCTGAAGCCCTGAATTACTTCAGGGGAGATGTGAGAATAGTGGATCCCACTCCAGCCATTGCCTATCGTCTTAAGGGCGATTTAACTCACCCGTTTGTTTTGGCACCAGACAGAGGAGCTTTGGACAGGGCTAGGAGACTGGCTTCTCTACTGAACGCTTCTTTTGCCCATGTGGAGAAGGAAAGGAACAGAGACACTGGAGAAGTGAAGATAGGTGAGGTACCTAAGGAAGTTCATGGTAAGGACGTGATATTGATAGACGACATAGTGAGTACAGGTTCCACAATGACCAAGGTGGCATCCGCGGCCACTCGGGGTGGCGCTAGAAGTATTACCGCTGTTGCTATACACTTCCTCTCAGATCAAGCTTCCATAAAGAGGATGCAGGAGAGCGGGATATCCAGACTGGTAGGCACAAACACGGTTCCAGTGAGCGGAATAAATGTTGTTGATTTATCGGAGGAGATAGCGAAGAGATTATGAACTACGCCAGACTAAGGGCTGACAACCAGTTTCTAGCGCTAGATGAACTAGAAGCCTTGAACGGATCCCCTCCTCTGCACCATTTTAATGCAGTTGCGCTATACGAAGGTGATCCCACAGTAGCCTCTAAGGCGTCCTTTCTCAAGTCCTCAGGACTCTTACTGAAGATTTCCTCAGATCTTGATGAGGCACTCTCGTCTCTGAGGGGGATTTGTGTCTCCTTGGACTTAGACGTCGTGATGGGGTCTAGGAGAGACGAGTTGAGTGAGGTCTCGAGACTCAGTAGGTCTTTGTCGCTTTCCCGTCGTTGTAGGCCGGCAGACCTAATTGTAAGTGATGGTCTCTTTCTGGTGGGCTTGAGGAGCTCCAGTAGAGACACCAAGAGCCTCGCCTCTCATCTCAGGAGGCCGTTCGTGCAGTCTGGAATAATGAATCCGGAGCTGGCGAGGGCCCTAGTTAACCTCTCTAGACCTAAACGGACGGTCCTCGATCCCTTCGCGGGTACAGGCTCATTGCTAATCGAGGCTGCATGGAGAGGCTTTCGATGTGTCGGAATTGATGCTGAGAGAAATATGCTAATTAAAGCTAGGGCTAACCTCGAGGCGCTGGACTACCAGTGTCTCCTGCTCAACGGTTCTGCTACTCAGATCCCATTGGTCCATGTCGAAGCTATAGCAACGGATCCTCCCTACGGGAGGTCGACCAAAGTGTGGGGCACAGAGCTGCGCTTACTCTATCAACAGTTTTTCCTGTCAGCTTCGGAGGTCTTGAAGAAAGGAGGATTCCTGTCCTTCTCGACCGACTCTAAGTTCGATTGGACCGACGATCTAGTCTCAACGGGTTTAACCCCTAGAAGGATACATTACGTTTATTCCCATAGAAGCCTATCCCGGGCTATTTATGTGGTGGAGAAGAAATGATAAGGGTCTACTTCGTTGGAAGTGGAGGAGGCTCTCCGTCGTTCAGGGGACTGCCTGCAATTCTCGTTAAAAGGGAAGGTTGGTCTGTCCTCTTTGATTGTGGAGAGGGAACTCAGTGGAGATTGATGAAGTATGGCTTAGGGTTGACATCGTTGGATGCGGTATTCGTAACTCATATGCACGGAGACCATGTTCTAGGACTGCCAGGCCTGATAGAGAGCATGGGACTCTTGGGTAGGGAGAAGAAACTCTATGTTGGGGGGCCCAGAGGTCTTAGGGAATTCCTGACGGAGTCCTTTAAGTGGACAAGGTTTAATCCTCCTTTTCCACTGGAATTCGTCGATAGCTTGGAGGTTGGAGGAATGAGCATATCTTCATTTCCCTCTTGCCACACAATAGACTCCTTAGGCTACGTAGTTAAGGAAAAAGATCGCGTAAACCTAAACGTCGAACGTCTGAGGGAAACTGGTGTAAAGGATTGGAGGGTGTTCCGCCTCCTCAAAGAGGGAAAATCGGTTGAGGTGAAAGGTGTGAAATTGGATCCCGAGACTTACCTCACTACGCGGAGGGGCGTGAAGGTAGTATACACTGGTGACACGATGCCCTGTGAACAAGTGATTAGAGCCGCAGAGGAGGCCGATCTCCTCATTCATGATTCCACCTTTTTAGACGAAAAGGAGGCACACTCCTTCGGACACTCTTTGGCCAGAGACGCAGCCACGACAGCCTCAAAATCGCATGTCAAAGCATTGGCTCTGTTCCACATAAGCGCTCGCTATAGAGACGCTTCCCCTCTAGTCCAGGACGCTAGAAGGTTCTTTCCACACTGTTTCTTAGCCGAAGACGTCTCCTTCTACGACGTTAGGGCATAGGGATCTCCCTTATTGGTACACCTCTAGAGGTTTTAGGTGCTAGCCACTCTATTACACCAGTAGGATTATCGTGCAAGATGAATACCCTTATTGGACCGCAGGGTGACTCACTTTCTACGTCGACGAAGCTGAGTTTTCCCACGGCTGCAGCCTGTTTGTGGAGCATGAAGCTGACAGTGTTAGCCGTCCTACCATTTAGCATATGTTTCCTAGCGGCGTCTAGTATGCGCTGCTGTCTAAGGGCAGAGTGCAATTTAATTAGGGATCTGAGAGAGGAAGCCTCCGCTATGAGACTTACTCCAAGGCCTTTAGTCTCTTCTCTTAGTTCCTCATGATCGAAGAAGTTACTCACGGCCTTCAGGACCTTATCCCGGACCTCAGAGGGTCTAACCTCGGTCTCCACACTCACCTTGGTCAAGGATCTTCTTAACTAACTCCTCCGTCTTCCTTTTAAAAAGGTCTAGCTCACCGTCGTTAACTAACATGAAGTCTGCCAACGCAATTACCTCTCCAATTCCCAACTTCAGGTTCTCTCTGTCCCTCCTCTCTATCGCCTCCACCGAGCTCTCCTCTGAGTCCCTCATCCTAGACAGTAACCTCTCCTTCCTAAGCTTTGGGGGGCGTGGACTGCTAATATCAGCGTCTCTCCTACTCTTTTAAAAAGCTCCACTTCTTCCCAATTTCTCACTCCCTCCATAACTATTAACTTGTCCTCTTCCCTAACTTCCTCGAGGCATAGTCTAGCAACTATGTCTCGTCCATACTTCTCCCTCATCCTTGAGGCAAACTTCTCAAACGACTCTCCAGGAAGCCCTTCTTTTACGTACCTCCTCTTCAACTGTTCACTCATAACAACTATCTTCCAGCCCTTATTTCGAAAGACCTCAGATACGACGCTCTTCCCGGCCCCAGGCATCCCAGTCACACAAACGATTTTTTTTGAGGACACTCAAGAGGCTAGAACAAACGTTATATAAAGTGATTCGAATTGAGACTGTTCACAGCCTTAAGAATACCTGGAGAACCTCTGATCTCGATTCTGAGGGAAATCGAGCAAATTCCTGGCATTAAACCGGTGGATAAAGAATCTCTCCACGTCACCTTGTTGTTCCTAGGAGAGGTTCCAGAAAGTGTTGTACCTCTACTTAAGGAGGGTCTATCGTCTATGAAATTCAAGTCGGTTGAAGTGGAACTAAAGGGGCTGGGCGTCTTTCCCTCACCCTTCTCAGCAAGAGTGGTTTGGGTGGGGCTAGCGGGAAATTTGGATCCGGTAAGGGAGCTCAGGTTAAAGCAAGAAGGCCTGCTAAGGGAACTGCGCGTCCATTACGACAAAAAGGAGTTCTCGCCTCACGTTACGCTTGGTAGAGTGAAGAGTAGGCCACCAAAGGAACTTATAGAGCTTATAGACATATATGGCTCTACCAGTTTCGGGAAAGTTAAACTTGAAAGTTTTCACCTCATGAGGAGTATTCTAACCCCGAAAGGACCCATATACGACAGCTTAATAGAGGTGAGGGGAGCCTGAACGTCGAGGATGAAGTTCTAAGCAAGATTAAACCCTCTCCGCAAGAATATGTCAAGATCAATGACGCAATTAGAAAAGTTGTCCAGAGATTAGAAGGATTTAACCCCGAAGTGCATGGCTCGTTCGCTAAGGACACTTGGCTTTCTGGAGCTTCAGATGTAGACGTCTTCGTATTCTTTCCGTCTACAACTAGCTTAGAGTGGATTCGAAGTCAGGCCCTGTCTCTCATTAAGGCTAAGTTAAGTGACCTGCCTTGGCAAATTGAGTACGCCGATCATCCCTACCTAAAGGTACTAGTGGATGGAATCTGGATTGACGTAGTGCCAGCGGTAGCTGTAGAAGAGGGGTCCAAGCCTGTGACTCCCGTAGACAGGACTCGATTCCACACCGTGTTTGTGAGAGGTAACTTCACTCCTGAAATGAAGGATCAGGTTAGACTACTCAAGGCTTTTATGAAGGGGATAGGTGTCTACGGTGCTGAACAGCGAGTCAAGGGCTTCTCGGGATATCTAGCGGAACTACTGATCTATCACCTCAGGGACTTCAAAGGAGTTCTGAGCGCCGCCTCTTCCTGGGGCCCCAAGGTGGTTCTGGGCGAGCCTATAAGGAATTTTCCAGAACCCTTAGTTGTTCCAGATCCCATAGATCCTCACAGGAACGTTGCAGCGGCTGTTTCGATCAAGAGGTTGGCGGAGTTTTCGCTAGCAGCCAGATATTACCTAACTTCTCCTTCACTTCGTTTCTTCTATCCCCCAACTGTCTCAGACGTCCCAGCGGTTGGTGATGTTTTGGTGGTAGAAGTTAAACCTCGGGAATATGTTGCTGAGGAAGTACTTTGGGGACAGGTTAATAGTGTGCTGACTAAAGTTAGGAGATCTTTGGGAGAAGCGGGATTCAGAGTGATCGATGTAGGGGCCTGCGAGGGGTTGAAACTACTTGTTCAAGTTGAGTCTAAGGAGATCGGACGTTTTAAGCTACATCAGGGACCACCTTTCTATATGCGAGACGACGTATCCTCCTTCATAGCATCCAACGACCAAGTGTGGATAGGTGAGGATGGGAGGTTACTTTCCATCAAGAGGAGAACAGGAGTCATGGAGGACGTTGTGAAGGGATGCCTCACCTTCAAATTCGACTTCGATCTAAGCTTTAAGTGGGTGTCCAAGGGGGACGATCCTTGCGTCGCGGCATTTCTGAGGAAGACCCCAACGTGGCTCCACTAAGGGACTTCATATTTCCTCACCCTTATTCGGAGGCCGAAAAAGAACTCCAAGAAGCTGGATTAGCACACCTACTGTCGTTCGGTAAGGTAAAGCTGGGAGGAGTGAATGTGATAGGAAAGGGGAAGAGTGGTGTAGTCGCGCTCACAGAGGATCTAAACGTTGTCAAGATTAGGAGGAGCGATTCGCCTAAGAGATGCCTGAAGTTTGAGGCTAGGATGCAAGAGAGGGCAATTGGTGTTGCCCCACGAGTGTTAAACTACGGGTGCCACTTTATTTTGATGGAGTATATCAAGGGAAGAGAGCTGATGAGGACTGAGGGAATCGACGTCATTATCCAAGTTTTACGTGCTGGATTTTCTCTGGATCAGTTAGAGATCGAACACAGAGAGATTACGAGACCTTGGGGGAACGTCCTCATCGGAGATAAGAGGGCGTTCATAATCGACTTCGAGGACGCTAGGCCGTCCCCATCCCCTACGAACTTCGTTAGGCTATTTTCGGCCTTCAGGAGAAGTTTGTTAAACGCCTCCCTGCATAACAAATATATATAGCTAAATATATTTGAAGACGTGATGAGCTCCTTAAAGTATCTGGCTGTCGGATTAGTTGTAGCTGTTGTGGTCGCCGCAGCCGCCTATGGCCTTTTTGCTCCTCACTCTAGACCACTCGCCGTGTATGTGGCTGGGGCATATACTGCTGAGGCGCAGTTCTTGGCGCAAGCCTTTCATAATTCAACTGGAGTCCAGGTTACAGTAATTCCGGGAGGTAGCTTCAAGCTAGCTTCGGATATAGCCGCAGGAGAACCAGCTAGCGTATTTATGCCAGTTGCGTTTACTCAGGCCGTAGACGTGTTGGGACAGAGGAATCCAGGGTGGGCAATAGGAATCTTCACGGATCAAATGGCCATAGTCTATTCTAACGCTTCCCTCCAGAATCCTTCCGTGAGGGAGGCTCTATCCTATTATCACGAGGCCATGTCCACCAATGATTCTACTTACTGGTTTGATTTTTTCGAAACGATCACCTCTGGCAGTGTGAAGCTTGGTATATCCAATCCTAGTACGGACCCAGAGGGACTATATGCGTTCCTTATGTTAGAGATAGCGGGAAAGATTTACGCTCACAACTCCAGTTACTTCCTCGACAGGGTGATAGAAACTGGAGCGAACGTGACGAGGTCGAGCACAGGAGAATACGTCGGGCCATTGGAGGAGGGGGAAGTGCAGTTAGTTTTCTCCTATAGGTCTTACGCCATGGCGCAGGGATTCTCCTACTTACAGCTCCCACCTTGGTTGAATTTCGGGAGTTCTCAGTATTCATCGTTCTACTCAAAGTTCTCTTGGCCAGTTAACCTAGAAGGAAAGGACGTCAACGTAAGTGGCAGCCCTGTCTACCTCTACATAACCGTTCCCACTAAGCCGCAGAACCCGCAGGCCTCATACGCGTTCTTGCGTTTCGTTCTCAGTCACGTGGACGAATTGGAGCGATATGGCCTGACGCCTGCAATTCCTGCCCCACTTTTCGCTTCTAATAACACTCTCCCGCCTCAAATCTCTGAGCTTGAGAGCTCTGGAGAAGTGACCTACGCTGGGCCGCTCGCGGAGCTTTGATAGACTATTCTCCCTTTCTGTTATCCCTCTCCTATTACTAGCAGCACCGCTCGTTGTTCTACTTTTTTACGGCCTAGGGCCTTTCTTCTCCCTCTCGGCGTTAGGTCTTTCCTTCTTGAAAGCGGTTGAGCTCACAATAGTGGCATCAGGTTTGACAGCAGCTATAGAAATCTTGTTCTTCACTCACGTGGCTTACTTTTTATCTAGACGAAGAAATCCATTCCTCGAAGGGTTAGTCGACGTACCCGCATCAATCCCCCACCCCATAGTGGGAATAGCTTTAGTCATACTGGATAGCCCATATACACCAACTGGCCAATTCCTGAACTCTATTGGACTCAACCTTTTCGACTCCTATTTAGGTTTGGTCACCGCCCTCATAATCGTTTCCACTCCAATTTACGTGAGAGCAGCCCAGAACCTATTTGAGGGAATGAACCGAGGCCCAGAGATGTTCTCAAGGACCTTAGGGGCGGACGAGCTTACAACGTTTATTCGAGTGGTCTTCCCTAGCTCAAGGGCTAGCCTCGTATCTGCGGCCTTAACCGCAATGGCCCGAGCAATGAGCGAGTTCGGCTCGATTGCTATAGTAGCATTTTACGTTCAAGGGGGTCCGTTTAACCTCGTAAGTCCAGCCTCAGTATACATCTATTCTCAATACGAGTATTATTTCAGGTCCTCAATACCAGAGGCGGCTTTCCTTCTAATTATTTCACTAGTGATACTAATAATAACGAGGATATATAAGAGAACCTATGGGGCCGCCGGGATTTGAACCCGGGACCACCAGCGGTCTGGTGGTTGGGGATTCATCCCCAGGCTGGCATCCTGGACCAAGCTAGACTACGGCCCCAGCGAAATCTCTCCGCGTTTGGCTTAAAAATAGTATAGCTCCTAATACCTCCAGGAAGCATCTTAGTTGCACATCGTTGGTCCCGCATTAAAAGGGGAGAGAGGTCGCTGAAAGTATTTAGTATAGAAGGAACAGCGGTTATATCTATGTGTTAGAAGTAATTGAATGATTTCCATGATAATGTATCAGTGTAAAGGTTGTGGGTCCGAGCTATTTAAGTTTGAAAGGGTGGGACAAGACTTTTATGGTGTGAGAACTCCTACTGAAATAATGGGAATGTATAGTAATAAGTGCCCTAAATGTGGAAAACAGCTGGAAATACCGTCAATCTCAGACATACTATTGCGCCAGAGGGTAAGGGTGGGTTTCGGTAGTTTAAACGTTAGAGCAATGTGACTGGAGATCTCATAAGAATTTTCCAGAGTCTAAGCTCCAGTCGATGTTAGTTGGTGGCCGTTTTCACTTCACGTCCTGTTCTTCTCACGCTTACTTCTCGCGGGATCGCGTAAGTCTAACTTGCGATACGGAGTGAGGACATTTTATTGTCTCGGCAAGAGTGGAAAGGACTTCCACGACTTGTCTAGGAGGGCTAAGTCATTTCTGTTGTGCATGATTCCTAAGTTGTTTCCCAAAGGGTCGACCTTAGGTGGACTTAACTTCTCCTCCGAGTCGCGTAGAACAATGAAATTAAGTAGTTTTGAGTGCGTAGGCGACACCGATGTATAGCATGTAGGCACCGAATAACAACAAGATCGTTGCCGACGCATACTTTATGTACTTATATCTTGCTCGTATTTTGTGTATAGTGAGAGGAAATGAGAAAATCCAAAGGAGAATACCTGCAAAGAATCCCGGTATTGTCGTGAGCGAAATTTCTCGAATCATGAACAAGCCGGCGGTTAACCACCAAGTTATTTGAAAAGGATTACTGAGACCCATCCCTAGACCCACTACGAAGTTTCCCTTCTTCCCCCTCCCGCTCGGTCCCTTGCTTCTCCACACATCGTATGCTAAGTAAAGCATCACACCGCCGCCAGCTAAGAAGAGAGAGTGTATTACAAAACTGGGCAGAAATCTCCCTATTATTAACGTGATTGTCATGAAAACCGCGTCAGCAGTCATAGCGCCAACTCCGACGCTAGTTCCATGTAACGGAGACTTGGCCGCCTCTGTAGCTATCAAGGCATTGACTGGACCTGGAGGGGCAGCCAAGGAGAGCCCCATAGCTACTCCTAGACCTATACCTAACAGCAAATCTTCCAATCCCATCCCCTCAAGTTCTTTTCTGAATTCCTCGAGCTTCAATCCACCTACATCAAACCAACTAAAAACTTAAAGCCCGTAATAGTTAACGCTACGCGAGGCTTGGGTAACAGGTTAGCCGTGAAAATAAATGACCCAAAACTGTTTCACCTCGTCGTCTTAGCTCTGAGGGACAGAGGTGTATCGCTTACTGAAGGGGTAGCAGAGGTTACCATATCTGACACTAAAGGAGATATCGTAGTTAGGAGGATAGAAGACATTGAACCTGGGGTGGAGAGAGCTATCTGTTTATTAAAGGGAAAGAGCCTCTACGACGAGCTACTTATAGGAATTGATACAAATAGCGACGAACTCACAGTTGCTGTTCTCGGGGACGGCGAGTTGCTCACGTCCGCTAAAGTTAACTTTAATAGAATAGAAGAGTTCATCCAGCACGTAATAAATGTTTACCCTCACAGAGTTCATCGTATTGGAGTTGGAGTTGGAAATAAGCTAGGGGAATTTACCTATCGAATGCTCACTACTTCATTCGACGCGGAGAGAGTCGACGAAAAGATGACAAGTAAGAATAACCCCTACATAAGAGTGAAGGACAGGGACGTTAGGGCAGCCTGTGCTATAGCGTTGAGAGCAGCCAGAGGAAGTTAGCTTTTTCTTCAGTTCGACTTAAAACGAGGTGTGGAGCTGTATACCCTCCTTTACGCTTTCGTTATTTACTCGCCCGCGTTGGCAGCCAACGGAGGAGCCACGTTCATCAGAGAGGGAACTCCACTCGACTTCGGCAGGAGCTTGGGAGATGGAAGGAGGATTCTAGGGGATGGAAAAACGTTTGAAGGGTTACTCTTGTCCCTATCTTTCGGGTTGACCGTTTCGATTGGGATAAGTAGGTTTCTGGGAGAACCTTGGATCACGAAAGGGTTCATGGGAGCACTTGGGGCTATGGTAGGAGATTTAGTAGGCGCATTCTTTAAAAGAAGAATGGGTATGACGAGGGGACAAAGGGCATTGGGGTTGGACCAGTTGGACTTCGTCGTAGGCGCCACCGCTTTCATGCTGGCCACAGGCGTTCCATTATCTCTATCAGAGTTTCTCTTCGTTGCAGCTTTGGCCTTCGTACTGCACTTGGGAACTAATGCAGTGGCCTATCGATTAAAGATTAAAAGGGTCCCGTGGTAGTAAGTGTGATGTCGGGTAAGAAGTACCCTAGGCTCTACGTGCAGTCGATCTCCGCGTTGGTAGTGTTCGTGACAGTCGTAGTGGTGGCGTTCGCGATCCTCGGTATCATTGCATTCCCCTATTACATTTCTCCCTTAGTGTCTGGTGCTGAGAAGGCAGGAAGCGGAGGATTTCTCGCCCTATTCATTATCATGCTAATGCTCATGACGGGCGGAGTGTATTTGTTGGAGAGGAGACAGGTTGAGTGGGGTTATGCCCTCATTATAGCAGTCCTCGTAATTTCGGTATTGAGTATTTGGGCCCTCTACGGTGTGAATACGGTTAACTATTTAACTTCACCCTGATTCCGCTAAGTTGTGGAGGCACTTAAGGTAAAGCTCAGCAGCGGCCGTGAGCTGGAGATAAATGAGGATGTCGTGGCCATTCTAAACAAGTACGTAAGGACGATGATGACGTTGGAGGAGTTAGCTAGGGAGTTAAGCTTAGCAACGTGGGAGGAGGCCTATGAATTAATTAACCAGATACCAGCTTGGCTCATGTGGGTTCCCCTTTCAATTCAGAAGAAAGAACCGACACCACAGTCTTAAAGTTTAAAACGAAGGTACTCTCATTGCTCACGTGAAGGTAATTAGCAATTCCTTCCATGACAAATCGGACATACCAGTTAGGTACACTTGCGACGGTGAGGACATATCTCCCCATCTTCAGTGGGAAAAGGTGGGAAAAGGATTATACGCGGTCATAATGGAGGACCCAGACGCCCCTGGAGGAACTTTTTATCATTGGGCGATTTACAACGTGACGACCACGGAACTCCCTGAGGCGATACCTAAAATGACCTCTACGCAGTACGGCGATCAAGCTATAAACGACTTTGGAAGAGTGGGGTATGGAGGGCCATGTCCTCCACGAGGTCCTCCACACAGATACTTCGTCAAGGTCTATGCGCTTAAGGAAAGAATGATGTTACCAGCGCGCATTGGAGTGAGGGAGGTGGCCACAGTGGCTGAGTCCATCGCTGTGGACGTAGGAGAGATCATGGGAAAGTATAGGAGGGGAGGAAAGTGAGCGAGGAGTTAATGTGGAGTGAAAAGTACAGGCCTAGACATCTCGACGACATCGTGGATCAGGAGGAGAATGTCAGCAGACTGAAGCAGTTCGTAAAGGAAAGGAATATGCCTCACCTCCTCTTCGCTGGCTCTCCTGGGACGGGAAAGACTACAGCCGCCCTCGCCTTAGTCAGGGACCTCTACGGGGAGGACTATGAGAGGTATTTCCTCGAGCTTAACGCCAGTGATGAAAGTGGGATAAACGTCATAAGAACTAAGGTTAAGGACTTCGCCCGCACAGTAACGTTGGGTGAAGTCCCGTTTAAGGTTATATTGCTAGACGAGGCCGACAACATGACGGCGGACGCCCAACAAGCGCTCAGAAGGATAATGGAAATTTACACCGAGACAACTCGTTTCATATTGGCCTGCAACTATCTTAGCAAGATAATTGAGCCGATCCAGTCTAGGACAGCCCTCTTCAGGTTTTATCCCTTGAAGAAGGAAGACGTCATAGCTAGACTGAGGTTCATTGCTGAAAAAGAGGGTGTAAGTTATGACGAGGGTGGACTGGAGGAAATATACAACGTCACTATGGGAGACCTGAGGAAGTCCATAAACCTCCTCCAATCCGCTTCCACCTACGGTAAGATCACAGTAGAATCGATTTACAAGGCAGTTGGTGTGTCTCAACCCAAGGAGGTTAGGGACGCCCTGAAGCTGGCGTTAGCTGGGAAGTTTATCGAAGCGAGGGAGAAGGTTAGGTCCCTCATGGTAAATTCCGGTCTCTCAGGTGAAGACATAGTTAAGCAGATCCACAGGGAAGTCTTGTCTGGGGATCTCTCAATTCCCGAAGAGTTGAGGGCCCTCCTAGTTGACTACGTGGGGGAGACGGAGTTCAGAATAGTCGAGGGGGCGGATGATGAGATTCAACTCAGCGCTTTTCTGGCCAAGCTCAGCGTCTTCGGGGCCAAGTACGTGGGTGGGGAGGGTTGAGGTTACCTTGGTTCGTCAAGTATAGACCCAAAAGTCTCTCCGAGGTCGAGAACCAAGAAGAAGCTAAGTCTCAACTTAAGGAATGGATAACTAGCTGGCTCCATGGTAAACCTGGCAAGAAGTCCGTACTTCTCTACGGTCCACCAGGTGTAGGTAAGACCACCTTGGCAGAGGCGTTAGCTAGGGACTTCGATCTCGAACTGTTCGAACTCAACGCAAGCGATTCCAGAAGACTTCAGGAGATCGAGAGGACTGCGAAGGTTGCTTCCACCTCCTCAACTCTCTTCGGAAAGAAGGGCAAGCTACTTCTCCTAGATGAGGTTGACGGGATGGATTCAAAGGAGGACAGGGGAGGCTTTCAGGCATTACTTCAATTGGTTGACTCTACTGACAATCCCGTGCTTCTCACTGCCAACGATCCTTGGGACCCGTCCATGAGGGAGCTCAGAGCTAGATGCCAACTCATAGAGCTCAAGAAGTTGGGCAAGGTGAGCTCTAGGAGGGTGCTCAAGAGGATCTGTGAGATGGAGAAGGTCAGGTGCGATGAAGACGCCCTTAATGAGATAATTGAGGAGAGCGAAGGAGACCTCAGATACGCGATCAATGCCCTCCAGGCGGTAGCGGAAGGAAGAGGATCGGTAACTAGGCAGTCTGTAGAGGCCACCATTAGAAAGGAACGAGAGCTCGATCCATTCGAGACGCTGAGAAGTGTCTTCTGGGCCCGTTACGCTTGGCAGGCCAGAAACGCCGTGTCAAGTTCTCGTGTGGACTATGAGATGTTATTAAGATGGTTCGACGAAAACCTACCACTTCAATTCGAGGACTTCAAAGACCTAAGCAGGGCCTACGCTGCTCTATCTAGGGCCTCCCTCTTCTCCTCTAGGGCTAGGTATGTTTCCTGGGACCTCCTGAGCTACGTTTTCGACATCATGGGGATTGGTTTAGCCTTCGCCGAGGCAGGTAAGTCTAAGCCTGGGTGGAAGGCAAAGTGGAGAAAATACCAGTTTCCTCAATACATTTCCTCAATGGCAAGAACTAAGTCGAGCAGGGAAGTGAGAGACTCTCTTCTCTCTAAGATCGCCTCTAAGACTCATTGCTCTATGTCGAAGGTAAAGAACGACGTCCTCTCCACACTAAGGCTGAAACCCTCTAAGGAGGTTGCAGACTACTTTGGCTTAACTGAAGACGAATTGAAGTACCTTAAGACTTTGTGGTCTCTTTGACCTTCCTCACTACTCTCACCTCTGTCAGCTCAGTGACTGGGTACTGTCCATTCTCGTCCTTTTCGTGTTTCTTCACCATATCCCACACGGTTAGAAGCGTCGAGGTGACGCAAGTGAGCGCATCCATTTCTACTCCAGTTTTGTAAGTTGTCTTTACAGTGCAGATAGCTTTGACGAATTCCTCCTCACACTTAACTTCGACCTCGACAGATGTGAGAGGAATGGGATGACATAATGGAAGGAACTCAGCGGTCCTCTTGGCAGCCATTATCCCAGCAACCCTACTAACCTCTATAACGTCCCCTTTTTCCACTTTGCCTTCCAATATCTTTCGTATTGTTTCCCTCTTCAGCCTAACCTTACCTTCTGCTACAGCTTCTCTTACAACGGACTCCTTCGAGGACACGTCCACCATCTTGGCCCCTTTCAATTTCCTTTCCCCTTTCGTTTCCAAATGAGGAGGCCTAGTTATTAAGTGGAAGTAACGCCTATGGATCGAAAACGGGCTCGCCACGGCATACAGAGCCCCTTTACCCCGTGGAGATTAAGAGGATAACATTCCTTACGTACTAGACCACCTCTAGGGATAGCCGCCCAGTATGAAGCTTTCTCGCCGTCGATCACCTTTATTCGGTTCACAGCTCTGACAGTTCTTCCAGCAGATCCCTTATTACGATCACCTGTGGGTTGGAGAAGTTAAGTCTCACTATTCTACTTCTCCCCAGTCTCGTGACTTCCACGTACCTTTTCTCCTCTAGATACTTCAAGTTTCTCTCCAAAACGTCATATCTCAGGCCCGTTAGTCTCAGTAACCTGGTTATGTTTACCTCGCCTACCTCTGAAAGCACCATGAGCAGTTTCAATCTAACTGAGAGGCTCAAGGCCTAGACGCCAATCCCATTCTCGACTCTATCGCCATTTTCAGTTCCTTGGAGTGGGGGACGTTGAGCGCGACTAGTGTAGTTCTGCCTCTCATGCCTCTCCCACTCTGCTTAGTGTCGAGTATTCCCATCAGTCTCATCTTTCTAACGTACTCGTAGAACTGAGTGTGTTTCCTTGGCTCCTCTCCTACGCTTCTACATACCGAAGCGTACTCCTCCTCTACCTCCCCCATTGTGAAGTACTCCCCCCTTCTCGACTCCGAGAGTTTGACCACCGCGTAGAGGGTTATCAGTTCGTGCAGTTCGAGGGAGGAGATGCTCTCGCTCACCACCGTGGACTCTGGGTTGGCCCTAGCATTGGCTTCCCTAACTATCTCTCGCGTTATCATTTGGTGTCCTCCCTTATCTGCTATGTCGCCCGCCAGCTCGAGTACCTCTATCGCCAGCCTCGCGTTCCCCATTCCCCCCTTATCATAACCATGCATCTCGGAGATCAACTCCAGGGCTTCAGGAGGAACAGTGCCTTCGTGGAAGGCCTCCTTGGTCCTGTCCTCCAATATAGCGTAGAGTTCGGACGCTGTGTAGGGCTTGAACTCTACCACGTTCCTCACCACGTGGTCTCTTAAGGACTTATCCAACACGTTGACCGTGCTCCAGTCCCTCACGATGAAGATGTAGTTTATTCTCTTCACCGAAGCCGCTATCTCATCGTAAAGTCTGACAAGGAAGTAAACTTCCCCAGAGGAGCGCTGTTTATCAGATAGTCGAACTCGTCTAACGTTATTATCAGATGCATGTTCCTTTTCTCAAGATAATCGTTTATTGCCCTGAATACCTCCTGGGACGAGAAACCTCTCATCGGTATTGGGAGTCTTAGGGTACCCGCGATCTCGGAGGTGATCATGTAGAGGGTCCTCTGTCTGTAACAGTTCACGTGAACGTACTCCAGCTTCACGTCGCGGCTTCTAGCTAATTCCCTGAACTCCCTTCCGAACACCCTGGCCGTCACAGTCTTCCCCGTGCCAGTCTTACCCACTATGAGGGCCCTCATTGAAGAGGACCCTGGGGATTCTATTAGTCCCTTGAAACTCACCCCCAGTTCCCTCAGCTTCTGTTCCCTGAATGGAAGCCTACTTGGCACATGATCTGGGGAGAGCTTGCTCCTATCCTTGAAGACCGACAGCCCGCTGGCTGACTCGCTGAGTATGTCCCTCGGTGATTGTGAAGACTCCTCCATTGCTTTATAATTCCTGTCTTTTCCCTTATATGGACATCGGGAGGCTAGACCGAAACTTTTCCTGTCCCCTCCTAAGTACCGAGATATAACACATGTCGGCACAGTTCACAGTCAATACCCAGTCTGGGTTCCCGTAGCTCACTCTTCCGCCCAACATCATACCTATCCCCATTTCCACTTGCCTGCAGTCAACCTTCGCTCCTCTGTTCACACAATCTACTAAAAACGTACCTTGATACTTCCCAACCAACTCTAGACTTGCCCTAATCGCCTCGACTTCGTTCAGCGGAGCCAAAGTGTGAACTGGATATGCCCTAGCTAGACATGAAGGTGGAGCCGCCCTAAGCGTCCCGTAGACCTCGTTGGGTAGGAGGTTGGAACGCACCACCAACACGTTTTGACAGACCTCGGTCACCTCGACCTCTGGGTCCCTAGGCATAATGGAATTCAGCACCTCCCTCACACACCTGGACGACTTACCGGCCAACGTTGTTGCGAGTAGCTTGGGCTCGGGCACATCGCTTAATTTGTGATTGTGCCAATATATGGCCTGTGCAGCGGGCTAAATTTAGGGCGTTAAAGGCCGCTAGGAAACTTCAGCGAGTAAAGGTCACTGCCGAAGAGGATGTAGGCCCTTGGCAACTAATCGAGGGTTCAGTGTCGTTGCAGCGAGGTAAGGAAGGAGAAGTTCCCAGGTGGCTTACGGGAGTAACTCAGATCCTCAAGCCGACTCAGAGGCTGACCCTACAGGAGCTCAACAGGGTCCTCTTTCAGGAGACTCAGAGCGCCAGCAAGCCCGCGTCTCTAGTTCCACTACACAGGGACTTCTACGCTAGAGTGAGGGAACTCCTCAACGAACTAAAGGGCCAGCCTGACGTGTCTAAGAAGGCCGAGTCCGTGGCCAGGGAGCTGGTGACTTTGAGACTAAGGAAAATAATGAACTTGGCTTTCCTGGGGGTGCAAGATCCCTCAATTGTTCAAGGAATGACGGACGAGGAACTGCTTCTCTTTTCGGAAATACGTGAGCTGGTAAACCTGTACTATGGTGAGTTGATTGGAGAGAGAGCTTAACGTTGAGGAACTGTTCAGGGAGTTTTTGGGTGATTGGAAAGATGAGAGGGGGAAGTCCAAATACCTCCCAAGAGTGAGTGAGATCGTCGCTAAGAGGGGTAGGAGCCTCTCTGTCGACTTCGTCGATCTATTACTCTTCGATAGGGAGCTGGCGACCCTCCTAGTGAACAGACCTAAGGAGGTGTTGCCACTGATGGAGAAGGCGCTCATGGCTACGATATCCCAGCTCGAACCGCAGTTCTCCCAAGAGGTTCCTCGAGTTCACGTTAGGGTAACTAACGTCCCTAACTCGGTGGAGCTCAGGAAACTTAGGAGCGACGATCTGAACAAGCTCATAGCCGTGGAGGGCATACTAGTGAGGTCTACACCAGTCAAGGAGAGGATGATTAGAGGTACGTTCAGGCACAACGATCCCTCCTGCATGGCCGAATTCGTGTGGCCGGTGGACGAGGAAATGGGAGACTACGTGGAACTCCCTACAGTTTGCCCAGTTTGTGAGAAACCAGGTCAGATGAAACTCATACCTGAGAAGTCGGAGCTGACGGACTGGCAGAGGGTGATCCTTCAGGAGAGACCAGAGGAGATCCCGGCTGGGCAGCTCCCAAGGCAACTGGCGGTGGTAGTAGAGGACGATCTGGTGGACTCCGTGAGGCCAGGAGACAGAGTGAAGCTGGTGGGAATACTTGAGCTTCAACAGGAGGGATCCATGAAGAGGGGTGCTAGGGCAGTCTTCGATTTGTACATGAGGGCCAATAGTATAGAGTTGTCAGAGAAGGCGTTAGACGAGGTCAGGATCTCGGAGGAGGACGAGCTCAAGTTGAGGGAATTGGCCCAGGACCCCTGGATAAGGGAAAGGATCATTTCCTCCATAGCTCCCTCCATCTATGGTCACTGGGAGATAAAGGAGGGATAGCCCTCTCGCTTTTCGGAGGAGTCCCTAAGGTCCTGCCCGACGGAACTAGGGTAAAGGGGGATATACACTTACTCATAGTTGGAGATCCAGGTACGGCCAAGTCCCAGATGCTTCAGTTCGCATATAGAACGGCCCCTCGGTCTGTATACACTACAGGTAAGGGAGCAACGGCGGCTGGACTCACCGCCGCGGTAGTGAGAGACAAGAATAGCGGGGACTACTACCTCGAGGCTGGAGCGCTGGTGTTAGCGGACGGGGGGGTCGCGGTAATAGACGAAATAGACAAGATGAGGGAGGAGGACAGGGTCTCTATACACGAGGCCATGGAACAGCAGACCGTCTCTATAGCCAAGGCTGGAATAGTGGCCAAGTTAAACGCAAGAACCACCGTCATATCCGCTGGAAACCCCAAGTTCGGTCGCTACATCCCAGAGAGGGGAGTGGCCGACAACATAAACTTGCCGTCTACCATCCTTTCCAGGTTCGATCTAATATTCATCTTAAGGGACAAGCCTGGGGAGGGGGACCAACTGCTCGCCTCTCACATCTTGGACATGCATTCGGAGAGCAGCTACGGTCAACCGATTCAGATAGACGTCCTCAAGAAATACATCGCGTTCGCAAGGAAGAACGTAAGGCCTGTGCTGTCTGCGGAAGCTAGACAACTATTGCTTGACTTCTTCGTGGAGATGAGGAAGAAGAGTGCTGAGAGCTCAGACAGTCCAATATTGATCACTCCTAGGCAACTCGAGGCCCTGATAAGGATGACAGAGGCCTACGCCAGGATGGCCCTGAAACAGACCGCGGAGAGGGAGGATGCGGAGAGGGCAATCAACATAATGAGGATATTTCTGGAGGCCGTAGGGATAGACGTCGAGTCGGGGAGGTTAGATATAGACACTATAATGACCGGAAGACCCAAGACCGCTCGCGACAGGATGGCTAAAGTTAGTGAGATCGTGGATGCTCTAGCCGAAGAGACTGAGTGCGCTAAGCTAAGCGAGGTGATAGAGGAAGCTAGAGGATACGGTATAGACAAAGCCGCAGTGGAGAAGATATTAAGTGAAATGAGGAAGTCTGGTCTAGTGATAGAAGTGAGGACCGAGTGTTACAGGAAGGTCTAAGTTGGTGGTAAAAAGGACCAATTCATGTACGGAAATCTACTCTGTGGAGGCCGGGATAGATTGCAAATTTTAGAATATAACGTTAAGCTATGGTTGTAAATGACATGTTCTAAGAGTAGAAATTTAGGAACTTCCTGTTGTAATGGAATTTGAGGCATTCCTTGTCCCTTTCTACTTACTTCGCAAGGCGAAGTTGTGACTAGGGCTTATACAACACTTAAGACCATATAAGAATATGGAGGTGACTCCTTAACGGCCTTGTCTTTTAGGATCGTGAAGTCCAGCGCGGCAATCCGTTCCAAAACACAAGAGTAAGTGCGGTCACTAGGTTTCTAATCAATCACGATATTTATTATCCTTATTTAGTCTTAGCAGATTATCGTTTATCAATTATTAGTCTCTGTTGTCTGGAACCGGTTTCAGCGCTTCACCAACGAAGAGCCCTTGCAGCTCATCGCGAGAGAAATGCCGCGGCCGGGATTTGAACCCGGGTCACGGGCTCGAAAGGCCCGTATACTTTCGGCGCAAGGCTTGACCGGACTATACTACCGCGGCACAATCCTTCTCTTCACACAGGTTCTTAAAAGTGTTGAGGGTATACAAGGACACCTTAGAAGAGTTTATAGCTCTCTGTGTTGTTGAGAAGTCATGGAAAGACCTGACGAAATGAAGATAAAGACCCTGAAGGGAACAACAACGGTAGGCCTGCGAACTAAGGACGGTGTTGTTTTGGCCGCGGATAGGAGGGCCAGTGCGGGGTTTTACGTGGCCCACAAGAACGTCAGGAAGGTCCTCTACGTTACTGATAAGCTCGCCGTTACCACGGCGGGGAGTGTGGCTGATATTCAGTTCCTTTACAACGTGCTCAGTAACGTGTACAGGTATAACTCCTTGATTGGTAGGCCCACTACAATAAAGGCCATGTCAACTTACGTAGCAAACATCCTCTCCAGTTCCAAATATTTCCCTTACGTTGTGCAGTTCCTCATAGGCGGCTACGACGATGCTCCGAAGTTGTACAACTTGGACTACCTAGGAGACATGACAGAAGAGAAGTTCGTTGCTACTGGATCGGGTTCACCCGTTGCCATAGGTCTCCTGGAGGACGAGTACAGCGAGGAGATGGAATTGGACCAAGCTGTGGACTTGGCCAGGAGAGCCATAACTTCTGCAATAAAGAGGGACTCTTTCACTGGGACTAGCGTCATAGTGGCGAAGCTGTACAAGGACGGACATCAGGAGTTCGAATTCCCCGTCAAGAAGGCTTAACCCTCTTTTTGGGCCACCAGTTCAGTTCCTTGAGGATGGCCATCACCGCTGGGACGAAAACTGTTCTAACTACGAAGGTGTCGACCAAGACCGACACACCTACCCCCACCCCTATCTCTTCGAGGAACCGCATGTTGGCTGTAGTTAAGGAGAAAAAGGCGACTCCTAGGACAAGTCCAGCCGCAGTTATGACTAACCCAGTGGACTTCACGGCCCTGATCACTCGCACTTCCTCGTCTCCTCCTTCCTCTTCCATAATTCTGCTCACCAGGAAGACGTCGTAGTCTATTCCGAGCGAAAACATTAGGGCAAACACTATTAGTGGGGAGAGCCAGTAGACCGAGCCGAAGATCAGCTCCACTGTTGCTACTCCAGCTAAGCTACTCACCAACACCGTGGCAGCCAGTCTGGGAGGTGTAATCGCCGAGCCCATCGCGACGAACAGGTACGCCAATATGAGGACCACGGTGATGGGTAGAGTGTAGTGAAAGTAACTGAAGACCGTGTTGTTCACTATGTCCAGCCTCTGAGCGTTGGAGCCACCCACCAACCCGAGTCCAGTCACCCTAGCTGTGGCCTGTATGGCCTCATTAGAGAACACGGCCCCAGGTACTATGGCTTCCACAAGGTAGTGCCCATCCCTGTAGAACGGTCCAGTCAGTGGCCGGCTGAGGAGACCCCTCCCCAGAGAGTAAGGGCCGTAGACCCACGCCCCCTCCTCCAGGAGGGCCTTCGTTAGGGCCTTCGTCTGTTCCTGCGAGGATGTTATAGCGTATAGCTGGCTGTAGTTGTACATGGAAGAGAGTATCGCCTCACCCTTGACTGCGCCTGAGCCTGACGGGAGGATCTCCCCCACGCTGAGGTTAGTTGGGTGGGTAACCAAGACGAGGAGGGAGCCTGCGGTTAAGGCAATCATGAGTCCTACGACTAGCCACTTCTTTCTGACCGCGAAGGTGGACGCGGCCTCTAGGTAGCTCTGTCTTACGTCGTCGGGATCGGGCAACTCGCGTCGAGGGAATGCCATGGTCCTTGGATTTACGATGGAGAGCAGAGAGGGGTAGAACGTGGTGGAGGCTGCAACTGAGCTGGCCGCCGCGATGATGAGCGAGAGGCCTATGTTCCTCAGGAGCGGAGAGGGGGTGAGGAGGAACGAAGAGAACCCCAAGGTAACTGATATCCCGCTCATGTAAACCGTCCTCCTAGAGCTCCTGAGTGCCCTATCGAGCGAGCCCTCAGCCGTCCTCAGTCCCTCGAAGTACCTGTAGAGTAGGAGCATGGAGTAGTCCACTGTGAGTCCGAACACTATAGGGGCCACCACGAAACCTGATATGTAGTACATCCTGTACCCCAGTAGGGAAGAGACGTAGGTCAGTCCGTAGGCCAAGTCTAGGGCGGAACCGGCAGTAATCACCAGGGTGAGAATCGGGACTACTGCCCTCAACAGCAGAGTAAGGAGGAGGACAACTGCTAGAATAGTTATAAGGTCCACTATCTCAAGCTCCGAGCTGGTCGCGAAGGCCGACTCCGCGTATATGGGGAGGTGACCCGTGACGTATGCATTGTTGAGGTGAGAGGAGAAGAGCTCCACATCTGCCAGGCTCTCGTTGGGGGAACCTCGACCGCGAATAACAGGTAATCCATATATTTAGGTTTTGGCGTAGGAGGGAGGAAGTTACCTAGGACGTCTCTTATGACGTAAACCTGGACCAGGGAAGGGTTCACCATGAACGTCGAGTTTACCGGAATTCCTAGGGCGTCACCTATTGCCGAGGCGTAGGTTTCGGTGGAGTTGAGCTGGTATAAGTAGGAGTTGGGTAAGAGCGAGGCCACCTTGGAGGCGTTAGAGAAGTTTGAGAATCCAAGCTTCGCTATTACAGGCTCCTTGAAGTATGAGGCTCCAATGTGGGCGGCCGCCGACTCCACGTTGCCGTACTTAGTCAGGTTGCCGTACATCATTTTCAGGAGGATGAGTTGAGTACCGTTCAATTCCCTAGATAGAGAATTATAAGCAGCGGTGTAGTTGGGTCCACCGTCCAACTCCCTCGCTAAGGTGAAAGTTTGGTTCGCATGATCGAGTATAACACTCAGATTCCGCATGAACTCCGTCCTACTCTGGTTGAGTTTGAGGTAGAGTTCGTGAACCGCGAGGTAAAACGTAGTCAAGTTCTTCACCTGGGGTTCAACGATGGTCTCGGCTAACCTGTATGCCGTCTCGTTCTCTTCGTATTGGATTTGAGGAGGTGAAAGGAGGATGGGCCTGTAGAGGTACCTCGCTGCTTGGGCTAGTCTAGCACCATCCTCAGTCAAGTTCCCTCCTACGAAGATCACGTAAAGAGTAGAGTAGTTCGGATAGAAGGACGGGAAGTCCTCTTTGAGGAGCTCTTGGGCCTCTTGACTAGGAAAGCTCCTGGAAAGGAAAGGAGAATCGGTGTAGACTAACCTGCTTGGGGTGTTGAGCGCCGGTAAGGTAGCAAGCACTAGGATCACCACCCAGGCTATCAACTGCCTCCTCATTCCAAGAGAAGGGAGACCCAGTGGAATTTCAGTGTTTGTAAGGCTCGGCTTAACGGGCTGGAGTTCAGTCGGGAAAAAACGATATAAGCCCTGAAGCCTAATTATTCTCCTCAGAATGTTACATGAGCTCAGGGTGAACATACTTAGAGGCGGGAAGAGGGTACTCACAGACTCGGGAGACGTAATCGAGATCTCCCCAGGATTATGGGCAGAGTTGGAGAGGCTCTCGTGCAAAGTGGAACACCTTGCGAACGTAGTCATGACCATGTTGGTGGAGGGTAAGGACCAGGAGGACGTCTTCACCGGCAAATTCAAGGTTCCCTCCACCTGCTCCAACTACTGCAGGGTAGTTGGGGCAAGGGTGGTGACCCCCGTCGATCAGTTTGACGTGTTCATTTCCTTGGCCAGTTTCGGAGACGTGGGGCAGGTGAGTGTAAGCAGGATTTCGTCGGTGGGTGCCGTGGTCTCCAAGATACTCGGTTTCGCACGTAAGTACCAGTGTCTAGAGATCGACATGGACTATCCCTACAAGTTCATCGTCTTCGAGGCCTTCAATACCTTTAGGCAACTCTACAACCCCACCTACACCGGTTTTGTAAAAGTCAAGGAAAGGGAGTTCATGACCTCGGTTGACAGAGAGTTCAACGCTCTTCTATGGCCGGTGGAGGCGAGTAAGTTCTCCTACCTCAGCGAGGTTAGGATGGACAAGGACATCAAGGCCGCTGTGATGCAAGCGATTTGACCCTTGTCGGCCTGACGAGATAGTAAACCGGTTCCACTTACGTTAGATGTGGTAGGGGTTTAGGGGCTGTAAAGTCGTCACAGATCAGGTAAGAAGAGCTCGGCCCACATTTAATATCTCTTATAGTCACTTTGCTAGAGGGATGAGTTTTGGCTTTCGATGAGATAATGTATAGGATACAAAACATGAACGAGGCCCTCGCCTTCTTAGTGGCTATATTGTCAATAGCCGTCCACTTCCTGAGTCCATTCTATAACCACTCTTTGGACGAGTTTCTAGTCTACACTGGAGGAGCGGCGCTTGCCATAGTTCCCCACGAGATCGCCCACAGACAGACCGCGAGGCGTTACGGTTGCTACTCTAGGTTCCAGCTTTTCCCTCAAGGGCTGATACTCACAGTTCTCCTGAACTTCTTCGCTCCCTTTTTGATATTCACCTCAGGTTACACCGCCATATCCTGTGGTTCCTTCTACAATATGGGTGAGGCCAGAGAGCTCTCTGGGAAGACCGCCGTAGCTGGACCGGTGACTAACCTAGTGGTAGCGCTCATATCTCTGGCTTTGGTCTTCTTCGTTCCGATGCCCTTCCTCCTCCAATTCTTCCTTGTCAGCACTGCAGACATAAACGCGTTCGTGGCTCTGTTCAACATGATTCCGTTCGGAGTCTTCGACGGTTACAAGATATTCAGGTGGAGCAAGACCTGGTGGATTGCAGTGGTGCTGATCGCCTTGGGACTTTTGTTCTTCCTAGGTGGGCTTTAGCTGGATCCTCTCAAGGCCTCACTCAGAAGTTTCAGCACTGCCTCCTTCTCCATCCTTATGGAGACGATCCCCATTGTGCCCTTCCCTCCGCCTTTCCCTCCCACTTCCACTAGCTTCTTGATCAGGGGCTCCACCTTAACGTCTCTTGACGTCGCTATCTGCACCCTCTCCTTCCCCACTTGAACCGCTACTGTTCTCTCCCTCTCAGTGAGTCTCCTCATAACTCTCTTACTCAGTTCGTCGTCGAAAAGTTCGTCCAAAATTGAGATCCTGAATCCATCGACGGTAGTCCACGAGACGCCTCTGACCAACGCCTCCTCGTACGCTTCCCTGTACTTCCTGAGGAGGTCTTCAGTGCGGCGTTCTTCCTCGAGCCTCCTCCGCAACCTACCAACTAACTGTGCCTCGCTGGCCCCAATTAACTCCGCTATATGTTTCATCGTCCCCTCTAGGGAGGAAGCGTAACGAGATACTTGATCTCCAGCTACGAACTCCAGTCTTACCACTCCATCCTGTATTCTTTCAACGTTCACCACCTTTATTGAGCCTATTTCCCCAGTATTGAGAACATGAGTGCCTCCGCAGGCCTCCACGTCCCAGTCCTGGATCTCTAGGAGCCTAATGTCCCTAGTCATGGGGACACCTCCCTCGTATATATTGACGCCGAACTTGGACTCCGCTTCGGTTCTCGTCATCGTGATAGACCTCACGGGTCTTCTATCTATAACGGCGAAGTTGGCCAATTCCTCTATTTCTCTCACCTCCTCCTCTGTCGGGGTCTTGTAGTGAGTTATGTCTAGCCTTCCCTTTTCTGGTGTCTTCTCGGCCCCCGCTTGCCACACATGTTCGCCCAATACCCGCTTGGCCGCAGCTAGGACCACGTGAGTTCCCGTGTGATGTCTCATCAGCCTGTACCTCCTCTCCCAGTCTATTGATGCCCTGACCTTCTGCCCCACTCTCAACACAGTGTCCCTCTCTAGAACGTGCACTACCACTCCCTTAACCTCTTGGGTGTCGACGACCTCCTCCTCCTGATCTCCTACCAGTTTGCCCCTATCTCCAAGTTGTCCTCCTCCCTGTGGGTAGAAGACCGTCCTGTCTAGCACCACATACCTCCCGTTTGCCGCCAGCACCACGGCCTCCACTTCTCTCCTATACTGGTCTTGATAGAACACCTTCTCTGTCTTTGGCAATCCTTCCACCAACTGCTGCAGTTCCTTTGGCAATCTCTCTTCCTTTCCCCCTTAAGCGGCGCCGCCTGATGTCTCCTAGCCACGACCGCGTAGAAATTCTCTGGAACGTTTACCACTACTCCGTACTTCCTCAGCTCGCTGGAGAGGAGATCTGGGGGTACCCCATGACTGTCGTAAGTTGCCGCTAGGTCATCCGAAGTCACCTTACCCCTCTTGGATAGGGAAAGGGCTAATGAGGGAACTTTGTTCAGGATTTCCTGGAACTTCCTTTGTTCATCCTCTACGACTTCAAGGATATATCTAATATTCCGCTTCATTTGCGGGAAATCATCTCCCCAGAACCCTATCTGAGTCCTTATCAGATCTGTTAAGTTGGGTTCCGCTCCCAACAATTTCATAACCTTGAGAGCCCTGCGCAGAACTAACCTCCCTAGATACCCTTCGCCCGAATTTGAGGGTACCATTCCGTCTCCTAACATCAATGTCAACGTCTTTGTGTGATCCAGGACTTGGAACACCTTGGCTGCATCGTTTAGTTGATCTTCCACGAGCTTCAAACTCCTCCCAGTTCTGCGGGCCACCTCTTCTCTGTGGCGTTTCACGGTCTCCCAGTGATCTGGGTCTATTCTGCCTGCCAGAACAGATGCTGTCCTCAAAACCTCCTCCTCGGGTTCTTGGACGCCCAGCTTCCTGAAGAAAGTCGGAACTAAGTCCCCGTATATTGCGTGGAATGCAGTAGGACTTTTCTGTGTTAGCCAAGCGATCCTCTCTACACCGTAGCCGGTATCAACGATCTTCAACTGTAGCGGCTCATACTTTCCGTCTCTAGCAGAGTACTGCATGAACACCAGCGTTGCCACCTCCAGTCCTCCCACAGTGACCTCAAAGCAAGGACCGGCGTTCCCTCCTCCTTCCCACCAGGACTCCTTGAAGTTCAGGAACTCTTCAGGTACGCCGATCTCCTCGACGAAGAATTCCTTAGCTAGTCTCACTGTATCCTCTTTCCAGTAGATGAACTTGTCGGGGTAGTTGAAGGCGTGGTGGGCGGCCATTTCGAAGGTGGTTAGATGGCGCCCGAACGTCACTCCCACGTTATCTATATCGTCTAACCTGATGCATGGTTGTGAGACCACCAGGGGGTTGGCAGGTGGAGGTGCTATACCACTTGTTACATGGGGTTGAAAGTCCACTATGCTGGCTATTGTCAGATAGAGGTCTTCCCTCCACCTAGCCAAGACAGGCTTTGGGGGTATAGGCGTGTGCCCTCTGGAGGCGAAGAACGATATGAACTTCCTGCGCGCCTCTCTTACGCTCAGTTTATGGGAAGATATTGGTAGATCGAAGAAGTAATACTCTGTGCAAGGGACGTCAGCACAAGTTTGATTCTCGCCTTTTGTCCAGAACGGAGTGCCGCAGGAAGTGCACAACTTGCGCGCGTAACCTCGATCCTTGAAAAAATCAAGCCTGTACTCGTTCTCTTGAGCGTTGGACATTCTAGGAGAAGTGGAGACGGTTCAATAAAATAGTTACCTCAGCCGAAGAGGGAGGACAGTCCTTCCGCCAATTCCTCCTCGCTTGGTCCCTTCTTCTCCTCTTCTTTCTCCTTCTTGGCCTCCTGCTGTGGAGCAGCCTGCTGTGCTGGCACAGCTGCTACCGCGACCGGGGCCGTGGCAGCCGACTTCAAGACTTCGTCTATGTTGACCTCCTTGAGGGCCGCGGCAACAGCCTTGAGTCTCACTTCGTCCACCTCAATGCCAGCTGCACTTAGAACGTTCTTTAGAGCGTCCTCGTTTATGTCTTTCTTCGCAGCATGTAGCAGGAGACTAGCGTATATATACTCCATAACTTCTCACTTCACTGACATCTGAAGCTCCCTATAAAAAGCTTTAGCCGAAGAGGGAGGACAGTCCTTCCGCCAATTCCTCCTCGCTTGGTCCCTTCTTCTCCTCTTCTTTCTCCTTCTTGGCCTCCTGCTGTGGAGCAGCCTGCTGTGCTGGCACCACCCCGAGGTTGACAGAGCCCGAGATTGCTAACGCTAGGGCCGTCGCTTTTGCCACTGCCCTGCTGAACACGGCCTGGGCCGTCTCTGGTGTTACGAACCCAGCTTCAGCCGAGACTGCCGTGGCCCTTTGGAACGCCTTGGTTATGCTCGCCTTCAACACCTCGGGTATCGGAAGGGCTATCTCAGACGCTAGAGTCGCTGAGTTTCTCCCAGCTACGGCTACCTCATTCCTGTAGGAATCCAAGTCTATCTTCAGTTGTTCCGCATCTATGACAACACCATCTTGGTAGGCCCCCTTCATTTTCAGTTGGATGTAGACTGGCTGTACTCCTAGCTTCTGCAATATGGCCAGAGCGTCTATAGGTATGGGATCTCCAGGCCTAGCTATGACAGCGTCCTTTACGACAAAGACCCTTCCCTCCTGAACTCTGGTTTGCACCTTGAGCTTCCCGAACGTGCTGAGGATGGGCCCAGCTTGCATTCCAGTGTCTCCGGCCGGTATCACTATTTCCTCATCTGCTTTATCACCTGGCCTGGCGAACCTCTTCAGCTTGAATTTTGAGATGTCTATTGAGACCTCGAACGGATTCTTGTCAGTTATGATGAAGGCGTTCGGTCCGGTCAGAGTTCTCTCTAGTTCACCAATCTCTATTCCAGCCTTCTTGGCGGCGAGCTGAAATAAAGTGTTCCTGACCACCCTGACCTCTGCTTTACCTCTTAGCCTCTTCCTTATCTCTCCTAGCTTATCTGCGGGGAATCCCTCTATGCTGGCGACTATGAAAGTCTTTGTCTCGCTTAGTCTCTGAGCTAGCTCCTCGACTTCTTTAATCTTCCAGTCTGCAATCTTCTTGGCCTTCATAGCAAGTGCCATTCACTTCACCCTGACTGGCTTCCCCATCGTGGTCTTCACGTAGATTGCCTTCACGTTAGATTGGCTCTTGAGCTTCGACTCGACTACGTTGAGCACAGCTAAAGCGTTGGCGGCAAGCTTATCCGGACCTAGGTCCACTGTACCTATGAATGCTTGTACGTGAGGTTGATCCTTGGTCCTAAGAAGTGTTGCCCTTTTGTAGTTGGAGATGACCTCCACTGGGTCTAGGTTGTTGGGCATAGGAACCGGGAATTTGCCTCGAGGACCAAGGGCTGGTCCTAGGACCCTACCAGCTAGGGCCATATTATCTTGGGAAATGAGGAACCATTGGTTTTGGCTGGCTAGTTTCTTCACTGCCCTTTTGTTCCCCTGAAGCTTCTGTAGTTCGTCCTTGCTCATTACGACGGCTGGTTGGGCCTTCTTAGCGTTCTCTAGTTGTTCGAAGTTGGGCACGACGAGAACTCTCCTCTCCACTGATGGTCTGTTAGGCAGGAAAACCGTCTCCCTGAGCTTCACGTCTCCAACCTTCATGTTGACATCCTTGAAGACCACTATCACATCAACAGCTTGGGTGAAGTTCCTCTTTGGATTGAGTCCCTCTGAAAGTGCTTCGCTCAGGGCCTCCGCCAGCTTCTCTTGGGTGACGATCAAGTTTCAGTTCCCCCTCCACTTTTCCTCGTACTTACTAAAAAGTTCGTCATGCACCCCCTGTTTCACCTCCTTTGCTACCTCCTTGGCATCCTTCCCCTCCACCGTTACGCCTACACTGTGGGCAGTTCCAAGGACGCTTAGAGCTGCTGCCTTTAACGTCCTAGAGAGCATTCCTTCCCTCTTCATTAAACAGACCTCTACAAGTTGTTCCATCGTTATGTTTCCCACCTTGTTGTGGGCGGGATCACCAGAAGGGCCTTGGGCTCCCGCGTACTTCACTAGTAGGGAAGTTGTTGTGGGTATTCCAACTCTAATCTCGTATCTCTTCGAATCAACGTCCACTTCGAGAGTGACTGGGAGGCTCATTCCCTTGAACTGTGAGGTAGCCTCGTTGAGCCTCTTAACTACCTCTCCGACGTTAAGTCCTAACTGAGAGAGAGTTGGCGCTAGAGGAGGTCCTGGCTTAATGTTGCCTCCCTCTACCACTATCTTGATGGACTTGATGGGCATACTTCTCTACCTCTTAATCTGTTTCACGTTATCCGCAGGGACTGTGACCTGCAAGGGGTATGCGGACTCCAGTATATTTAACACTACCTCTCCTTTTGCTTCCTCAACTCTAGCAACCTGTGCTTGGAATCCTCTGAATGGCCCAGAGGCGATCTCCACGACGTCTCCCGGCTTGAGTCCTATCTGTACTGTTCTCTTGCTAACGAAGGAGAGCACCTCTTCCCTAGTCAGCAGGCCATGGGCAAGGCCCCTGAAGTATCTTATCCCCGCGGTTATGAGCCTCACCACGTGTGCCCCAGAGGCCTCCACTACCACGTACCCCTTGAGCTCTGGGGGAATGAGTATGGCATAGACCTCGCTTATATTATTCGCCTTTATTCTCTCCTCCATCATAAGTGCTACGTTAAGTTCCTGCCCACTGGTCACCTTTAAAACGTAGTAGTTCCTTGCTTCTTGCAACTCTCATACCCCTAAAAGGACTGTGGCCAGCTGAATCACCAACGCCAAAACACCAATCACCACAAGTACCAGAAACACCGTCCTTAAGTTGAAGGTGAAGTTCTTCCTGTCTGGTTTACTGGACGAAGTCATTAGCCTCTTCCAGCCATCTGCTAGCTCTCTAAGACTCTCCCTAATGTTCATGGTGAAAAGGTGTAAACGGGACTAAATTAATCTAACTGAATACCCTCTCTACGAACCATTCTGGATCGAACTTGACTAAACTGTCGTATTCTTGTCCAACGCCCAGCATAACAACTGGTTTCCCAAGCTCCTTGGCCACGGAAAGTATGGTGCCACCTTTAACGTCTGCGTCCACTTTAGTTAGTATAACACCGTCGTAGCCTACGTTCTCCTCGAAGGCCTTGGCTTGGTTAAGCGCGTCGTTTCCAGCCAAAGAGTCTAAGACCAAGATCCTCATGTTGGGTTTCGAGATGCGGACGACTCTCTTCAGTTCCTCCATTAAGTCGGCGTCAGTGTTCATCCTTCCAGCGGTGTCTACTAAGACCACTTGAGCCCCCACCTTCTTGGCGTGGGTTATGGCCGAGTAGGCCACAGAGGCTGGATCTGAACCGTACTTGCCCTTGATTAGAGTCACCTCGAGTTTCTTGCAGTGATATTCCAATTGCTCTTGGGCTGCAGCTCTGAACGTGTCCGCCGCTGCAACCACGGGAACCAGGCCGGCCTTCTTCATCATGTAGGCCACCTTGGCAATGGTAGTAGTCTTACCTACACCGTTTATGCCGAAGAAAACGATTACGTATGGTTTTGGCCCAACTTTAACTGCTTCTATTAGATCGAGTCCGGCCCCCTGGGCCACGATCTCGTAAATGCTTTTTTTTAAGGTGGTTCGCACCACCTCCTCCACATCAGTTCCCCTCCTCAACTTCCTTCCCATTAGTGCAGTCTTCAAGTCGTTCAACAATGATTCAGTTACGGTGTAAGACACGTCACTTTCCAGCAGTTCTGTTCTCAGCTCCTCCAGTAGCTGATTAAGTTCGTCTTCCTTGACCTCCCTGTATTTCAGGAAGTCAAGGATGCCACCCTTACCTTCACCCTGAGTAGTCTCCTGTTTTCCCTGTTCCCCTGGCTGCAGGGGCAGCGATGACTCCGCAGTGACCCGAGTTCCCTGTTCGATGTGTTCCTTCTCATCTTTACCGAAGAGGTTGGAAAACGCCTTCTTTAATCTGTCGAAACAAATTCACTCGCCCTCTCCTGAGGGACCTTGTCTCTCCGCTTGCTGTATCTGGTTCAGGATCGCCGCTATTTCGTTATAGGCACTGACGCTTTTAGATAGTTCCTCCTGCAGTGTTTGGATGTTGGTTTTAACGCTCTCTTCCTCCTTGTTGAGCATTTCTACTCCCGTCTTAGGGTCAACTTCCACATAGTAATTCATTCCTAGGTTCACCAACACCTTCCCTAATGACACAGTGACGCCTTCTAGAATCACGTAGCCTTTCCTATCTGTAGCGAGCAACAGCTCCCTTCCACCCGAGCCGAGGAGTCCTATGGCTTCCTTACTGCTCTCTATAGATATCAGGGAGTCTGTGAGTTCCCTGACCATGTTTTGCAACCTATTTATGTAGTCTCTCAATTGCTCTGCTTGGGCCACCAACTGATCTACCGACACCTCGACCCTATTTTGCTCCGTCACCTTCCCCGCCTCATATTACTCTGCTCATCGATGCTAGATCTGTTATTCTCTTGTCGGGTACCTGTTCCAACGAGATCTCCTCAATCGACGTGATCTTTATTTCGTCCCTTCTTATACCGTTCTTACTTCCGAAATGTGAGTAGACTTTCTCTATAGCTTCCTTCTTATTAACTGCCCTAACGTACTTTGTGAACTGTTGTTCAATAGGAAACTTGTCTGTATTGAATTTAGCTCGCCCTTTCACCATGTAATTCTTCACTTCCATCCCTAATCACCCAACACTCTTTCTATTCTGACTATCTCAGGACCTGTAGTAGCAGGCCCTATTAAAATTCCCTTATCGTTAGTAACTACGCCACTTTTAACGAAGACACTTCCGAAGTTAACGGTACCTACGTCGACCTTAGTTTTAAAGAGTGAGGAAACTAACTCTATGTCCTCCTTGGTTGCATCAACGTGAACTAGTGCACCTCTACTGTTAACAGCTCCCACGGAGCCGACGATCTGCACCTCGGCTATAGTTCCCCTCTGTACCTCTACGTCCAGTGTGTCCTTTATCACCCTCAACGCCGCATCAGGGAAATCTTTGAACACCAGAGCCCCCCTGTTATTTGTTAGAATGATATTTCCTAAGGCGGTGGCTTTGGTGTCGAGTACGTCGATCCTCATGTCCGGAAGTATTGCCTTCAGAGTCTTGAGCTCTTCCTCCCTGATTACCTTGGGTACTAGCAATCCGTTGTCATTTCCAGCTATTAGAGTTGCCACTAAGAAGGTTCCTGCCACCTGAATCTCGATTAGTTCGGTTCTCAGTGTTCCCTCGATTGCATTCTTAGTCTCCTTCTCCAATCCAGGCGGAATCAGGGTGTACTTGTTGTTGGTGAAGACGTATATTCCTATGTTATCGCTTCCGAAAACCGAAGCCTTCTGAAGAGTCATGCGCTGACCTTTAGAACGGACTTTACTATAACGGTCTTCTCTCCGATCTTAGAGATGGCCACTGTAACCTTGGAGGGACATCTATTTCTTCCCCTACCTAAGACCAGCTCTGCCAACAACGGATCCACTATCACTCTTGTTGCACCGGTGTGTCTCCTCACTTCCCGTCTGATTTCACGTATAGCCCTGCTAGCCCTTCCTGCCCTCTTCCCAGTCTGTACTTCTCGGAGCGAAATTACCATCTCGAAATTCTCTTTTTCCTGCAACTTCTTACACCTTCAGCTTAGTTCTCCTCCAGTTCCTCCTTATAGGGTTGTACCTCACTTCGTTATTGGTTCTGAGGATTATCCAAGCTGGAATGGCCCTATTGGCCCTAAGCTTCTTTCCCAACCTAAGCTTTAACGCCAATGGTTTGGCTTTGCTCACTTCCAACCCCTCTCTCTTATTGTTATGTTGAAGTCCCTCTTCCCCTGTCCTGAGAGTTGTTCTAGGATCCTTTTCAGGTCCTCTTCACTCACTGGAACCGCCACCCTTCCAGCTTGGGCTAGGGCTATGAGCTGGTTTTCTATGGCGTCGGCGACTTCAGGCCTTACTAACCTGACGTTGTTCAATCTTTCCCTGGCCTCTGGCGTCAAGATAATCCTTAGCGCGGCGTCCTTCTTTGCTCTCATTTCAGCCCTCTGTCTCTCCTCGTCTGCCTTCCTTCTCGTTTCGTTAGCCCTTCTCCTTAGGAGTTCCTCTAGTTCTGGGTCGTACTCGTCTGACATAACATTCACTTCCCTAGGTACTTTTTCAGTTCAGGGTTTATTTCGCTTACTTCCTTGAAGACTTCCATAGACATTCTATCCATTAAAGATCTGCCCTTGCCGCTGAGAATCCTTCCTCCCTTCACCCTGTGAAGCAGGCCCGCCTTCTCTAACTGTCGCATTATGAGTCTGTTTGCGTGACCCGGGGCCTTTGTGAACCTGTTGGGAGCTGAACCTCTCCTAGCTGCTCCCCCATATATTGTTCTCAGGGAGGACGTCCCTATTTTTCCCTCTATGTATATCTTTCTCATTATGGATGCGGCTCTGATGTACCACCATTCTGTTGGCTCGTCGGGCACTCTCTCCTTCATAGGTCCAGTCTTGGCTACAAGGGCCCATTCAGGAGGCGAGACCTCCTTGAAGTTCTCCTTTATGTAACTTGACAGCCTCCTTATCAAGGCGTCAGCTGGAACCATGGTCGCAGTTATCATTCATACTCCACCCTCTGAACGTCAATCTCTGCACTCCACCAAACTTTAAAAGTTATCAGTCAGCTCATCACGCAATGAGGACGTTCGCAGCTCAGGAGAGGGACATAGTGGAGGGTAAGGTTACTGATGTGTATTTTGAAAGAACAATGAGAGTCCTGAAGGCCATGGGACTCGCCAACCTCAGAGTGAAGATGGAGGTGCATTCCTACGGGCTACCTCATGGCTATCAGTGGGCGGTTTTCGCAGGGTTGGAGGAGGCGTTGAGGTTACTAGAGGGACGCCAACTTGACGTATACGCTATGCCTGAGGGGACTCTGTTCAGGGAGGTGGAACCAGTAATGATAATTGAGGGGCCCTATGAGGAGATGGCGATTTATGAGACCGCCCTTCTTGGAGTCCTAAGGCACTCCTCGAGCATAGCGACGAAGGCAGCTCGAATAAGGCTCGCTGCTACTAACAAGACCCTCTTCTTTTTTGGACTACGCTCTGCTCATCCAGCCCTCGCCCCTGTACTAGATAGGGCTGCTTACGTTGGAGGGGTGGATTCCGTCTCGGGGGTGGTGAGCAGAGACTACTTCGGCCTAGAACCATCAGGCACAATGCCCCACGCTTTGGTTTTGGCGGTAGGTGACAACGAGAGCGCGTGGAAGGCCTTCGATGAGTTCGTGGAGCCTCAGGTACCCCGAATAATGTTGGTCGACACTTTAGAGGATGAAAGGACCGAGGCTCTAAAGGCTGCTAGGTTACTTGGGAAGAAGTTGACGGGAGTCAGACTTGACACTCCAGGTAGTAGAAGAGGAAACTTCAGGAGGATTATAGAGGAGGTCAGGTGGAATCTGAGGATAAATGGCCACGGGCATGTTAAGATCTTCGTGAGCGGAGGTATAGACGAGGAAGACATACTACAATTGAGAGACGTCGTTGATGGGTTCGGAGTTGGGACGTCTATAGCGTTCCCTCCTAGCGTTGACCTCAGTATGGACATAGTAGAGAAGTATGTGAATGGGCAGTGGGTTAAGTTCACTAAGAGGGGAAAGTGGCCTGGAGCTAAGCAGGTATATCGATGTCAAGGAATGCAGGATCACATCACGCTCATGGAGGAAAAGGTAGAGTTCCAAGGTTGCAGACCGTTGTTACGACAGTATATGAGCGCTGGCAAGATAATCCAGAGTCTCCCCTCACTGAAGGAGATCAGGGACTACGTGATCTCCCAACTCTCCCAGCTCGAACTCATCAAATGATTATTTCCCTTAGGTTTTCTAACGCCCTGTTGAACGATATCTCCGCTATTGGCTCCATGCGTCTTATGGAATTGTAGAGTCTCATGAACAGTAACCTTAGGGCCATGTCAGCTCTCTTCCCGTCCCCGTTCTTCGGGACCTCCACCTCAGGAATCTCGGTCAGGAGTGTCCTTCTCATTGTCCTTAATTCCTCCATCACTTCGTTGGTAAGCTTTATGTCTTCCTTGGAGAGCATCTTGGTTGCGTGATCTATTATCACTGAGGTCTGCTCTATTAGCATACTTATCTCATTCCACCTGCTCTTAAAACTCTCCAGCTCATCAGGGCTTAACATTAAGAGATCCGTCGCCGCCTCGGATACCTCGTCCGCCGCCTCCTCTACTGCCTTGACTAATATCCTGTTACCGATTATCTGGATCTTCTTCACACCTATGACGTATGCCAAGGTCCTGTTGGTCTGGGAGAGTATTAATTGCCTTAGTGCAAGGAAGTAGAGCCTGTCCACCTCCTTCTCCAATTCTATTACCTCCTGAAGGAATGTCCTACTTGACTCCTTTATTCCTAGGCTCAGGTAATGCAGCATTTGCTTCAAGGAGCTAGTCATTCTGAGCATGAGACTACTCATAGTGTACTTAGTGGGGTCTAGGAAGGACTGAACAGTTATACTATCGGGGGCCTGAGAAATGATCTCCAGTCCTATCAGGCTTCTAACCGCCTCCTTAACTCTCTTCATAGAGTCTTCGCTGAAGGGCTCGTCCTTGCTCTCAATTGTAAGTTTGTCGTACCCTGTGATGTAGGTGGCATAAACTATCCTGGCCAGCAGTTCCCCCATTGTGCTTCCAGGCGCGGTCACCTTGAGTTCCTTTGACGACGACTCAACCTTCATCGAAGGAGGGTAGACCTTCAAACTTCCGTCTTCATCGACTTCGATGTATACGTTCTCTCCTGGGGTCAAGCTCACCTCCTTTACCCAACCTGCTGGGAGGGACACCATCAGAGTGGACTTACCAAACTTTTGTACTCTCCTTATCTCCAAACTTATCTCCTCTAAGCTGAGTTTAAATGCAAACAGACTTATAAGACTGATTTAAGTCGAAGTCACACGACTTTGACGATTGGTATACGGCCGAATTGATCAAGGTTAATGACTGAGCCGTATTTTAGTCCGGTGGGAATTACCCTAACCCCGTAAGGCCTACCCTTTGTTGCCCTTAGGGCTAACAAATCCAGAAGCAATGACTTAAGGTTCACCTCTCCTAGGGCTACCATGTCTAGCCCGGCTGCACATACTGCCGTAAGTGAAATCAGTGAGCTTAAGGTGAGCGTCCCTTCCTCAACCCTAGACTTTAAGACGTTGTCCTCTCCCACTGGAAGCATCACTTCCGAAAACCCCAATCTCTTGTCGACCAAGTTAGATGCTTCCTCTATCTTCCTGTTCAAGTTCATCACTACTCCCATATTTCCTGGGGAGAAGAGCTTTCCACTATTTTCTTCTATTAGGGCCCCTACACTTTCGTCCATCCAAGGTGAAAGTGAGGGATCCACACCGAGGAACTTTGTCCCGAGTGAGGAGGCGGCTCTAATTCCCACTTCCTCCGCGATCCTCAGACTCTCACTCACCCTCCCTTCCTTGAACTCTTGAACGTAAAGGAGGGCCACTCCCACGCCTTCCTTCCCTGACGAACATGCCGCCGGAAAGTATGGAGTAAGAAGGAAGTCATGGTTTAACAATATTAGGAGCCTAGTGGCCTCTTCGGGTTCCAACTTTGACATGATAGAGGCCACTTCTTCAACCTGCTGCACGCTTCCTACTAGTATTGAGCCGAAGGAGTTAGGGACCGATCTAAGTAGATCGGGTACGTCCTTGACTCGAGGATCCTTGCCTCTAAGGTGCACCAAGGCGTATATGAGTTCCTTCCTCAGGGGGAGTTCCACTAATTTAGACGTTGTTATCTCCCGCGGGGTTGGCGGTAATGCCACTCTCTTACTCCAGACGTCTAACTGTATTGCGCTCAACGAGTCTGAGACTTCTGCAACCCTATCTAAGGAGGAAACGAAGTAAGTTAAAGCTCTTAGCTTCAACCGCAGTCGCTTCTACTTGCTGCGCCTTTTTCTTATATTAATAATGCTCATGAAGTCGTAGCTCTCAGCGTACCTTTGCTCCTTCCAATAGTCTCCCAGCATGTGGTACCCCCTCTGTTCCCAGAACCCCGGCGAGTCCTCGACCATCACCTCTATCGCCGAGATCCACTTGGCACTCTTCCAAGCATATAGTTGCGGTATTAGCGCT
Organism: Sulfodiicoccus acidiphilus; assembly: GCF_003967175.1. Classification (NCBI taxonomy): domain Archaea; kingdom Thermoproteati; phylum Thermoproteota; class Thermoprotei; order Sulfolobales; family Sulfolobaceae; genus Sulfodiicoccus; species Sulfodiicoccus acidiphilus. The sequence continues at coordinate 893,592 of NZ_AP018553.1, read as the reverse complement.
CTGAGCGGACCCCCGTGATCTGGTTCTAATTCCTTTCCGTTGAGTTTGTAGGCCAGCATGGAGTTATCGTCAATTGCGTACCTGAGTGGCACGTTGGTAGTATATCCGTCGTAGGAGTGTAACATGATGTACTCACCCTTAGGTCCAGCAGCTTCTAGGAGAGACCTCAGCGAGATTCCCTCCCACAGATCTCCTAGGCGGCTCCATCCAGTGACGCAGTGGAAGTCGAGAATCTTCTCCACCTTGGGGAACTTCATTAGCTCATCCCAACTTAACTCCATCACTCGTCCTACACTCCCAAACACCCTTAACCTTAGCCGGCTCCTCTCAACCTTAGGGGTCGGACCTAGGCTTAGGACGGGGAACTTATTAGTTACTACCTGGCCAGGGGGGACTCTCTCCTCAATACCCTTTGAGGTGTTGCTCACGGGTTCATAACTGAGGCATGGATATTAACATTGAGTTAACAACGTTTTCCTTAACACCTTTTTTAGGGTTTAGGAAAAGCTATTGGCATGTCTAAGCTCACCCTCTTGTTGGCAGATAACGCGTTGGACAAGCTCTATCACGGATTGGTGATGGCGTTAGACGCAAAGACTATGGGTTGGACGGTGAAGTTCTTCGTCACATCCCAGGCTATAGTTCTCTTTACAAAGAAGAGTCAAGGAAAAGGTAGGATGAAAATGGGGACGCTAGCCAGGCTTTACGTAAACTATTCTATGAAGAGGTTGGGGTTGTCATCTGCCCAAGACATGTTGAAAGAAGCTTTACAGGAGGGAGTGGAGTTTTACGTCGACGAGATAGGTCTCAAGATGGTCGGCTTCAGTAAGGAGGATATCATGGACGGAGTTAAGTTATCAGGGGGGGTCTCCTTCCTTCAAGAGGCTAGAGATTCTGACGTGGTGGTTACACTTTGAGCGAGTATGTGATAGATTCAAACGATGTTTGTAGTATGGTGTTAGTGAAGTTATTGAGGATATGGCGTAATGCTTCTCCTGGAGACATCGTTGTGGTGAGAACGCCATGGGAGGGAGCCGCCTCTGAGCTTGGGAAATGGTGCACCGAGACTGGAAACACCTTTCTCTCGGTCCAGCGAGAAGGCGGCAGGTACGTCGTGAGACTTCGCCTTGAAGGTAAGTTCACCTAAAAATCCACTGAGAGAAAGAGTTAAAGTCCCTCCCTGGAGCGCTTATCCAAGGTGGTCAGTATTTGTGTCCCTGAGCTTCGAGAAGGAGAACGTGTTCGAAGACCCAGTTCAGCTATTGGAGGGCATGTGGCCCACTCCTTTACTTAGATTACCCTTTGATGGAGATGTATGGGCTAAACTCGAATTCTATAACCCGTTCAGCAAAAGTGTTAAGGATAGGACCGCTTGGTTCCTTTTCAAGGAGGCCCTAAAGAAGGACTCGAAATGGATAATGGAGGCTACCTCCGGAAACACAGGATTAGCGTTGGCCGCACTCTCTGCTTACTTCAAAGTCAAGTTCACCTGCTTCCTACCCACTACTTCTCCTAACTCTTTTAAGGTGATGTTGAAGATGTTAGGCGCTGATGTGCAAGAGATGGGTTCTAGAACCAGTGAGATAGTGCCACTAGTGAAACAACTGGCCCAAGCCTCCGGTGCTATCAATCTCGATCAGTTCAATAGTGAGTTGAATGTGGAGGCACACTACAGGACAACCGGAATTGAACTTGAAAGACAGTTGAGAGCAGTGGGAAAAGTACCAAAGAACTTGGTGGCTACCTTAGGCACAGCAGGCCACATTATTGGCGTGGCAAGATACCTCAGGGAGGTGTATGGAGATCTCGTCAGGATCGTTGGGGTGCAACCTGCGATTGGGAGTGGAATACCAGGTATAAAGAGACTGGAAAGCGACAACAGGTTCATTAAGACCACTAAGATAGACGAAGTGGTTGACGTCACGGCTGAGGAGGCCGCTGAAGGTGCGTTAAGGGTGGCCAGGGCTGTAGGACTTCTTGTGGGCCCTAGCGCGGGCGCAACAGTTGCCGCTACAATGAAGCTCTCTCTTCAGGGTACAACTGTCCTGATCTTCCCAGACGACGCCTCGAAGTACCTTGATTTCTACAAGAGGTATTTAGGTCTGTGAACTACCACGCCCTCGCGGACGGGGCATCCCCACCTCGCGATGGGGATTTCCTCCTTCTCAGAGAAACCTCGATCCCCCTTCACCCACAGCGGAGGTTCCATCGAACGGAACCGTCCTGTGATGCCCCGTGTGGAAGAGAGGTCACGGGGGGTTTCCTCTCCACGGGCGTGAGTTCCCCCAGTCCCGAGGGTGCGACCCAGCTCTCACGGCCGATGTCTAGAAGACGTTGGAGTCTCATTACGAAAACGTTTCTATGAGGGGGTATCAGTCCCCACGGAAGGGGACTTCCGTCCCCTCGACCTCCATAGGGTCAAATTAGGGCCGTTCAACTCCCACAATTTTAAGCCACCACCTCTACGCTGCAACTGTAAATGGGTCTCGCCACCACCCTCGAGAGATTGATCAGGGAAACTTATTCTCAGTCTAGGGTCTCAACGGTCGGAGGCGTTAAGGTGATCATAAAGAACTATAGCTCACCTTACTCAATAAAATGGTACTTCATAACAACTGCCTTCTTCACCTACCCCTATGTTGCCGACCCTAAGAAGAGATTATCCAGGGAACTAGATTTCCTTCTCACGAACTGGAAAGGGTTCTCGACCCCTAAGGTCATAGACTTTGACTTGGATGAGCCATCGTTAACTAGAGAGTTCCTAGAAGGCAGGGAACCAGAAGCAGAGGACATGAAGCTACTTGGAAGAGGACTCAGGGAAATCCATGACAGAGGAGTAGTTATGGGGGACACTAAGGTAGAGAACTTTCTAATATCTGAAGAAAGGCTCTATGTGATTGATGCTGAGCAATCTACTTCCTCCGACTCCAGCGAGTTGAAGGCGTGGGATCTACTTGTTCTCTTCCTTTTCACCGCATATAAATACTTCAACGATCTAGACCAGTTCGAGAGAGGCGTGCAGCTCTTCGTCGACGCTTACCAACCTACTTCGGATGTAAGTAAGCTTGTCTTCAGTGCCAAGAACGCGTTCCTATTGGCTTTCATGCCTATCTTGCACGGGCGAGCAGTACAACGGATCCTCAATTCCTAAAAACTGTATACACTTATTGTTACTCCCCCGTCTCTGGTCAGCCTCAGCTCCAAGTCGCTAGTCTTCACACCACACGCTGGGCATTTGTAGAGGTACCTTATCTTCTTCAACTTGTCACTCATGATCTCTGTCTCTGCCTGAAAGTCCATTCTCACCCCGCACCGGGGACAGTCCATTTCCTTCATCATCTCCATTTATAATCGGTGTGGCGCTTATATTAGTAATGCTGGACAGGTACGGAAGACCGTTAGAGGACCTAAGAATAACGCTAACCCACACCTGCAATTTCAGCTGCTTCTTTTGTCACATGGAGGGCGAGCCTTTAGTGGAAAACCTGCTCTCGCCAAGTCAACTAGCCGTCGTGACGCGAGTTGCTAGGGAATTCGGAGTGGATAGCGTAAAGCTCACAGGAGGTGAACCCACCCTTAGAAGAGATCTCTTAGATGTCATATCCGCGATCAAGTCCACTGGGGTAGAAGACCTCTCCATGACCACTAACGGAGTCTTGCTAGCGAAGCTAGCTCGCAAGCTCAAGGACGCAGGACTTGATAGAGTTAACGTAAGTCTCCACGCGATCAGTAGAGATGGGTTCCGTAGGGTGACTGGGGTAGACGCCTTCAACACTGTATTGGGCGGTGTGAGGGCGGCCCTTGAGGCTGGATTAAGACCTCTCAAGCTCAACTATGTGGTCAATAGCTACAATGAAAGTGAAACGCTTGACTTCTTAGAGTTGGCTCAGTCTTTAGGAGTGGACGAAGTTCATCTCATAGAACTTCATCCGGTGGGATTGGGCAAACAAACCTTTTCAGCTCACGTAGGGCTAGATCGCTTAGAGGAGAAGCTCTCCCAGATCACCAAGAGGATTGAACAACGGAGCAAACACATGAGACCTCGATACAAACTATCGTCTGGTATGGTCGTGGAGGTAGTAAGGCCCTACAGGAATCCACTCTTCTGCTCTGGATGTAACAGGATAAGGCTGACCACTAAGGGAGAGTTAAAGACCTGTCTTTACAGGGAGGACAAAGTAGTCGACATATCCGAAGTTCTCAATGGAGCTTACGGTGAGGAGGAGAAGATCGACTTCATCAGGACGGCGTTCAGGACTGCCCTACTTATAAGGGAGCCCAACTTCAAATACTATCCAAGAGATGATGGCATCAAGAACTTCAAAGTTGGAACAAATTACTCGGGACTCAGGCTCCTGCGTCCTACTATTGGGTTCTCCTAACCTCTACTACTTCGCAGAATATGAAGGAGCAGGTGCAGTTCTCCGCTGTGGCGAGAATACTTACGTCATAACCCCTCTTTTGGATGCGTATAGGGCGCAGAACGTTAAGGGGGCAGAGGTAGTGATCTACGATCCTTACAATTCAGGACGGTTTTCCACCATGATCTCAGCGTTAGAGAAACTTGTCAACGGTAAGAGACTTGCCGTAGACCTGGCTTGGATACAAGTGCCCCTCTACAATGTCCTCCAAGCAAAGTTCGAGCTGGTGGACATCTCTGCACAGATCTCCAAGCTGAGGGCGATCAAGGAATCGTGGGAACTAGAGCGCATAAGCGCCGCGGGTGAGGTCACCTCCTCTGCAATGAAGAGGGGAGCGGAGGCCCTAGTCTCTGGGGTGACCGAATACCAAGTGGCGGGAGAAATTGATGCTACCATGAGGAAGAGCGGTGCAGAGGATTACGCATTTCCCAGCATAGTCGCTTTCGGTCCGGACACTGCTTTTCCACACTCTCAGCCAAGGGGTAGGGAATTGAGAGATGAGGATAATGCACTGTTCGATATAGGAGCTAAAGTTGGGGGTTACTGCTTCGACAGTACCAGGACCTTTCAGGTCAAGGGAGAGGTGAGGAAGGTATATGAGGTTGTCCTCCAGGCACAAGGTGAGGCGATAGATCTAGTAAAACCAGGTGTTAGGGCTTCTGACGTAGACCTGGCAGCGAGAAAAGTGATTGAGAAGGCAGGCCTAGGACGCTACTTCATTCATGCCACTGGGCATGGGGTTGGAATTGAGGTACACGAAAGTCCGACAGTCTCTCCTAGATCAGAGGACGTGTTGGAAAGGAATATGGTAATCACGGTGGAGCCGGGGGTCTACTTCAACGGAAAGTTCGGGGTCAGGATAGAAGATACCATAATTGTCGACTACCGTCCCAAGGTACTTTCTACTTTCCCTAAGGAGCTACCGTGAACTCGGTGAAGGCCTTTAGGAAGAAGCCCAGTCTTCATTCAAGGCCCTAGTCTGTAAGCCAATAAGTCAAAGCAGAAATCAATGACCTAAAGGAGTCCCCAAAAACATCGACTCCTGTCTGAAATAAAAAGAAACCGTGAAGCCAATTTGAATAAAGTGTTATATAACCACCGATGGGTTTAGTACTCGGTGTTTTCATGGAGCAACCGCAACTCGACCAGCAAGAGGTGGTGCAGGCCATAGCAAAGAGAATTCGGGAGGTGTTAGAGCTTCTCGGTGAGGATCCCAACAGGGAGGGGCTGGCTGAAACTCCGGCGAGAGTGGCTAGGGCCCTGCTGGAAATGACTGAGGGCATGAGGACTGAGATGCCAGAGGTGAAGGTCTTTAGTCTAAGGGAGGAAAATAGCACCTACGGCGAGGACGAAATAGTGGTAGCTAGGAACGTGAACTTCTCATCACTGTGTGAACATCACGTTCTCCCCTTCTTTGGGAAGGTGGACGTCGCTTACGTAGTCGGGAAGGAAGGATACGTCGCAGGCTTCAGTAAGCTCTCTAGGTTGGTCAATCACTTCGCATCTAGGTTGCAGCTTCAGGAGAGGTTGGCCAATCAGATCGCCGACTCATTAATGCAGAGTGACGTCAAGCCTAAGGGAGTGATGGTTATAATAAGGGGAGTCCACATGTGTGCCTACGTCAGGGGAGTGAAGGACAGAGAAGCAGATCTAGTTACCATGGTAACTCGCGGAGTGATGAAGACGAGTTCTACTGTCAGGAATCAGGCCTTCAGGTTGCTCGAGACGCAGAAGGTGGGCCTATTTTAGGGGGCCTTCTATATTTAACTCATGAGTGCTAGGGACAGGCTGCTCGATGTACTGAGCAAGCTCATTGATGTGAGGCAGACTGACCTCCCTAGACTCGCTGGCCTATCCAAGAGCCGGGTATCCGAAGTTCTGAAGGAACTGGAGAAGGAGGGGAGAGTTGTAAGGGCCAAGGGACCTGGCAATACCAGGAGAGTTAGATTGGCTAAGGTGTTACGTATAGGGATCATAAGAGCCGCGGAGTATCCCTTTGTCCTTCCCTTTATTAAGATCTTGAAGGAGAAAGGCCTGCTCGCAGATCTAAGGTTCTATCGTAATGGTGTCGAACTCACGCTAGACTTGGCTCTAGGGAAGTTGGAGGTAGGTTTTTCCCCCTATATTACTCAACTCATATTGTCGACTGTCTTCCCTAACATAAAGCTCGTAGCTGGCGCCGCACATGGAGGTGGCGCACTAGTTGGGCGTGGCGATCCGATTGGTTCCACTTCGCTTTCGAGCATGGAGCTGTGGACCTTCTTGGCGGGAAAGGAGGCGGTGATCCCTGCGAAGAGCGCAGAGGAGCTAGAGAGGATGCTGTTGACAGGTACGGTAGGTGCAGTAGCGCTATGGGAACCCTTCGTCACGAAGCTAAAGCGAATGGGCTACACCGTTGAACCCTTCGAGTTAATGCCTTGTTGCACCATGGCCGTAAGTTCGACTGTGGACAGCGATGACGTGAAGAAGATCTACGAGAAAGCCATGGACTCCTTCAAGTCAAGTAAAGAGAGGTGGTTGTCTCCGTACGCCGAGGTTCTCGGGGAGGACTACTCGCTGATCGCTGAAGCCGTGAGTAATTACGTGTTCGATCCGTACTTAGATGAGAGGGGGCTTAGAAATAAGCTTAGGACTGCTCGCTTCTACGTGCCTGGTTTGCTAGGAGTCTAGGTAGTAGTACATTTCCACTGGGTGGGGATACTGTGCCACAGCCCTGGCCTCGTCCCTCTTCATGGATATGTATGTGTCTAAGATCGATGAGTTGAAAACCGGCTTTAAGAACTCTAAGTCGCTCTCCAGCTCGTCTAGAGCTTCATCCAGTGACCTTGGCAACTCTCTTATGTCCAACTGTTTCCGCCTCTCGGGCGTGAGGTGGTATATGTTCTCGTCTACCGGATCCCCTGGGTCCATTTTCTTGTTCACTCCGTCTAGGGCGGCCATAAGGATTGCAGAGAAGGCCAAATATGGATTAGTGGAAGGATCTGGCGCCCTATATTCGATCCTCTTCGCTACCTCCATACCTCTATAGTAAGAGGGCACTCTGATCACTGCACTCCTGTTTCCCTTACTCCAAGCTAAGTAAACTGGGGCTTCGAAACCTGGTATTAGCCTCCTGTAGCTGTTAGTAGTTGGTGACACAATTGCAGAAAGGGCCCTAGCATGATGCAAGAGTCCTCCAACCACGTACCTACCAGTCTGACTCAGCTCCGCATATTCATCGGACGGGTCATACATAAGGTTCTTACTTCCGTCAGCCGTCCAGAGGCTGAAGTGGGTGTGCATTCCTGTTCCGTTGTCTCCAAACATAGGCTTAGGCATGAAAGTCATTACTAGCCCCTTGTTCGCTGCCACGTTCTTCCCAACATACTTCAGGGTTTGAACTTTGTCCGCTGTATCTACGAGCGTTGAGAACCTGAAGTCTATTTCACCCTGTCCTGCGGTTGCCACCTCATGATGAGTCGCCTCTATCTCGAAGCCGAAGAACTTCGTTAGGGTCTCCACGATCTCCAACCTCACATCCATCAATTGATCCACCGGGGGAGCGGGATAGTATCCCTCTTTGAACCTTATGAGGAAGTTCCCTGTTTTCTCCCAAGGCGCTTCCCTAGCCTTTATTTTGTATCCCGTTCCACTGCTTGGGGTAGAGACGTCTATTTCAACTTTATCGAAAAGAAAGAACTCCAACTCCGGTCCGAAATAACTCTTTAACCCTCTCTGTTCCTGGAACGTCTCCGCAGCCTCGGCCACACCCCGCGGGTCTCTTTCGAATCTACCCTGCCTGCCCCCCAAAACACCTGGTTCAAAACCCTCGCCACTCCCTTGTTCCAAGGAAGTAGGGCAGTGGTCTCTGGAACAGGTCTGAGGACCATGTCGCTCTCGTAGATCGTGGTGAACCCCCTTATACTACTCCCGTCCAACTTGCCGAATCCTGTCTTGAAGCTCTCTTCTGTCAACTCTTTGGCGGGTATAGTTATGTGATGAAGCCTGCCTGGAAGGTCCGTGAACTGTAAGTCTAACCACTCGATCTGATTTTCACGGACCAGCTTCAGGGATTTTTCTATCGTACTATTCATAGGTTAAGCCCAGTTAATACATATCATAAAAGCGTGATCCACGTATGTTCTAAACAATGTTTAATCCAATGCTTAAAATCTATCATTTGTTTTTGGAGAAGTGGAAATGAGCGCTACACGTAAATTAAAACTTTCTCACTGTTTTGCCCGAGCTTACGAGATAGAGTCTCTCAGCCTCCCTAGCAAGCTCCTCTACGTGAGTTGTGAAGACGACGTCCACTTTCCTTGCCCTGCATGCCCTCTTGAACTCGTTGACGACCTTGGAACTCTCATGTAAGTTAGTAAAGACCTCGTCTACTAAGATTCCTCTGTTTCCAGAGAGGAGAGCTGTGGCTAGGCTTACCCTGATCTTGTTTCCTAAGCTCAGCTTACCTACTCTTCCCTTCACGGGGACTCCCAGGATCTCTGCCACTTCTTTAACTTCCTCGTCGCTGACTTCTCTTTTTCGCAACTTGGCCCCAAATCTAAGGTGGTCCCAGACTTCCAAGTGCGGTATGAAGGTGTTAGAATCTACGTAAACTAGCCTTCGTCTCTCTGGAGGCTCGCGTATCACGTCCACTCCATCCACTTTAAGTTCTCCGTTGGCTTCTCTGAATCCTGCCATGGTAAGTAGAAGGGTGGTCTTACCTGCACCGTTGGGCCCCACTACCCCTGTGAAACCTTCAGCTTGGAGGTCAGCATCGAGTGAGAATTTCCCCAACTGGACCTTGAAACGGGCCTCTATCAAACGATCTCACTCATCGGATTGCTTTCCCAGAGCTGCCCTTACTACCTCTTCTAACCTCGCTTCGTCGATAGCCCCTTCTTCTCTCCAGACCAAATTTCCCTTCACGAAAACTAGAGTTGTGGGCAACTCATTTACTTGATACTCTCTGACTAACTCCCTCTCCTCGTCCACATCGATCTTGTAGAAACCCGCTTCTCCTAGCTTATTTGACACCCTAGCCAGGGACGGTTCATATAGCTTACACGGGGCGCACCACTTCGCCAAGAAGGCTAGCACTGTTACACCTCCTTCTAGCACTGACTTTATGGTCTCCTCAGTAGCAGACTCAATTGGCTTTCCCTCTTGCAGCTGTTCGTACTTAATCCTCAAGGCCTCGGCCAGTTCACTCAGCTCGGCTTCGCTCAAGGTACCTCACCAGCTTAGTATTTCAATTGACTTATATAGATGTTAGGCAGAACCTGGACTGTAGGACGTCCCCGTGTATAAAGTGTGTTTCGATAATAAAGCAGTGTAAATCTAGGCTAATTTCAGCGCCCAAAGGCCCAAGTGGAGCGTTAAGTTGGGACTTACATTAACTTAACGGGGGTTGAGGGGACGGAAGTCCCCTTCCGTGGGGACGGACAGCCCCCTTATGTAAACCTCTTTACGGTTGTCAAAATACTATTTCTACGACCTCTACTGTGAGAGCTGGGTCGCACCCTCTGGACTGGGGGAACTCACGCCCGTGGAGAGGAAACCCTCCGCGACCCCCCTTCCACGATTTTCACAGAAAGGTTCCACTGAACCTCCGCTACGGAAGGGGATCTAGGTCCCTCCGGGAAGCAGGAAGTCTCCATCGTGAGGCGGGGATGCCCCGTCCATGAGGGCGGGGTAGTTCACATATTACTTCAGCTGCCGAAGTAAGCGCGATGCTCAAGGTTGTGGGGATCTCTAGGCTGCACGTGACACTCTTAGACCTAGAGGGAAAGTGGGGTAGGTTAGATGGCGGAGTGGGAATAGCGTTAGAGAGACCCCGTGTGGTGGTTAGGATTGGGGAGTGTGCTCCACCTATACAGCCGCCCTTCCAAGTTCCAGGTGTCTGCTTGGACGAAGACTATGAGCCTCATGTGGGTCTGGGCCACACAACTCAGCTAGCCTTGGCAGTTGCTAAGGCCTCAGCTGAATTCAACGGTGTGCCGATGGACTCAGTTAGATTGGCAAGACTAGTAGGTAGGGGTTCTACCTCTGGAGTTGGGGTGCATGCTTTCCAATGGGGAGGTATGGTGCTGGACGGTGGACACTCCGTCAAGGTGAAGCCCACTCCATCCCCCTCAGACTATAGCTCAGCTCCTCCTCCACCTTTGCTCGCTAGGTTTCGTTTCCCTTGGAAGCTTTACGTTAATATCCCGAGCCGGGGAAGGAGGATATTCGGAGAGGAGGAGAGAGCGGCGTTTAGGGCCAGGGTTGAGGGAACCGCTGAGCTGGCTAGAGTTGTACTTATGGGACTGCTACCTTCAGTTGTAGAGGAAGACGTAGAGGAAGCTCTGAGGTCCATAGATGCTATACAATCCTTGGGTTTCAAGCGTGTTGAGTGGCTCCTCCAGAGTGAGGAGGTGAGGAGCCTAGCCAGCTCTATGAGGACACGGGGCTTTTACGTGGGACTATCTTCTTTCGGTCCCGCGATCTATACTTTTCTCTCTAGTGAGAGGGAGGGCAGAGAGTTGATTTCGACCTTCGGGGGATTTGTAACAGAACCTAACAACAGAGGTGCTAAGGTAGAGTGGAGTACGACCAATTCGTGATGGATGAGCTTAGGAGGGTTTATGGTTCCCAACTGGAGGATTTCCTGAGGGAAATCAAGACACCACCCCCTAGGTTCTACCTTAGGGTAAACACGAGGCTCTCCGACCCAGAGAAGCTGGCGAGGGAATTGGGGGCGGAGCTCGACGATGAGTTAGAGGAGGCCATCTACTTTCAGGTCAAGTGTTCCGGCTCTCTGCCTCTCAGGAGGGACATCGTAATCGTTGACGGCCCAACTGCTGAGAGCGTCATGCAGGGAGCTCACGTCTACTCTGCGGGCGTAATCGAGGTTAGGGCAAAGTCACGTTACGTCTCCGTAGTCGGACCAGGAGGTGTGGTGGTGGGAGAGGGAGAATTGAGGGGACCACCTGGACCTGTAGTCGAGGTAAAGAAATCGCTCTGCGATGTTCCGTCTTTGCGGGAGACACGGTGGTTCTCCGACGGGCTCATTTACGTGCAGGGAAAGCCTTCTCAGTTCGTGGCGCACGTGTTGGACCCTAGGCCAGGGGAGCTGATTGTAGACGCAACCGCGGCCCCCGGTGGTAAGCTCACACACATTCTTCAGTTGGAGCCCCACGCTAGGGTCATAGGTATAGATAGGACTCAGTCTAAACTCAACAAGGTGATGGAAGCTCTGGCTAGACTGAGACTTGAGGCGACGCTCCTCAGATACGACTCCCGCTACCTTTGGGAGACAGGCCTCAGGGGGGTGGACAAGCTTCTAGTCGACCCACCGTGCTCGGCTTTAGGACTGAGACCCAAGCTATACGATAAGAAGGACGGGGTCCAGCTCCTGAGACTGCACAACTATCAGAGGCAGTTCATTGAAGCTGCTTACAGAGTTCTCAGACCTGGTGGCGAACTAGTTTACTCCACCTGCACAGTAACTATGTTAGAGAACGAGGAAGTCATCGACGATCCTCGATTCGAAATTGAGTATCTACTACGCTTTCATCCACAGACTCACGGAACCGGGGGTTCTTCATAGCAAAATTAAAGAAAAGGACTTAGTAACGTTACCTATGCCACTAGAACCTTTCCTAGGGAAGATGCCGAGGGTCAGGGACGCTTATGTTCACCCCACTGCCTATCTAGTGGGGGATGTTGAGGTGGATGAACGAAGCAGCGTATGGCATCACGCAGTGCTTCGAGGAGACAACGACTCCATATACATGGGAAGAGAGAGCAACGTGCAGGAGAGTTCAACTGTTCACACAGACAGAGGCTTCAGGGTCTACATAGGAGACAGGGTGTCGATAGGACATAACGCCGTGATTCACGGGGCTCACGTCTCCTCTAACGTCATAGTGGGAATGGGTGCCATCCTCCTCAACGGGAGTAAGGTAGGGGAATATTCCATAATTGGAGCTGGAGCACTTATCCCCGAGGGAAAGGAGGTGCCGGCCTACAGCGTCGCCCTAGGGGTTCCCGCGAAGGTGGTCAGGAAAGTCAATGAAAAGGACGTGAAGGCCATAGAGGAGAACGCACTCGACTACGTAAGGCTAATAGAGAGGATGAAGAATGAATAGAGACCTAAAGGCACTATCTTGGTTCCTAAGGACTCAGCTCTTAGGGGATAACTTCAGGCCAGCGTATGCCACTTTCAAGGTCACCTCAAGGTGCAATTTGCGCTGCACGTTCTGTAGTCCAAGCTACTACGATGGTTCCCTCGGAGAGGCCGACACCGAGACTGTGAAACGGATAATAGATAACATCAGGAGATCCTCAATTGTTGTCATCTCGTTCGAAGGAGGTGAGCCTACAACCCGTAGGGACATCCTGGAACTGCTTAGGTATGCCCACGACGGCTCCCTCTATGTGATGCTCACCACGAACGGCTACAGAATGTCGGACGAGACGTTCCTCTCCAAGGTCGGAGAGGTTGTAGACTTTGTGCACTACTCCATTGATGAATATCATTGGAACGTGAAGGCGTTGGAGGACCTCTGCAAGTTGAGGCAGTACGGATTAAAGGTCAACGTGCAGACTGTCGTGACGAAACACAACCTGAACAGGCTAGAGGATAAAGTGAAAGCAGTACAGAGGTGCCGGTACAAGTTGTTGGTACTTCCAGCTGTAGACTACCCTACCTCTAAGGTTAAGTTAGCTCCGGATCCAATGGAATTATACAAGGTTCTTAGCGACTTGAAGAGAAGGTACGGATCTGTCCTCAACAACTCGTGGGGATTCATAGAGGCCCTAGTGGCGAAGCGGAGGCCCAAAAGACTGACCAGCTATTCTATAACTATCTATCCCAACGGAGATCTTCCTTATCCAGACGACATGGAGGGAGTAGTGGTGGGGAACCTGAGTAGAGAGCGTTTAGAGAGTATAATGTCTAGCTCAACTGTGAAGGACCTCCAATCCAAGATGTTGCTGGATGCAGCCAGGTTTGAGTACCTTCACCTTCAGACATCCATGTTCAATGATATAAGAGACCTAGCCCATTACGTGTGGGAGATGGGTAGGTGGAGGTTCACCGGTAGGTCCTTCTGAGTAGGTCCTCTTAAGATTCGGCCTCTTTCTATGCATCAGCTCTGACTCTCAGCGAAAGACTTCCTGTATGCCTCCTCCAGGTCCCTGTTCACCAAATGGAGGTAAACCTGTGTTGTCTTTATGTCCCTGTGTCCCATTATGGCCTGGAGCGCCGGGAGGGGCATGGCTTTCCTGACAGCGTTGGTGGCGAAGGTGTGCCTCAACAGGTGCGGCCTTAGCTCTACTCCAGCCCTCCTTCCTAGCTCCCTCAACCTCTTATACAGCCCTTGGTAGCTTAAGTCGAAGAGCCTCCCCTTACACCTCTTCAAGTGATCCTCGAGGAGACTCTTGGTCTTTTCTGTGAAGAATACCACCCTCTCCTCACCGTTCTTAGTCTCCCTCACTCTTATCGTCATTCCCCTCAAGTCGATATCCTCCCTAGTGAGGGAGAGAAGCTCCTTGGCCCTGAGGCCGGTATCCAGGAGGAGGTTAAGTACGACAGCGTCTTCCCCCTTAGCAATAGCCCTCAACCTTTCTATTTCCTCAGGCGTCAACGCCCTCACCTTCCTAGGCCTGCTCCTCGGGACTGGAGGCCTCACGTCTACTGACGCCCAACCGAGGAATCTCCTTACAGCGATGACGTAATATCTTATCGTGCTAGATCTCCCCCCTCTCTTTACCATCTCGGCCATCCACGCGTTGACGTCCGCTTGGGTCACCTTCTCGACCTCCTTCCCAACGAACTCGAGGAACTCCCTAACAGCGGTGGAGTAGAGCTTCACAGTGTTCTCTGAGGCCCCAGCCGCCCGTAACGCCTCTATGAAGGCAGAGAGGGGCTCTACTCCTCGAGGACAGCTCCCTAGCTGCAGCTTCACATACCCTTCTTTTTACACTACGCCTAAAAGGGACGTCTGCTCAATGTTACTGTGCTTCTCATCAGCCCTAGGGACGTGGACCTGTTGATGACTCCTGAGTTGGCCGTAGAGGCGGCGAAGGTAGCCTTCTCGTGGTTGATAGACAAGCAGGTGGCACAGCCAAAGAGGCAGGTGTTCACTGTGGAGGGCAATTGGTGGGGATTGATGCACTCCTACGGTCCAGACGTTTTCGCCGTTAAACTTGTAAACGTTATAGAGGGAAATAAGTCTCGTGGACTCCCTACCATAAACGGCCTAGTTGTGCTGGCTTCCTCCAAGAATGGCCTTCCCCTCGCCGTTATAGACGGACCCACTCTCACGGCGTGGAGGACGGCTGCGGCTAGTGTCCTTTCCACGGAACTAGTAGTAGGAAGGAGTGTAGGTACGGTAGGCATAGTGGGGGCTGGCACTCAGGCTAGGTACCACTACGCGGTGGCCTCTGGATACCTCAAGGTAGACAAATTCCTCTTCACTGCCAGGACTAGCCACGTTAAACTAGCCTCAGAGTTAGGCGCAGATGCGGTAACGTTGGAGGAACTAATGAGACAGTCCAACGTCATCTACGCTGCCACCTCCTCCACTTCCCCGGTAGTCAGGGGTTCCTTACTTCGGGACGACTTTCACATCTCAAGCGTTGGCGCTCACACGCTTGATTCTAGGGAACTGGACGACGACGTGCTCAAGAGGGCGTCCACCGTCTTAGTGGATTCGATAGAGGCGGTAGAGGCAGAAAGCGGAGACTACTTGAAAGCGAGAGAACTGGGCAAACCGATCGTGGAGTTAGGAGCCCTTCTAAAGGGCCAGAGAGTTAGTAGGCCGACGGTGTTCAAGTCAGTAGGGGTGGCAGCACAGGATTTGGCGGCGGCCCTCCTCGTGTACGAGGAGGCTCTCCGAAGGAATATTGGTACAAAGGTGGACTAAGTGTGGTATACTGGTGCGGGCGACGGAGGGAGGACTAAGGTACCTTCGGCCGGAGAACTCTGGAAGGACGACGCGCTAGTCCAGGCCCTTGGGGACTTAGACGAGTTGAATTCTGTCTTGGGACTGGCGGCTTCAATTTACCCTAGGCTCAGGTCGTTCCTATTACCTATTCAATCGGAGATCCTAGCAATCTCCTCCGAGCTGGCCGGCTTTCCGTTGGGTTTCGGGGAGGACAGGGTAACAAGGTTGGAGCTCACTTTGAAGAAATTCGCTGACGAGGTGCCGGAGCTTAAGAACTTCGTCCTGCCAGGTGGGAACATCGGCGCGTCCACTCTACACTTAGCTAGGTCCGTGTGCAGGAGGGCAGAGAGGTCCCTAGTGAGGGTGACTAGGGAGGGTTCTCTTCAGGGAGTCTACGTGAAGTATCTAAACAGACTATCTTCTCTACTCTTTGTCATGGCTCTATGGGTCAACTTGAAGGAAGGCGTTGACGAAGTCATGTGGAGCGGTTCCTCGTGGAAAAAAGGGATACGGGAAGACAGTCGCTCTTAAACGTTTCGTTAATGAGGAGGTAGGTAAACCAAGTCCTCTCTACCTTCAGGTGAAGGAGTTCTAAGTCCGTACCATTACGAGGATAATTTTATATGGGGTTCGGTGCATAAGGTTATTTCGCCGATAGGCACCTTACAATCAAGGTTGCCGGCGATGTGAGGACGTAAGCTCCCCGCGGTGGTAACTGCGGAATTCTTACGTCTGATGGGGGAGGAATGGCCACGTGAGGGTTTCCCCACCAATTCCGGTTGATCCTGCCGGACCAGACCGCTATCGGAGTAGGGCTAAGCCATGGGAGTCTACACCTCCGGGTCAAGGAGGTGTGGCGTACGGCTGAGTAACACGTGGCTAACCTGCCCTCAGGACGGGAATAACCCCGGGAAACTGGGGATAATTCCCGATAGGTGAGGGGTACTGGAAGGTCCCCTCGCCGAAAGGCCCTTGGGCTACTGTCCAAGGGTGCCTCAGGATGGGGCTGCGGCCCATCAGGTAGTTGGAAGGGTAAAGGCCTTCCAAGCCTATAACGGGTAGGGGCCGTGAAAGCGGGAGCCTCCAGATGGGCACTGAGACAAGGGCCCAGGCCCTACGGGGTGCACCAGGCGCGAAACGTCCACAATGCGCGTTTGCGTGATGGCGCTACTCCGAGTGCCTCGTTAGAGGCTTTTCCCCACTCTAAAAAGGTGGGGGAATAAGCGGGGGGCAAGACTGGTGTCAGCCGCCGCGGTAATACCAGCTCCGCGAGTGGTCTGGGCTTTTATTGGGCCTAAAGCGCCCGTAGCCGGCCCGGTAAGTTCGTGTCTAAAGGCCGGGGCTCAACCTCGGAAATGGTGCGAATACTGCCGGGCTAGGGGGCGAGAGAGGCTGGGAGTACTCCTGGAGTAGGGGCGAAATCCGTAGATCCCAGGAGGACTACCAGTGGCGAAGGCGCCCAGCTAGAGCGCGCCCGACGGTGAGGGGCGAAAGCCGGGGCAGCAAACCGGATTAGATACCCGGGTAGTCCCGGCCGTAAACTATGCGGGCTATGTGTCAGGTGGGCTTGGAGTCCACCTGGTGCAACAGGGAAGTCCTTTAAGCCCGCCGCCTGGGGAGTACAGCCGCAAGGCCGAAACTTAAAGGAATTGGCGGGGGAGCACCACAAGGGGTGGAACCTGCGGCTCAATTGGAGTCAACACCTGGAATCTCACCGGGGGAGACCGCAGAATGACGGCCAGGCTGACGACCTTGCCAGACTCGCGGAGAGGAGGCGCATGGCCGTCGCCAGCTCGTGTTGTGAAATGTCCGGTTAAGTCCGGCAACGAGCGAGACCCCCACCCTTAGTTGCTACTCTGGTCTCCGGATCGGAGGCACACTAAGGGGACTGCCGGCGTTTAAGCCGGAGGAAGGAGGGGGCCACGGCAGGTCAGCATGCCCCGAAACTCCCGGGCCGCACGCGGGTTACAATGGCAGGGACAGCGGGAATCCAAACCCGAAAGGGGGAGGCAATCCCTTAAACCCTGCCTCAGTTGGGATCGAGGGCTGAAACTCGCCCTCGTGAACGAGGAATCCCTAGTAACCGCACGTCAACAACGTGCGGTGAATACGTCCCTGCTCCTTGCACACACCGCCCGTCGCTCCACCCGAGCGGGGGAGGGGTGAGGCTCCCTGCCTCGTGTGGGGAGTCGAACTTCTTTCCTGCAAGGGGGAGAAGTCGTAACAAGGTAGCCGTAGGGGAACCTGCGGCTGGATCACCTCACAGTGCTTCCCCATTGGGGAAACCCCGTGAAAGCCGTTCCTCCTCTAGTCTATGCAACCCCCCTTCGGGAGGGAGGAGGGTGAAGGGCTTAGAGCTGAGGCCTCTCGTTGAGGAGGTATAGGCTCTATGAGGCCGTGGTAAGCGTAGGGCTAAACAGCCGACTGGACTCAAGCCCAAGAGGGCACCAAGCCAGGCGGTGGATGGCTCGGCTCGGGGACCGAAGAAGGGCGCGGCAAGCGGCGAAACGCCTGGGTTAGGCGCAGGCGGCCGTCGACCCCAGGATTCCCGAATGGGACTTCCTGCCCGTATGGGCACTCCCGCGCAAGTGGGAGGGGGAACTCCCCGAACGGAAGCATCTTAGTAGGGGAAGGAAGAGAAATCAAGCGAGATTCCCTGAGTAGGGGCGACCGAAAGGGGAAGAGCCCAGACCGAACCCGGCTGCGATAAGTAGTCTGGGGATGTGGGGTAGTGGCGCGCTGTCGGGGGAAACCTGGACGTCCTAACTCTCCTAGTCGAACTCCCCTGGGATGGGGGGCCGAAGAGGGTGAAAGCCCCGTAGACGAAAGGAGAGTGGGCGTGACAGCGTACCGAGTACCATCCTCTGGTTTGAGGGTGGGAATCTAGGGGACACGTGCCTCTAAGGCTAAATATCTCCCGAGACCGATAGCGAACTAAGTACCGTGAGGGAAAGCTGAAAAGTAGCCCGGGAGGGCGGTGAAAAGTGCCTGAAACCGTCTGGCGATACAGGGCGAGGCTCGAAAGAGGTGAGGGCTCCGTAAGGAGGAGGGCGCGAGCCCTTAGTACGTGGGGGCCTGATCAGGGTTTCGCCTTTCGTCTTGAATCACGGGCCGGGGAGTTCACGTCAGTGGCGAGCTTAAGGGGTTCAACCCCGAAGGCGAAGGGAAACCGAATGCCCGCAACTCGGCGACGAGTGAGGGGCAGGGTCTGTCAGGGCCTCAAGTCACTGGCGTGAGGCTAGAAACCGGGCGATCTAGACCGGGGCAGGCCGAAACCAGGGGAAACCCTGGTGGAGGGCCGAATAGGGGTTCTGACGTGCAATTCGTTCCCCTGACCCTGGCCTAGGGGCAAAAGACCAATCTAGCCCGGTGATAGCTAGTTCCCTCCGAAATGCGTCTTAGCGCAGCCTCCCCTGAGGTTACTCGTGGGGTAGAGTTACTTATTGGGGCTTCGGATCGAAAGGTCCGGACTCCCAGTAAAACTCCGAACCTGCGAGCGCCGTAGAAGGGGGGAGTGGGTCACTCGGCGTAAGGTTGGGTGGCAAGAGGGGAACAACCCAGACTTGGGTTAAGGCCCCAAAGTGCCGGCTAAGTGCGTACAAGGGCGTCCGTAGCCACAGACAGCGGGAAGGTGGGCCCAGCAGCAGCCATCCTCTAAGGAGTGCGTAATAGCTCACCCGCCGAGGCTACGGGCCCTGCAGACTGGTCGGGGCTCAAGCCGGCCGCCGATACCCAAGGGTGGAGCTCCTTTGGAGCCCCATCGGTAGGAGGGCGCTACGGCGGAGCAGAAGGTGGGCCGTGAGGTCCACTGGATCCGTCGCAGGTGCAGATCCCGGCGGCAGTAACAGCGAAAGGGGGTGAGAATCCCCCTCGCCGGAAGGGCCAGGTTTTCCCGGCAACGGTCGTCGACCGGGAGTGAGCCGGTCCTAAGGCAACGCCCAATTGGCAGTTGCCGAAAGGGAAAGGGGTTAATATTCCCCTGCCACGGAGGTAGGTGCGGCAACGCAAGCTGTGCTCCTGACGGATGGGGGTAGGGAAACCGAGGTAACCGCCTCGGCCAAGTACTGAAGCCCCTGGAGTACCGTAATGGTGAGAAGGGGGCGAAGGTGCGATGGGCCTCCCGTATGGGGGGTTCTCCCGAACCCCGGTCCCCATGAAAAGGGAGTGCAGATCGATCCTCCGTGCCCGTACCAAGAACCGACACTGGTGCCCCTGGGTGAGAAGCCCAAGGCGTATGGGGGCTAACCCTGGCTAGGGAACTCGGCAAATTAGCCCCGTAACTTAGGGATAAGGGGTGCCTACCGCGGCGCGAAACGTCGCAGTAGGTCGCAGTGACAAGGGGGACCTGACTGTTTAATAAAAACATAGGTTCCCGCTAGCCCGTAAGGGTGTGTACGGGAGCTGAATCCTGGCCACTGGCGGTAAGTGAAATCCGGGTCCAACCGGACGAAGCTCCGCTAAAGGCCGGGGGTAACTCTGACCCTCTCAAGGTAGCCAAATGCCTTGCCGGGCAAGTTCCGGCGCGCATGAATGGATCAACGCGGTCCCCACTGTCCCAGCCAGGGGCCCCGTGAACGCCCAGAGTGGGTGCACAGTCCCGCAACCCCCCACACCGAGAGAAGACCCCGTGGAGCTTAACTGCAGCCTGGCGCTGTCGTTCGGTCGCCTGTGCGTAGAGTAGGTAGGAGGCGTCGAAGCCGTCCTTTCGGGGACGGTGGAGCCGAAAGTGAAACACTACCCACGGGTGTTCGAGCGACTTACCTCGCAGAGGGACAACGTCAGGTGGGCAGTTCGGCTGGGGCGGCACTCCCGCGAAAAGATAACACGGGAGCCCAAAGGTCGGCTCAGGCGGTACAGAACGCCGCCGTGGAGTGCAAGGGCAAAAGCCGGCTTGACGAGACCCTTCAAAGTACGGGGTCTCGGCGCGAAAGCGCGGCCTAGCGAACGCTCATGCCCCCACACGTGGGGGCTGGGCATGTCAGAAAAGTTACCCCGGGGATAACAAGGTCGTCGCGGGCGAGAGCTCCCATCGACCCCGCGGTTTGCTATATCGATGTCGGCTCTTCCCACCCTGGGGGTGCAGTAGCCCCCAAGGGTAGGGCTGCCCGCCCGTTAATGGGGAACGTGAGCTGGGTTTAGACCGTCGCGAGACAGGTCGGACTCTAAGGGTGGGGGGTGCCTACCACCTGAGGGGAAGGTACTCCTAGTACGAGAGGAACAGAGTACCGGGGCCTCTAGTCTACCGGTTGTCCGGTAGGGCAAAGCCGGGCAGCCACGCCCTGAGGGTTAACCGCTGAAAGCATCTAAGTGGGAAACCCTCCCCGAAAATAGGTGGTTCTGGTCTGGCGGGGCAACTCGTCGGGCCAGGGACCCTCCTCTAGAACAGGGGGTTGATGGGGCAGGGGTGTGCGCCGCGAGGGCGTCAGTCCGAGCGGTTAGCCCGCTGCTCCCAAACGGGTCAGCCCCCTTGGAGTGAGTCTAGGCGGCTGGGCCAAGCTACGCTTATCACGGCCAAATCCTCCCACGACCAAGCGCTTGTCGCATGTATACAGGGCTGGTGGACTGATGTGTTTGCTATCGGTTTGATTTGGGATTCACGGTTCGTTGCGGAATTCGTTTGATTTTCTATGGCTTGGTCAAAGCTGTGTAAACTAAGAAGGTGGGGCTCCATCCTGGAACCTCGGAAGTCCCGCAAGAGGGATGCCTAGGGCAGTTCCGGGCAGTCTCTTCCAATCGAATCGGGGGAAGGACAGTAGTGGGGCTAGCATCACTTATAGGATACGCCACGAAGGTAGATTGTTCTACAACTTCAGAGAAGTCGAGAAGTGCCGGGATCTTTAGTTTCATGCCTTAATTTTCAATAGTGGAAGCGTTCACGTACGTGGATCTCTCGTTAGGTGTAGCAGCTGTTAGAGGTACGTGTGTGTCGTATCTATGTCGTCCCTTCTAGCAACGTTCATTATCACTGGGTTTCCCCTGCTAAGCACTTGCACGGCGTATAGCGTAAGCAGCTTCAGCCTCCTCAGCTTCAGCCTCCTCAGGTCCTCCTCCACTTCCCTAAGTTTCCTCCCGAGTTCCCCTTCTACCTCTAGTTCCGCCCTCCTCCTGACGTCCATCAGCTCACGTTCCATCTCAGAGCACACTAGGGCTGCCTCATCTTCCTCTCTAGCCAACCTTATCAGGGCCTCGGCCGCCTCCACCACTTGGTTCTTGTTGAGCTTATCCACCACGTCCAAGAGCTCGGAGAACACCTGTTATACTTAGCTGAAGCCCTTAAAAGGTGAGCTAAGCAAAGAGGTCGACGTGAAGACGCTGGAACTGATCCTCTTCGTCGTTGGGCTCCTCTCCTTTCCCTACGGAATGAGGGAGTTATGGAACGAGTTCAGGGGAAGGACGAGGATGGTGCTATTGACGGTCTCGGTAGTCTTATTTGTGGCGGAGACCTTTTTCCTCCTCGTATGATATTAGTGGTGAGCGGCACTCCGGGGACTGGGAAGACCGCCGTGGCCACGGAGTTGGCCAAAAGGAGAAGGGCCGAGTACGTCTCCCTCTCCTCCTTCGTCGTCTCTCGAGGACTTTACACCTCCTTCGACCAGGGAAGCTTAAGCTATTTGGTGGACGAGGAGAGGACTAGAGCCGAGCTCTCTATGTACTTGCGTGGAAGGGACGCAGTGGTGGAGTCCATATATCCATCCATGGTGGAAGGGGACGAAGTCCTCGTCCTGAGGAGGCACCCGCTCCTAGTTTACAGGGACTTGTCGAACAGGGGGTGGCCGGAGAGTAAAGTGATGGAGAACGTAGAAGCCGAGGCCTTAGGAGTGGTTGAGGCCGAAGCTTGGGAGAGTTTTAGGAAGGTTTGTGTGGTCGATGGTAGTAATGTCACAGTACAGGAAGTAATAAGGCGTTTTGAGGAAGGAGAGTGCAGGAGCGTCGACTGGCTACAAGACCCTAGCGTGGTGGAACTCCTAGAGGTGACTAACAGATGAGCCTCTTTCCAAGAACGAAGGGGTCCTCCAGGTTTCCTGGGCGGCCTATCGGATATTACCGTGGGAACCCCCTTTTAAGTTCCGTGATATAAGATAGACATTGCGTATGTTGGGCAAGGATTTCCAGAGGTATTGGGCAGGAAGTGACGAACCTTCCCTCGGTGAGAGGGTCAGAGGGGCTTTCAAGAACAAGGAGCCCCTGAAGTATAGGCTGGTGCACGCTCAGTACAAGCTGAAGACCATGATAGGCAGATTGGAGACTCAGATATCTAGGATGCAAGAGAGGGACAGGGTGCTCTTCGAGAGGGTAGTGGAGGCGCAGATGAGCAAGGACAGTCAGAGGGCATCCATATACGCTAACGAGGTCGCCGAACTGCGGAAGATGTCTAAACAGCTCTTAGTCACACAGATCGCCCTAGAACAGGTGCAGTTGAGGCTAGAGACGATAGGTGAGTTCGCGGACGTCTTCGTGGGCCTAGGGCCGGTAGTGAGTGTGATAAATGAACTCAAGAACTCCATAAGGGGCATGATGCCCGAACTCTCCCTGGAGCTCTCGGAGTTGGGGGAGGGACTAAACGACGTCGTGTTGAGCGCGGGTGAGTTCACCGGCTCAGGGTACGGTTACGCTGTCTCGAGCCCCGAGGCTAGGCAGATATTGAGCGAGGCAACCGTGATAGCGGAACAACGCATGAAGGAGAAGTTCCCAGAACTCCCCCACTCCTCCACCCTCACTTCAAAACAGTGAATTTTTGGGGTTAAACCCCTCATAGCAAGTTCTAATAACCTCCTCTCCGAGAGATAGTAGTAGATTACCATGGCGAGCGGTTCTGAGGAGCAGAGACAGCCACAGAGGAGGCAGCTCGAGCTCAGGGTCCTCGAGGCGAAACAGAAGGACGTAGGTAGGGGTAAGGTTAGGATAGACACCGATCTCCTGGCGTCAATAGGGGTCACCGCAGGGGACGTGGTGGAGATAGAGGGAACTAGGAAAACCGCGGCCATAGCCTGGCCAAACGCCAGCGAGGACGCAGGGATGGACGTCATAAGAATGGACGGGATAACAAGGAAGAACGCTGGAGTTAGCATAGGGGACAGAGTGGTAGTGAGGAAGGCCCAGGTCAGGCCAGCCAGCTTCGTAAAGCTAGCTCCCTCCAACTTCTCCATCACGGTCGATCCAGGCTTCGTCAGCTACGTCAAGAAGAAGTTGAGGGACTACCCCATGGTTGAGGGAGACACCGTCTTGATTCCAGTTCTGGGGCAGGCCATACCGTTCACTGTAATACAGGTTAAGCCGGTCGGAGTGGTGATAGCTAACGACGAGACTAGTATAACCATATCCGAGAAGCCGATAGAGCAGACTAGGCTCCCTAGGATAACCTATGAGGACATAGGGGCATGAAGAACATAATAGACAAAGTCAGGGAGATGGTGGAGCTCCCCCTGAGGCACCCCGAACTCTTCAAGAGGTTGGGCATAGAGCCACCCAAGGGGATCCTGCTCATAGGTCCTCCAGGAGTAGGGAAGACCTTATTGGCGAAAGCGGTGGCCAACGAGACTGAGGCTTACTTCACCTCCATAAACGGCCCCGAGATAATGAGCAAGTTCTACGGTGAGAGCGAACAGAGGCTCAGGGAGATATTTGAGGACGCCAAGAAACACGCTCCCGCCATCATATTCATAGACGAGATAGACGCGATAGCTCCCAAGAGGGACGAAGTGATAGGGGAGGTCGAGAGGAGAGTTGTGGCTCAGCTCCTTACTCTCATGGACGGCCTTGAGAGTAGGGGTAACGTCATAGTTATAGCAGCCACCAACAGGGCGGGGGCGGTGGACCCAGCCCTGAGGAGGCCTGGGAGGTTCGATAGAGAGATAGAGATACCCCTCCCCGACAAGCAGGGGAGGTTAGAGATACTACAGATCCACACTAGGAACATGCCGCTTTCCAAGGACGTCGACCTAGAGAAGATGGCCGACATAACTCACGGTTACACTGGTGCCGATCTGTCGGCCTTAGTGAGGGAGGCAGCCATGAATACGTTGAGGAGGTACCTCCCAGAAATAGATCTCTCCCAAGACAAGATCCCGCCCGAGATCCTCGAGAAGATGGAGGTGAGGATGGACGACTTCATGAAGGCCATGAAGGAGATAGTGCCGAGTGGACTCAGGGAGATATATATAGAGGTCCCCGAGGTCAAGTGGTCCGACATAGGTGGACTGGAGGAGGCCAAGCAGGAGCTGAGGGAGATAGTGGAGTATCCCCTGAAGTTCCCAGACTACTACGAGAAGGTGGGCATAGAGCCGCCCCGGGGCATCCTCCTCTTCGGTCCACCTGGGACGGGTAAGACCATGTTGGCCAAGGCGGTGGCCACGGAGAGTGGGGCCAACTTCATAGCCGTCAGGGGCCCCGAGATACTGTCGAAGTGGGTTGGGGAGAGCGAGAAGGCCATAAGGGAAATATTCAGGAAGGCAAGGCAGTACGCTCCAGCTGTGATATTCTTCGATGAGATAGATGCCATAACTCCAATGAGGGGAGCGGGCTACGACTCGGGAGTGACTGAGAGGGTGGTGAACCAGTTGCTGGCTGAGATGGACGGAATAGAAGAGATGCAGCACGTTGCTGTCATAGCTGCAACTAACAGGCCTGACATAGTTGACCCAGCGCTCCTCAGGCCAGGGAGGTTCGAGAAGATGATACTTGTGCCACCTCCCGATAGGGATGCTAGGACGGAGATATTGAAGGTCCACACCAGCAAAGTGCCCCTGGCCAACGACGTAGATTTAAGCGACTTGGGAGCGAAGACCGAGGGCTACACTGGAGCTGACATAGCTGCCCTAGTTAGAGAGGCTGGGCTAGTGGCTCTAAGGGAAGGCCTCAGAAAGGGGATAAGGGCTGAGGACTTAAAGGTAAACTGGACTCACTTCATGGAGGCCATGAGGAAGGTGAAGCCCTCAATAACTCAGGAGATGACGCAGTTCTACGCCTCGTGGTTCGAAAGGGCTAGGCAGCAACTCCCCAAGCAGGTAGTGAAGCCGAGCACCTTCGCGTGAGAGCATGTGGAGGGAAGTCCCGCTTCATTACTTGGTCCTCGAAAGACTGAGGAAGATGGGAACATCAGTGAGGGATCAGGACCTCTATGCCGACGTAGTGAAGAGCTCCACTACGCAAGTTTCCTTCTCCGATTTCTTAAGAGCTCTCATGAGCTTGGAGATAAGGGGCTTCATATCAGTAACCCTCATAAAGGAGGACGTGCGCATGATCTCCCTATTGGGGGATAAGGAATAGGAGTAGACTTAGGGGATCTAGCTGAGGGAGTAAGGAAGGAGATCTCCCTCAGGGAATTGAAGGGCAAGAAGATCTCCATCGACGCGTATAACGCGATTTACCAATTCCTGGCAGCCATCAGGCAACCTGACGGGACTCCGCTAGTCGACTCGAAGGGAAGGGTCACAAGTCACCTCAGTGGGCTGTTCTATAGGACAGTGAACCTGCTGGAGGAGGGGGTTACTCCCATCTACGTCTTTGACGGCAAGCCACCCGAGATGAAGCGAGGGGAGTTGGAGAGGAGGAGGCAAGTGAAGGAGGAGGCCAAGCTAAAGTACGAGAAAGCCAAGGAGAGGGGGGACGTTCAATCCCAGCGGAAATACGCAGCGGCCTCGGCCTACCTCACCGACGAGATGGTTAGGCAGTCCAAGGAGCTTCTGAAGGCTATGGGAGTTCCTCACGTTCAGGCCCCCGCTGAAGGGGAGGCCGAGGCTGCTCACATTCACATCCAAGGAAAGAGTTGGGCGGTTGGCAGTCAGGACTACGACTCCCTCCTCTTCGGTGCTGAGAGGTTGATTAGGAACCTCACCGTAACTGGAAGGAGGAAGTTGCCTAACAAGGAAGTCTACGTGGAGATCAAACCTGAGATCTTGGAGCTGAGTAATATGCTAAGGGAGCTCGGGATCACCAGGGAGCAGCTGATAGACGTGGCCCTCCTCGTTGGCACGGACTACGACCCAGAGGGGGTGCGAGGCTTCGGCCCCAAGAGGGCCTACTCCCTGGTGAAGAAGTACGGCTCGCTTGAGGCGGCGGCAAGAGCGGGGGAACTTGACCTGAGCGATCTCGGGGTGGACCTGAGGGAGCTCAGGGACGCCTTCTTGAATCCTCGGGTGGAGGATGTAGAGGGCGAACTGAACCTAGGGGAGGTGGATAGGGAGTCAGTGTTGAGGTTGTTAGTAGAGGAACACGACTTTAACGAGGAGAGGGTTGCCAGCGCCCTGTCGAGAATGGAGAGGGCGATGAGCGAACTAAAGGGATCCTCCAAGCAATCTGGGTTGGATAAGTGGTTTTAACTCGGCTTTGCAGTTTTTAGAAAATCTATATAAAGTCTAGTCCCCCAACATGGGTGATGCGTTGGTGGAGTTGCTGCCCCTGTTCGTTGACGTCAAGGACATGAGGGTGCTGGTTGTAGGTGGAGGGAAGGTGGGGACTAAGAGGGCTTCCAAGTTCTCGGAGCTAGGCGCACAGGTCACGGTATACAGCCTAGAGTTCTCTCCTGAACTCGAGTCCATGAAAGTGAACAAAGTGAGGGGGGATGCTAGGGAATTGGACGAGGAGTTCTTATCTCACTTCGACGTCGTGGTGACTGCCACAAACGACCAGGAGATCAATAGGAAGGTTTGTTCTATGGCTAAGTCCATGAGGAAGCTGTGCAACGATCCCACCTCCCCTCCCGACTCCAACTTCATAGTCCCCATATACTTCGACGACGGAACGCTTGCGGTGGCCGTGACGACTTACGGTAGGTCAAGTCTCAGTTCCAAGTACCTGTTAGACCTAGTGAAGGATGTCGTAGATGGAAGTGACGTGAGGGCCAGGGTCGACGCTATGTACGAGGTGAAGAAGATGTTGAAGTCCAAGGTGAGTGACCCATCTAAGAGGTTTAAGCTCTACTCATCCATATTCTCTGACTCCATCTTTCAGGAAAGGGTGGCTAAGGGTGACGTCTCGGGGGCCCTAAAGAGGGCTGAGGAGGTGGTCGAACGTGGGAGTTGAGGATGAGCTGAGGAACTACGGGGCCCTCCTCTTCACTTACAGAACGGTTGGGCTCAAGTCACTTCCCGCCCACTACCTTAAGCCCAGCGAGGAGA
This sequence comes from Sulfodiicoccus acidiphilus, assembly GCF_003967175.1. Classification (NCBI taxonomy): domain Archaea; kingdom Thermoproteati; phylum Thermoproteota; class Thermoprotei; order Sulfolobales; family Sulfolobaceae; genus Sulfodiicoccus; species Sulfodiicoccus acidiphilus. Next base: position 866,145 of record NZ_AP018553.1, on the reverse strand, counting down.
GGGCACTTGTGAAGGCAGTGGGGAGAGGAGTCCTAGTCCTTCAGACCTGCAATAGGGTCGAGCTCTACTTCCACGAATCGCCTGAGTCGAAGTTGAGAAACGCGGTAGACTTCCTGAGGGCTGTTCACTCCAGGGACGTATCTAACGAGGGCAAAGTGTTGTATGGGGTGGAAGCAGTTAGGCACCTTTTCGAGGTAAGCTCGGGCGTGGATTCCTTGGCTGTGGGGGAATACGACGTCCTGAGGCAGGTGAGGCAGAGCCTAGAGGACAGCCGTTCCCTAGGAGCTAGCGACTACGGGGTCCACATGCTAGTGGAGAGGGCCCTAAGAGTGGGGAGGAGAGTGAGGGTGGAGACGATGATCTCCAGGGGGAAGGTCGGGGTCTACTCCCTCGCCGTCGATTACGCTAGGAGGAGGCTCGGTGATCTAAAGGACCTGAGGGTCGCCGTTGTGGGTGCAGGCGTAGTCGGATCCAAGTTGGCCAAGATGTTGAGGGATGAGGGTGTGGGGCAGTTAACTGTTGTCAGCAGAACGGAAGAGAGGGCCAAGGAACTGGCGAGTAAGCTCGGGGTCCACTGGTCCTCTCTAAGTGCCTTGACTGACGGTAATCAACTGGTCTTCGCCGCAGTCACCAACCCATCCACTGGTCCCTCTCTCACAGCGCCCCACGCTAGGCTAGTGGTGGATCTTTCTGTTCCCCCAATCTTCTCTGGGGATAACGTTATCACCATGGACGACCTCAGGGAGGTGTCTAGGGAGGTGGCCGAACAGAGGGAGGGGGAGATAGAGAAGGCGAAGTCCATAATAGAAGAGGAGATTGGCGACTTCGCCAGACAGTACCAAAGTTACAAGGCCAAGGTGTACGTGTCGAAGGTGATGAGGAGGGTTGAGGACATAAGGAGGAGGGAGGTCAAGAGGGCCATTCATGAGCTTTCTAAGGCCATTCAAGTCACCCCCGAAGTGGTCGAGGTGTTGGAGGCCATGTCTAACTCCATTGCTAGGAAGTCCATGGAGCCGGTCTTCAGCAGGATTTCCCAGTTGGTCAAGGAGAACCAGGAAAACTACATTAACTTTCTCGTGGACACTCTAACCAATGGCGACGTTTCCAACGCAAAGGCCAAGGAGGCTCAGAAGTAGTAAGTTAGTAAGGGACGCTGTGGCGGAGACGAACCTGTCCATTGACGACTTCATAGTTCCACTCTTCGTAAGGGATGGAATATCCGAGCCTGAGCCCATTTCGAGTATGCCGGGTGTCGTCAGGTTCCCGGTGGAGTATCTGCCCAAGGTGGTGCAGTCACACGTGGAGCTGGGTCTCAAGCAGTTCATCCTCTTCGGAGTACCTTCCTATAAGGACGACATAGCTAGCTCGGCCTACGCCAGGGACGGAGTTATACAAAGGTCCCTAAGGCTCTTGAAGGAGACCTTCGGAGAAAGTGTGCTACTCTACGCTGACGAGTGCACTGACGAGTACACCTCCCACGGTCACTGCGGGATAGTTAAGCGACAAGAGAAGGGCTACAGGGTGGACAACGACGAGAGCCTAAAGGTGCACGCCACCATAGCCCTGAGCCAGGCTGAAGCTGGGGCCGACGTGGTAGCTCCCTCTAGTATGATGGACGGGGTGGTTGGGGCCATAAGGAAGGCCCTAGACGAGAACGGGTTCCAAGAGACCTTGATCATGGCCTACAGCGCAAAGTACGCCTCTTCTTTCTACTCTCCCTTCAGGGACGCTGCCTTCTCTAGGCCAGCCTTCGGAGACAGGAGGTCCTATCAGATGGATCCCCGCAACAGCTCAGAGGCTCTGAGAGAGGTGGAGCTAGACATTGAGGAGGGAGCTGACATTGTCATGGTGAAGCCGGCCCACACCTACCTCGACGTGCTCAGGAGAGTAAAGGAGAGCTTTCCAGAGTACCCTCTGGCGGCCTATCATGTCAGCGGGGAGTACAGCCTACTCAAGGCGGCGGCCCTTAACGGGTGGATAGACGAGAAGTCTGCAGTTCTAGAAGTCACCACGGCGATAAGGAGGGCAGGAGCGGACTTGATAATCACCTACTACGCGGAACAGTTGGCCAAGTGGCTCAGAGAGGGTGTCCCATTTTGAGCGGTGAACTCTGGGAGGTGGCCAAAAGTCTCTTTCCGGGAGGGGTGAATAGCCCAGTAAGGGCCAAGGTCCAGCCCTATCCATTCTACGTGAGGGGAGGTCAAGGTCCCTACATCTTCACTGAGGAAGGCAAAGCGTTGGTAGACTTCGTATTAGGGTACGGCCCCCTCTTCTTGGGCCACAATCCTCCCTACGTGAGGAGGGCAGTGGAAAGACAATTGGAGAGGGGTTGGCTCTTCGGAACACCCAGCAGGGCAGAGGTGGAGTTAGCGAGAAAGATAAGGCGACACGTCCCGTCAATGGAGAAAATGAGGTTCGTCAATAGCGGTACCGAGGCTACCATGGTCGCCCTGAGGCTCGCTCGAGGGTACACAGGTAGGACTAAAGTGCTTAAGTTCGATGGCAATTATCACGGGGCCCACGATTACGTATTGATCGATGCGGGAAGCGCAGCCTCCGAGTACGGTGTTCCAACGTCGGCCGGCGTTCCTGAGGAAGTGACGAGGACAGTTTCAGTATGTCCCTACAACGACCTCAGTTGCGTCCAGAAGATTCTATCGAAGGAAGACCACGCAGCAGTTATCGTGGAACCTGTGATGGGCAACATGGGCGTCATTCCGCCCTCTAAGGGGTTCCTGAGCGGATTGAGGGAGATTTGTTCAAGTACTGGAACCCTACTGATCTTTGACGAAGTGATCACAGGTTTCAGGCTCTCTATCTCAGGTGCCCAAGGGCTCTTCGGAGTGAACCCAGACATAACTACCTTGGGCAAGATAGTGGGAGGGGGCTTCCCCATCGGGGTGGTGGGAGGGAGGAAAGAGATAATGGATCAACTGACTCCATCTGGGCCTGTATTCAACGCGGGAACTTTCAATGCCCATCCACTTTCAATGGCTGCAGGTGTTGCAGTCATAGAGCAACTTGAGAACGGCAACCACCATGTTGTCGCAGAGAGGGCGGCCAAAGCCTTCGTCGATTCCTTGGATGACTCGCTTAAGCTGACCCACGTGGTTAACAGAGTAGGGAGCATGTTCCAGGTATTCCTAGGAGTCTCCGAGGTCAGAAACGCCTCTCAGGCAAGAAAAGCGGACAGAGAAGCCTACCTGAGACTTCACTCCAGCCTGTTAAGAGAAGGGGTCTTCATTCCTCCTAGCCAATTCGAGGCACTCTTCACTTCTGCCGCACACGATCAGGATGTCGTTGATTTCGTCGTGAGGGCCCTGAGGAACGCGGTGAGGTCAGTTGGTTAGATTGGCCGCTAGGAGCAGCATATTGAGCAGGATCCAGGTCGAGAAAGTCTCCGAGGCCTTGCGATCTCTTGGGTTGGATGTGGAGTTCGTGCCTGTGAAGTCCCGGGCAGACCTAGCACCGGATACACCTTTGAGGTCCTTAGGTCGAGGGGCCTTCGAGGCCGAAGTCAACTCTGCGGTGATTAGGGGGGAAGCTGACCTGGCAGTGCACAGCATGAAGGACCTACCTACCGAGATCGACCCAAGGCTAACTGTACTAGGCGTACTAAAGAGGGACACTCCTTTCGACGTCTTCGTCTCACCCCGTTCCTTGAGGGATGTCGAGGGTGGTTTTCGGGTAGGCACAGGTAGTGAACGCAGGGCCAACTTCGTTCGTTTCCTGAGACCTGACCTCAGAGTGGTACCCATTAGGGGGAACGTCGACACTCGACTCAGAAAGTACAGAGAGGGGGAGGTGGATTCCTTAATCTTGGCGGAGGCCTCTCTGGCTAGGTTGGGAGAGCACGTTAACTACTTCGTCATAGATCCCACGGAGCTAGCTCCAGAGGCGAATCAAGGGGCGATCGCAGTGGTGGGCAGGTCAAATTGGAGTGGTGCGGAAGAGATCAAGACCGTATTGGACGATGAGAGTTGGACTGAGGTGAAGGCAGAGAGGGAGGTGTTGAGAATAGTGGGAGGGGGATGTAGTTTCCCTGTGGGCGTGTTGTTCAGGGTTGAGGGAAACTCGCTCTGGGGAGTGGCCACTTACATTACCCCATACCTGAAAGTGTCAGTACAGGGTACCTTCAGGGCAGATCCAACCTACGCGGGGAGGGAACTTGGTAGGAAGTTATTGGAGGCTATGAGAAGTGAAGGTGCTTTGGCTGAGGCCTGAGGGAAGGGAGATCCCATCTATCGACGGGATCGAAGCCATCAGCCTACCGGTCATAGAACTGCGTTGCCTTCCATACTCAGCCTCAGAACTGAGCTATTTCGAGGCTGTGGCCTTCACTAGCGTCAACGCAGTTCGTTGTTTCAGAGATAGATCCCTCCTTCAAGGGAAAAGGATTTACGCCGTAGGACCGGCCACTGCGAAAGAATTGGGGATGGATAGCGTCAGAGTCCCCTCCGAGTACACTACTCTGGCGATGGTCAGGACGGCCGTGTCCGACGGAGTTAGGAGCCTGATTGCCTTTAGAAGCTCCACCGCCTCGGACTCACTTGTCAGAGAGCTAGCCGGTAAGGTTAATTACGTGGAGGTCAAGAACTACACGGTTGTCGTGCTGAGCGAGGGCGTCGAGGCGGCTAAGAGGGTGTTGGCTTCCGGAGAAGTCGATGCGGTTGTGTTAACTAGCTCCACTATTGCCTCCCTTGTAGCGGATTCAATTCCCAATGGAACTGCGGTAATCTCAATAGGGCCGGAGACCTCCAAGGTCCTCACGTCGAGGGGGTTGACATTCTTAGAGGCTAAGGAACACGACGTGCAAGGATTGAGGAGGGTACTGGAGGAGATGAGGAAATGGAGGACAGGGTGAAGGCATTATTACTCAAGGTGCTGAGGGACATAGAACCGGACGTGATTCCAGAGACTGTCGAGATAATGTTCTACCAAGGAAGAAAGGAGAGACACGACTGCTTTGGTAGGTATAGGACGCCTTGGGGACTGTACGAATTCGCGGTGAGCTTCGACGACAAGGGGAAGATTAAGAGGAGCCACACGAACTTGATCTCTACTAAGGGAGTGTTCGAGGATGTGGAGAGGAAGATGAGGCAGGGCTGACTTCCCTTGAAGGCACTCATGGTAGTGCTCGACGGTGCCTCCTTTCACGTCATGGAGAGGCTGAGGAGCGAGTTACCCACGTTCAGTAGGATGATCGAGGAAGGAGCCTATGGACCTTTGACTAGTAGCACCCCTTCCCTCACCCCTGTCGCGTTGGCCTCCCTGTTCACGGGATTCGGTCCAGAGGTTCACGGCGTGATCTCTCCTAAGATATTCGTCAAGGGAAGGCGAATTCAAAGGGCAGTGTCTGCGTTCTCCAGCGAGTCGCTCAAGGTGGATCCCATCTGGGCGACTTTGTCAAAGAGGGGGCTGAAGGTACTCATAACCTCTGCTCCACAGGCCCTGCCCGATAAGTGGAAGTTGCCAGGCCTCACCTTGATGGATCCTTACAGGGCCAGGCCGAAGGAGCTCAGCGAGGGGACTGTGCTCAAGGTGGGCTCCAACCAAGCCGCGGGGGTAACTTGGGAGGTCTCTAAGGAAGGAGGGAAGTTCACGATCTCTTTCCCTAGTGGAGACGGTAAAGGAACGGTGGAGCTAGAGAATGGGCAGTGGTCCTCCCCTATCGCCTTCTCAGCTACATACAGGAAATCGAAAGTGGAGGGAATCACGTTCCTGCACGCGAGGGCCGAGGACGTTTATTTTTCCCCAGCGTCCTTCACCACGGGCGAGTGGAGCAACGATCCCGACTTGGCTTCGGCAGTATGGGAAGAGGTGTCCCGCAAGCAGGGTATGTTGTTAGACGGTGACTACAAGTCGTTGGAGAAGGGCCTTATAAGCTTCGAGGAATACTTGGAGACAGTTAGACTCTCCTTCAACTTCTTCCTTTCCTACACCTCTTACGTCTTGAGGAGAAGTGAGTGGGACTTCGCCTCCACTTACCTCCCTACTATTGACAACGTGCAACATCTACTATATGGCGTTGATGACGCCTTCACATTAGTTGTCGAGGCCTATCGCATGGCCGACAGATTCGTGGGGTCCCAGTTGGGCTTAGCCGACGTTATCTTCGTGGTCTCCGACCACGGTGTTGTTAAGGTCAGGAAGAGGGTTAATGTCAATTCGTTGCTGAGGGATATCAACGTCCTCAAGACGGGAGAAAGGGGAATAGATTGGAGTAGAACTAAGGCGTATTACGGCGGAGGTGGAGTATTAAGGATCAACCTAAAGGGTAGAGAGGAGGACGGTGTAGTAAGTAAAACTGAGTTCCCCAAGCTGGTACGTTACATCGTGAAGCATCTCGATGCCCTCAGGGATCCAGAGACCGGTGAGAAGGTGTTTGTGAGCATAGTGTCGACAGAGGTTCCGGCTGAAGACAGGGGAGCAGACGTGTTTCTGACGGTGGGAGAGGGGTATTCGATCTCTAGCACGCTTAGGGAGGAAGGTTTGGAATCTGTGAAGCCCTACAGGACTATAACAGGAGACCACGGTTATTATAGGGGAGAGGACATGTACGGTGTGTTCCTGACCATGGGAGACAAGATTAGGAAGGGAGTTAGAGTTAAAGACGCTAAGATAGTCGACGTCGCTCCGACCATCTGCCGTGTACTTGGGGTGAACAATAATAGATCTGATGGAAGGGTCCTTATGGAAGTCCTATTAACCTGATAGCGCTGGTTCCCCCATGCCCCTTCCAGTAGTTTATAGTAAGGTTCACGGAAGGCCTAGGAGTGTTAGGGACTGCGAACCTGGACTTCCTTACACTGAAGAGGTGATGGAGGGCCGTAGGGTGAACCTATGTAGGGAGGGGGTAAGATCATCAAGGCCTATTCTCAGGCTGAGGATGAGGAGGAAGGTCCTCCATTGGAGGACACTCAGGTTCTTCCCCTCAATTTTAGAGAGATACTCTCTAAGTTTCAACGTTCCGTCCCACTATTCGAGACTTGATGGAGAGCATGAAGTGCGTAAGCTCGACGTCGACTGGTTAGTGATTGGAGGTGGAACTGCTGGTCTTTCTCTATTGAAGAGAGTCGGGGGAGTATTGGTCGCCAGAGACGTACTAGGAGAGGCAGCTCTTCCTTGGGTGGGGAAGCCATTGCTGGAGGAGCTGAAAGGCGTAGTCAAACAGTTTTCGGAGCACATAATCATGGGGGAGTACAAGGGTAGGTTCGACGAGGGGCTCGTGGTGCAGTCTGGGTCAGCAACGATTGTAGTGAGGGCCAAGAACGTTGCCTTTGCCAATGGTTCTAGGTTCGTCCCACCTCTCTTCCCTGGGAACGATCTTCCTGGAGTTGCTTCGGTAAGGTTGTACTTGAAGGCTAAAGAATGGTTCAAGAACCCGCTCTTCGTAGGCTCTTCAGACGACGTGTTGAGGGCGGCCTCTCTAGTAGGAGGTAAGGTAATTCACAGAAGGGGGGCGGCGTTCTTCTCCAGGAGGGTCCTAGAGGAGGCCCAGACAGTTGGGGTAGAGATAATACCGGCACAATCGCTCCGAGCGTTAGGCAGGACCAGAGTTAGTTCTGTGGAGGTTGATGGTGTTAAGTTTAAAGCGGACTCCTTAATTTACGGAGTCGTCAGACAACCTCGCTTGGAGGCTCCAGCCAACTTCGGACTTTCCTACACGTTCTACTCTAAGACTCACGTCTACTTGCCTAATCACGATCTAGTGGGAAGGAATGGGAATTCGCTGTTACTTGGAGGGGCTAGGGGGATTTCAGACCCCATAACCTCTGCACTTAGTGCCCATGCGGCGATGGGAGATATAGATCAGTTTGTCGAGTCGTTGAGAGAGACCGAGTCGTATCTATTGGACTACTACAGAGGAAATTGGGAGAGCAGCCCTTCTCCTTACATCTTCGGTGTACGAGGATACATCTGCGAGTGTGAGGACTTGACGTATGAGGATGTGGCTGAGTACATGCGGGCCGACTCAGATGTCGAGTTCGTCAAGAGGGCGTTAGGAGTGTGCACTGGAAGCTGTCAAGGTAAGCAGTGCGCCTTCCTATTGGGGAGCGTAATGGGGAGCAAGTCTCTCATAACCTTCAGGAGTCCACTAACCCCGTTGGTGATACCGTGATCGTGATAGTTGGAGCTGGCGGACACGGGCTGAGCGCGGCCTATCACCTCCTGAAGAGGGGGGTGAAGAACGTTGTGATTATCGAGGCAAAACGTGTAGGTTACGGTTCTAGCAGCAGGAACATCTCGAGGTACAGGGTTTACTTTAACGACAAAAAGAACGTCGAGTTCGCTAGGAAAGCGATGGAGTTCTTCTCGAAAGAGAGTAAAGAGTTGAAGTTCAACACAATGTTCATGAGGACTGGTTATCTGTGGATCCTCGGAGAGGGCCCCACTGAGGGCTTCAGGAGGAGCACCAACCTATGGGACTCAGAAGGTTTGGGAGGAAAATATCTGGATTGTAACAATTTCAATTTCCTCAAGGAAGGTTTGGGAGAGTGTTACTTTGGTCCGTTGGCGGGATCCTTCCACCACGATTACCTCACACTCAGCTACTATGAGGAGGTTAGGAAAGTTCACACCTTCCTAAGTGGAGAGGTGACCCAGTTGCTTTCATCGGGGGGTAAAGTGAAGGGCGTAGTTGTTGAAGGACGCCAAGTTCAAGCGGACACGGTGCTCATAACGGCTGGAGCCTGGACTTCTAGGCTCCTATCCTCTCTAGGATTATCCATTCCAATCGTCCCAGAGAGGAAGGAGGCCTACATAACCGAAGACGTAAAGTTTAAAGTAAAGCCACTGGTCATAGACCTTGCGACTGGAGTTTACTTCTCTCACACATTAAAAGGTGAGATCATAGGAGGAATAGATAGGGGAGTTCAAGGTTTCGTTGAGTTCTCGATCTCCTTGGATAACATGCTTGCCTACTTGAAGAGACTGAGACATCTGGTGAGGGGCATAGAAGGAATAGGTTTGATGAGGGGATGGAGTGGTTTCTACGAAATGACTCCCGATAGGTCCCACGTGATGGGCTTCGATCCTCAGTGGCCAGAGGGACTGTTCATAGACGCGGGTTACAGTGGACACGGAATGATGATGTCACCTCTCTCGGGGGAGATAATGGCAAAGATGATAGTAGACGGGAAGATCGATGGCCTCGCCCAACCTTTCACTCCAGAGAGGTTCAGGACTCACAAACTCCTTGAGGAAAACATGGTCATCTGAGTTAGATAGGCATGGGAACCGCCCTTATTCCTAAATTTCGTCTGATGTAGTTGGCGAGGTCCTTAGCGTACTTACTTCTACTTCCGTCAGTCACCACTAAATTCGGTCTAGAGGCCGAAACGTATTCTACTAGATCCTCGAAATCTGCGTGGTCGCTAAGGGCAACGATGTAAGAGTTTCTGTCTGTCTTCTTAACCGGCGTGTGGAACTCCCAACCGCTGAGCAGGAAGTTAGTGTGACGGTTTGTCCTCTTCCTGAACTCATTGAAGTGGGAGAACCTCACATACCATCCAGTCTTTATGACCTCAAACGAGTCAGGAACGTCTTCCGTCAAGACCGTTCCAGGCTCGAGGCCCTCTTCCATTGCCACTCTAGTGAATTCCGCCACCTTTCCACCCACTACGAACGGGGCTTCGACTCCTGCTTTCCGCAGCATACTCATAGCTTCCTGTAGCTTGCCGTGGTAACCGAACACCCTCACTGGTCCTAAGGCCAATGCGTCGTTTACCCTATCTAGGAATTCCTGTTTCACTTGCTCTTTAAAGGGTCTTCTCATGTTAGGGTGTCCATAGGTTGCTTCTATGACAAGGACGTCTCCGCTCAATATCGGGGTACCCTTGCCTGGGGTCTTGAAGTCCCCAGTATAGACTATGGAGGAACCGTCCTTAGTCTCCACGAAGACTTGTGCAGCACCCATTACATGTTCTGCCCTCTCCAGTCTTAACTTCTCTCCATCGACCTCTATCCACCTGCCGTAGTCCAGAGGGAGGGCCTTAGCTTCTGGGACTCGGTATCCCAAGACATTCAGAAATCTGATCGTAGTTGGTGTACCTATCACTCCTAGGCAAACTCTAACACTGTTTCCGATCTCTCCGACGTGATCCGTATGGAAGTGGGTGACTATCCGAAAAGGTCTGCCATAGTGGCCGTCGGCAACGAAGTTCTCGCCGAGGAGGACAGCGCCATTCCTCTGAATCGAGACCTTCGTCCTCTCTCACCTCAAACCGACTCGTCTCCCTCGACCTCGACCTTCTTCAATCTGTTCCTGTACATTTCCAGTATTTCCTTCGAAGTAGTTGCGTCGTCTGGGGACTTGTCTTCCCTCCACCTTATGAACCTAGGGAACCTGATTGAGATCCCCATCCCTTCCCTATACGAGTTAAGACAGCAAGTGTGCAGTGGGGAGAGCGTCAACTCAGCTCCTCTCACTTCCATAACCAGGGAAGGCTCAACCCATACGTCTGCCTCAATTGACGACTCGACCCTGGGGTGTCTATGGGGGATCGCATGTTTTCTCACCAACTCCTGCATTTGGTCCAGTTCTTGGTCGGAAAATCCTGAGGCGACCTTGCATACCGTCTTGAAAGTATCGGTTTCCTCGTCGTAGGCCGCGAGTAGGAGCGAGCTGAATTTTCCTCCCCTCTTACCTCTTCCGTAAATCGCTCCCACCACTACTAAGTCGACAGTGTCAGCCATCTCACTCTTGTAATCTCTCTTCAGCTTTATCCAGAGCCAACCCCTCGCCCCCGCCTGATAAATTGAGTCTGGAGAAATGGACTTAACCATGACTCCCTCCGCGCCATCTGATATGGCCCTGAAGAAGAACTCCTCCAACTTAGCCCTATCTTCCACGATCATACTCTGAGCTACCTTGACCTTGTCTTGTTCCTGCGACACTAACTCCTCCAACTTCCTTCTCCTCTCTAGCTGGTTCTTAGTAGTGAAGTCTTCCCCTTCGAGGTAGAGGAGATCGAACAAGAAGAGGTTGACAGGGTATTCCTTAGTAGCCTCCAACACATCCGCCTTCCTCTTCCTATGCATGAGTTCTTGGAAGGGTCTCATGTCGCCTGTGGCTGGATCTACAGCCACGATTTCTCCCTCACATATCAGTTCCTCTGCTTTAAGGTAGTCCCTGACCCACTGCACCACGTCTGGGTATTGCGAAGTGATGTTTTCCATCCTCCTTGAGAAAACGGTGACAGTTTGTCCCTTTCTGTGTATTTGCGCTCGTTCACCGTCGTACTTGTAGTCCACTAACGCTTTACCTCCCACCTTTTCCATTATCTCCCCTGCTTCCGAGAGTCTCTCTGCAAGCATCACACGAACTGGAATACCTACCGTTACTCTTACCGACGAGATGGCCTCCGCTCCACCTTCGGCCAACAACTTAGCTATCTGCCCAAGGTCCGCCCTCAAGTTATAGGCCCTCTCCACGTCGGCTTTAGACCCGCCGAATGCCTGAGACAGAGCGTCCAAGATGGTGGCGTCTCCTATCCCTAGCCTTAGCTTTCCATCAACGAACCGCACAATATACTTGGCCTCGATCGGGGTGGCCCTTTTTACTAGTCCAGCTAATGTCCTCACCTTGATGTCCCTGCTTCTTTCTCCGCTAGCAAGTGCCACTTTGGCCAATTTCTCGTGGACTTCTTCAACTGTGAGCTCACCTTCGTCTCTAGTCCCTAGGAAAGCAGTCAGACTATCCATCTTATTGCCTCCCTTGAGGCTGGCCGCGACCTCTCCCAAGTCTCCCATTTTTCTGAGGACAGATTCCACCTCTCCTTCATTTCTTCCTGTACCTAGTGCAACCGCCTTTATCAACAGTTTCTCCCCAACCCCGATTTCCGGCATCCCAAGGAAGTCAGGCCACAGTTTTCCCTGGATTAAGTACACTACCTTATCTAGTACGGCCTTGTCGGCGGACCTGAACAACTCCGCTAGAGTGGCGCTAAGCTGCAGTCTTGATGAAATGTCTTCGAGCTTTGCGAAGTACTCCGCCACCATCCCGAACTTCATGTATTAAATTTCTCATTCCCCATACTTAAGGGTGGGCTTTGATGTGAGAATAAGAGCGATTGGTGAGCTAACAGAGTTACGCTGAGCCCACCTTTGGTCTAGAGAAGTGACATCATTATAACGAAATCCAAACGAAATTCATGTGTAACGCGCTTCTACCCCCAACCGTTATAAGCGAATACTTCGTTCAGACTTCATGGACGTGAAGGAGAGGTTAAGCTCCAGGAGAAACTTGCAGGTCGCACTTGATTTCCTGAAACTCGAGGACGCTTTGAAGGTCGCGGAAGCCTCCATTAGTGGTGGTGTTCACTTGCTAGAAGTGGGAACTCCCCTACTTAAGGCGGAAGGGGTAAGGGCCGTAAGGGAAATCAAAAAACTGGCAGGAGAGAGGCCGGTGGTAGCCGATACCAAGACAGCAGATGCGGGAGAAGTAGAAGTAGAAATAGCGCGGATGGGTCAAGCTAACGTAATGACAGTCTTGGCAGCTATGGACGATTCCACAATACAGGGAGCGGTCAGGAAGGCCAAGCAGATAGGTATCCTGGTACAGGCGGACCTGATTAACGTTCCCGATCCCGTGGCCAGAGCCAGGAGACTTAAGGAACTGGAGGTGGATATCGTTGGGATTCATGTGGGTATAGACGTCCAGAAGAGTCGTAAAGTCGACGCCAGTGTAATGTCTAGCGAAATAAGGAAGATAGGTGAAATGGGACTATTAGTCTCAGTTGCTGGTGGATTAAACAGGTCCTCTGTGCAGCAGCTCTTGGATTTACCGATCAACATTTACGTCGTTGGGTCGGCAATTACTCGTGCCAGAGATCCTGAGACTGCAACTCGGGAGATCGTTAACGTAATAAGTGGGAGGATATAGAGATCAAGGGGTTAGAGCTTGTCTTCCGCACAACCGGGCGCTTCAAAGTCAAAGGAATTGAAGATAGTGAAGAAACAGGTCATAAATCCCACTGTAGTAAATGAGGACCGCAGAAAAGCTAGGCTCTTGTTTGTAATAAAACAGATCGCTCCAGTTTCGGAGAAGGGGTTACTCAGTCTTCTGAGTCTTCTAAAGGAGAAAGGAATAGACGTGGAGTATCAATTCACCACCCTTCCCAATGGTTCGTTGATAAGTCCACAGTTTAAGGAGGATCTCACTTCACTCCTATATCTGGAGCTGCTGGAAAGTGACCCGAGAGACAAGAGGTTAAAGCTCTCCAGCCAAGGAGAAGACACGATAGCTACTATCGCTATTGACGACGAGTTCAAGTCTAAGGTGCTTCCAGCTATAGACGAGCTGAGGCCGAAAGTACAGGCAATAGATCAGGAGCTGAACCTTAAGATGAGAGCAGAAAGAAGGAGAAATAGGAGGTGAAAAGTCTCTTATAAAATTGGGGGTTGAGGTGGCGGAAAGCCTCGGCCTCCAGGGCGGGGAGGAAGTCAGCAGATGCTAACTCTCAGGCCCTTTTCCTTCTGCGCCGAACCGAAACACATAAGTAAAGCTTAGCGCCTCTAAACACCAACCTCGAGCGGCGCGGGGGTGCCCGAGCATGGTCAAAGGGGTCGGGCTCAGGACCCGATGGCGTAGGCCTGCGTGGGTTCAAGTCCCACCCCCCGCACTCGAGATCTGACATGTTAGCGATCTGAATCTACTCGTGAAGAAACCGATCGTGGTTACGGAATTGAGAGTTTGAGAGGGTGGATATGACCTCCGGTTTAACAACTAGCCCTCCTTCTGTTTGAGGGACCTAGATCTTAACACTGACCTGCATAACGCTTCCCGTTAGTCCAACAGTCATCAATAATAAAAAGGTAAAATAACTGGTCGAGAATATTTTCCTGCGTGAATTTCTCGTAAAAATCACATAGTGGTGAAGGAGCGCCTGCCTCCCTGCTGTTGTTCTTCCTGCGGTGGCCTAACCCATATCAACGGATCTAACTTACCCTCCTTACCAAGCTTTAGAATGACGTCCCTGAATTCGCTCGTGTGTCTTATGTCTAGCTCCACAAGTTGTTCTAGGAGCTGCCAACTGGTCCTCTTGACGTCCTCCAACATCTCCTTGGGCATATGTCTTATGACCATCGGATCTTGCAGCCACTGATCGAACGCTTTCAGAGTTCTCATCATATGCTGGAAGGCCGTCCTGGCCTCCAATATGAGATTCAGCCTGTCCTCCTCGGACTCAGACTTCTTCTCTAATTCCCTGAGCGTACTTAGCAGATTCTTCTGCATCTTTATCCATTCGTCCAAGTTATTAACAAAGGAACCTTCCACTCTGATACCCTCTTAGAAGAGTCTCATTCTACGTTAATAAACTCGCATTAAACTTCTTGGTTTCTCAGATTGTAGGGCTTCCCATCCTCGAGCACTGACTTGGGCACCCTGTGAGAGTTACTCTTGAGGAAGTCTAGCTCGTTCCTCCTCTCCCTCTTTAGGCGTAGGGAATCGGGTAGCATCCTTGGTATTTCGTCTATTATGGGAAACCATCTTCCACAGGAGTCGCAGGTTAGAAGTCCTTCCCTTACCTCTTTCTTGTAACATTCTTCGCAGGGGTAGTTGTCTTCGCGTTTCACTTCCTTTCCTAAGTATGCGCAGTATAGCTCACAGAGTGGTCTCTCTCTCTCAGGAGTCCTCTCCACCTCTTCTTGTTCGAACACGATGAGCTTCAGGGGAAAGTGTCTACACTCCGGACAGGCCAAGAGGTCCATAAGCATGTACTTCACTTAACTACACCCATCAATTCTTTCGCTAATGTCTCAGCCTGCTCCTTAGACTTGGCCTCAACCTGTATCCTGACCACCGGTTCGGTCCCACTTCTCCTTACTAAGAACCAGTAATCGTTTCCCACTACTTTCACTCCGTCAATGTCTATCAATCTTCCCCTATAACTATAGGATCTCTTCACCCTCTCGTAGATATCGTTGGGCTCACCTCTCGCTGGAACCTTGGTCTTTATGGTGTAGTATTGTGGAAGAGAATCGAAGAGATCGGCCGAGCTTATCTTCTCATTCGCTAGAGCTTCTAACATTAAAGCGAAAGTCATGCCGCCGTCCTTATCGAACTGGTGTTTGGGATACAGGAATCCACCGTTCTCCTCGAAGCCGGCCGCTGCGCCGTGGCTCCTTATGGCATGTGCTATATTAATTATGCCTACCTTAGTCCATTCCACTTCTATTCCCTCTGGCCGAAGAAACTCTTCTACGAGAATCGAACTGGAGACAGCAGTCACTACCCTCTTCGGAGATTCTGGGTGTTTCCTCACTACCCACTTAGATAGCAGCGTACCACTTCTGTCTCCCCACTGTATCCTGCCCTTTGAGTCCATAAAGATGGCTCTGTCTGCATCGCCGTCGTGGGCCACCGCTAGGTCCACTCCTATGGCCTTAGCGGCCGCTGCCGTCTCCACCAAAGTGTCGAAGCCGGGTTCGGGCTCCCGCGCTGGGAAAGTCGGATCGATATTGCAATTCAACGTATAAACCTTACACCCAAGCTCTCTAGCTATAATCGGACTTGTAAGAGAACCTACGCTGTTGGCCCCGTCGATTAGAACTCTGAAGTTTCTGGAGCGCACTCTCTCGATATCGACCTTGTTCAGGACTCCTCTCACGTAAGTGTCTAGTACCCTGTCTTCCCTCTTCACGTCATTTGTCAATCCTCTCCAATCCTCTGTGAACAATTTGCCCTCGAAGAAAATCTGTTCGACTATCTCTTCTTTATCTCTATATATCTCGGATCCATCCCTGGAAAGCACCTTTATACCGTTGAACTCGGCCGGATTGTGGCTCGCAGTGACTATGACTCCACCATCGTAACCTAATTCCCTTACTGCGTACTGCACGGCCGGCGTAGGGGCCATCCCCCCATCGAAGACCTTCACTCCCGAGCTGAGCAGCCCAGAGTGGAGGGCTCTTAGTACCATGTCTCCTCCTGCCCTGACGTCTCTCCCAGTGAGTATAGTAGAGCCTGAGCCGAAGAAAGTTCCCACCGCCCTCGCAAACTTCGATACGAACTCTGGTGTCAGGTCCTTGTTAGTTAATCCTCTCACTCCCGCAGTTCCGAAAAGTTTTCCCATATAAGGGAGTTGAGATTACATGTATTTATAATAGGTTGACGAATCCGTCAAACAATTCCTCTCCCCCCGCCGAGGCGGCTCGTGGGCGACGAAGGGGCCCACCTGAGCGTCTACGCTGTTCCGGGGAGAGTTCGTCGGTCTCAGCTCGCGCTCAGACCGACAGGAGGCCTCCACCGCTTCCCTCAGGGGGTGACGTCCCCTCAGTCCATTGGACACATAGCACCTCGTCGTCGACGGCGGGGGCACCCCCGGGAGAGGACGTACCACCCGGTCTAGGCGAGGCCGCTCTCGTCCTCCACCGGGGATTTGCTCCCTCCACCTGCCTGACCTCTCCCACCGCCCGCTTCCCCGGGTTCCGGCCGGGTGCGACGGACTCCGCTAGCCGAGTGGACTCGGGGGTTCGACACTTCCCGTCGAAGTTAGTTGGGGATCCCTCGTCGGGGAGGTGGTCGAGTCCCCTCACCTTCGTGGCGCCCTCCGGCTCGAAAGTCGTCCTCTCGAAACGAATTGTTGGGTATACGTAGGTTGACCAGGGAAGAATGTGAAGTCTCCTCCTTCTAAGATGCGAGGCAGACGGCTCTTTATAGAAATGTAGAAATTTGAATACATCTTTAGAAAATATTTTTCGACAATAATGTGGTTCTCTCCAGTGCGATTGTGGAACCCGACTGAAGGAAGAAGGGTCAACGCGTTCATCTCTCACGGGGTGAGTATGCGTTCATCTACGGATACCTACCCTTCAGATAGAAGAGTTCTGGCTCTCCTTGCTAGCTCACCAAACTAGAGACGTAGCTCCGAACCGATGGCGGAGGTCACCCTACAGGGCTTATTTTTGGCGGAGAAGCTTCGGTTCAGGACGAGTAGATCCACATATTTATACGTCTCGCGAGATAGCAGGTTGTCCCACTAAGGTGCACTAACCTTCCCTGCGGCTTCGGTGAGGCCCAAAGACCGATTGTTGTGATTAAGGAGTTCTAAGGTGATTCGTTTAACTCTTTGCCACAACAACTCCTTAGGAATACCTTTAACACCGTCTTTCCAACCTTCCTTCCATCGTATTTTGCCTCGAAGTTGTTCATCTCGATCCACGTCCTGAAGTCCCGTACTCCCAATTTCTTCAACCCCTCGGCTATCTCCTGTTGATATGCGCTGAGGTCTACCATCTCGTCCTCTAGGAATGTAGCTTCCCACAACTCGAGAACTCTCCTGAGCTCGGGCAGGGGATCTGTGGAATCGTCTACTCTAATGTCCACATATATGCCGGCCTCTATTAGGAAGTTACCGGTTCCCTCTGCCACGACCTTCAGAGCGGCGCTCTGTTTACCTCTCCTGTCTCCGCCCTTACTTTCTGCTGCCTCTAACGCCTCTAAGATCTTCCGGTGAAACTTCCCCCTTCTCTCCATTCGCCTAGCCATGACCTCCAACACCTCAGACCCCACCAAGATGTTTCCTTGAACCGCGAATCCTTCCCCAACTATGTGTCCAGCATAGGTGTGACACTCCTTTCCAGTGAAGGCGAAGGCCTTTCCTTTTGAGTCCACCACGCCTAGCTGTCTTCTTTCTCTCATGGGATCGTCGGCCGTGAGGGACTTTACCACAGACTCGGCATTCATCTTACGAAGGAGTTCCAATCCCTTCTCTCCATACCTTACGTTGGCGAAAGCTTGGGTAGCCAGCGCCCCCACCCCAACCTTCAACCAAGGAACTACAGCGCCTACGGCGAGGAACTTACTCGCTACTCCCACTCCCCAAGCCTTTAATTCAGGATCGTAGGCCACTACCGAGTATGTCACACGTAACTTTAGAAAGCGATAAAGAATAAAACTTACTTTCTGATCCTTCTCACCCTCTCTAGCGCCTCCAAATACCTTATCACTTGGTTGACAACATCTGGGTCCTCTGGAGCCTCCCGTATCTTACCTGAGGCCCTTTCTAGTCCCTGAATAAGACGCTCTTCCACCTGGGAAAGGAGGACCTCAGACTTCACCTTAAGCTCCTCTTGATCGTCCTTAACAATCACCACCTTGCCGTGTTGAGGGCAAACTACGTCGCCGCTCTTTAATTTGAAAAGAGGGGAGCCACATTCCGGGCAGGCGTCTCCAAGCATGGTCGCCCCCTGCCTTAGTAGCTCAGCGGCCTTCTTCACAGGATCTTGAGACAACGGCCCTCATAGGAATAGCTTAATATCACATAATAAGCATAACGAAGGGACAGGTGGTGACATTGGCCGAGGCATTCTACGATAACGAAAGTAAGATAAGACAGGCTGTTACAGTGCTCACTAAGATAGTTAACGACACTAGTGTACCTAGGAACATAAGGAGGGCTGCCACTGAAGCCATAAAGCAACTCCAGGACGCTTCCCTGAGTCCAGCAGTGAGGGCTGCCAATGCCATAGGAGTATTGGAGGAGATAAATCAAGATCCTAACATACCTTCACACACCAGAATATCCATATGGAACATCGTTTCTACGTTGGAGACAATAAGGGATTGAGCTTGAAGGAGAGCGAAGTGAGAGAAATGATATTGAAGCAACTTAGTGAAGCACCTTTAACTTCAGAGCAACTGCGTGACCGCCTCATAGACGTGGTAGATCCCATGACACTTAGACAAGTGTTATCCGACATGGTTAGAGTTGGCGAGATCGAAAAAGTACCGGACTACGAAAAAAGGAAGTTCCTGTTTAGGCTCAAGACACGATCTTAGATACCGCATCCATCATTTTCTTTATTTCTTCTCCTTTTCGTTTAGCGTACTCCATTATAGCCTCTGAGAAGAGATCGTTAAGTCTCCTTTTCTCTACAGCTGCCATAGTCTTGAAGACGTAGTAAACGTCCTCGTCCAAGTAGAGGTTTACCCTCCTTTTCTTGGTGCTCTGTGCCATAGGTAACCATTTACTTCTTGTGTTAAAAATTCAGATGACCCCTTAACTATTGACGCGTTTACGACACAGTAGTACGTGATGTTCAATAGACTGAAGGAAAAGTCGCAGGATAGTCAGTAGTCAGGTATACAGGGCGGTCAACTTATTTATCCATTGGTGTTGAAGCACCTGTGCCTGAGGACTTTGAGGTAAACCCATGGGACGTTAAGGGAAAGGTAGACTACGACAAGCTGATTGAGAGATTCGGAACTCAGAGAATTACCCGAGACCTGAAGGAGAGATTCGAGTCCGTAGTTGGAGAACTGCACCCCATGCTCAGGAGGGAAGTCTTTTTCTCTCATAGGGACCTGGACCTTATTTTGAACGACTACGTGAGTGGGAAGGGATTCTTCCTCTACACGGGAAGAGGACCCTCCAAGGAAATGCACATAGGACATCTTATTCCTTTCATTTTCACCAAGTGGCTTCAGGATAAGTTCAGAGTAAACCTGTATATCGAGGTTACCGACGACGAGAAGTTCATGCAGAAGAACGAGTTGGACCTAGAGGAAACTAGGAAGTGGGCATATTCGAATATACAAGACATAGCAGCAGTAGGATTCGATCCGGACAGAACGTTCATCTTTACAGACATAGAGTATGTCAGGAACATGTACCCCTTAGCGGTGAGGGTAGCCAAGAAATTAACTTTCTCCGAGGTGAGAGCAACCTTCGGATTCACCGAGTCTACAAACGTTGGGATGCTTTTCTATCCGTCCCTGCAGATCGTCCCCACCATGTTCGAAAGAAGAAGGTGTCTTATTCCAGCTGGAATAGATCAAGACCCGTACTGGAGGTTGCAGAGGGACATAGCTGAGAGCTTAGGGTTCTACAAGGTTGCCGCTATACACAGCAAATTCATGCCCCCACTGACTGGGACCGAAGGGAAGATGAGTGCTTCACAGCCAGAAACAGCGATATACCTAACTGATGATCCAAAGACCGTCAGGCTAAAGGTGAATAGATACGCTTTCTCTGGGGGGCAACCTACCGTCGAACTTCACAGGAAATTGGGAGGTAACCCAGAGATAGACGTCCCCTTCCAGTGGCTCTACTATTTCTTCGAACCAAATGATCAGGTCATAACTGCGATCGAGAGAGACTACAGGTCGGGCAAATTGCTTACAGGAGAGTTAAAGGAGATCTTGATAGAGAAGATCAACGAGTTCCTCGAGAGACACAGGGAAAGGAAGGAGGCTTCGAAGGACATGATAGAAGTATATATGAGGCGGGGTAAGTTGGCTACTGTTATGTGGGAGACTGTCCACGGCCTGAGCGTCTGACTTGGCCGGAGCGCTTGAGGTGGTAGGAAACTAAGTTCGTAGATATGTTCAAGCGCTTTGCTATGGAGTAAATGCTTTCCCCCCTCTGCCTCGACTTCCTGATTTCCTCTATCTGTTCTCTGGTCAGCTTTCTTCTCGTCCTTCCAAGTCCGTGCTTCTTGAGGACTCTCGACACCGTATTGAAATTAAGCCCCAACTCCTTGCTTATCCTATTGGCGCTAGCACCTTCCTTCCCCATCCTCACTATCGTCTCTTCGATTGAGGAATCTACCCTTCCCTAAACTTCACATTAGCTCTTATCAAGGCCCTCCTGACCGCACTGTAGTTGCTCCCTACTCTCTTCGCTATTTCCCTTATGGAAAGTCCAGATTCGTACATCTCCCTTATCTGTTGTTCTCCAGTAACCGTCATGGGCTAACTTTCGAAGAACTACTTTAAATTCGTTTCATGATTACACTAAGGTTTACCTTCAACGGCTTTTATTAATCCCTCTGCTATGGAGAGGAAGACTTTAGAGGTGGAACTGGTAGGATGCTTCGAGAAGAACGGCTCACCCACATCGTTGGCCGCGGAGATCTCAGGGTCTATGGGTATCTGTCCCAGGAGCTGCACTCCCATCTCCTCGGCCATCCTTCTCCCCTTGTTTTCGCCGAATATGTAGTGAGTAGAGCCGTCAGTTGGACACATGAAGTAGCTCATGTTCTCTATTACGCCTAGAATTTTCACGTTGACTGTCCTAGCGAAAGTTATAGATCTCCTAACTGCCAACGTTGAAACCTCTGACGGTATAGTAACTACAACGAACCCAGTAATGTTAGGGACCAGCTGAGCTACTGATAGGGCTTCGTCGCCGGTGCCTGGGGGCATGTCTACAATGAGATAATCCAGCTCTCCCCAGTTTACGTCCCCGAGGAATTGTTTTATGGCAGTGTGTTTTATAGCACCCCTCCACACCACAGGCGTGTCATCCTTGGGGAGGAGGAAGTCTATCGAGACTACCTTGACTCCGAATGGCCCCTGAACAGGAACTATGCCGTTTTCGTCCGCGACAAGTGCCTGTCCTCTCACTCCCAGCATTTTAGGCGCCGATGGACCGTGGAAGTCCACGTCAACTAAGCCCACGCTCTTACCTTGTGCTGCGAGGGCCATGGCCAAGTTGGAGGATACGAAAGATTTTCCTACTCCTCCCTTCCCACTTATTACAGCTACCTTATGCTTAACCTTACTCATTCGCTGTTGGATCTGCAGGTCTACTGCTGGTACTTGTGGAGCTACTTTCCTGAGATCTCTAGGTGGTCTCTTGACGTTACCGTCTATCCTGAACGGATTGTTTGAACTCATTAGGTTTAACTTTCAGGTAGCCACGTAATAACCTTGACTCAGTATCCAGTCACTAAGGGGCATTCCGTCGTTCATATCCTTAGCTGGCCGTTACGGGCGACGTCGGCCACTTCGAAATTAGATTTTTATAGGGTGCATGAGGTTAGAGCACTGGGCCCGTCGTCTAGCCTGGTTAGGACGCTGCCCTCACACGGCAGAGGTCCTGGGTTCGAGTCCCAGCGGGCCCATTTATAGAAGATAATTACAAAATTTAGGGTTGAGGTGGCGGAAAGCCTCTCTGAGGCGGGAGTTGATAGCTCTTTAACTCAATTGGGGGCTTAATGGGACTGAGGGAGGGGCAACTAAGATCTTCCTTTCCTTATCTACATAGGATCAGACGTCACGCATGATAGTCCCTATCTTTCCATATGGGAGCGAATATAAGATGTGGAGATCACTGGTCCATTCGACTGCCCACCAAATTTGGATATGAAGTCTCAAATCGATGGTGGGAACGATGAACCCTCTCGAAGGGGAACCCTCCTAGGGCGAGGAGGAAGTCAGTCATAGTAGTAAGTATTCTGGATAGGGGTCGGACTTTCATAGGTTAACCCTAAGGGTACTACCAACTCTGAAGGGCATGATAAGGTGATGAGGGAGAAGGGATTTGATAGACATACAGCCTCAGCTTACTTAATAGCATTGAGAGGGCTAGAACTGTCAAATGACATCAAATGATATGAACTTTATGGCTTATCGGAAACTGCTGACAACGGCTAAATTCTTTCTTAAGGAAGCGCTTAAACATAGGGAGCGATTGGTTTTCTACTTCAAGGTCAATGGAGAGCTGGCCCCGATGGGCCTTCCACTTCATCGTACAACTCACCTAACGGTGGAGGGTAAAGCTACAGGGGACTGAGGGTCGTCCTATCTCCGTGCGGAATCGATCGTCGCCCGCGTAGGGCCGTCGGTCTGAGGGCAGGCGTACCTTATCCACCCTCGCTTCGACAGAAGCGTCTCATTGATCACTCTGTCTGTAACTGTCGTCGATGTAGTTTCTCGGAAGTGGCATCTAAATGAGGAGACTTCTCCACGGGAGGGGTCTTCCACCCCTCAAACCCTCTGTTAAGATCAAGACGTCCATTCTCTGAGCCCTCTCATCTAGGTTTAGAAAAATGTTAAATACTGTCCTCCACGGACGGCCCTCGTGAATAGATATCTAGTCTTAGTCCTTCTAAGCGTTCTATGTTTACCGTTTCTTTCATTCCCAGAGTTTGCCCAGTCAACCCAGCTCGTTACGGTCACCTTCGTGGAGCACGGCCTACCGGCCGGCACCAGCTGGTCCGTTACCCTCAACGGCACCACCCTGAGCACCAACACCACGGAGATAACCTTCCATGTTCAACCAGGTGAACTGCAGTACAACATCTCTCCCGTCCACGGGCTGGTTCCTACCCCATCCTTCGGCACACTCTACGCCTTCAATTATACCGTGGTTAACGTGACTTACGCCCCTCCCTACGTCAAGTTAGTACTTGAAGGGGAGAGGGCCGTCAGTACCGCCTCTGGGGCTCCTGTTTCCTTACTCCAAACGGGTCAAACCTATCAACTTGGGGCTCTCATATCTAATCAAGGAAACGAACAGACCGTTGTTCTAGAGAACCTAGTCTTGACGAAGGGATCCATTGTGGTGCAGAACGAGACGATAGTATTGTCTTTGTCTCCAGGCCAGACCAGCTTCGGTGCTTTCCTCTGGACTCCACAATCTAATGGAATATATAACTTAACAGTCACGGCCACGGGGATGCAATCAGCGGTCACCTCAACCTACTTAGTCTACGTTGGTGTTTCGCCCCTAGTTACGGTCACCTTCGTGGAGCACGGCCTACCGGCCGGCACCAGCTGGTCCGTTACCCTCAACGGCACCACCCTGAGCACCAACACCACGGAGATAACCTTCCACGTGCACAACGGGACTTACACCTACGTCGTGCACAACCCCAGCTTCTTCGACGATTTATACCCCAACGGCTCACTCACCGTAAAAAGCACGGGAGCAACTGTTGGCGTATTGTTCTTACCACTCCTCGTGGAGCCCGCTGTCACAGCCAAATTAAGTAATGCTACCTCAGTCGGATTAATTACGTTAAGGGCCAACTCTACTTACTACGTCCAGGTCAGTATCGAGAACATGGGGAATGTTTCGGGCCCTATTGATGTTACTATAGTAGTTAAAGTAAATGGACAAACCACAGTAGATAAGTCCTTCAACCTGACCCTCCCCGTCAACGGAAGCGATGAGGAAGAAGTTCAGTTCACGCCAACGTCGGTGGGGAACTACTCAGTAGCTGTTTATGCGTTTTCTGCCCAGCCCTACGGACAGAGGGAGAGCTCCAACCTCACGTTAAGCGGTCCGATCACCACCTCTCAAGTCTCTCATCCCAGCGTTCATGTTACTAACACCTCCACAACCTCCAACAGAACCTCGATCACCTCTCCGACTCCCGAAAAGGGAGAGATCAATTTGACCCTAGTTCTAGTAGTGATAGTGGTAGTAGTGATAGCGATCGCCCTGGTACTGCTATTACGGAGGTGAAACATCCCCCCTTGACCGAAGTTAATTTATGGTAGAACCTCGGCACTCGGTCAGATGAAGTTAGTAGCAATAGAAGGGATAGACGGGGCCGGGAAGACCACCCTCGCGAATTCTC
The DNA here is from genome assembly GCF_003967175.1 of Sulfodiicoccus acidiphilus. NCBI lineage: Archaea > Thermoproteati > Thermoproteota > Thermoprotei > Sulfolobales > Sulfolobaceae > Sulfodiicoccus > Sulfodiicoccus acidiphilus. Next base: position 841,827 of record NZ_AP018553.1, on the reverse strand, counting down.
TAAGGCCCAAATTGGTAGGTTACAAAGTTATAGTGACCTCCGAGCCCTTCGACGTCCAGATCTCCTCCTTGATAGCCAGAAGTGGTTGGGAGGATGGAATACTCTTGACGTTACTTTTCGCGGCCGACAGGGCGATCCACGTCAATTGGATGAGGGCCCAGAACGCTGACTTAATTCTGACCGACCGTTACTTCTACTCCTCCATGGCATACCAATCGTCTCTAGGAATTGATCAGGAATGGATAGCAGAAGTCAACAGCTATTTCCCTAAACCCGACTTAACCGTCCTTTTAGACTTGGATCCGAGCGTAGCAAGGTCTAGGCTAAAGCGAGATACCTACGACTTTAGGAGGAAGTGGGACTCGCTCCCAAACGTGAGGAAAAGGTATTTGGAGTTAGCGAGTAAGTTTGGCTTCTTGGTAGTGGACGCTTCTAAGCCCCAGGAGGAGGTGCTCAACGCGGTTTTGCCACACATCCTCAACTTACTCGGCCGGTCCCAAGAAGTGTCTTAGAGACCCTAGTTATGGACGACTTACCAGGTAGAAGCTTTAGTAGTTCGTCCTTTAGGGCCCCGATTCCTTTAATTTCCCCTCTCTTCGAGAATATCCTCACTACCCTATCCGCGAGCTTCTCCAACTCATCTCCAGGCCTGAGAACCACGTAGACGTCCGTCCTAGAGGAGACCGCCTCCTCGCTTCCTACTATCGGTTTCCTCTCCTTTCCTTCCAAACCTAAGGTTAACTCTAGTTTCACTCCCTTGATGTAATTCTTCTTTCCGTAGACCATGAAGGAGCCCTTGGAGATATACTCCCCCGATGGAGGGGTTTTGCTCACCTGGGATCCAAAAACCCAAAACACGTCAGCCGCCGCGAGTCCAACCTTCCACGCCCTAGAATAGCAGGCAGCGAGGACAGCGGCGTCGTAGATGTCCTCTTCTGTAGGCTGTCTACCTTGGGTGAGTAGGACGGTAGAGGGGGCACCCGTGAGGTCCGCGTGTAGATATATGTCTTTTTCCCCCAAGTACCTCTTCACCACGCTTTCGTTTTGGTCCGCGTCCTTTCCCGCTATCACTAGGAACCCCCTTCTCGTCAAGGTCCACCTATACCTTTCGTACCACTGTTTGGTCCTCACGCTCAACTTGACCATTTCCGCCGCATCCTCTGCGCTCTCCCCTAGCTCAGCTAGCCTCCTTCGTAGTTCCTCTGCGGTTTCTGCAGCCTTCTTAGCCTTATTTCTCAGCTCTTTTGCTTTGTCGAAATAGTACGAGGCGTTCCTTTGTACCGAAACAGTGGAGTCAAGCTCTACTTTCGTTCCGCCCAGTTCCACCTCCAACTTCGTCTTTCCTTCTCTCCTAGCCCTGCTTAATAGCTCCTCCAACCGTGCGTACTCGACCAGAATACGATTAGCCAAGGACACTAACTTCTCCGCCTCTTCAAAGTAGCTTCTCTCCGCTTCCTCAACTTGCTTTAAGGAAGCTCCTATCTTGGCCCTTTCCGCCTCTATTCTCTCCCTTGCCTTCTCGGTGGCTGTCTTCTGCTCTAGTTCGTTAAAGAACTCCTCTAGGGCGTCGTTAAAATTCTCTCTCCTTTCGCACCCTGGGAACTCCACCGGAAGAACGGTGAACCCCTTCTTTAAACACGGAGCAATCAATCCACCTGATACCTTCTCAACAATTTCCCTCCACTTGTTCTCGCTAACTTCACCTAGTGCCTCAGAGATGTCTCGAGGAACCCTGAAAGGAGACGGTGGAGGCGGAGCGTAGTACGCCCCAGGTTCTAACACCCTGTCCTTGAATTTTCTCCTTTCGGAGACATAGAGTATCTTTCCTTCACCATCAGTCACTGTTAGGACCCCTCTGGGAAGCAATTCCACTATGAGCCAGTTTCCGTTTGACAGCTCCGCTCTCATTACCCTTTCCTCGTTAACTGTACCTATGGATCTAATGTGGGCGGATCTGACTAGCTCCCTCAACCTAATTACGCTACCATCAGCCTCCTTCCTCCTCTCCACCCTCGTCAAGTGCACTCTCTTGCCCGGCTCCAGAAGTAGAACATTGTCCCCGTCTCTACCGTGGAGTTTGAACAGGAACGCCTCACTTCCCCACGCTCTGTAGACATTCTCTATTACGCTCCCTGTCAACTTGTCTCTCCACTCGGTGAGCCAAGCTGCTAGGTCCACGTAGCTCATAGACGTCTTGGTGTGCAACCGTTATTACCTCCCTTATGGTGAGTCTCGAACATGGATAAGGGGGACGAAGTAATTATTCTTAGGGGCCTTATGGGTGCTGCGACTGGCGTGCTCTCCTTTCTGACTTACAGTCACCTGCTCTATTACACATTTGCGCTTCCGCTGACCTTCTACGTGATTTCTGTCTTAGTCGTGAGAAGTAGATACCCGGGGAGCGGTAGATGGATAGTTCTAGGGAAGGGTGTATCTACATTCATAATATCTTGGCTTCTACTATGGATACTGCTGGTGCAGTGAATGACTTGGAAGTTCGTTGTCGATGCGATGTTGGGCAGTACAGCCAGGTGGCTCAGACTCCTAGGCTACGATACCCTATACGACAAGGAAATGGAGGACTGGAAAATATTGAAAGTAGCCTCAACCGAGGGGCGAGTGATAGTGACTAGAGATAGAGGCCTTTATCACAGGGCCAAGAAGAATGGGCTTCCCTGTTTCTTCGTCCAGCCGGGGTCCGATACCATAGAGGCGCTAGCCTACTTAGCTAGGGCCTACGACCTTGCTATCGACGTGGATCTCAACGGTAGCAGATGTGTTGAGTGCAACGGCACTCTTCAACTTACGTCCCCAGGAAAATGGAAGTGCAGTAAATGTGGCAAGTCTTATTGGAAGGGTTCTCACTGGAGGACGATGAGGACGACGCTTATAAGATTAGAACGTTTAGTGCAACAAGATGGAACTTCTAGACCCGCGGGAGCTGAACCTGGAGTCGGGGAAGGAACTCGTGATGATAGCCAGGGAATCGATAGAAAGAAAGCTCTGGGGAAGGAAGGGAGAGCTGGAAGTGAAAAACCCAGTTCTCCAGAAAAGGGGGATGGGGTTCGTGACTCTAGAGACTCTATACGGGGACACAACAGAGTTAAGAGGCTGCATAGGTTACCTGAGACCGGTCGCGGAGATATGGAAGGTGATCGCTCAGGCAGCCCTGGGGGCAGCATTTAGTGATCCCCGTTTTCCACCTTTGAGAAAGAGTGAACTGGAGTCGATCGTCATAGAGGTGACTGTTCTTTCTCCCCCCTCACTACTGGTCGTCGAGAACAGGTGGGAGATTCCAGGTAAGGTGGAGATTGGTATACACGGCATTGTAGTGGAGCGGGAACCGTGGTACAATGGGGTCCTCCTACCCCAGGTGGCGCCCGAGAACGGGTGGGATTCTCAAACTTTCCTCGCAGAGGGATGTCTTAAGGCCGGAATGTCCCCCGATTGTTGGCTAGACAAGCGGACCAAGGTGAGTGTGTTTACTGCTGTAATATTCAGAGAGAGAAGTCCTCGTGGAGAGGTAGTCCAAGTAGAGCCAAGGAACTTCGTAGCGAAAGTCTCAAATATTTAAGCTAAATTGGAATAAAGAAACCTTTAAAATGTATGGTTCAAGGGTTCTATTAGGTGCATAACCGTGGAGGAGTATGTAGAACTCTTCAATGACGAAGTGAAGGAAGCGTTGAAGGACGCGTTGAAGGATATGAAAGAAGAAGTCGACGTATATGTTTTCACGTCTAATGACGCCGATTGCCAGTACTGCGATCTCACCGTGAAGTTGATGAAATTCATAGGGGAGGCAACGCCCAGGCCTAATGGTAAGGGACTACTCAAGGTCCACGTCTTCAATCAGGGACAGGACGATGATGTATTCAGGAAGTTCATGGTAGAGAGAGTCCCAACAGTGGCCTTCTTAGACGGTATAGTTAGGTGGACTGGCGCCCCAATAGGAGAGGAATTGAGGGCTCTAGTAGAGACTATAGTGAGACTCTCAGTTGGAGATAGTGGACTCAGTCCCGAAGTCGCTAAGACGGTCAGGGAGTCAGTTAAGGGGAAAGTGAGAATAGAGACCATAGTCACTCACGCTTGCCCATACTGTCCATATGCGGCCTTGATGGGCCACATGGTGGCCTACGAGGCCTTCAAAGCTGGCAGGAGTAACGTGGTGTCTGATGCGATAGAAGCCTACGAGAACCAGGACGTGGCCGAGAAGTATCAAGTAATGTCAGTTCCAACAATGGCGATAAACGGTTCAGTGGAGTTCATAGGGGTTCCTACTGAGGAGAACTTAATCAATAGCATACTGGAGAAACAGAAGGCTACCTGATCACACGTAAAGATCATGTTTTCGAGTTTTAGGTTACGTTGGTTTATGGGTCAAATTAACTTAACGGAGGTTGAGGGGGCGAAAGTCCCCTTCCGTGGGGACGGACAGCCCCCTTATGTAAACCTCTTTACGGTTGTCAAAATACTATTTCTACGACCTCTACTGTGAGAGCTGGGTCGCACCCTCTGGACTGGGGGAACTCACGCCCGTGGAGAGGAAACCCTCCGCGACCCCCCTTCCGTACTGTTCACAGAAAGGTTCCACCGAACCTCCGCTACGTAAGGGGATCTAGGTCCCTCCGGGAAGCAGGAAATCCCCACCGGGAGATGCCCCGTCCGCGAGGGCGGGGTAGTTCACTTAGACCCTTCTCCCTTCTATTATAGACCTCCAGCGACGTGGCTCTTCCTCCATGCTTAAAACTGGGGAATATTAATGTAAAGTGGGAGCTCTTGAAGTACCTGACGCTGAAACTTACAGAAGACGAATATAAGGAGTTGGAGGAGAGGGCGAGATCAGAGGGATATGCTCTAGTTTCTGACTACGTCAGAACAGCATTATTTGGAAGACAAGAGCAGACGGAGAAGGGAGTTGACATTAACGCCATCAGTAATGCTATAGCTCAAAGACTAGAAAGAAAGCTACAAGACGTCCTCAACCCCTTCACCGGAAAGATAGACGACCTAGCTAGGAGGGTGACAGCATTAGAGGAGAGGGTAGCGGGGTCAGAAGAGCAGAAGCCTCAAAAACAACAGGAGACTAGGACCCAACAGCAGCAGAGACAGGAAGATCAACGTAAGACAGCGATGGATATATTGAAAGAGAGAGGAGTACTCTTCGAGAGCGAACTTAGGTTGAGGAGTCCTGATGCTTTCTTTAGTAAATTAGATAAGGAAGGAGCCAAGATAATAACTACAGAAACGGAAAGGATAGCAATAGATCAAGAGTTCCTAAGGGAGTTCAAGGAGAAGTTGTCCACGATCACCACTGAAGACATGGAGGAGGCTCAGAAGAAACTCAGACCAAACGAGTATAAGTTGTTCGAGAAGCTGAAGAACTATGCTGTCGCAATATTTGACTCTACCAAACATAGGTGGATTCTCCTTCTCGAGTAGCACATACCTTAGATAATCCCAGGGAGATCGAATCGTCTTGATGGAGCGGGACTCCACGTGTGGGTGGAGGAGGCCTCGTCGTGTCAAGTGCCGCAATGTGTTAAAAACAGAGAGATTCAAAGGCCGTGAAACTCCTCCGACAGGGACTAACCCTTACTGTGAAGTTTGAACTACTTTCCGGCCATTTTCCCTCGGCGCCATCTCTCCACCAACTCCACGGAGGAACTGGCGAAGTAACTCGAGCACCTCAGGAGTCCGGAGGAACCCCCCTGGGACTCCACTTCTTACCTTTCAAGTGGAGGTTCTCCCCATTCGTTCCTCCCATCTGAACGTAACCTCGGACATACGGTGGGAACCACCCTAGAGGAGCCTTAGACCGTAGTAGGGAAATCGATCCTGCTACTCAGCCTCTTTAAGCACCGTGTAGAGCCAGAGGGTGGCGAGGGCAGTAAAAGTAGTTTCATTAAGAAGAATTCAATCCCGCTTCACATCCATATAAGGCTTGATCGCCTTAATTGTGACTAAATTGCAGGATATCTGGAGCCCGACGGGGTGGGATTCGTACCTCCACCCCTATCTTTGAGTGGGGATGGTGAAAACTGGCTGTGTAAATCCAGAAACTGATATAAAAATATTCTCATGGTTTCAAAACGTGCTAACAATGCTTGTCAGACCTATGTAGCTCTCTAGTGGCGTAAACGTCTTACTCACCTAGCTAGACTTTTTAATGGCACACACAGTAATTCTGTTACTGTGAGCCTATAGGTGAGAGGTAAGTACATAGTGGTCACTGGTGGAGTGCTATCGAGCGTGGGGAAGGGGACGGTTTCAGCATCACTAGGTCTACTTCTTAAGGAGATGGGTTTGAAGGTATCTCTCGTTAAGGTTGATCCTTACATAAACGTAGACGCTGGGACCATGAATCCCTACATGCACGGCGAAGTCTTCGTCACAGAAGACGGCGCTGAGACCGATCTAGATCTGGGACACTACGAGAGGTTCGTCGGAATAGACATGTCGAAGTACAACAACGTCACGGCCGGAAAGGTGTACTTCGAGGTTATAAGAAAGGAGAGGGAAGGTAAGTATCTCGGTCAGACGGTCCAGATAATTCCTCACGTCACTGATGAGATAAAGTCGATGATACACAGGGCTGCTGAGATGGCCGACGCGGAAGTTACCATAGTGGAGATAGGAGGTACGGTAGGCGATATAGAGAGCCTTCCCTTCCTCGAAGCAGTGAGACAGATGAAGCTTGAGGACGAGGGGGGCGTAGTCTTCGTCCATGTTGCGCTAGTCGAACATCTGAAGGCTACGGGAGAATTGAAGACTAAGCCTCTTCAACACAGCGTGCAGGAACTCCGTAGGATAGGGATACAACCTGATATAGTTGTGGCTAGGGCAGAGGTTCCGCTTGACGAGGAAAGTAGAAGGAAGATAGCTCTTTTCACTAACGTTAGACCTGAGCTAGTCTTCTCCAGTTACGACGTGGACACGGCCTACGAGGTCCCCTCTATACTCCAGCAACAAGGACTTCATAAGGGAGTCCTCTCCAGACTTGGGATAAGCCCCAGGAAGGAGGGAAGTAACCCGCTCGAGGATTTTGTAAAAAGGATGAAGAACTCATCAAGGGAAGTCGATCTCACCTTGGTGGGTAAATATGTCAAGCTCAAGGACAGTTATATAAGCATAAGGGAAGCGCTCTACCACGCTGGAGTAGCCCTAAACGTCAAGCCCAAGATAAAGTGGGTGGAGGCCGAGGAGTTGGAGGGGGGAGAGGAAAAACTCTCGCTACTGGAGAACTCGGAAGGTTTAATGGTTCTACCAGGCTTTGGTTCCCGAGGAGTGGAGGGGAAGATAAGAGCTGTAAGATTCGCTAGAGAGAACAATATTCCCTTTCTAGGAATATGTTACGGCTTCCAGCTCGCTGTTGTCGAGTTCGCTAGAGACGTTTTAGGACTTAAAGGGGCTCACACCACTGAAGTGGACCCAAACACACCACATCCAGTGGTGACCGTACTAGAGGGTCATAAGCCAACTAGAGGAATGGGTGGAACCATGAGGTTAGGAGGGCAGAAAATTTACATTAAGGATGGTACGTTGATGCGTGCAATTTATGGGACTAGCGTCGTCGACGAGAGACATAGGCACAGGTATGAAGTCAACCCAGAGTATGTGGATGCGTTAGAGAAGGCTGGGTTAGTTGTATCTGGAGTGAGCGACGAGGGACTTGTGGAATTCGTCGAGCTCAAGGGACACAGGTTCTTTGTGGGAACTCAGCCTCATCCAGAGTACAAGAGCAGGCCTCTCAGGCCTTCTCCTATTTATATGGCGTTTCTAGCGGCAGCCGCCGGTTTGGAGGTTAGTGCACAAGCGGTTCCAATTACTACCCTTCCCTAGATACCCAGAGTTTCAAAGGACGGTTGGCCCTTCGTGATTTAACGAGGCCGTTTTCCTCGCTATAAACACCCTCTTCACAACGGTGGAGTACTCAGTTGGCTAAGTTTCTAGCTTTATTGTAAATATGGAGGCTTTATGGACGTTGAGGTGACCCCTTCGGCTAGAGAGGGCTCCTAGGTGTGAGTGTGGAGTGTGCCGCCGCTTAGGCGCTCCTAGATGCTTCCTAGCTAGTGTCAAGATGGGTCGACCGAGGTAGATTCTAGCTCACAGGAAGGGGTCATTGGAACTCCTCCCTCTAGCGCGTGCAACTCATTCGGTGAGAACGAGAACTATCTTCTCGTACCTATTTTTAAGTAACTTCCTGACACCTTTGACGCCATTCTCGAACGAAGCTTGCAGTAATCCAGCTTCCTCCAAAGATGCGATCTGATTACTAACGTTCCCCTTAGTAAGCCTGAGGGCTTCACTTATTTCAGTGACGCTCATCGGCCTCAAACTCACCATTTTCACAATGTTTATTCTAGTCATGGAGGCTAACGCATAAGACGTTCTGTATATCCCTTCCGGATCTGTCACTATCAGTTCCATGAGCACTCTGTTAGAGTTCAAAAGCCTCAAAAAGAAGACTCCTCATGTTTCCTTAATGGCTAGGGGAGTTAAAGCGATCAGAGCAACAGTCTCGATGAAGGTCGCCGAGGACAGTCATCGTAATGCCCTCTCAGTACAAGGGTTGGTACAAATCCTAGGAGAGGTCGTTTTCCTAGAGTTTATAAGCCCACTGTATGGTTAACTCCTAAAGCGAGTTATGTTGATCTTGAAAGGACGACTGTTAGGATTGTTAGTGTTGGTGAGCTTCCAATTCTGGGTTATCTTAGGAACATCGAAGAGTACCTAAACTGGAGGATGAAGGAGGCTAGACTCGTAGCTAAAGACGATAAGGCTTTCCTCGAAGTGGTTTTCGGGAAACAGTTGAAGAAGGTTGAGCCGAAATCGAGCGTCGCCGTCGACATTGACATGGGCGAAATAGTCGTAGGGAGGGACGACATTAACTACGTTAGGATCCCAACACGCCTCGAGGAGGTTCATCATTGTAAATCGTTAGCTGAAAACCTTCAAAAGAAGTATCAAAGAAGGTGGAGGGAGAACAAGAGGATTCTTGCCAGGTTCCCGTTCTTTCCACCTAAAGGCTAGCAGAGTCGTGGAGGATTACGCCAGGAAAGTGGGTAGTTGAAATCGCCGAAACGATGGGTGCCAACGTCGTTAAGTTGGAGAACCTCATCAAGAACGTGGATAGACTAGCTAAAGGTTTTCACGATGAGTTGTACTTGATGCAATATCGTCGTTTGCGGTATTGGATCGAGTGGCAAGCTGAGAAGCACGGTACTCTAGTCCAGTACGTTAACCCTTGTTATTCTTCAGTTTCATCTTACTCACCAGAGACCCCGCCCTTACGGGCGGGGAGTATAAGTGTAAATATCAAAACAGACATGAAAAGATCTGGGACGTTCCCTGAAAGCTGAAGTAAAGATAGCAATACGAGGAAAAATCCTAAACCCTAATGAAGAGAAGAGGCATGAACTAAACGTAGTCCTAGAACATCCAAAACTTGTCACTGATGCGGGCACGTTGCCCGCACGGACGGAAGGGAATACAGACGTAAGTGCGGTGTGGTACGTAACCGCGACTTGAACGCGTCGATCAACGTAGCCCGTGCCTCAACGAGAGGTACGGGTCGGGGGTAGGTAAACAACCCGAAGGGGGGATGAAGGTGCACCGCGAAGGGTACCGGAAACCCCGAAGCCCCGCCCGTGAGGACGGGGTGGTTTACGTCCTGAATGCTGTAGGAAAATGGAGTCGCTCATAGGTACTTCCGCTGTGCGAAATGTGGTTACGGGAACGACCGTGACGTCGTCGCGATCGTGAACTTGAACAGGAGGGGGTCTCTGACCCTCTCTACTGCCCCTCAGATGAGAAATGTAAACCCGAACCGATGAGGGGAACCCTCGCCCTTTAGGGCGGGGAGGAGGTCAGTTATGAAATAATGTGCTTTGATCTACCGTTTAGGGTGAGATGGAGGTCAGTTCTTCAGCCGTCCTGACGTAAGCAAGGACTTAGAGGGAGACAAGAACTCTCCTATAAAAGAACTCTTCGGGACGAGAAGGGGGAGCAAAGAGTCTAGCCTCTTTGAGAAGGAGATGGCCTCTCTTATAGATTTAAATATTCTTTTTTCTAAAATTCAATTAATAGTTATAAGAATTGAAGCGATCAGAACTAATGTTCCATGAAGATGGCCCTATCAGATCTCCTCCTAGCCTTATTAAATGACTGCGCGAAAGCTTTACGTTTCGTCCTTTTCTGGCTATTTAAGGAAAAGAGATTAAAAACCCAAATGGGGAAGCGGCATAAGGACTTATTCAAGATGGGCGTTCTAGGAGCTGACTTCCTCCCCGCCCTGGAAGGGACGAGGGTTCCCTCCCAGAGGGTTCATCGTTCCCACCATTGATTCGGGTTTACATGTCTCGTTTGGTGGGCAGTCGAGTGGATCAGAGATCCACTCCCATTTGAAGAGGAGGGGACTTTCACCCATTACGTCTAGTCCCTTAAAGGAAATTGAAGCCGCTGCTTGCTCCTCCCTCAGTTTCGTCAAGCACTCGATCGAGCTGGGGAGGAGCGTCGTTAGTACCACTAAGAGAAATTTCACAAAGAAGTATAAATATGAGGGGGCTATCCGTCCCCGCCGTGAAGGGCGAGGCTTTACGCCCCCTCAACTCCCGACTTTGTAAACCCTCACTCTTTCAGGGCGGGGAGGAAGTCAGTTCCCACAAAGTTAAATAGGGGTAGAACGATAGGTTAACTTCGTAAAGGCTGATACATGTTGCAGGCGAAGGTGGAGAATCCGTTAAAGAGCCTTAAGATGGCCACTAACAAGTTAGTCTTGGTGAAGCTCAAGGACGGCTCAGAGTACGTAGGCAGACTCGATCAGAGTGATGGGACGATGAACTTAGTACTTAAGGACTGTAGCGAAGTGAGGGAGAACAGTAACGAGGTAGTCACGAAGTACGGGCACGTCTTAATAAGAGGTAGTAACATATTATTCGTGAGCATAGATTATGAAACAGTCGCTGGGAAAGAAGGAAGCAAACTATAAAAAGCGATAGTACGGATCCTCGTGAATCACCATGAAGAACATTAACGTGCAAGAGAGTCGGCGCCAGGATGTGGATGCTCTCGAGGTAGAGCTAGTCGAGCGTAAGGGAATTGGTCATCCAGACTACGTCGCTGACTCGGCCTCCGAGGAGGCCAGCAGGGAACTCTCCCTATACTACCTTAAGAGGTTCGGAACTATTCTTCATCACAATTTAGACAAAACGCTATTAGTCGGGGGACAAGCAGCTCCAAGGTTCGGAGGTGGAGACGTCATCCACCCAATATATATAGTGGTCTCTGGCAGGGCCACTACCGAAGTTAAGACACAGGAAGGTACAGAGAGCGTTCCCATAGGTAGGATTGTGATCGAGAGCGTCAGAAACTGGCTAAAGGAGAACTTCAGGTATCTTGATTCAGAGAAACACGTGATAATAGACTACAAGATTGGGAAGGGCTCTGCCGATTTGGTCGGCATATTTAACAACAGGAAAGCCGCTCCTCTCTCAAACGATACAAGTTTCGGTGTAGGTTTTGCTCCTTTTTCAACATTGGAGAGATTGGTCTTCACAACCGAAAGGATCCTGAACAGCAAGGAATTCAAGGCAAAGGTGCCAGAGGTGGGAGAGGACGTGAAAGTGATGGGTCTTCGGAAGGGTAATGAGATAGATATAACAGTGGCTATGGCCGTCATCTCCTCCCTCGTTGGAGACCCTAACCACTATATGGCAGTTAAGGAGGAGGTTAAGCAGAAAGTTCTAGACTTAGCATCCCAGTTGGCCCCCAACCACACGGTGAGGGTTCACATCAACGCTGGAGACAGGCCAGAGAAGGGTATATTTTACCTAACAGTAACCGGTACCTCCGCCGAACATGGAGACGATGGAATGACCGGTAGAGGAAATAGGGCGACGGGCCTCATAACGCCTATGAGGCCTATGTCTCTAGAAGCCACTGCTGGAAAGAATCCAGTTAATCACGTTGGAAAGCTCTACAACGTATTGGCTAATATGGCGGCCAAGCGCATAGTTGAACAGGTGAAGGGAGTTAAGTCCGTTCAGATAGAGGTACTTGGGCAAATTGGTAGACCGATAGATGACCCCATGATAGTGAACGTCGATACGGTTGCGGTTGACGGCAAGCTCACACAGGACATGAAGAATGAGATACGAGGCGTGGTAGATGAAGCTTTAAGCGACTTCCAGAGGCTGACCGATACCATATTGGAGAGAAACGCCCCTATGTTTTAGACTCGTTTCTTTCCCTTCTGTAGTCAAGTATGAGCTTGACTAAGTCTATCTTTCTTCCTTCCTCGATCTCCCTCTCCTTCGCTAATACTTCTGCATCCTTAAGGGTTCCTTCGTCCACTATGGCGTAGTCCTCTCCAACAAACACGGCTACCTTATACGACACAGGATCTCCTAATATCCTCAGCGAACCCTCACAGAACTGTACTTTACCCTCGCATCTTACGATCTTCCCTCTACCGCTCACTAACATATCCACTACTTCTTTTAGTCGCTGGATTTCCGCGGCTCGTTGGTTCAGCTCTTCTTTGAGTTCAGTAACGATTTTGTTTCTTATGGTGAGTTCGCCAGCTAGTCTGTAAATCCTCCTATCGTTCATGAGTTCTTTGTTCCGCATTATTCTTTCCTCTTCTAGTCTATATTCGACCTCCTCCTTCTCCCTAAGGACTTCTCTCAATCTCTTCCTGAGTTGTTCGACCTCCTTTCGCATCTCGCTCACTTGCTCGGGAGGCCTCTGCTCGCCGGGCCTCTGGGATTTCGATTCGGTCTTAGCCCTTACCTCCTCCTTTTCGCTGGGGCTTAACATGGACTCTATTTCCCTTTCTACACACTCCATGGTCGGATTTCCCATCGCTACACACATCAGTACTCTGTCGTGATCTACGTCAAGCTCGAGCCTATTGAGGTAACCCTCAACTTGCCTCAGCTTGTGCTCCATCTCGTTGTAGGCCCTCAAGGCACAGGCTAAGGAATCCCTGACGTGAGGATCGTCTACCTTCAGTCCGAATCTTGAACATAGGGAGCTCACCAGTTCCTGCTTCTCCTCGACACTCATGGATTTCTCAGGGACGAAAATTCTGGCCCCAACCTGGGCTGCGATCTTCTTAACCGCGTCTGGAACGGGATTAACGTCAGTTGCCACCAAAATTGGAACGCCATATTGAGAGATAATGCTGAGGATCTCCTCCCTGTCTATTGCCCTCTTAGTTGTGAGAAGAACAGGAGCCCCTTGTAAGTCTAATACGGAGATTCCCACCTCCAACCCAGGATCAACTCCTACTACTAGCGGACGGTCGCTCTTCCTCCTATTCCCAGAGAACTTAACTCTAGTTGTGTAGACAGGTCTCACGTCTACCGATAGGTCGTGGGTCCTCACCTTCTTTACTATACCATAGAGTGCCTCCCGTGGAGAATAGACAACGAACATGGCCCCTTCAAGTCCCGACTTGGATCTCCTGATGAAGACGTCGTAGTCGAAACCGTGAGCGTCTAACTTCGACTTTATGTCTCTAGTAGCCTGAAGTAGGAGCCCTCTTATTCTCCTTTTGAATCTGTTTTGACTCATTCCTCCAGGGCCGTACTTCCTCGATTTTGAAATTATTATCTTGGTCCTGTTCTCTACAACCTTCACTCCAGTTCCTACGTTCCTTAAGGCCAACCTGGCAGCTATCACGGCAGTCTCCAAGGGGTCAGTTTTCCCCCTCACCTCTATGCCCGTTCGTCTAGCGATTTCCCTAATATCGAGAAATTCCCCGTCAACGTATGTGACCTGGACTACCTGTAAGTTGTCTGGGAGCATTTCCATTACTTTCCTGAAGCCCCTTTCGTCTCCTCCAAGTTCGAAAACGTTGTCCAGGGCTAGGACGCGCGGCCTGTAGTCCCAGATTAGTCTAACGAGACGAGGAGTAGGGACTCCCTCGAGCTTAGTTACCACCCGCTCCTTCCCGTCTATAATTGCCACGGAGTATTTGGCCTCTCTAACAGAGTTTGGGCTTGACCCAGGCTCTATGTCCACTCCCATGACCAACGTCCTTTCGTCTATCTTACCAGTGGGGTCTAAGCCTGGGTGCATGATTTAACTATGTTCGTGCACTTCCGGTAAAAACTTTTGGTAGTTTCTGAGCCACGAAAAGTGTTCCCAAGGGTTTGGATGCACCACACCAGTCGTCACACTCAACCCGTTCACTTGGCTATAATCTTCAATGAAATATCGTGTGGTACGACTTTAAAACTTTGAGCCGTAAAAATTGGCCGTAATGATCCTAGGAGACAGAGACCTCAAGTACTTCATAGACCGAGGACTGATCAAGGTCGAACCCTTCTCGGAAGACACTGTACGTGAGAACGGCCTGGACTTGAGGGTGGGGAAGCAGATAGCGAGGATGGTAAACGCTGGAGTATTAAGGCTAGGCGAGGACGTTTCGAATTTCTTTAAGGTTGAAGATGGGGAAGAGTTCGTGATTAACCCAAGCGAACACGTCCTCCTGACCACACAGGAGTATTTAGAACTTCCGACCGATGTTATGGCTTTCGTGAACCTTCGTTCCTCGTTCGCTAGGCTGGGGCTCTTCATCCCTCCCACCATAGTTGATGCCGGTTTCAAAGGCGAGCTCACAATAGAAGTGGTGGGTTCAGCTTTTCCAGTGGAACTACGAGCAGGAACGAGATTCCTCCACTTGGTGTTCGCGAAGACCTTGACTCCCATAGAGCGACCCTACAGCGGAAAGTACCAGGGACAGAGGGGAGTGACGTTGCCGAAGTTTGTGAAGTGAATTGGAAGTAGCGAGCCATTCACAACACAATTAAATTTATGTGAAGATCTTTAAACAATCCCAGATAAGTTCCCCCATCTTTATAAACTGTCAGGGGAGATCCTTAACGAGTTGACATGAGCCAAGGACTGAAAAGGAAGGAAGAAACGGTGGGGAAGGAGATGAGGGGGATGAAGCCCTCGCTTACGTTTTGAAGGAAATTGGAACTAAGAAAGTGTTCACAACTCCCGCGCTACCTGATTACATCTTGGATAGGCTCAAGGAATATGATATGCAGGTCTCGTTCTCTCCAACACCAAAAGGAACTGTGCTGATGGCCTACACATTTGCCTCACGAACTAATGAGGCCGGCGTAGTCCTTCAGATCCCTGGTACTCCCTTGTTGGATGCTGTAAATGTGATTGCACAAGCATTCGTCGACTCAGTTCCTCTCCTCTTGGTCTCCACAGTAAGGTCGTACAGGGACAATGGAAGGGGTAGGATAGGAGAGTTGAGGACTATAGACGATGTTATGGGTATACTATCCCCTATTACCAAGAGTAGGGAGAGGGTAACTAGCATTGAGGAGATCACGGTAGGGGTGGAAAAGACCTACAAGGAGGTTATGAGCAATAGGCCGAGGCCAGGTTACGTGGAAGTAGCGGAGGACCTCTTCAAACTTAAGGCCTATCCGTTAGCTGGAAGCGAACAGAGACCTGAGAAGAAGACTCCAGACAAGAACACTGTACTTAAGGCCGCGGAGCTTCTAGGTAACTCTAAGAAACCCCTAATAGTAGCTGGATACGGCGTCCTAACTAGCGGGGCAGCTCAGCTCCTTCAGGAACTAGCGGAACTCTTAGACGCACCTGTGGTCACCACGATAAAGGGCAAGGGATCGATACCCGCATCTCATCCGCTCTTCGCCGGGGAGGGCCTAGGACTCATGGGGACGAGGGCCAGTTCTCAGTTGAGCACGGAGGCCGACGTCATACTGGCCTTAGGGACTAGCTTCCCTCAATTAAGTACAGGAGGGTGGTCCTTCCAGTATAAGGGCCTTTTGATTCACAATAACGTTGACGGAGAAGATGTAGGAAAGTCCTACTTACCCCAACTTCCAGCGGTGGCTGACACAGGACTTTTCCTCAAGGAACTCCTGAACGCCTTAAGACAGAAGTTCAAGGAGAAGGTGAACAGAGGAAGTGCTGATCTGTTGAGGAAGCTTAGAGACGAGGAGAATATTCCTCAGCACGAGGGATTGTGGCCAGTAGATGTGTTTAACGTCTTGAGAGAGAGTGGCTACTCCAAGATCTTCTTGGATATAACTGCCCCAACCATAGATGCCATAAGGCTGCCCATCGAGAAGCCATACACTTGGGTGACTAGCGAGACCTTACTAGAAAGGGGAGTAGCAGTGGCTGGAGCCTTGGAGGATGGTTCTGAGGGAACGGTAGGGATAACTGACCTCACTGGCGTACTCAGATATATGGACATGATCCTTGCTTCTAATGGGGCAATGTCTACTATCTTAGTGTTGGACGACGAGAACACCTCCTACTTGGAATTAACCAAATCGGACCTTCCTTCTATTGGTAGAACTCAGGTGGAGACAAAGGTCGACTTAAAGACCAAGTTGGGAGCCATCGAGGTACGCGATGAGAAGGAGTTAAGGGAGACCTTCGGGAACACTAGTAAGGGAGTAAAGGTAGTGCAGGTTAAGCTGTCCCACGACTACAAGAGTATCGTCCTTTAAGGCGGATCGCGAAGTGCCAGTTCGTAGCGTGGGTGGTTCGCTCCAGCAAATAGCTTTGGTTTAGAAAGTCTTTAGAGCTAAAAGGATAGATAACCAACATCGTTTCTTGCCCGCGGAGACCACGTCCGTAAGGGTGGGTGTAGTTTACAGAATAGGGGGTTGAGGGGGCGGAAAGCCTCTGGTGTGGACGGAAGACCCCTTACACTTAGGTTCTTCTTTTTCCTAATTCCTTTAATGGCTAGGAGGGTTAAAGCGATCAGAGCCACAGCTTCGATGAAGATCCCCCTATCAGATCCCCCTCTCAGCCCTCGTGAACAACTACGCGAAAGCCTTACGTTTCGTCGCGTTCTAGTTGTAGGAGAACATCCAAAGCTCACAAGAGAGAGCGTTTTAGCGAAAGCCCACGAGGATTTATTAGGAGAACATCCAAAGCTCACAAGAGAGAGCGTTTTAGCGAAAGCCCACGAGGATTTATACTCTAAACCGAGAGAGGAGTTTAACCTGCTATCAAAGATCGCGGAAGATTGTTATAGGGATGCCCTAACAATTTATAGGGATGGTATAATCCCAAAGAGGATAGATGCGTATATAAGCCAGGTGTATGGCTAACACCTAAAGTTATAATCTAGACTTAGACAAAACGGTCGTATAGCAAGTGTTGGTAAGGCTTCAAATCCTGGGCTACCCTAGGAACTTGAAGGAGTATTTAGCATGGAAGGTGAAGGAGGCTAGTGGTAAAGGGCGATAAGGCTTTCCTGAAAGTCGCGTTCTAAAAACCATATGGAGCCGAAATCGAGCATCGCCGTCGACATTAACGTGGCTGAAGTAGTTGTAGGAAAATGTACACCACGTTAGAATTCCTACACACCTTCACGAGGTCCACCACTGGAAGTCGTTAGCTGGGAACCTTCAAAAGAAGTATCCTAGGAGGTGGAAAGAGAATAGGAGAATCCTTTATGGGATTTATTAAGTTAGAGACTCTCAGAAACCTAATTTAGAATGTAGATAAACTACCGAGGAGTTTTCACGATAAGCTACACTTGATGTAGTACCGTAGAATTCGATATTGGGTTGAGAGGCAAACAAAGAAGCACCGGCTATTTGTCGAATATGTTAACCCAAGTCTTCATTATTTTGTCCAAGGTGCGGGAGGAAAATGAAAGAAGTCAGCTATAGGTTCTTTCGTTGTCACTCTTGCGGTTACGAGAATGACCGTGACGTTATTGCGATAATTGACCTCAATGGGAGGGGTCTCCGATCTTCTCGACTACCCCTAATGGGAGATGCAACCCCGAATCGATGGGGGGAACCTTCGCCCTTTGGCGAGAAGTCGGTTTGTAGGCATTTCCGAGGGAACCAGTATAATGGTAAAGATTAATTTGCCCCTCGTAGAGTCTTTTTCTATGAAGCTAGTTGCACTTGGCTTTTTAGTGACTTTTGTGGGCTTTGTTCTAGTTCTGTTGGGCGCTTTACTCTCCACTTCATCTCAAGTACCCTCTAGTTTGGCAGGGGCGATATTCATTGGACCTTTCCCCATAATCTTCGGTTCAGGCACCAAGGAACTTTTCGGTCCATTTCTATGGGTATTCGCCACCATCTCTGTGATTCTTGTAGCACTCTACTTGGTTTCGATAGCATTGTTTTTGAAGGGAAGAAGAAGTGGGCCCGGAGGGATTTGAACCCTCGGCCTCTCGGTGTCTGAGGTCACTTATCAGCCGAGCGCTCTACCATGCTAAGCTACGGGCCCGATAAACGCTACTTACAACCTCTAATAAAAGGTTTACCCGATCTGTGTAAGCTCCTTTACCTCAAGGAATCGAAAACTTCGCCATCTGAGACCCACGCCCCTTAAGTTTACGGGAAGTTTCCTCGGAGCATAATCGATTACTCAACGATGGGTTAACGTCACCGAGTCACCTGTGCGAGGGTCTAGACGGCCTCGAGCGTTGGCTATCTCCTAAGTTCGCTCCACATCCCCTTATCCACAGATTAAAGCGGATCGCGAAGTGCCAGTTCGTAGCGTGGGTTTACTACGAAGAATTTTCGCAAAAATCAGGGTTTAACTTGTTCTTAGAGTAAAATACAGTCCTTCGCTTCAAAACACAGTAGGAATGGTAATGAGTTATTGAAGAAGTATTCTCACCGCGACAGGAACCCCGTTAGAGATTGTTAACAAATTTGTAAACCGCTTACAGAATAGGGGATTGAGGGGGCGGAAGGCCTCGCCGTTAGTGGCGGGGAGAAAGTCAGTGGAGACGTATCCCCTGTTATTATGGGCCGTTGAGAAGTTGGGTAAACAATCAATGTTCCAGGACGCTAATAATTCTCTTTCTGAGAAGGTTTCAAGAACTTTTTGGGAGACTATCCACCGTATCTTGAAATATCAGGCTCCTCTTTACGGTTCTTTTGTGAAGGAGGCGCCCATGTCTTACGTCTAAGTCCCGTTCCAGACGTGAATGGGTTTTCGAAAGGTTGGCAGGACTTTCAAGTGCAGGAGGTGTGGGTTCACCCTCGATAGGCAGTTGAACACGTCTTCGAATATCTACCTCAAGACGCGCTGGTTCCCCCGTGGGTGAAATACCACGGAGTGGAACGGGGTCATCGCGCTAAAGGGGGGTATGAGCAGGTTAACCCGAGACTCTGGTGATGCCCAAGGGCTGAGGATTAGATACAAATTCATGAAAATTCTAAGAAGCTCAAACCCCAAAGTCCAGTGCTAAATTCACTGGAGTAGTGAAGAGCTGACTTCCCCCCTAGAAGGGTTCCCCTCCAAGGGTTTCACAGTTCCCACCGTCAGTTCATGACGACATCTCTAGTTTGGTGGGCAGTCGGGGCTCCGGAGTCTCCCCACGAAAAGGTGGATCCTCGTCGAGTTACCTCCGGATCCCACGAACGAGAGTGAGAGATAGTAGTCGACCCTCCCTCAGTACCATTAAGCTCTCAGTAGAGCTGGGGAGGTCCTCAGTGTCGCTCATATACTAAAAAACTGAATTTAAAGGAGAGGCCGTCCGCGAGAGGCTTTCCGCCCCCTTAACCCCTTCTTATGTAAACGATTCCACCGATGTGTAACATGGTTCCCCGCTCTCAGAGGCACAATTACCTTGAGCAAAGTATAGAAGTGAAAGGAGTTTTCGTAAGTGGTCCACACCTCAGCTCCACTCCTAAGTCGACTACTTTATTCCCATGTCCTTCAAGAGAGCTTGTGCAGCGTTAAATCCTGGTATCCCAGTCACCTGTCCACCTGGGTAACTCCCTGCACTTCCCATGTACAGACCCTGAAACTCAGTTCTGTATCCAGGCCTGCCGTCAAAAAGGTACGGCACCTTCATAGGAAGGTGATTGAGGTCTCCACCAGGTAAGTAGTACTCAGTCTCGGCCTCCTTTGAATCTAGCAAGTCTATCCCTATGATCTTCTCCTTTATATCTGGAATTAGCTCGTATAGTTCCTCCAAACTTCCCATGAAGCTGGCTACTATTCCCCCAGAGAATCGTCTGAGGCAGAATGGAACAGTAGTTCACCTGCTTCTATGTCCAATATGGAAGCATAGAATGGTTTCAGGGCCTCCGGCAGCTTTGGAATCTCCCTAAAGACCATGTTATACTTCACCCAATGAGGCCGCATCGATTGAACCTTCGGTGCCTCACCTATCAGCTTCCAAGTCACTAGTGGACTTGTAGCGGAAATCACTGCGTCAAATTGAAACTTCTTTCTTCCAGACTCAATCCACTTAATCCTACCACCTTCAGCTTCTATCCTAGAAACTAAGTTGCCTAGTCTGAGCTTAGCACCAAGGGATTGCGCTCTTTGCGCCAAAATCTTTCCAATTGTTCCCATACCTCCAGGGACCACCGACCATTGCGGACTGTAGAAGTATGCGACTAAATAGGCAGGGGAGTCGTACATGCCTGGGTAAATGAAGGCTCTGTGAAGTTCTTTAGGGAGGTATCGCTCTAAAAACTTCCCTGAAGAGAGTTCCATGATCTCTTCAACTCCTCTTCGCTTGGCCTCCTCCTTAACGTCCTCCATGGAAGGTGGAGAATCAAGGAAGGTGAACTCCTCATCAATCATTTTCTTGAACTCCAACAGTTTACGATCGAACTCGGGGAAGAGCTCTAGTCCTCTAGTCAGAAGCTCTTTCCTCCTCTTCTCTGGCTCCCTCCAGAACGGGTAGACCTTACCGTCCACGAAGAGGGTCTGAAAAGGATCCTGTTTTATGGTAGGTATCCCAAACTTCTTCACTAGTGAAGAAGGCATGAGTCCCAGTACGTAGGAGGCCCTACTGACTTTCACTCCCTTGAACTCTCTAGAGTCTGCCAGACCTCCAGGGACGTTCCTAGCTTCGAAGACCTCCACTTCCACACCTGCCTCGGCTAGAACGTTGGCTGCCACCAATCCGTTGTGTCCTCCACCTATTACGCAGACTCTCATCTGTCAGTCTAACACCTCAGGGTCTAAATCTGCAACTCGAGTCAGAAAATAGAACATTTCTGTTAGAAATCTTCGAGGAGAATTCTTACACACCTTATTAAGACGGCTTAGTAGTTTCAATCGATGTTCCTCCTAGTGCTGGGAGCTAAGGGTGGGGTGGGGAAGTCCACAGTAGCGGCAACTTTAGCACTTCAGTTGGCCAAGCAGGGGAGGGAAGTTCTGCTCCTAGACATGGATCCTCTTAATTGGTCCTCCTACGTCCTTGAGAGACTGATAGGAAATGGGAGAAGTCTAGAAGGGAGAGTAAATAGCATCAAAGTGAGAGGTGAGGGTCCCGCGGTCGAGTTGATCAAGTTGAGAAATCAGGAGGTCTGTGTATTGGATCCGCCCCCAATAACGAGGTGGAAGGTGAAAACAGAACCCCTTTTTGGAGGAGAGGTAGCTAAGAGAGTCTACGTCACTGACTCGTCGATTTCTAGCGTTAAAAGCACTATAGCATTGGCGAGCTTCCTTAGAGGTCACACGCATGCCGTAAATGCTGGATTAGTAGTTAATATGGTTCCGCCAGTTCCGGAGGAGTTAGCCAATTCCTCTAAATTCAGGAGACTCTGTGAAGAACTTGAAGTGTCGGTGTGTGGGGTAGTTCCCTTCGACGAGAGATTATATTCTTACTCAGCGGAAGGACCCCTAGACGTGCCTATTCAGTTGATGGAAATCGCTTACCTCTTGGTTTCTGAGCGTTCTAGTGGTTTCGTAGATTAAATTTCCTCCTTGATTCCCTTCTTTCAGAGAATCCGTCAATAAATTTGAAAAGTTGCAAAGGTTTTCGATTACGTAGAACCGAACGTTAGAAATAATGAACAAGTACACTGTTTAGAGCTCTAAGATCAGCGATCGGTGAAGCGAACCTCACCGTTCTAAAAGTGAGGATAACGAATCGATCACCCTTACTCTAAATTTCTCTTAACAATTAGGCGAATTCCTATAATTGGAGTTAAAAAAGGACGGGCCTTGCGCTTTGAGGGACGTAATTCAAACTTGGTTTGCCAATTTCTCGATGACTCTAACGATGCTTTTGCTCAACCTCTACCAAGGCTAGGGATAAAGGGAGGAGCAACCAACATCACATTTCGATGTGCGGGAATCAGAGGTAGTTGATGAAGGTTCCCCCATTAGGCTCTTCTATGACCCACCCTACTGCCCACCAGACTAGAGATGCTATCCCGAATCGACGGTGGAAATAGTGACACCTTTGGAGGAGGAACCTTCCAGGACGGGAGAGGAAGTCCAGCGTTCCTATGACGCCTAAACGAGGATCGTTGTTCCAGACACATGCCTTATACTACCCTCGTCTAATTACGCTAAAGCCCTATGTGTAGTTCTGTTGAAAGGAAGAAAAACTAACCCATCGAGAACACGTTATGTAGGATTTGAGGAGTTTAGGAACGGGTTCGATCTACTGCCTAAGGTCACCAAAGATTGCTACAGAAGGTCAAATACACCACAGGTACACATTGTATTTGGTTGTTTGGCGAGATTCAACAGAAGTGGGTTCCCCTGCAATGGACCGGCCGGGATTTGAACCCGGGACCTCTCGGGTGCGAGCCGAGCACTCTTCCAGGCTGAGCTACCGGCCCATGGAATTACTAGACATCAGTAGTTTAAAGTCTTTGGTGTTTTTCCGAAAGAGCTCCAATCCTAGGTTGGTTGCGCTGTGTGTACTTCAAAGTTGAGCCTATGATCGAAAGTGCAAGGAAGTTAAATCTTATGACTACTGACGTATATATTTCAATCATTACCTCAGCTGGCCTGTGATGTGCGATGGGCGGTCTGAAAGGTGAAGACTTTTATCTCTGCAGCTCTGAGGCCAATCAGATTGGGTTTCCTCAACTTACTCCTGATTCTTAAAGGAGAATGTGGAAAAGCCGGGGGCGGGATTCGAACCCGCGATTTAACGGGTCTCTTCGGCATTCTCTGCAGCCCTTAGCGCCGCCCTTGGGCGGTGTCGCCTTTGACCGCTCGGCCACCCCGGCGCACCTTAAGGTGCCAGCGGGAGTAAAAATGTTTTAACATACGTCACAGAAGGGATAGCGAACCCAAATGATTAAGTTCGATAAGGTCGGCGACATCCTCGCGAAGATAGGGGAAAGGGTCGAATTTGTTGTGATAGGAGATACAGTGGTAGATGTGGCGCTAGGGAGGAAGGGTACAGAGAGTGATGTGGACTTGTTCGTGAACGGGTTGTTACTAGATGAGGGACCCATAATAGTGCTCTCTGAAGAAAATGGGTGGGAGTTGGGTAGAACTCCCATAGATACGCCTAGGTTGATCGTGGACGTTGAGGAACAGCAGCTCCAAGTCGACTTCTACGATAACTTGCAGGACTTTTTCGTCCCCCCCAAGGTGCTGGAGTCGGCAGAAGTCGTAAGGTTGGGGAAGAGGGAGTTCAAGGGTGTCAGAATAGAGGACTACTTCCTGCTCAAGTTGAACGCGTTCAGAGAGGAGGACGAGGAGGAACTCAAGTCCCTCCTAATCTACGTGGCAGACGGTAAGATAAAACTTGATAGAGGGTATCTGTCCTCACATGTGGAACTTTTCGAAGAGAACTCGAAGAGTATTAGGGAAAGATTGAGTGGCTTAGGTCTGAGGGTGTGATTAGGACTTCTTGCTCGCTATCTCCTTCTTCTTTGGTCTGAGGTTGTAGCTATGACACCTCCTACACTTCACCGCCCTGATAGAGTTCAGGGCTCCACACTCTCTGCATACTTTCTTCGCGAACACCCTGTTGTAAACAATTTGGACTTGCGCTGGATCGGTTAGTGGCATGACGGACCTAGCTAAATTATTTAGGGAGGAGTTCAAAAGTGTTGTGGTAAGGAAGTGAGAGTGTGATGAAGATTCCTCTGGACTCAGTGTGCGTCAGGAGCGGGCTTCTTTGCGACCGATGTCAGGGCCTAGTTGACTCGGGCGATGTAGACTCGGGGGAGGTTGAGATAATGAGAGTTCTTCTAGAACTCGAGGAGTCTCAATTTAGGGAACTGAAGGACTCGGTATATCATAGAGCTATAAGGATAGGCCACTTATTAGTTCTCGTTGTCACCAGCGGCCCAAACATGACACAGAGCAGGTGGGTTAAGGTTTCCAAAGCGCTCCAAGAGAAGTTGAAGGTGAAAACTGTCAGGATAGTCGAGAAAGTCAACGACCTAAAGGCCAGCGCATCCCAGTTACTCTCTCCCGCCAGAGTTCTTGGAGTCAACACCCTATGGTTACCTGACGGGACAGTGCAGTATGTGGTAAGGGTATCGAAAAACGAAAGAAGGTATCTCCCTAGTGGGACGTTGGAACTGGAGAGGGCCCTCTCTAAGTTATATTCCACCACAGTCAAGATAAGGGTCGAATGATGTTCAAGACGCACACCGCGAGGGAAGTGAACGAGAGCCTCGAAGGCAAGGACATTTTTTTAGCAGGGTGGGTTCATACACTAAGGGATCTAGGAGGAAAGAAGTTCATAGTTTTAAGGGATGGAACTGGCATCGTGCAGTTAGTTGTCGAGAAGGGAGACCAAGCCTTTCACTCAGCTCAAGAGTTGACTCAGGAGTCTGTGGTGAGAGTTAAGGGCACCGTGAAGGTAGACAAGAGGGCACCTCGAGGGATCGAAGTTAAGGTTTCTGAACTTTCCATCCTATCTAAGGCGAAGGCCCCCCTGCCTTTGGACGTCTCCGATAAGGTGAGCGCAGATATAGACACTCGCCTGAGGGAAAGAGTCCTGGACCTCAGGAGGTTGGAAATGCAGGCGGTGATGAAGATTCAGTCCGCCGCCGTTAAGGCCTTTAGGCAGAAGCTCTACGCTAGGGGGTTCCTAGAGGTATTTACTCCGAAGATAATAGCCTCGGCCACAGAGGGAGGAGCCGCGCTTTTCCCTGTGATCTACTTTGGAAGGGAGGCTTTCCTAGCCCAAAGTCCTCAGCTCTATAAGGAGCTGTTGGCGGGAAGCGTAGAGAGAGTGTTCGAAGTCGCCCCTGCATGGAGAGCGGAGGAGTCAGATACCCCCTACCACCTCTCGGAGTTCGTGAGTATGGACGTGGAGGCGGCCTTCTTTGACTATAACGACGTTATGGAGCTATTGGAGGATCTAATCAAGGGAATGTTAGACGGAGTGGGGAGTGAGTGCTCAGAGTGTTTGAAACAACTAAACTACGAACTACCTAAATTCGAATTTCCTATACCTAGGATAACTTACAGGGAGAGTATAGAGATCCTCAGGAAGGAGGGAGAGGACGTCAAGTTCGGCGATGATCTCAGTACCCCTTACCTCAGGGTACTCAACAAAGCGTTAAGGAAGGACCTCTACTTCATAACTGACTGGCCCTCCAGTGCTAGGCCGTTCTACACTAAGGCCAGGTCGGACGATCCCACGGTCTCAGAGAGTTTCGACTTGATATATAAGTCCCTAGAGATAGTGTCGGGAAGTACTAGGAACAGTAGTAGGGAAGTGTTGGAGGAAGCGCTTAAACAGCGCGGGCTCAATCCACAGAGCTTCGAGTTCTTCCTGAGGTGGTTCGATTATGGCATGCCTCCTCACGCTGGCTTCGGTATGGGTCTATCTAGGGTTATGCTAATGCTAACAGGTCTTAGTAGTGTAAAGGACGTAGTTGCTTTCCCGAGAGATAAGAAAAGACTCACTCCCTAAGCCCCGAAGTTTCTCTTCCTCTTCTGAAAGGACCTTATTGCCCTCCATAGGTCTATCCTTCTGAACTCTGGCCAGTACACTTCGCAGAAGAACAGTTCCGAATATGCGATGTGCCAGAGGAGGAAGTTACTTATCCTTATCTCTCCTGACGTCCTTATAACTAGATCCATGTCATCTATGTCAGGTAAGTAGAAGTACGATCTGAACAGCTCCTCATTCAGTTTATCTGGGTCGAAGTTCCTTAAGTCTACAGACGACATTAATTTCTTCACTGCGTCGAGGATCTCCTGCCTCCCCCCATAGCATATCGCGATGTTTAGCTTCCGTTCATCGTAATTTGACGTATGTTCCGTTACCTTTCTTATGGCGTCTCTAAGGTCGTCGCTAAGACATTCTACTTTGCCGATCGACCTCACTTTCACTTTGTATTTATCTACAAATCCGCCGCTAAGTAATTCCTCAAGCCCCAGTTTTATGTAGCTCATTACAGTATCTAACTCCTCCCTAGATCTCCTGGAACAGTTCTCGGAAGATAGAGCGAAGACTGTGACGTTCTTAACTCCCATTTCTAGGAGCCAAATGAGTACCTCTCTCAATTTCCTGTAGCCTTGGTAGTAGGCGGAACTCAGGGGCTCCCTCCTGTCTCTGGCCCATCTTCTATTTCCGTCTGGTATTATCCCCACGTGGTTTGGAAGAGGGCCATCCTTTATCTCGTTCCAGAGGCGTCTTTCGTACAGCTTGTAAACTGGTGCTAGCAGTAGATCGCTCACTCTCGACACAGGTTATCTACGGCGTACTTGTAGGTGTTCGTGGCTATATATAGTTCCTCCAAATTGACTCGTTCCAATCCACTGTGTTCCATATGCGGGTCTCCGGGCCCGTAAGTCGCTATGCTCTTCGTTAGCTGGACCAAGAGGTTCATGTCGCTTGTGCCAGCCTTCTTGATTAACTTGGGCCTTATTCCCTGAGTCAGGAGGCCTCTCATCACTGTCTTCACCGCCTCCGAGTTGGGACTCACAGCTACAGGAGGCACGCTTTCCACAACCTTAACTTCACAATCCTCAAAGGTCTCACCGAGTATCGACATGACCTTCTCTTGGCTAACTTCCTTACTGAATCTGACGTCGAAGTGAACTAAGACCCTCGTGGGAGAAACGTTCATGTACTCTCCTCCCCTTATGATCGTGGGAGTAATCACCGGTCCCTCGAACGATCTAGGGAAGGAGTAAACCTTCAGGATCCTTTCACAGGTCTTGGCGATTAAGTTAAAGGTAGCCGACGAAGCGTGTTCTGCGGGCGCGGCACAATTGATGTCTATGTGAAGGAGCCCCCTATATTCTATAGCGACACCATTCGTATTGGTTGGTTCCCCAACTATTATGTGAGAGTAAGAACCTCCTAATTCTATGAGCTCCTTCGCTCCAGCACTCTTGTTCTCCTCGTCAGATAGTGCCGCCACCGCCACCTTCTTACCCTCGGCCCAAGCCATAGCTGCTGCCGCCATCATGGAAACAAGGGGTCCCTTAGCATCTACTGCTCCCCTTCCCTCTATCCATTCCTCTTCCGTCTTTGTAGGTAACTGTCCAGGGATGGTATCTATGTGCGATGCTAAGAGCACTCTCCCTTCACCAAGAATGTACGAATTAGTCTTGGTGACCCTCAACGGTAAGCCAGCTGTGGCGGAGAATCTCTCGAAAAACTTGGCTGCCCTCCACTCCTCTCCAGACGGGGTGTATGTGGAGACGAGCTCAGTTAGCAGATACTTTAGATTCAGCCGTAGAGATTCCCTTGTTGGTCGTAGCCACTGCAAACTCCACGTCCTCCTTCGTTATCACGTATGGTGGAAGGAATCTAACCACGGTAGTTCCAGCCTTCAACGCCAGAACTCCCTCGTC
Organism: Sulfodiicoccus acidiphilus; assembly: GCF_003967175.1. Taxonomy (NCBI): domain Archaea; kingdom Thermoproteati; phylum Thermoproteota; class Thermoprotei; order Sulfolobales; family Sulfolobaceae; genus Sulfodiicoccus; species Sulfodiicoccus acidiphilus. Next base: position 814,302 of record NZ_AP018553.1, on the reverse strand, counting down.
TTGCATGGTTTTTATCGCGGGGCCTGGGTTGACTTTGAGATCTATTCCCACCATGAGGCCTAGACCCCTCACTTCCCTGACTATCCTCCTTTCCTTTAAGGGGGATAGGGCCCTGAGGAACTCACGTCCCATTAATTCCGCTTTCTCTACAACACCCTCTTCTTTGAGCACCCTGCACGACGCAGCCACAGCTGCTGCCGCTAAGGGGTTACCTCCGTAAGTCGTTCCGTGGTCACCCTCATCCAACCGTTCCCTTATCCAGTCTGGAAGAAACACTGCACTGACTGGGAACCCACCTCCTATTGCTTTCCCAGCAGTTACCATATCGGGGTTGACGTTGAAGTGTTGGTGCGCCCATATCTTCCCAGTCCTCCACCCGGTCTGAACTTCGTCAGCTATGAGGAGGGCCCCCTTACTCCTGGTCACCTCCCTCAGGGTCTTCATGAACTCATCTGTCGCTGGTACTACGCCTCCCTCGCCCTGAACCGGTTCAACTATAACAGCAGCCACAGTCTCATCTATAGCCTTAAGTGCATCAACATTGTTGAACGGAAGAAATTCCACCGGCTCCAGCAGGGGCTCGAACGGCTCTCGATACTTTCTGTTCCAAGTGACTGAGAGGGCTCCCACCGTCCTTCCGTGGAAGGAGTTCCTAAAAGCTACGAACTTCCTTCTCCCAGTCACCTTCCTTGCTACCTTTAGCGAGAGCTCTACAGCCTCGGTTCCACTGTTGAGGAGAAACACGTTCTCCATCCCCTCAGGCCTCACGTTCTCCAGTTCCTTCAACATCTCTTCCCTAGCTCTGGTTTGAAAGGCGGTACTGAGCGTCATTATCTCGTCCATTTGGTTCTTTAGTGCCTCGACTACCTTCGGGTGCCGGTGCCCGAGGAAAGCCACGCCGTGACCTATGTGAAGGTCCAAGTACCTTCTGCCGTGCTCGTCCCACACGTACTGACCTTGAGCCCTCACCACCCTGAGAGATCGCTCTTGGTAGAAACTGAGTAGTCTCACTTCTTAATTTCCTCCTTCAACTTACCTAGGATGGCCGAAGTAATATCGTACCCGGTCACCCTTGCAGTGTTCTTGTACTCTGGGACTGTGTTAACTTCATTCACCAGGTAGCCCTCAGAGGGATCCTCAAAGACGTCTACACCGAGGAAAACTCCGCCGAAGACATCCTTCGTCTTGAGTGCCAATTCCCTAAGCTCACCGTTAATGTCGACGGGCTCCGCCTTAGCTCCTAGGGCGGTGTTTGTTCTCCAATTTGAGTCATTTATCCTATATATTCCCACTGGAACGTCGTCTCCTATCACGAATATCCTTAGATCCCTTCCAGGCTTCCTAACGAACTGCTGAAGATAGAACACGCTCTTGTACTTCATGGAAGTACCTTCTTGGTACTCCATGAGGCTCAACAGCGAGTCCTCGTTCTCTGCCTTGGCTGTCATTCTTCCCCACGAACCCTCGACAGGCTTTATAACGAGCGGAAACCCAATGGGTGCCGCAGCCTTAATGGCCACCTCTCTATGGAATCCTACTACCGTTCTAGGAGTTGGAATTCCCCGCCTGGCCAATAGAGAAGAGGCGATCGCCTTGTTACCCGCCCTCTCTATAGTAAAAGAGCTGTTGAACACGCAATAGCCTGCTCCCTCCATGAGAGCTGAGGTAAGGTAAGCTCTGGTGTGGCTTATGCTCCTCTGTAGCACCGCGTCCGCCTCTCCTATAGAGGGCACCCTTACTCCCTCCTTGTCCATGGAGAAGAACACCTCGTCGAGGTGAACGGGTCTAACGTCAATTCCAACCCGTCTTCCCTTCTCGAGGATGTCCCTCTCCTCCCACCTCAGAATGTCATACGCTAAAGCTAGCCTCACTCTCCCCAGTCCTCTCCTACCTCCTCCGCCAACCTAAGGGAAAGCGAGTTGTTCTTCTTGAACACTTCCAGTTGGGCCCCACACTCGTGTTCTACTATCTCTCCAGGTAAGGCGTCGTCCGAGACGACCACCTGACCTCCACAGATTGGACACTTCAGCTGCATCATTCTTATCATCCTAGTGAACGTAACTGGTACGTGGTAGAAAAAGTATAAGCATAATGACTTGGTTCGAATCTAGAACCATTGAGCCCCTAGAACCACACTCTTAGAACTATGGAGCTAGTTGTACCAGCAACTCCTTGAATGCTCCTTATTTCGTCTATGCTCTTATTCACAGCGGCGATGTTAGGACCCCTTAGTACGACCATTATGTCGTAGTCACCGGTGGTCTCGTAGGCCACCTCTACCCCTTGAACCTTTATTATCTTCTTAGAGATTTCAGGAGAAGGCGTAGGTGGCGCAGTCTTAACCATAACGACTGCTCTCACCTCGTTCTCTAACTCATACTCTATTGTGTACCTCTTGATCACTCCCATTTTGGCTAACTTCTCCAACCTCTTCCTTACTGCAGCCTCGCTAACCTTGAGGTCCTTCGCTATTGTAGTGTAAGGCGTTCGGGCGTTCTTCTTCAGTATCTCGAGTATCTTAATGTCGTTGTCGTCTATTTCCCTCAAGATATCACCGTTCCCTTTCCCTCTAGGGCATTTCCCACAGGATCCTCAACTAAACCCGAGGATATGATGACTTTGGTAACTCCAGCTTTGACGGCCTCAGCCGCCATCATCAGTTTCCTGTTCATGCCAGGCCCTATCTTGTTGGAGAGCTCGGCAGCCTCTTGTATTGTCAACTTCGGCACCACCTTGCCGTCCTGTAGCACCCCTTCAACGTCTGTGAGGAGCACCAGAACATTCGCCTTAAGCGCTGAGGCCAGGGAGAACGCGGCTTGATCTCCATCTATGTTGAGGGGGACCCCTTCTTCTCTATCTATTGCCAAAGGAGAGGCTACTACGACGTCCACTCTCTCCATGACTGACGTTACGAATTCTGTTCGCACCTCCACCACCTTTCCGGTATACCCGCCGTCTATTATTCTCTTCTTACCTCTTTCATCAATTATTACTATCCTTTTCTTCCGTTCGGCCAATATCGTGGGACCATCTATTCCAGTTATTCCTACTGCTCTCCTCCCCGCCTTAAACAGGGAGGCCGTAATGAACTTGTTAATCATCCCCATTACCATGACGTAGACTTGGAGCTCGTCCATTGAGGTATAGCGACTTCTTATCCCGCTCGGTGAAGTTACGAAGACTGGTTCAATCCCCATTCTCTTGCTGGTTTCCGTCACTTGGTCTCCTCCTCCGTGGACGAGGAGCACTTTGGATTGGGCCTTGGCGACACTCTCGACCACTCTTTCTCTGGCTTGCTTTATTACACGGCCTCCAGCTTTTACCACTATCATTAGACAGGCCTCATGGGAGGTATTCTAAGCCCTTCGTTCTCTTGAAATCCCCTGGAGACGTTGAATGCCTGGACAGCCTGCCCTGCTGCTCCCTTCATCATGTTGTCTATGGCTGCGAAGGTGGTTACTCTCCTCACTCTCCTATCTACCGCGAAACCTAGGTCCGCGAAATTACTCCCAATCACGTACTTAGGGTCTGGATACGGATGAATTCCCCTCCTCACTATCCTGATGAACGACTTACCCCTGTAGAACTCGGCGAACCTTCGCCACATCTCAGTCTCCTCCACATCAGAAGAACTCCACGCATGTGCTGAAGCCAGGACACCTCTGACGCTACTGACCGCGTGGGGTATTATGCTCACCCTAACTTGCCCCCTCGACAACCTCGACAATTCCTGTTCAGCCTCGGCCTCGTGTCTATGTCCTTCAGCCTCGTAAGGCCTTATGGCGTTCTGCCTCTCAGGGTGGTGACTTCCCTCCGATGGTTTAGCTCCACCTTCGCTACTTCCCACCTTTACGTCGGACAGAAAGCTATTTCCTAGGGGCTCCCAACCAACTACGGGGGCTAGAGCCAAGATCGTGGCTGTAGCGTTACAACCTGGCGAGGCTATTAGCTTTGAACCTTTCAGTTCCTCTCCGTGAAGCTCTGGGAGTCCGTACACAGCCCTTCCGAGGAGATCCGGATGAGGATGTTCTACTCCATACCACGTTTTGTACAGAGAGGGATCCTTCAACCTGTAGTCAGCGCTCAAGTCGACCACTTGAACTCCCACCTGAAGCAACTCAGGAACGTAGTTCATTGAGACTCCGTGAGGTAGTGCTAGGAAGACCGTGTCGGATTTCTCAGACACCTTATCTACCGTGAACTGGGTGAAGTTGATGGAGTAAACCCCTCTCAGATTAGGGTGTACCATGCCCACCGGCTTCCCAGCGTACTCCCTGGAAGTGGCGACTGTAACTTCCACTTGCGGGTGCACCGCCAACAACCTCAACAGTTCTCCGCCGGTGTAGCCTGACGCTCCCACCACTGCTACTCTTATCATCGTCCATCAGTCATATGGAGATTATATATAGGTTAATGAGTATTTCATTTGATGGAGATAGACGTTGAGGACCTAAAGAGGTTTCTGGAATCCAAGATCGCGTCCCTGAAAAAAGAAGTTGAGGTATACGAATACCTCCTCAGCGTGATCGAGGCTGGAGGAGTCCAGGGGTTAAGAAGTAGCAAAGGAACTGTCGAGTACATCAAGAGCTCCAAGGGGGAAGTATTGGCGGAGGTATTCTACACTCCCCCCCTCGTGCGAGTGACAATAAAGCGGAAGTTACAAATTCCCCAGGCCTACTTTAACGCCCTTCACAGGCTTCTGGAGAGCGAGAAGAACTTGAGCAAGGTAGAGTACGAGGTTTCAACAGAGGGGGATTCGTTAAGGGAAGTTGTCCTCAAGAACATCAACGACGACCTGACGTACTCCAAGCTCAAGTCTGGGATTGCCGCCATACTAGAAATGCTGCCTCGTTGATTTAGAACCCCAGCCTAGTGACGTTGACGACCTCAACGTGGCTAACTCCCTGGATTGTTCCTATCGTGTCCTCCAGAGGATTCGTCCCACCTTCTGTTTGCTCCGGAAGAGTTATGAACAACACCAGGGCGTTCAGCCCATAGGCTATGGGCTCCTTGTCCGTCCTTACTAGCCTGTAGCCCTGGGGTAGTTTGTCCCTGATTTCTTCAGTTAACTTGTCTAAGTTTACTTCGTCCCCCTCTGGGAACACCTTAACTACTGCCATTATATCGGTCACATGTCTCACCTACGGGCCTTCGAATCCACATTTGGGGCAAGTGTACGGTATCCCCTGCTTCCTGCAGTGATAGTCCCTCCATATCAACACTTCCCCACAGTTTGGGCATAGGAACGCCACCGCTTTCTCCCTCGGGTGGATCAATTTACCGCAACTGGAGCATATTGGCGACAACACCTCGTCCTTTATGCTCAGACTTGGAACTGCCATGAAGGAGGCATCTCTGGATACGTTTTTAAGTTTATACCTCGCCTCAAGGCCGTGAAGATGGTGGTGATGGTAAGGACAGATTTGCAACTTGGGAAGGGAAAGATCGCCGCACAGGTCGCCCACGCTGCAGTGTCAGCTGTCCTCGAAGCGATGGAGAAAAGAGGTTGGAAAGAGTGGTTAGACTCTTGGCTTTCCGAGGGACAGCCTAAGGTCGTCGTCAAAGTTCCCTCTGAGACCGAGCTAGTTGAGAGGTGCTGGAAGGCGAGATCGTTGGGACTAATCTGCTCCGAAATAAGAGACGCTGGGAGGACTCAAGTGGAGCCGGGCACTTTAACGTGCGCGGCCGTCGGTCCAGGTCCCAACGAGTTAATCGACGTTGTAACAGGTGACCTGAAGTTACTGTAGTCCATCCTGTGGACCTCGTCGTCGGAATGGAAACCTACTTCATCAACTCGTGGCCTCCCCTACTCGGGAAAGTGGTAAGACCGGAGGGATTTAAGGTACGAGAGCTAGTAGATGGAGGAACGGACGTTTCCAGCTGGAAAGGTGGAGAAGATGGGAAGTTGGCCGTTTACCTTCTCTGGAAGGAGGGGAGAGATCACTTCTCTGTAGTAAGAGAACTCGCTTCTGTATTGAGGGCCAAGCCAAGTTACATGGGCATAAAGGACGCCGATGCTGTAACGTTGCAGCTCCTTACAGTGCCTAACATGCCTAATCTGCCGCAGGTGGTGGAGGGAAGGGGTTTCGTCGCTAGATTGGTTGGAAGGACAAACGTGAGGCCCTCGCATTACGGTAACAGGTTCAACATCACACTGGACATAGAGGACACAGGTGAATTGCATAGGAGGGCAAATGAGATATCTGCTTTACGTATCCTTCCAGCTTTCATAGGGTATCAACGGTTTGGAACTCGGAGACCCGTGACTCACGTCATCGGGAAACTGATTTCTCAGCGTGACTGGTGTGGAGCTCTGAGTTTCCTCGTTTCTCGCCCGTTCCTGGGAGAAGGTCCTCAGGGCAGGGCTTTCAGAGAGGCGGTTCAACGGGGGGAACTTGAGAAGGCTCTAGAGCTGATCCCTTCATACTTCAAGCAGGAAAGGGTTGTCCTCTCTAGGTACACGAAAACCAGTAATTGTTTAGAGGCCCTCAAGGCATCCTTAGTTCCTCCCGCTTTCTTCGTTGAAGCTTATCAGAGTTACCTCTTTAATAGGTATCTCTCGAGAGTCATTCATAAATCGAAAAGAGATACCTCGCTAAGGTTATCTACCAACTTCAACGAATGTGATGAGGACTGCAGGGAGATATATTTAGAGGAAGGCATCGAGAAGGACTCATTTAGAGTGAAGGAGCTCAAGGTGTCACTCAGGCCAATCGTTAGGAGAGCATTCATGGAAGTTAGGGATTTGGAGGTCATCGGAAACGTCCTCATGTTCTCCTTGGAGAGGGGAATGTATGCTTCCGTGGTATTGAGGGAAATTTTGCGGGGAGATCCTAGGCTCTACACCTAGGGTAGTTAGATTCGGTCTTCACCCCCTGTTTGTTGGGACTCCATCCATACGTGGACGAGTGGAAGAGGAACCTCTTACCTATCCTGTTACCATTGGCTTTCCTCTATGTTATAACAAAAAACCCGCTCTTCGTTGCTCTAGCCTTGGCCCTTTTGGGTTTCCTTGGATGGCCTTGGATAAGGTCAAAACTAAAGATAACCAGAGCAGACGGTCCATTAAGACTAGAGGATGGGCTTGCCGTATTTCCCAAGGGTGCCATCGCTGTGTTGAAGGTGACTGACGTTCCCTTCGACTACAGGGACATGGGGGGAGATGCCCTAAGGGACAAGGTGAACATGTTTTACAGGTCTATCAATGTGGAGAACGATGTGACTCTTGTGATGAGAAGAACTCACGTTGATAAGTCGGAATACCTCAAGGAGCTTCTCCACACTGCACAGAACCTGAGAATAACGGTCGAGGCAGATCCATCTAACCAACAGGCCAGAAGGAAGCTGGACATAATTCAGAAAATGATCGATAAGTTGAACGAAGGGGAGGCCCCGTTCAAGTTCGAGTTTTACGTAGTCATACACGGGAAGAGTGCGGAGGAAGTCAGGTCCGTCTCCTCCGTTGTAAGATCGGCGTTAAGTTCAATTGGGATGAGGCTGGGAAATGCGACCTCCGACGAAGTTAGCAGGCTGATAGGAATGAACCTCAAAGGGGGAAGTAAGCCCGCCCTACCCTCTCAATTACCTTTCCTCGCTCCGTTCTCTTTCCCCAAGACCCCGAGAGCGGAGCTGAGACTCAATGGTATCTACCTAGGGACTGAGATGGAACATGGGACTCCGGTGTTCTGGAACATCGACGCGTCCCAGAATCCTCACCTCTTGGTTTTGGGCCCAACTGGGAGTGGAAAGACCGAATTCCTCTTGTGGACTTCCTTTAAACTCAACGTCGTAAGCGGACTCCCAATCTTGGCTATCGACGTAAAGGGAGACGTGAGGAGGCGGCTCAGGAGGAACGGGATTCAACACAGGGTTATTTCCCCGCTAGTCAATGGCTTGGGGCTACTTGAGGTAAAAGGGGTCCCTCTCGAAGTAAGGGCCCAGCAGGTGGAAGGGATTCTGGCAAACTCGTTCAGATTGGACAAATATACCTCTTCCATCATTTATGAAGCTGTTCTTCACGTTTTGAGGGAATCCCAAGCGGATAGAACTAGCTGGGATCACGTCATGGATAAAGTAATGTCGAACGACGTGCGATACACCGCTTACATCAGGAAGGTCGTTGATTCAGTTAAATTTCTTGAGGTGGGGGGCTCTATCGTAGATGCCATAGGGGATGGGATTAATGTTGTAGACCTCTCTCTCCTGAAAAGCGAGGAGTTGAGGAGACTGACTACCTTTACCGTCTTGGTGGACCTAATGAACAAGTACTCTTCTGAAACTCCAGACGAACCTAGGATGGGGGTTCTTTTAGACGAGGCATGGACAGTTCTGAGGGCAGAAGGTCCAGACTATCCCCTAGTGGCCGACATAGTGAAACGAGGAAGAGGTCACGGTTTATTTGCAATGATAGCAACACAAAATCCAGAAGACCTAGGTGAGGAGGCCGACGTCTTTTTAGACAACGTGGGACTCATGGTCCTTCTAAACAACGGAGACAGGAAGTTCTGGAGTTCAGCAGCTAGATTCGCCAATCTCACGGAGGAAGAGGTAGATAGGCATTTGTTGTATATGGGTAGAGGCGAGGCATTAGTTAGATTTCTGGGTGATCCGAGACCTATGAGGGTCAGTCTAGACGTGCCTCAAAGGTGGTCTTAGTGTTATGCATTAACCAGAGAACAGACTTACCTCACGACGAAGATGTATAGACTCTATAAAATAGTGAAGTCCTTAAGAAAATCTTCTCAGCGACGCTAATGGCGCTCTTCCTCAGCTCTGTCGAAGAATGGAAGCGAGGGAGGAGCAACGAACACACACCCAAGATCCAGACGTGTCCGATGAGGGATTTCCATGTATTAATTTGAGGGTGTCCCCTAGTACACTTACATTGATGTGAAGTACTCCTCTCTGAAGGACTACTTTTTCCACTCCCGTTGAATCCCTTTCTCCATGAGGGGTAACGAATATACACCAACTCTACGTAGAGACTATCTCTTCACCCTGAGGCATTAAGCTTTATACTCGTTTGGCCTGTTAATCTGTAACTAACTTCTACCCTCTATACGAGAAATAGTGGGGGACTCCACATCTTTTTATTCACACCCTGAAATCCCTCTCAATGACGGCCAGATGGACGCCAAAGTGGGAGATTAAGAGAGTTGAGATAAATGGAAGGAAATACGACATATGCTACGATCTCCAAACGGGACTGTACTCGTGTCCCATCTGTAGACCCTGTGATTCTCGATTTGACGAAAGAACTAAGGGGACCTACTTCTTCACACAAGACGATACCATCTATCACCTGGCGAACCACGATCGTACTCAAATTCGCGAGATAGAGCGTACAGATGAAGAGGAGGAGGAAGAGAGTCAAGATGTCGAAGAGGAGGAAGAAGATTAGAGTTCTCGTTGTAGGCAACTTTACCTTTGATTTGATAGATGGCAAGAGGTATCCCGGTGGTCCCCCGCTCTACGCAGGCATGGGGGTGGTAGCGGCTGGTGGAATCCCGTTATTGCTGGGAAACTACGGGCCTGACTACCCGTTGGATATACTCAGTTTTCCTCACGAATTAATAGGAGAGAGGGGTCCTTCCACAACGACCTTTGGGGTTTCCTTCGTGGATGGCGTAAGGAGGATGGAAGTGCTCAGTAATGCTGGCTCGATTTCCGAAAAGGTGAATGTCGACGCGGACGGGGTGTTAGTTGACCCGGTGTGCGGAGAGGTGAGGGAGGAGTTTCTTCGAGGGGTGAAAGCACCCCTAGCTGTGGATGTTCAAGGTTTCGTGAGGCCTCAGTGCGGCCTGAGGCCGATACCTCCACTGGGTCAGGTACTTCACTCAAACTTCGAGGAATACTCAACTCTGAAGTCTACACTTCAAGAGCTCAGTTTAGCTGGAAATAGAGAGGTCTTACTATCCTTCGACTCTGACGGCTTTATATTAGTCGGCGACTCGCGCTCTAGGTTTGTTAGAACAGACATGAAGGGGGAAAGAACTGTAGGCAATGGGGACTTTCTCTTGGCTGCCTTCTTCACTCTCAGGCTCTCCGGTTACGATTTGTGGGAGGCAGGGGAAAAGGCAAAGTGGTTGGTAGAGGCCTTCAGCAACTCTCTGCCGACTCTATCGTAGAGCAAAGGTCCAAGTTCTTCCACTCACCCAACCTTCCGCAATGGTGGAAGTTAGACGGGAATTGTCCTCCTGGACTACCACTTAATACTCCTTCCCTCAGAACTCTTTGTCTCACTGCCACCACTGTCCCCACTAACGACTTCCTCTTGGCCTCAGAGACGACTCTCTGCAGTAAATCGGGGGGGATCTTCTCTGGTTCGTAAATGGAGTAAGCGAAAACTAGGTCCCACTTAGGGGCCTCGATTCTCAGGGCATACTGAAAAGAAGTGCCTCTCATTATGGCGACGTTCCAATCTGTGCGAAGTTTCTCAGAAATCATTAATGTGACTCCTACCGCCAGAGAACTGAGTTCCTCCTTAATTCCCAACATTTCTCCGACCCTCCTCCTGGAACCAGCGTTATACACAGAGTCAAGTGGAAGGGAAGCTCCGTTTGACAGTACTACCCTGGAGGTGGTCAACCTGATTATCCTAGCTCTCATAGTTCGCACCTCCCTAAAACTTCCTTCAATGAACATGTCCATGTTCTGAATGAGAAAGAATCTCTTGGAGGGGATCGGAGCCCATTCCACGTTATCTAGTTCTAGTTTGCCCTTTCCAGTCCAGACGGCTTCTACCTCTTGCACCCTCAATTTCTCCTGAAGCACGTCGGCACAGCTCGGATTCCAGACTACTGGGGCAATTGTGGGGACCTTGAGATCCATCAATTCCTCAATCGCGAACACCCCTCCCAACCTAGGTTGCTCCTCTATTACTAACCCCCTTGTTCTTTTCCCCACAACGAGTCCGGCTATTCCTCCCCCGATTACCAAATCCATACGCTTTGGAGTACGTCGTTACACATAAAGAAGTCGAGCTTCTGGAAACCAAACTTCATTATCACGAGAGCGAGCTCTTTCACTAAAAATTTTTGAGATCTAGACAGGATTAACTACTTTGAATTTCTATTCAGTTAACTGGGGAGTTTATTCTAGACTACACCTTTAATAACCTCTGTGAGAAGTCTACACATATGAAGAGCGGAAAAGACGGCGAATATTATTTCGTAACAATTGAAAGTGATGAAGAATTAGAGAAGTTGAAGGAATTAACGCTTAAGAAGATTAGGGCTAGAAACGGTAAGCTTTCTTATGCTACCCGATCCTCCAAATGAATACAGTACAATTTTTTGGCTCAAAGCTATAAATCATCCTTATATCTCCAGTTACTTCTATAGAGAATAAAGGCCTTCCGTCCCTATCTGTTTGATTCTTCAATTTCTCCCTAGCATACTTTTTAGGGTCCTCTCTGAGAAAATACAATTTATCAAAAATTAACATTACAACTTCCTCATGAGAAAATTCTTTAGCCAAAAATTCTGACAGCTCTTCTAGATTAGTTATCCTCATTCCTAAACACGAACTTCAATTCCCACTTCTCACAAACCACGATATGAGATGTAGAAAAGAGATTTAAAAATTTTTCTCTTCTCCTTTATTATCTCATTAGGAATAATAGTTGTAATAGTGATAAGTGTGTAGCCGCATTGATGCAAACAACATTAACGCTCCTAACAGTACCGCTAAACCGTTCACCAGGGGGTCGTCGTAGGAGAAGTGGGCCAACGCGATCCTCCTCCTACCGCCCTTCTTAACGTATATCCCCCTCTCCTTGAAGACGTCCAGGAACATGTGGGAGGGGCCCACTAGGAGGCCTAGGGCCAGGGGTAGGGGATCCCGGAACAGGAAGAGGAAAGGTAGGGAGGGGAGGAGTCCCCAGAGCACGGAGCGGGGGAGGGTGTGGGTCCTGGGGGTCCTCCTCACGAAGCCTCCCCTGACCTCGTGCCCCAGCCCATCTACGAGGGAGTTGGAGAGGGAGGAGAGCAGGGAGGACAGGAGGAGGGAGTTGAAGGGGCCCAGGAAGGGCGTGGAGAAAAGGGTGAGGAGGCCCGTCGGGAAGACGAAGTGAGTAGCTAGCTTTCATCTTTTAACACCAGAGACCTCGTCCGTTAGGTCGGGGTAGTTTACTCGGATGGATTCGGATTCAGAGTCCTAAAGACTTAACTCAAAGCACCGTCCTGCATGGAAGGATCTCTCTTTAGAAAGTAAGTCGAACCACCATCCTCCCTCCTTAGGATGTGAGCCGCTCCCAACGTCCCTTTAAATATTAAGGCTCTTATGACATCTTCACTGTAGGTCGATGCATCGTAAATTATCCTCACACCGTTCACCTCTACTAACGCCTCCTCCTCCATCAAGTCGAATTCTGGTTCGACGTCAACTCCAGGAACCATCTTAGCTATGCTGTAAACCAAGGGCAGCAAACCTAGGTCTCCCGATGGACCGTATATTACCTTCACCCTGAGGCTTTCCACGAGATTGCATTAGGTCGAACAAGGCTTAAAAGAGGCTACTTCCCAATATTATTGAATTGAAATCCTTCTTGGGAAGCAGCATATTGCAGTCTGCCGCGATATTTTCAGTGTCTCAGGACTTAGCTCAGGCTCGATTAGACTTGGAGCGTGTGAGTTCCCTTTATGTGGGGTTCAATACTAGGATCCTCAACTTGGAGGATCCTGAGGACAAGTATGTTGCTGTAGACGTGGATCCTGACATGGGGGACTTCAAGAAGGGTTACGCGGTCCTAGTCTGGGCCTGATCGGTCAAACCAAGCTAATTTCGCTGAGGGGAATTGGAGTCCACTATACGATTGGACTCCTACTAATCGCGTCTATCTCGAGTTCTGACAATCCACCGAGATCAAGTTTTATATATTTGGATAGGCTAACCAGGATAGGTTATCCAAATGATTATAGAAGGCGCTTGGAGAGGAGTGGCTGTTGTTTACGCAAACCCAATGGGGCTCTCCACGGCCGAACGTATTGAAAACGAATTGAGATCGAAAGAGGTTCCCACAATACTTCTTCAGTATGCCGATACCGACCTCGAGAGGCTCTGGGAGTGTGTGGACTGTATCGTTTTCGTGATGGCAGTGAGCGGTGCCGTGAGGACGGTCTGCAGGTTCGCTAAGGGAAAGGAGGTCGATCCTCCAGTCTTAGTTGTAGACGACTCAGGAAAGTATGTAGTACCCGTTCTAGGTGCTCATTGGGGAGCCAATAGCGCAGCAAGGGAAGTGGCGGAAATTCTCGGAGCGACCGCTGTCATCACCACAGCTGCCGAGGAATTCGGATACAGCAGTGTGGAGGACATAGCTAAGCTCGCGGTGGCCAAGATCCTTAACCTGAGAGCTGCCGTCAAGGTCAACGGAGCAATAGTGAGGGGCGAGAGAGTCTGTGTTGACGTACCGGGACTACCCAGAGAAGCTTTGAGGGGAAACTTTGACTTCTCTGGGGACCAGTGTGAATACAGGATAAGAGTGAGCGATGAAGAAAGCGATGACCCCAATACTGTCTACCTCAAGTTCTTGAACGTATCTCTTGGAGTTGGAGCGAAGGAGGAGACTACTGCTGACGTGGTGGAGGAAGGACTGACACACGTCCTCGCTAGGTTAGGCTTGAGCTGGTCTAGAGTCACGAAACTCTCGTCTATCAGGAGAGTAGTGAGTGAGGTGGCCGAGAAGTTCGGAGTTCCTTTCATGCTCTTCACGACGGAACAATTGGAATCAGTTGATTGGACCTGTTTAACTCCCCCTCCCGTAAGTTGAGGGAAATTGGCGTGAGGGGAGTGGCAGAGGCCTGCGCGCTAATGGCTGCAGGTCCTGGGTCTCGACTTCTAATGCGGAAGATCCCCTACAGGGGCCAGATGACAGTGGCGGCAGCCGCTTATGGGTGAGAGGAATGGGGAGGATCTACATTGTGGGAGTGGGTCCAGGGGATCCATCTTACCTTACCCTTAAGGGATTAGAGATCATTGAGGGGGCGAAGGTCGTGAGTGGATGGGAGAGCGTTTTATCTAGGTTTACGAAATATTTTCACTCTAAGGAAATCGTCCCGCTTAGGTATGAAAACGAAGTTGAAGAGATTAAGAGGTTGACAGGCCTTTCCAAACACTTCGACGTGGCTATTTTGGATCACGGGGATCCCTCGGTCTCCGACTTTCAATTTATAAGAAAAATAAGGGCTGCGGCCAACGAGGTTGGAACTGAAGTACAGGTTGTCTCTGGCGTATCCTCCTTGCTCACCTCTCTTGCCTTAGTGCAGGAAGATATGGCCAACGTAGTGTTCGTTACACTGCACGTTAGGGGTGACGAGAGTGAACTGTTATCTCAACTCGACTCGGCCTGGTGCTTGGGGAGATCCCTCATGGTGATACCTCCACCCCGCAGGGATGGTGTGAGGTCGGTAGCTAGGAGGCTAGTTGAGTTAGGACATAAAGGGGACGTTTACGTTTTGGAGAAAGTTACCTATCCCGACCAGAGGATCGTTAAGACGACGGCGGAGGCCCTAATTCAGACCGGCGAGAGCTTCAGTGACCTCGTCATTATGTTCGTGAGGAGGTGAGAAGGTGGATACTTCAACGCGAGGGCGAGACTTGGCAATTGTGGTGATAACGCACGGTTCTAGGCGGGAGACTTTCTTGGACGATTTGGGTGGGCTTTCAGATTACCTGAGTAACCAACTTCAATCGGAGGTCATCTTGGCCCACAACGAGTTCTCCTATCCCAACTGGAGGGATGCTCTCGCCTCACTCCTCTCTTCTGGCATGAGGAGGGTTGTCTTTGCCTTGGCTTTCTTGGGTAGAGGAAATCACGTTGCCAGGGACGTAATGGGGTTCTTGGGTGTCCAAGAGTTCGAGAGATGGGAGGAAGCCAACTTCCATGGGAAGAAGTTCGAGGCTTACTTCACGAAGCCACTGGCGGACTCCCAATTGGTAAAGCTGGCTCTCTCCCTGAGGATATCTAGGGCCCTGGGAGGAAGGAAGGAGGAGTACGTTGAAGATCCGATGGAGATAGAGGAGAGGAGCTTAGAGTTTGCCAAGGAAATAGTTACCAAAAGGAACGGTGGGCTCGCAGAAGAGATGTTGGAGTTAGTTGCCAGGTTAGTATATGCCAGCGGTAATCCAGAGATCGCGGACGTGGTTCATGTGTCCAAGGAGCTCTGGACTGTAGCTAGGGAGTCCCTTCAGAGGGGTGTGGCCGTTGTGGCCGACATCGGTATGGTGGCAACAGGACTCAGATGGAGTAAAGTGGAGTTGCACATCAGAGATCCAGACGTCGTAATGGAGTCCAAAAGGAATGGATTGACCAGGGCACAATTGGGAATGAGGAAGGGACTAACTGAGGGTGGTCCAAAGGTCCCAGTGGTAGGTAACGCTCCTACCGCTCTGCTGGAGGTTTTAAGGGCCTTGCGTAGAGGTGTCGAGGTTCCTTTCGTGGTGGCATCTCCCCGGGTTTCACCAATTCAGCATTGGTAAAGGAGGAACTAGTTGAGTCTGGTTTACCTTCGATAGTAGTAAGGGGATCTTACGGTGGGAGCAATTTGGCTGTAGCGGCCTTTAATTATGTTGTCAAGAGGGTGAGTTCAGTTGAAGAGGGGTAAGATATATCTCCTAGGCACTGGGCCGGGATCCCCTGACCTTAGGACCCTGAGGACTGTAGAGGCACTGAAGGAAAGCGACGTTGTGGTGACTTACAGAACCTACGCCCAACTCATAGGCGATTTGCTTGGTGGAAAGGAGGTGGTGACGGCAGACATGAAGGAGGAACTCTTCAGGGCGAGGATCGCTATCGAGAAGGCACAGGAAGGGAAGGTGGTCTCCCTAGTTTCTAGCGGAGATCCCCAGGTCTACGGAATGGCGAGTCCCACCATGGAGATGATGTGCAGGAGAGGAGTCGACCTGGACGTAGAGGTGGTTCCAGGCGTGACCGCGGCGACAGCGGCGGCTGCCAAACTGGGAGCTCCCTTGGCTATGGACTTCGCCGCGGTGAGCTTGAGCGACCTCCTTACTCCGAGGGAGGAAATCCTGAGGAAGGTGGACAGGGCAGCTGAGGCAGACTTCGAGTTAGTCTTCTACAACCCGATCAGTCACTCGCTTCTTAAGGAGGCAATGCAGGTGGTGTCCAAGTACAGGGTCCCATCGACGCCGGTGGGACTAGTTAGAGGGGTTTACAGACCTGAAGAGAAGGTGATCCTCACAACGTTGGGAGAGTGGCAGAGTCATCTGAACGAGGTAAACATGGTGACCACATTGATAGTGGGTAACTCGAGAACTTACGTGTGCAACGGTAGGATGATAACCCCCAGAGGCTACGATAGGAGGTATCGGTTTTGATCGTATTAAGCCTCAAGAGGTTCGGCATCACTACTGGAGCCGCCGCAGCCGCCGCAGCTAAGGCAGCCACTTGTAGTCTCTTGGACGGCGCGAAACCAATGGCGGTGGTGGTCCCTACACCTATAGGACTGAGACTGGAGATACCCATAGAGAGGTATTTGGCGAGGGATCAGGAGAGTTGCGCCAGCGTCAGGAAAGTGGCAGGGGATAATCCCGACGTATTAGACGGAGCCGAAGTCATGGCATGTTGTAGTAAGTTTGAGGGAAGCGGTGTACACGTGGAAGGAGGACACGGAGTGGGCAGGGTAGTAAGACAAGGCCTCAGAGGTAAGGTAGGCGAGACAGCCATAAGCCCCACCGCGAAACAGATGATAGAGCAGAGCGTAAAGGAGGCCCTAGCTGGGAGGGACCAGGGCGTGAGAGTAGTGGTGGAAGTGCCAGACGGCCCGTCCTTGGCAGCAAACACAATGAACCCGGCAGTTGGAATAGAAGGAGGAGTATCCATACTCGGTACAACGGGAGTGGAGGTTCCTGTGAGTGACGAAGATTACCTCGACCACATTAGGGTCGAGCTCTGCTCGTTGAGATTTTCCTCTGAGCTGGCCGTCTTAGCGCCAGGGAACACGAGTGCTCGGGTAGGAAGGGCCATTTATGGTGACGTGGTTGTGAAGGTGGGGGACAGGATTGGAGAGTCCGTTTCAGAGGCCATAGCGCGCGGCTTCAAGAGAATCGTGGTAGTCAGTATGCCGGGTAAACTGGTGAAGCTGGCCTCAGGAATTATGAACACGCACAACAGGTTCGGGGACGCTCGGGTGGAGACTATAACACACGCGTCAGTTCTAGCTGGAGTTGAGGGCGAAACTCTGCTGAGGGTCGCTTCCTCCAAGACCGTGGGAGAAGCCCTCACTTTTCTGGGTGAGAAGAAGGAGGTGGTGATGAGGATCGTTGCAGAGAGGGCCTTAGCGAGGTTAAGAGAACTGGGAAGCGCCTCATTGGGTGTCGTAGCGTGCGACGAGGAGGGAGCAGTATTGGCTAAGGTGGGTGACGCTTGAGCTGGCCGTTCGACGTACCTGGCATCCCGGACGAACTCTTCGTTAGGGAGGAGAGGGTGCCCATGACCAAGGAGGAAGTGAGGGCTGTAGTAGTCTCCAAGATGAGGCTCAGGAGGGGGCAAAGGGTGATAGATGTCGGATGTGGCTCTGGGAGCACTACCGTGGAATTCGCCAATGCAGTGGGGAACGAGGGTATGGTTTACGCCCTAGATAAGGACCCCAAGGCGGTAGAGCTCACGAAAGTGAACTTAAGTAGGTTTAACCTTGTTCACAGGACGGCTGTCTCCTTGGGCGAGGCCCCACAGGCCCTCCTTTCCATACCGGGGCAGGTCGACAGGGCCTTCGTTGGGGGTTCCGACAAGTTGAGGGAAACCTTGACGACACTTAGGTCCCTGTTAGTAAATGGAGGAAAAGTGGTGGTGGATGCGATTCTACTTCAAACTGTCGTGGAAGCAATCTCGACGCTGGAAGAGTTGGGTTTCACGAACCTGGAGGTGACGGAGCTAATTGTAGCTAAGTCGCTTAAGACAGGAAGAGGGCACGCTATGATGGCGAGGAACCCGATATTCGTGGTGGGGGCGGAAAAGCCTTGAAGTTGTACGTCCTGGGGTTAGGGCCTGGGGATCCGAAGCTGTTAACGGTGAGGGCCGTGGAAGTTTTGTCCCAGGTCAGAGTGATCTTCGTCCCGTACTCGACAGGTACTAATAGGAGCCTAGCATTGGAGGTGATCTCTCCGTATATCCAGCCCAGAACTCAACTGAAGTTCCTAGGCTTTCCAATGGGGAGGACCGTAAAGACCGAGTCCCTGCAACAATTAGCTCGCGAGCTCGAAGAAGGGCTCAAAGTCAGTGGGGTCGGCGCGTTCGTTACGCTGGGAGATCCAACACTGTACAGCACCTATTTCAGACTGGCAGATTTCTTAGCGAATGTTGAAGTAGAGCTAATACCAGGTGTGAGTTCTATAACGGCCTGTGCCTGTAGGCTGAATTTGCCTCTTGCGATGGGAGATCAGGTTGTCTTACTCGTCCCTGCTGCCAAAGCGAGGGAGCTAAACACGCTCGAGCTAGTTGATACGGTCGTGATCCTGAAGGGCAACGAGGATTTGGGGGACATAGCGAGTTCTCTAGCTAGGGAGTTCGATCTATTTTACGCAAGGAGGTGTTACATGACTGAGGAGGTCCTCAAGAAATGGGATGGAACCCACGAACGAGACTACTTCTCGATGCTAATAGGTGTGAGGCACCGTGAGAGGTAGGGTGGTGTTCGTAGGAGCGGGCCCTGGAGACCCAGAACTCATCACGGTAAAGGGAAGGAACTATTTGGAGGACGCGGACGTAGTTCTCTACGCTGGCTCACTTGTGAACAGGGAGATCCTGAAATATGCCAGGAGGGAGGCGGAAATTATAGACACTGCCAGCCTGACACAGGAGGAAATATCCAGGATAATGGTAGAAAGGGCGAAGGAAGGTAAGCTGGTAGTGAGGGTGAAGTCGGGGGACTTCTCCATATACGGTGCGCTCATGGAGGAGCTATGGTCCCTTCAGGACGCAGGTATCGACTACGAGTTAGTTCCTGGGATCACCGCAGCACTGGGGGCAGCTAGTGCCTTAGGAATAGAGCTGACTTTGCCCAAGATCTCCCAGACGGTTATAATTACAAGGGCCTCTGTCGCCGTTCCCATGGAGGGCTCTCTTAGGGATTTTGCACCTTTGGTCAATAAGGGTGCCTGCCTGGCCATATATACCGGAATTCATGTGGTGGAGAAGGTGGTGAGAGAGTTAAGAGAGGCAGGATTAGCCGACGATACGCCTGTAGCTATAGTCTACAAAGCAACCTGGCCTGAACAGCTGAGTTTCAAGTGCCGGTTAAGCGAACTGGTTAACCAGGTACGCAAGAGGAAGATTAGTAAAGATAGCATTATATTAGTTGGGAAAGTAGTGGAGCCCGAGAAGTACAAGGGAGAAGTAAGGTCCAGTGTTTACGACCCCTCCCACGCACACACCTTCAGGCCTAGGAAGGCGCCTAAGCGAACTCGTTGAGTCTCCAGTATCTCCTCCTGTAATAGAGAAGGGGCCGGCCATCCCTCACGATCTTTCCTTCCAACACCTCCCCTATCAAAATCGAGTGATCACCCTCGTCTATTACCTTGGACTTTTTGGCCTCGATATAAGCGTAAGCGTCTTCCAAGATGGGCGCTCCCGTCACACCTCTGTGGAATTTCAGTCCGGTGAACCTATCCTCAGGAGGAACGTTAGCGAAGCGGTCAGAGAGTTTCTCGTCCTCGACGAAGTTAACTACGAAGGAGTCGGCTTCGATGAAAGGCAAGTGGTTCCCTTTGCTGCGGTCTGCAGAGAATAGTATGAGGGGAGGTCGAAGAGAAAGCGAGTTAAACGTGTTCACCGTCATCCCCGTTTGATTACCCCTCCAGTTCACTGTAACTATTACAACTGGGAGGGGTAACTCCCTCATTATCATCCTAAGTTCCTCCATATGTAAACGAAACAAGCCACGAGACAAAATTCCTTTGCCTCTGTCTACAGTTCCCTTAACCAGGGAAGTTTTTGAAGTCGAAATAAAGTACAGTCACATTAGATGGGTAAACTCTCACCCCGACCACGTGGGGTAGAGGGCGTGCGTTCCCCATCTATGGTCAACGGTCCGATGAGTCTAGACCGCCCTGTCAATAGAGTTGAGCGTTTCCAGAGACTTCGGTGAAGCCGAAGGGGAGGATCGATCTCAAATATTGTGAAATCCTGTGAAGCTCAAACCCCTTCTAACTTCCTTCTCACAATTGAGGGTTCCTCCTCCAGGGTGGTTCTCGTCATAGGTACGAGACTAACGTCTCGGTCGGAAAGGTGGATTGTTCAGAGACTCTTCACTCAAAGGGACTCGAGGATCTCGGGGGAATCCGTAATCAGTCCGTCTTCTATAAGCAAATTAACTTAACGGGGTTAAGGGGGCGAAAGTCCCCTTCCGTAAGGGAGGGGATGGATAGCCCCCTTATAGAAACCTTTTATACCAGAAAACTATAATATTCCTAGACCTCGGCTGTAAGAGCTGGGTCGCACCCTCGGGACTGGGGGAACTCACGCCTGTAGAGAGGAAACCCTCCGTGACCCCTCTTCCACACGGGGCATTACAGGACGGTTCCGTTCGATGGAACCTCCGCTGTGGGTGTATGGGGGATCGAGGTTCCTCCGGGAAGCAGGAAATCCCCACCACGAGGTGGGGATGCCCGTCCGTGAGGGCGGGGTAGTTCACTACTCTACTCTCCCTGGACCCGTTATTCGATCGAATTATAACGCTAATATAGTTGAAGGAATCTTTCGAGGGCGTTTAACTTGAGTGGGGTTAAGGGGCGGAAGAGCCCTTCCGTGAGGACGGATAGCCCGTCTATAGATAAGGTTTTTACGTAAGGAAAAGCGATCCTCAGACCTCGGCCGTGACGGCTGGGCACCCTAGGAACTGTGGGAACTTACGCCCGTGGAGGGCAAACGCTCCGTGACCCCTCTCCCGTACTGTTCACAGGACGGTTCCACGGAACCTCCGCTACGGACGGGGACGATATCGCTCCGAGGTGCGGGACTCACCGCTAGGACGCCCCGTCCGTGAGGGCGTGGTAGTTCACAGTTGTACAAGGAACATCGGTCAACGAAAAAGAGACCCTACGTCTTTTTCCAAACCTCTGTAAGTAACGTTCACTCTTTTTCACACATCTATCGCCTTAGGAATATCGCTCACCTCCGACGAGAAGTCATCTGTAAAAGAAAATGAACGAAAGCAATAACGTTTAACACTCAATATTATACGTTATATGAAAATCTAAGGATATCCGTGGAAGAAGAACCTAAAAGTGGGGCTCGGGCCGGGATTTGAACCCGGGACCTCCGGGTCCACAGCCCGGCGCTCTACCAATCTAAGCTACCCGAGCCACCATCTCGCTACTTCATCCCCGAGATTTAAGCTCTTCCTTCACAACGTCTATTAAGGTTCTTGCAACTACCCACTTAGGAGCCTTTTCAACCTTTATTGTTCTCTTTGGAGTTATAATTATTACCTCGTTTTCCTTAGATGAGAAGCCTATATCCCTCCTGGCTACGTTGTTGGCCACGACTACATCAAATCCGTGTCTGTCCATCTTCCTTACTGCTCTTTCTCTTAACTCTTCCTCTGAACTCACAGTTTCGGCGGAAAATCCCACCTTCAAGAGGTCGTACTTCCTGAGGACTTCTGACACTTTCTGAGTCCTCTCTAGCTTCACCTCTGGGACCTCGCTGTGGCTATCTACCTTAGAGTTTCTTACACCTTGGAACCTGAAGTCCGCTGGAGCTCCGGCTAGGATCGCAGCGTGATAAGGCTTAGAACTCAATGCCCCATTCACTTCCTTGGTCATCTCGTCTGTGGTCTCCACGCTGATCTCCTCTTGTGCGAAGGATCTAAGCTCCGTAGGACCCTTCACTACCGTAACCTCGGCCCCCTGGCTGTGGCCTCGTTGGCTATAGATATTCCCATAAGGCCACTGCTAGGGTTAGAGAGGAATCTCACCGGATCTAAGTACTCCCTAGTAGGGCCTGCTGTAACGAGGATCCTGACTCCATCCAGATCGTCACCCCTCAAGGTGTACGAAGTTACTAGAGTAACAAGGTGATCGAGCTCTGGGTAGTGAGCTACGTCCCGAACCATTAAAGGTTCCACCACTTTAACCCCCATTTCCTTGAGCCTCCTGATGGAGTCTCTGACTTGCGGTGCAGAGTACATTGGACCATGCATTGCGGGTGCAACTAGGGCCGGCTTTCCCGAACCTACTACATTTAGGAAAGTAGCCACGAGGGAGTTGTCGGCCACTCCCAAGGCCATCTTATTCAGGGCGTCTGCCGAAGCGGGGGCCACCACCATGGAGCTGGACTCCTTAGCTAAGGTAACGTGCTCCAGTTCACCTGTGAGGTCCGTCACCACCGGATTTCCGGTGGCCCACCTAAACACCTCTGACGATATCAGCTTAGTGGCCGCCTCAGTCATGACTACTCGTACCTCTGCCCCCCGCCTCATCATTGCCCTCGCCAGATCTATGCTCTTGTAGAGAGATATGCTCCCAGTCACTCCAAGTGCTATCGTCCTACCCTTCAGCTCACTGGAGATTTCGCCGATTATGGCCTTTGAGGGGTGGATCATCAGAAGTACATTTAAGCGTCCGCTATTAACGGTTGTTGGTGGCAAGATGGAGCTTCAGGAGCGAAGGCAGTACACTCTCAGGAACGCTAAGGAGGATGACTTAGAGAGAATAATGCAGATTAATAGGGCCACTCTCCCCGAGAACTATCCCTATTACGTCTTCTCCGAGCTCCTGAGGGACTACGGTCAAGCGTTCTTCGTTGCTGAAATAGAGAACGATGTAATAGGCTACGTTATGCCTAGGATAGAGTGGGGTTTCAGTGAAGTGAGGCAACTTCCGTCTCTAGTTAAGAAGGGCCACGTAGTTTCCATAGCTGTGTTGGAACCGTTCAGGAAGAACGGAATAGGCACGAACTTGCTGAAGGCTTCAATGAAGGGAATGAGAGTGGCGTATGGAGCAGATGAGGTTTACTTGGAGGTAAGGATCACCAACTATCCTGCCATATCCGTCTACGAGAGGCTCGGTTTCAGAAGAGTGAAAACGCTAAGACATTACTACATGGATGGAGAGGACGCTTACCTAATGGCTAGGGAGCTCAACCAGAACTCCCTACTGGAGCTATCGTAAAGTGCGAACAGTCCCCTACTTAGAGGACCTGGAGACACCACAGTTGTCTCTCCGAGAGTATTCACTGCTTGTACCTCGCTATGGCCGTGAAAGATCAGTTTAGGTCTCAGCATTAAGGCCTTCTCCGTCAGTTTCGAATCCCCGACCTCCAACCCCGCTATCAGTCCTGTTGACGAGCCGCGAGGTGCCAAATGACTTATCCATACGTCGGTCGAGAAATCGGAAGAGAGCTCTCGGTTTGAAATCAGGTACCTCCCTTGGTCCAAGAAGTGTTTTACGAAGACCCCATCTTTCTCTCCGAGGATTCCAAGGAACCTAGGTAAGAGGTTAGGGCACTCCAGGTCTCCGAGGCCAACGAACAGATCGACCTCTAGCTTAGATAGGGTTCTCATCACCGACAACTCGCACCAGCCGCTAGATACCATCACCACCTTCATTTGGAACTCACCAGGTATAGGTATATCCCGCTCGCTACCACGTCGGCCGTTGACCCAGGGTTCCATCCACGCTCTAACAGGGTTTGGTTAAAACTCTCGAGTTCCTGTTCCGTACCAGAGGAGAACAGTTCGGAGGCCCTCTCCGACACCCACATAGCGACCCTGCCTCCATGTCTTCTGTATATCAGGCCGTCTGGGACAGCCGCTAGAACCCTGAGGAACGCCCTAAGAGTTCCCTCCTCGAGGTTCCTGGAGTTAGCGATCTCGGCGTAGGCCATCTCGGTGTACTTGTAGCCACTCGTCAGGTTCCTGCTCACTGAGTCGAACGGAGAGGACGCAACTAGGAGGTCCCAAAGCGTACCCGAATACTCCCTATAGTCCTGCCTTTTCATGCGGCCTAGGTAGGAGGGTGAGACTAGCTCCAAGGCCCTCAGGAAGTCCCTAGCCTCATCCTCTCCCATAGTTCTTAACGTCTCTGTTACTTCTCTAAGCTGAGAGGGATCCTCCACCTTCGAAGCAGCCATGGGCAGCAGGGTCAATGCTGTTCCAAAAATGGCGTACTTCAAACCCCGGGCCAGCGCTTCGCTCACTGCTACCCTGAGGTTTGAGAATGTAGGTTTCACGCCCTTGCAGGCGAGGGAATAGTATCTTCTGGTTATTGCAGCGGCCGTCAATAACTCACTCAGCGGCACACCTCTAGCTATCTGTTCCAGTGAAGTGTTCCCTGGCTTCCAGGTGGAGGCTTCTATCTGGGTGGCGGAGGACATTAAAGCACCTATTAAATCACACTTCCTTGACATATCCCGTCACCTCCCTGTCACCTAGGACAAGTACGTCCTCCCCTTCACAATCCATTGACATGCCGACCACCTTTAGTTTTCTCCTTCCGAAAAGTAGAGGGGAGAACACTCCCTCGTAACTCAAGACCTTAGATGGGACCTTACCTTCTACGCCTCTAATAACCTGAGCTGAAGCTGGGTAGAAGAGCGCATCACACCAACCCTCCACCTCCACTACCGCCTCCCTAGGTCCCAACTTTCTGCAAGTCCTCTCGCAGTACTTGTGTGGTCTATCATCAACGAAACCGACCGAGTACCCTACCCCCTTGACTTTTCCTCTCCTTCTCACGTCGTAGAGTGCCTTAGCGTCCCCGATCGAAAGTCCGTAAGTTCTAGCGGTCTGAGATATCCACTCTACGTCCTCTTGAAATCCCTTGAACTCCTCCATTACCTGTATGGCTCTCCTGCATCCGTAAACCAGTACATCTACGTCGGAGTCCATGTGATAGGTCCCAGTGAGGAGAGACCCAGTTACACCCAGTTCCTTCGTTCCTAAAGAGAGCGCGAGTTCCATTAACGCTTCTCCTTGTCTGTCCGCGGCCCTGCTCAGGAGTTTCAGAAAACCCTCCTCGGGGAGGAGGTGTGACTCAAGTTGGCTCACTGGCAGTATGGGAAAAGTCACGTCGTAGCAGGGCTCTAAGCTCATGGTTTGAGGTGAGGAGATGAGGTTCTTAACGCCGTATTGTTTCAGCACCCTCCTGTAACCTCTCCAAGGCCCTTCACCCCTCACGTATTTCAAGTAAGCTAGAACGTAGCCTGGAGGATGTGCGTTTCCTATCACGACGTAAATTGAACCATCCCTCGAGACCAGTACGTCTCTATCGAAGAAGTGACCTCTTCCCATCCCTTGAGCCTCACGTGGGATAGAGGAGTCCCTGAACTTTTGAGCATTTCCACGTACCTCCTCATTATCCCCCTCCCACAGCGTTCGCTATTAACGCCGCTCCCACGGCCGCCTCTTTGAACTTGAATTCCATTTTCACGCCCACGGGAACTTCCCATTTTCTCTTTCCCGAGACCACTATAGGAACATCTAACTTCCTCGAGTAGTATTCAGCTAAGGCTAGCGCTACTGTCAAGTCACTGTTCCCACCCTCGTATATGGTTTCCTTCGTGATCCTCGAGAACCTGCAGAGGAGATAGGCTATTTCCCCATCTAGGGCACCAGGAGAGGAGGGTCCAGGGAGTAAAGTGCCTCCATAACCATCAATTATCACCCCGTCCTTGACTACTATTAGGGAGGTAAACTTTGTTCCTACCTCCAGTAAGACGAAATTCTCCATCATAGTCCTGTAGAAGAAGGCTGAGGCTACCTTGTCAGCAGTACCCATGTCCAATTTATTCACCTTCCTCGCTTCGGGTACAGACTCAAGTTCCACCACACCTGGCACGGTGAATCCATTGAGCATTTTAGCCGCCCTTAGGAACGATCTAAGGTGCCCAGCGCCCCACGGATCAGCTAGAGCCAAGAGTCCAAACTCCTTCTCGGTTAGCTCCCTAGTGGACAACAGGGGTAGTCCGTGACCTGAGGGAATAGCAACTAGGTAGGGCCTCTCGTCTTCCACGTACTTCACCAGCCTCAACGCATCTTTCTCCACTACATTTGTCGGTACCTCGAAGTAGTCTATAACTTCTCCCAACTCATCAACTGTGGCGATCGCGTAAGTCCCGCTCCCTGGGTCCACTCCAGCGAACCTCAAGATTCCACCTATAGGTTACTCCTTCCTTTCCAACAAAACTACCCCGTTTTCGTACTTGACTTCTAGTTTGATTCCCGCAGTGCTAGACGCTGCGTTAATCATTTCGACCGTGGACTTTATGGTATCCTCATTACTCCGTATTCCTGCCACTATAACTCTGTCGCCCTGCACCTCCACATGTCCCAAACACTCCATAATCATGGAGAACACCTTTATAGCCATGTTGACGTCGAGTGAATTGTGCTTTATCAGAGTCCCTAGTCTCACCCCCGCTCCTTTCCACTCATTTAACGAGCCTCCGAGGATCGGGCTCACTATCAGCCCCGCTGCTTTGAGTAAGTTCCACGCTATGAGTACCTCTCCAGCAGCCGATGCCGTGACGCCCCTATCTTCTAGCTCTATTGACGTTTCTACAAGTTCGTTAATGTAGTTGTAAACACTGCTACCCCTTCTCCTAGACAGTTCCTTGAGCCTTTCATAGATCTCACATTCAACCCAGGTGTTACATCTGTCTTTCTTGGTACCTTTCTTACGACGGGGCACTTCATAGGCTAGGATTTAGCGTATTTTAAACTAACGAAGTCCGTCGAGACCTTCTGTTCCTCCAGCTTCCTGTAGCCGTAAGAGGAGAGGAACCCATCGACGAAGTGACACGTGAACTCCAGGAGTGCTGACGTAGAACCAGTAGGCATCACGATCGTGAGCCTCAACTCTTTACTGTCGTTGATTAGATGAACGCTAGAACCGGCGATCATGAGTTGAACAACGTCTGCCAAGAACGACACTTCGTATCCTCTCGCTGAGAGGAAGCCCCCAGTCTTCGTACCCACCGCACTAGCGTCCTTTCCGTCGGCGTTAGGATTCATGAGTGCATCCAATGGAATTATCGAGTAACCTAGAGACCTAAGTTCCTTTATCAATGACGCTCTTCTCAACCACTGCTCCACCGACGCCGATAGGTCAGACTCAACCATTTTTATTCCGATCTCCATTATTCTATTGGCGGTCTCGTGGTATTCGGCTCTATCCTTGAAGGCTAAGTCTCTCACCCTGTCTAGGAGGTCTTGGAATATCGCGATTAAGTCCTTGGGTCTCCTCTCTTTTTTCCTATTTGACGAATCTCATCCCCCTCTACGATAAGACCTCGTTTGATCTCTAACCATAGAAATCCCGCTGGCTTGGGCTCGGTGTACTCGTCATAGTCGAGATACTGAAACTGAAAAGGAATCCACGATAATTCCTCGTTCATTGCTTCGATGTCAAGAAAAGGGGAGGGAAAGCATGCGATCTTTTTCGGCGAGTGGTTCCCACCTACGCAGACTTTCTGAGGAGTTGCTCTACTGACGGTGTTAGGTGGTTGCACGTCTCCCTTTTCTATCCCCAGGCAATGCAGGTTCGCCATTCTTCATTCACTCCGAAGGACCCATTGGAGGAGTCCGCTCCCCTGTCAGTCCTCAGGGTGAATGGTTTGGTCTAACTTACACATAAAATTTTCCAAAGGTTCAGTGGCTGCCCGCTAACGTCACCTATCCATTTCGAAGAACTCATCATTGTAGTAGCGGGGCCTGGATTTGAACCAGGGACCTCGGGGTCTCTCGCCTTTGAGGCTATGAGCCCCGCGGGCTAACCAGGCTACCCTACCCCGCTATTTGATAGCTCTTCCTTATTCGTTTTAAAGCTTTTTGACAAAAGCTTAGGTAACCTAGCCTTCAGTATAAGGATCTTAAGGTCAACGAGGTTCTGCACTCAATGGAGATGCTCAATGGAGATGTCGGACCGTCAAGCGGACCTGAGAAAATCTAAGTATGTTTCGCCTGTCTCCTTTTTCAGTCTGGACTACAGTTTCATCCGCAATTTTTCATAGCGATGCAGCTAACGCTAGTAAACCGAAAGATATAAGGAAGATAGCACTGGCCCAGTAAGCCAGTTCTAAACCTTTGCTACTAGCATACTCTTTCATTACTCCCTTATCCCTGGATACGATGCCCATGGTTAGGAGGGGACCTATTAGCACGAAGACGAAGACCACCAAAAGGTACAACACAGCATTCACAAGTTGTTCGCTTGGTATCAATGTCACAGCTATCAATGCGGGTAAACTCTCTATAACGTAGATCCAGTAGCTCTTGTCTCTAGTTACACCTATGGCCTCCACCACCCCCCACGCACTGCCCATAGAAATCGCTACTAGAGCTAGAAAGGCAGCGCCAATTAATCCCACTCCGAATAGAAGTGGCGAGTACTTCCCAGCTACGGAGGACAGTAGTTGAGAAAGGACGCGCGCCGATGCGAAGTTCGTAGTCTGAGGCAGGCCAGAGGATACCATTTCGACCACTACCATGAGCAGTTCTGTTACAAGCGCCCCAACTAGGGTCTCCCACCTCATGAGCTTGAGTAGTTTTTCCTTACTTTCATTCCTCAATTCTCCTATTGTATTGATTTTATCTGCTGTGGCAGACGCTTGGAAGAACAACATGAATGGCATTACAACTGCCCCCACGTTAACGGCTAGAATCAGGAGGAACTTGGGAGAGGCGCTAAACAATATAGGCGAGTAGTGCTCTAGGCCTCTCTCTAATAGAGCAACCGTAAAGCCCAAGATCAGAAGTCCCGATACTCCAAGGAGAACTTTCTCGGCTTCGGCATACTTTCTCTTTGTAACGATTAGTAGATGAAGGATGTAAATTACGGGTAGGCTCACCATAGGTGGAACGCCAAGCATCTCGAACCCTATTGCGCCTCCGGCGTACTCTATAGCGTATGTTACGACGTCTGTGAGTGCCATGGGGATCGCCGTTAGGTATGCTACTTTGGGGCCATAGCGCTCCCGCACTAACTCTCCCAGTCCTTTGCTCGTGGCTACTCCTATTCTACCAGAGACCTCCTGCACTATGAATAAAGGGATCGTTAGAAGGAGAAGGAACCATATTAGCCCATACCTGAACTCAACTCCAGTCTGCGCCGCTCCAATAGTGCTACTGGCGTCCATGTCGGCCATCATCACCAGCCACGCGGGGCCGAAAAATCTGAGGACTGTGTGATATTTACGACTCATCGTATCGAGCTACATTGTCCGTTTAAAAAAATTACGCCTCGTCGTATAGATGTGTTAGATCCTGAACCACCACGTCCGGCTTTATTGATGAACCTTTGATGTCCTCCTGCTTTGACACTCCAGTGAGGACAAGTAATGTGTCTATTCCTAGCTCCTTACCCATTCTGACATCTATTTCAAGTTGATCTCCGATCATTATCATCTTCCCCTCACCGTCTATTCCAAGGCTAGATCTGGCGGCCTCTATGATCCAAGGGTTCGGTTTCCCCGCTACGAAGTCTGGCTCCCTTCTCAAAGAGAAGATTATACTGCTAGCGAGAGCGCCAGCACCTAGCTTGAAACCTTTCTTGGACGGCCATAGTCTATCCATGTTTGTCACGACGAACTTAGCTCCCATCATTATGGAGTGCATGGCCAACGAGAGTTTCTCGTAGGTGCAGAACCTGTCTAGGCCTACTACCACGCTCTCTGGGGTGGACTCCTTCACTTCCTCTTGACTCAATACCCTTATGCCCCTCGCTCTAAGCTCCTCTACCAATCCCTCCTCCCCCACCACGAAGGCGTCCCTAACTTTTAGCCTGTCCTTTAAGTAAACTGCGGCTGCCACCCCCGACGTAACTATGTCGGTGGGAGGAATTTCGACCCCCATTGCGCTTAACTGCCTAGAGAGAAGGACCCTGCTAAATCCGGAGTTGTTTGTAATTAGAATGACTCTCTTTCCAGCCCTAATCAATCTCCTTATAACTGAAAGGTTTCCTTCTATTGGATCACCGTCTTTCATTAAAACTCCGTCGACGTCTGAGAAGATTAGGTCGTAGTCCTCAAGCTTCACGGTCGATCATCCTCCTCAATTTTTCCTTAACTGCATTAGGCAACTCTTCCTCACTTT
Organism: Sulfodiicoccus acidiphilus; assembly: GCF_003967175.1. Lineage (NCBI taxonomy): Archaea > Thermoproteati > Thermoproteota > Thermoprotei > Sulfolobales > Sulfolobaceae > Sulfodiicoccus > Sulfodiicoccus acidiphilus. The sequence goes on along the minus strand of NZ_AP018553.1, from coordinate 784,255 downwards.
TCACGAAACCGTAAAGCCCCACAGGAGATAGTAGAGCTCCTCTGCATCCCTCCTCTCCTGTGGAATTCCGTATGACCTTAAAGTATAGAGAGAGGTCCCCCTTATAGACGTAAAGGGTGAAGACTTCTTCCCCCGCTTCTCCGATGTACTTCCAACACTCCCCACCATCTACACGAATTAACTTCTCTATTCCCAACTGTTCGGGCTTCAACAACATTTTAAATCCCTCGCATGAACCACGAGTTCGTTGAACTCAGAGCAAGTAGTAAGAAAGTACTACGGAAAATTAATAAAGCTACCTAAGCAGCGAACCTTGTTCGCCCTACTGTCGTTTGAGCTTGTTGGCGTTTTCCTAAGGAGTCTACAAGTGGGACTACCGACCTTCTTGGCAGTGTTAGCCTATGTTGTAACTTCCTTCCTCGTGTTTAAGCGTCACATGAAGGTTTCCCTTTTCTTCAGCATAGGGACAGTTGCTATCTATATTATTTTCACCTTCCTCCCGGTTGCGCCGAGTTATGCATTTGGTGTCTTGGCACCGCTGATGTCATTCTCGCTGATTCCTTACCATAGAGAAGTAGTTTCCGTCTCACTAGCCACAGTCCCGGCCCTGGTAGGCTCCTTAGTGTTGGCTAGGGACCTCCCCTTTGTAGTGGTGTATCTGGTCGTAGTTGGTATCGTCACCTACCTTTACTCCAAGGCCCTGAACGGCAAGGGCGTTAAGGTGATAGGTATACCCGCTCTTAAAGTGGCTAGGCCCTTCATATCGTCCTTCACTGACGGTAAAGTGGGCTTAGTGGAGGAGTTCCTGAAGAGCGTAGGAACTAACATGGACCTTCAGGTCGTACTCTTCAGGTTCGAAGGGAGTTCTACTCATTACTGGGTAATCCCAAAGATCCATTTCGGTCTATTTGGCTCCGTGGGCAGCTCCAGATTTGTCTATCAAGTGGAGGAGGTTTTACCTAACGCTACTGTCTTCCACGGCCCAGGCAGTCACGAGATAGACATGGTTTCTTCTTCTGAAGCTGAGGCGGTTGCAAAGAGAATAGAGAGGGAAGTCAACGCTGGGTGGAGCAAGCTGAAGTTCCTCGGCCTCACAAGGGAAACCTCTGGGAATTTCTCTGCTTGGTCCATGAACTTCAACGAAGCCAAGTTGAGCTTCCTAACAAGGCCGGGTTTAGGCATAGACGACTTACCGCTCAGCCTCTGGACTACAATGATCTCTCGTAATTCGTTCCTCGTGGACTCCCACAATCAATCTCTCAAGGAGGAGATAGAAGAAGGTGAACTCGGTGATCTAGAGGCCCTACTTATCAGGGCAACCGGTAGTGAAAGTCGACTCTTCCTGGGCTACGGAGAGGGGCTCGTGGAAGGAAAGAGTCGAGGACTCTGCAGTGAGAAGGTGAAAGCCTTCGCTCTATCTGATGGCACTAAAAGGTTAGTTCTAGTGTACCTTTATGGGAACAACGCCGAAGATACCCTAAACTCTAAGCTTAGGGAGGAAAATGCCGACTTAGCTGAGGATGTTCTATTGGTAACTCCGGATGATCATTCCTGTACTGGAGTGTCCGTAGAATCACTATATTATCCTGTGTCATATTCCCCAGAGCTCTCTAGGGCCGTGAGGAGCGCCATTCTTAACGCATTGAATCATATGGAGCAGGTACAAGCATCGATGAAGGTGTTCACAATCAACTCTGTGCGAGTTATAGGTAAAGTGATTTCTTCCTTGACAAAAGCTCTGGAGGAAGTGGGAGCCTTCACCACTAAGACAATATGGATACCTATCTTCTCACCGTTGGCTATAATGGTCCTTGTCCTACTGATCCAAGGCGGCATCGAACTGGGCATACATGTCGTTTAGAGCGGCCTTCCACCTCTCTAGCTCGGAGAAGGTAGTAGGATAGTTGTTGTACACTTCTTTCACCTTCGTCATGTATGATGCCACGGTCTTTAGTTTCATAAGTAGGGACGGCCTGGAGAGTCCCGAAATGAGTCTGATTGCCTTTTCTGCGACTGAGAGTTTCAACGTACCTTTGACGCTTACCTCCACGAGGTCCTCCTCTTTTATGAGGCCCTTTCTCATGCCGAAGTCTATATCTTCGTCAGGGAGTTTTTGAAGGAATTTCCTGAAGAGTTCTAGGCTAGCCTGTTTTTGGCCGTACTTAGAGACGTAACAGAGATTCATGTCCCACAGCGTCTGTTTGCTGAAATCTCCTACTTCCATTGCCTTCATTATAGCCTTGGCTGCACAGAACCCAGAGATCATTGCGGAGCCCTTGCCTCCCCCGTGAACTGGGTTGACGGTGAAGGCGGAGTCTCCCACCACTACCATACCGTCCCACACTAAGCTAGTCAGGGGTCTCCTGGTTGGGACTAGTGCTCCACCTCTCAGTACGACTTCCTTGACGTCGGGAGCATAGACTCCCAAGTACTTCCTGTAGTATTCGTGAACCGATCCGTAACCCATCCCCCCCTGTATTCCGAGTCCGACGTTCACCTTCTGCTCTCCCTTAGGGAAGTACCACCAGTAGCCTCCAGGTGCTGCTCTCTGGGACACAAATATCCTTAGAAAGTGGGGATCTTCTATAGGTTCAGCAGTTATCGCCTCCTCCCTATACGCCACGTCAGCATCCTTATCGTCTAAGTCCTCTGTTACTGGTATCCCAGGAGGCAACTTCATCCTGAGACTCCTAGCATTACCTGTGGCGTCCACCGTCACCTTGGCCTCGACCCTTATCGTCTCGTTAGTCCTTCTGTTGAATATCACCGCACCTTTCATTCTTCCTCCTTCTAATATAGGAGATGAAGCCGTCGTCATGTCCATAACTTCTACTCCCCTCTTTAACGCCTCCTTCAATATTCTCTGGTTATAGGCCGGAGCGTTGAGCTCGAAACCCTCTCCTTTCACCGTCCACACTGTCTTCATATCTGGACTGTAGATTTTTATGCCCTGAACCGTCTGTTCCAATTCCTCCCCCTGAGGGTACGGCATACCGAGGTCATCGAAGTGATCTTTACTCACAGCGTCCCCACAGGGCTTATCTCCAATTCTGTTCCAGGGTTTACTGTCTATGAGAAGGACACGGTATCCCCTGTTTGACAGAAACCAAGCTGTAGTCGAGCCCGCGAATCCCCCTCCTACTATTAAGACGTCATACGACGATTCCTTCATAGGATCTGAGTTGTTGATCCCACGTGGCAAATAAATGTTGCCTTCCTTCTTACGATTGACGGCAGTAGTCCTTGAGTAGAGATGCTTTGTATTGAGTTGGGATTACGTCCTGCACCCTCCGAATAAACATTTTCTCGTCGTCGCTACAGTGGAACACTATGCCTTTGATTTCCTCGGGCCTCGGAAGGATCTTCAGCATCTTCTCTACTTCGTCCCTACCCCATGTATATATCTCTACCCCCAGCTCTATATTGTCCAGTATGGCTTCTCTCGAGTCCCTGAAGAAGTCCCAGTAGTTGGGTCCACTGAAGCTGTGTATTATCACCTTCCTCGCCCCGAACGTCCTGGCGTCCTTAAATGTCCTCCTCACAAATTCGACGAGCTCTTCGTTCTTAACTGCCGAGATTACGACGATAGGTCTAAGGTCTCTTTTCACGGATTATCGAATTCCATGAGAGTTAATATGCATATCTGGAAACCAAGGAGAAATACCATCAAGTTAGAATGATTCCGTTTTAAGTTAGGCTAACTAAAAAAATAATGTGATAGTTCAAGTTTTCATTAGAGAATGGACCGCTGAGGTTTTAGAGCTTGTCAAGTCCCTCAAGGACATACCCTTCGTGACTGACGTTATAGTGAGTAGGGGAAGAAGGAACCAAGTGGTGGCGGACTCTGTAAAGGTCTGGGACGAGGACGACAGGGGGACCCCTGAGGACTCGATATACGAGTTCGCCGTTTCCGTAAAGCTCTCCGAGATAGTTCCCTCCGCTAGCTCCTGAGGTGTCTCTCCGACCCCATCAGTTGCCTTATGTAGTGGCCAGAGTCAGATATGACAAGGTATCCCCTGGCCTCTGGGGGAAGTCGCTTGTTATACCACCATTATATATCACTCTGGCGAGCTTATCAATCTCCAGTCTTCTATGTTGGGCCACTACAAGCCAGTCCCACGGACCAGCCGCTACATTTCTCCTCAGCTGGTCTATTTCGGCCTGGTGGCCGTGAACTACGAAGTATTTGGACGAGGAGATCTCTGTAACGTACATAGTAGTACCTAGGATCTCCTCCCTATACCTAGGTTCAGCCATTATGCACTTTATGGCGTGAGGATCCATGTCTCCTTGTATGTAAACTATCTGTGCCCAAGGAGCTATACTACGTATGACGTAGAGAACATCTATCACTCTCGGGCACTCGTAATCCCAGTAGCATTGGGTTGTGTCTCCGTTGAGCAATATGGCGTCGGGCTCCTCCTTCTTTATTATGGAAGAAAGTACTCCCTCCACGTGAGGTTCGGGGAACCGTATGTTCCCCATCACCAAGATCTTCAAATCCTATCCCCTTGAAACACCGCCACCTTCTTCACGTCCTTAGACATAACTCCCCTGGCCATTCCCTTCGTGTTGAAGACTGCGTGTCCATTCCCTTGCTTGTCTAACCCTATCATGCCCACGATTCCTTCTCCGAAGAGGGAGGTCATCTTCCCTAGGACGGCTTCCAATGAACTCTCGAGGGGAAACCCCATAGATACTAACATGTCTACTTCCTTTGCTGGGAGGACCCGCAGGATCAGCTCTCCTATCCCAGTGCTCGAAACTGCCACGTTAGTCGTCGCGTAGTACCCGGCTCCAGGTATTGGAGAGTCACCTACCCTCCCAGGCAACTTTCCCCGTATCCCCCAGTGCTGGTGGCTGCGGCCAAGCTTCCCTCCATGTCTAACGCTACCGCGCCAACAGTGTCACCAGACACTTCGGTCTGGTTTATCATCTCCTCCCTTCCCCCGCCCACCATTAGGACGTGTCTCCCGTCTCTTAGGACCTTCAATGCCTCCTTCACAGGATTCCTCGCTTTTACCGCAGCTACAGCACCCACCCTCAGGTCCTTCCCAGACATCACCCCAGCGTCCATCTCCACCTCCCCCTTGGCGTTGAGGACGCTACCTCTACCCGCGTCGAAAGCCCCAGAGTCCTCCATGTAGGCCACAGCCTCTACTACGGCCTCGAGGGAAGAACCCTTCGTTAGTTGCTCGAAACCCCTGTCTAAGGCGTTTGAGAGTTCTCTTAGTGCAGTATCTGAGTCTCTGCTGGTCCAGTCTCCGGCTCCCCCGTGAATCAGGATGACTGGTCTTGTGTACTTCATGATATCATCTTCTAAGCCTCGAGTGCCTAATAAATAACTTGACGATAGTGTTTTAATTCCCGGCGTGCGAAACTACGCGAGAAGATGAAGGATTGGCAAGTGGTGGCGCTGTCGTTCGTGCTCTTCCTTTTGCCGCTTACAGCATTGGTAGACAGGTTATCCGTCTACGCTCCTGCCTCCTTAGTAGGACTCGCCGTACTGCTTTACCTAATTTACGTCAGTAAGCCTTGGACTTCTCCTAGATCATCCTTGGCAGCTCTGTTCTTCTCTGCAGCCTACGCCCTAGGAGTGGTCGTTGGTATATTCCTCATTCTCCCATTAGATCCCAAAGGAATTGCTACCTTAGGAGCAGTAGAGCTTTTGCCAACCATTGCCATTTTCTTACTCTCTGTTTACCAATTGAGGCCCAACATAGGTCTCTCCATATTCAAGGAGGGTGAGGGGATGTTTGCTTTTCTCTTAATAGTATTATTGGGGGCCATAGCAGGTCGTTTCTTTTCAAATTTCTATCAGGAAATAACTATATACGCAGGATCCGTAATTATAGCGTCCTTGGCGTACCTTTACGCGAGGGGGTAAGACCTTTGCCTCGGGTCGCCATCGTGGGGGCGGGCCCCGCAGGTTTGGCTCTAGCGTGGTTTCTGAAGGGCACCAAATACGATGCCACCGTTTACGAGGCCCTAGATCAGGTGGGGAAGAAGCCCTGCGCTTGGGGAGTGATGGAGGGAGTGGAGAAAATGTTGCCCGTGAGCAGAGCATCCCTCATAAGTGAGATAAGGGGTTTCAGGATATTCCTCGATAACAAACTAGTGCACGACATAAGGACCAACAGAACGTTAGGTTACATAGTGGACAAGCCTGCCATGCTTTACGACGTCGCTCAGAGGGTAGACGTGAAGTTCTCGAGTAAGGTAGTCAGAAAGGAAAGCAAGTACCTCGTCGACGAGAAACCATTGGAGGCTGACGAGGTAGTCATCGCCTCAGGTCACTACTCCCTCTCTAAGGACGACACTATACCAGCCATACAATATCTGACCGACGCCAAGGCAGACCAAGAGACCGTAGACTTTTACTTCTACTCAGGTCTCCTCGGCTACGCCTGGGTTTTTCCTGATAGAGAAGGGGCAAAGATTGGTATCGGAGGCTACGACTCTGTGGACTCTCTAAAGAAAAGGCTCTCTCCCCTCGTTGAGGGGAAGAAGCCCAGGCTCCTGCAAGGGGCAAGGGTGTCGGACTCAGGCGTGATAACGGAGAAGCTCGCCACCAGTATAGGGGAGGCGGCAGGCTTTGTTTACGCCATGACTGGAGAAGGGATAAGGCCCTCCATCCTGTCGGCTAAGATTAAGGCAGACTCCATACTCTCTGGTAAGGACTTCACCACCGAAGTCAAGAAGTCCAAACTGTACTGGACACTTCAGGTGCACGCAGAGATAGTGAAGAGAGTGAAGTCAGGTGACGCTAAACTCTCCGGTCTGTCCAAGGCCCTCACTAGGTCAGATCCAGAACTGGTGTTGCGGGTGGCCCTGGGGGACTTCGGAAAGATAGACCTGCTGAGGCTCTTTGGACGGATGATTCTATGACTTACGACATAGACGAAGTTGACAAGAAAATCTTGGCTATCCTTCAGGAGGACGCTAGGACACCATTCTCTAAAATAGCAAAAACCTTGAACTTGAGCGAGGCCACCATTCACATAAGGATAAAGAGACTCAGAAACCAAGGTATCCTCCGCGGCTTCTATGCGGACGTTGATCCAGAGAGGGCGGGGAGAGGTGTTTTAGGTTTCGTCCTAATTAAGGCCGAACCCAAGAAGTACGAGGAGATACTCAAGACAATCGTTGCGATGAAGGAAGTCACAGAGGTCTACGACGTCACCGGCGAATATTATGCCTTGGCAAAAGTTCGAGTGGGAACGAGGGAGGAACTGGCGAAAGTCTTGGACAACATAGGTAACATAGACGGGGTGATTTCTACCTATACAATGTTCGTCCTCAGGATAGTAAAGGAAAACAAGGTAATAGAGTTCTGAACCTGAGGATCGGATGCGAGAGCTCGTCATCACTCCTCAGACGGTTTGCCTGCTCCTCATCTCCTCACTTCCTCGTTTTTTTAAGGAGATAGTCCACAATATGTCTAGCTACGTTTTTCTTGGTGGCACTCTCTATCCCTTCCCAGAGTGGCGACGCGTTAACCTCCAGTACTCTACGGGTTCCATCAACGTCCTCGACTATATCAACTCCAGCGTAGTCAAGACCCATCGCCTTTGTCACCTTTATGGAGAACTCGTAGAGTTCGACAGCGGGCTCTATCAGTTGAGCTGTGGCCCCTTGTGCTATGTTGGTTTTCCAGTGGGACTTGTTGACTCTGTAAATTCCACCCACTACTTCGTCTCCCACCACGAACACCCTTATGTCCCTGTCTGGCTTTCTGATATACCTTTGAACGTAGAGAGGCTGGTTCACAGCTAAGACCGACTTGGCGACCCTGAACCCCACGTCAGGGTCAGAGACCTTTATCGCTCCGAGGCCCAGGCTACCCATGATGGGTTTTATGACTACCTCTCCCCACTCCTCTACCAACCTCATGACGTCGAAAGGATCCTCCGCCACCGCAGTCTCAGGAACAGGTATTCCTGCCCTCCTCAGTCTTAGGATGCTCCCCAACTTGTCTCTAGCCAAGGTCATAGAGTCTGGGTCGTTGATTACGTAAGTACCTTCGTCTTTTAGTTCCCTCAGTACGTCCATCCTTTTCGCCATCTGCTCTATTGTCAGTAAAAACCCTAGGTTTCTAATTATGGCCCCGTCCAGTTTAGGGAGTTCTTTGCTGCCGTATGTGAACTTACATCCATAGTCTCCAACTTTCAGTCCCATTTTCGATATTCTAAGGTAGTAAGCGTTGTTTCCAGTCGACTTCACTTCCATTAGCAACCGTTTTGAGGAATCAGTGACCCTAGGTGAATCGTGGACGATGGCTATCTTCAACCTAGCACCTGTGAGCAACCCTCCCTCTTCCCTTATAAAAAATGGAGATCATGAAAAACTAGCTGGCCGAGCTACCTCTAAGGTTCTGGCCACATCTTCTGGCATCTGTGACCCCCATCCGCCAGAGTGAGGTAGTTCTCTATCTCAATGGGGACGGGCGACTTTCCCTTAATGGCCCATATTTGCACGAATTCGCTAAATACCGTTAACTAGCGATAGTGGTTCGCGTGGTGAACTCCACCAAGAAGCCTAAGCTGGGGCCTAACGTGGTGGGCCTCCCCACCCGGCACTTCGTGGGCGAAGATCGGTTCAGCGTAGGGCCAGGAAGACCCTCTCCTGTGGAGCTCGACCCTCAATCTTCGGACGAGGTGACGAAGCGGGAAGTCCAGTCAGAACTGGAGTAGTTTACTCAACCCTCACCTCGGGCCTTACGGGAGTAGCGGGGAACACTCTCCCTTGATAGAATACAACGGAAAGATAGGTAGCTTCACTCGTGCGAGCTCAAAACGAGCTTGGCCAATCCTAGACCCTGGCGGGCTTGGGAGGGACACTAAGGGGAGTATCCTTATACTATTTATCTATAATATATGGCATTCTCCTCACTGCGAGTAGGGAGTGCCACCTAGTCTTGGAGGCCCTCCATCCCAGCAGTGACGTAGAATAGTGAATACGTACTAATGAGCAGAATCTTAGGTGGAGGACGTGAAACAGTAGGTCCCTTTCAAGGCAGGAGATCTCACTGGCCGATTGCTCCCGTTGAGTAGTGAGGAGGATCTAAAAGAACATTAGCAAGAGGCACCATAGGTAAACACGCGGTATTCCTCACGTTCACATGTTCACTACTCTTAACGCTCTCGGAGAATATTCGCAAAACTACTCCTAACAGTTCGATTCTAAAATTATTACCTTCCAGCATGGTCATTTTTCCCCTGCCCCTTAAGTCATGTTTATACAATTCGTTCGTTATGCTTATATCTCGTCTTATAGGTAAAAGTAAGCAGACATGAAAGTTAATCACAGATTGAGCGTCGCTCTAGGTTACACTATACCTACGTTCGTCCTTGTTGCCCCCTCGTTTGTCTTGAATCAACTGCATCTTACCCAATGGGAGGCCTTCACGTTCCTCTCAATTCCATTCACCGGGAGAGTGATAGGTTCAATGATATATCAGCCCCTAAATAGGGTCGTTGGAGTGAGAAAAGGCTATCTCCTATCCATGGTAGCTCTGGGGGCTCTATCTGCTGTGAGCGGCCTCCAACAAAGTTTGGTGTTACTTCTAGCTGAAAGATTTCTCGTCGGAGTTGCGTTTGGCGTCACCACGTCCATCGCTGTTGCGGCAGCTGCGTCAACTGGCAACAGAAAGGTCATGGGGCTAGTGATGGCAGGATGGGCCTTCGGATGGTTAGGGGCGGCCGTAGCTTACTCGTTAGTCCACTTTTGGAGTCTCTTAGCGTTTGCTGGATTAATAGCGATCCCCCTCGCTCCTCTAACTGTGGAGTCTCCTCAATCTGAAACGAGATACTCTATACCACCTCTCTTCTCCATCCTCGTCGCATTCGCAGCTTTCGAGCCTGCCTTCGCACTTCAGCTAGCTCCGACGTTGTTGGAACAGGAGGGAGCTGATGTACTTCCGTGGATGATGGCGTCCTATGGTTCAGCGGTTCCCATGTATTTCGCCCTACCTTGGCTTTACTCCAAGTCTAGACTCGGTCTCACGTCTCTTGTGGCCCTACAGGGGGTGTCAGGCGTGGCGTTCTTCGTCACTCGCAACCCAGCGTTTCTAGTGCTCTTCACTTTCGGGGGGCTAGGTCTGAGTTCGTTGGCCCCCATCCTAGCCTCGGAACTTGGTGCCAAACCGGAGGGAATTGGTATCGCTCTCAACTTGGCAGCTTTAGGTGGACTTGGTGTACCGGTGGCGTCGTCGCTTCTGGGAACTAGACAGACCGCTTCGCTTATCACGTTAGTTTCCTTTGTGGCCTTTTCATTAATAATAAACGCCAAAGGTAGGAAGAGTAGAATCGATATTTATCGTTAAAATCAGAATAACCATGTCCTTACTCCGGACTCCAAGCCCACATCGAATTAGGGGAACTCCTCTTCTTTCATGCACTCTTGGATCACCTTAACGTCCCTCTCGGGGATCGGCCTTCCTAAGTTAGCGGGTACCCTCCTAAGGTACTTCGCTAATTGGTCCTTTTCCTCCACGAACGAGAGTTCCTTTAGTATGGACCTCAGGTCGCAAACTCCTAGTTCTCTCTCCCTTAGTCTAATCCTATAGACGTATATGGCTCTGTTCCTGGCCCTTTCGGCCGGAAATATTGGGGTGTTATCTTGGAACCAATCCGACTCTACCTCCATTATCGCGACGATCTTTCCGCCATACATTTTAGCGTAATACTTAGTGACGTATAGTAAGAGTTGGTCCCCTACCTTAATTACATCGCTTAGATCTCTATCGGCTCCATAGATCTTCATCTCCCTTACCACTTCCCATACGTCCTCCTGTATAGGGACCAACCAGTAGTTCACATCAATGTGTGAGACGTCCCCCTTTAAAAAGGCGTGGAGGGTATATGGTTACAATGAGATTGAGCACCCATTACGTGTTCACGACGGGGATGCTTTCAATTCTGGGTTGGGGGACCAATTTTTACTATGGACTGATCCTCGCCTCCTTGATATCTCTCTCTTCTAATACTATCATTGATAGATTGGGACATGAAGTGAGGGGTGGCTACGTCAGGAGAACTCCTAGGACTCATACGTTAGGCAGGAGTATACTGTGGGGACTCATACCTTCTTTTTTTATTTTCCTTTTTCTGTTTCTCGTAAGTGGTGGCCTACTCTTCCAGATCCTTTCGATGGGAATTGTAGCAGGCCCCTCACACCTGTTGTTAGACGCCTTCACTGAGAAAGGGATTTACGTTAAGAATGGAGGAAGGTGGACCAGATATGCTTTAGCTCACTTTCGCTATAACAACCCCTTTGCTAACGGTGCCGCGATTATTACTGGCGTTTTGCTCATGCTCCTTTCCCTATATCTCAGGGGACAACTCACCCTGATCTGATTTCCTTCTGTTCCAATCATCTCGCGAACTCATCGTTCACTTCGTCGACCCGTGTACCTTTAGGAGGGCAGTAGGAGAAATACACTCTTCACTATGAAGTTCTGAATCGATTCCCCCACCCTCATCCTCTATAGGTCCAGCTATGGGCGATCGTAATCTCCCCCCACCGGTCCTGCCGAAGCCCCCTATAGAGTTGGGGGGCCAGTAGATTTGCTAAAATGTTTAGAGTACTAACGTCTAAAACTCCTCTGAACTGTCACAACATGACCGGCTTCATTCTTTAACTTAAAGGAGATTGAGGGGGCGGAAGTCCCCTTCCGTGGGGACGGACAGCTTCCTTATGTAAACCTCTTTACGGTTGTCAAAATACTATTTCTACGACCTCTACTGTGAGAGCTGGGTCGCACCCTCTGGACTGGGGGAACTCACGCCCGTGGAGAGGAAACCCTCCGCGATCCCCCTTCCGTACTGTTCACAGAAAGGTTCCACTGAACCTCCGCTACGGAAGGGGATCTAGGTTCCTCCGGGAAGCAGGAAATCCCCACCGGGAGATGCCCCGTCCGCGAGGGCGGGGTAGTTCACTAAGGAAGTCGAAGAAACTCACTGGCACATCTTCCAAACTGATCGACAAGGTGGTACGGGAGGAAATCACAATTGTTGATGGAAAGGTGAATCTCAATGACATTTGCCATAAGAACCACGAGAAGTGCGCAGAGGTTCTGTGGTGATGAACCTAAACTTGAGGCCTCCAACCTCCCCGACATTCCCTCAGGGTGAGTTAGAACAACTGAGGACCTCTCGGGAGGGAATTAGCCTGGGAGTTACCAGGACCGTAAACTTCACTTCAATTGCAGAGAACTTCTTTATTGATTCACCGAAGTACTCTCAATGAAAATAGACGTCTTTAACCACGTTTACCCAAGGGAGTACCTTCATTTGGTTGGTTCCTTAACTCGGGTGTCCGACCTAGTCAGACAGTCACCCCAGCTGGCGGACCTAGATGTGAGGTTCAAGGCAATGGAAAAGTACGGAGTGGAAGTGAAGGTGCTCTCCCTCGTTACGTCAACAATAGACGACATTCACCTCTATTATGAGAACAGTGAGGGTGATGAGCACAGCCAACGACGGGATCGCCTCCCTGCAGAAGAGGTAGAGCGAACGTTTCAGGGCGGTGAACACGATCACCCTGTCCGCGGTTGGCTAGGCCGTAGACGAGGTCAGGAGGTGCGTGAAGGACCTAGGACTGTTGGGTGTGCAGGTCCTCTCCAACGTCGATGGTAAGCCACTTGACTCTCCGGAGGAGGACGCAGAGAAAGTGTTCCACTTCAACGTGGAGCGGCTTCTGAAGTTGTGAGGCAAAGCTATTAACCGCAGTTGGCTCAATTATCTCGTGATCCCTGCACCCTTCTAGTACGTCGCGCCTCCCTCTCCCGAGGAGGTGGTGGAGGTGGCAGAATCCACGGGAGAAGACTTCAGGTACTTGGCTGGGGGATAGACACTGATTCCTACCACGAGGTTCGGACTTGCCGGGCCTCCTGTCTCATGGATCTCAAAAGGATGTGGGAGATCAGGAAGACAGAGAGGAGCAGTTCCACAGTCGTGGTGGGTGCCCAGTTGAGACACACCGAGTTAGCCTAGTCTCCAGAGGTCAGGGAGGCAGTGCAGGTCCTCTCTGAGGCCGCTGTCAGGGCAGGCCACCAACTAGTGAGGAACAGGAACTATAGGTGGGAGCCCTATCCATCTCAAACCCTAAAGGGCGAAATTCTTCTCCCTGAACTGGATTCTCCTTGCTAAACCCTATAGACTTAGCAGTAAATCCATAGCTATCCCAGATGAAACTAAAAACGGTTCACTTCTTTATTTAAAGCCCATTCCAGCCCTTCACTTACCAAGCTTGCTAACTAGCTCTTTCGGAGCATCTTTCTCTGACACTGCTCCTCTGCCTGTTTTTCCGTTGTCGTCGTAAGTGAATGATATCATCTTTCCTACTTTCCATACCTTCTTTACCTTTGAAATATCGACCTCTTTTGTTTCTCCCTTGTACTTGAACTTTACGGTAGGCATAATGATTGTGACAACTGACACAGTAATTAACTTTACGGTGACTCCCTTGGTACTACGTACTGGTAGTTTCTATCACACTTACTGAGTGAAAAGGGAATCGACACGTTTATGGTTTGATAAGAATGTTGTGTCTCAGATCACAAAATGGCTTTACATGAAGAAGTAAATCAAACTCATAAGATCTGCGAAAAACATATAATCTTGTATCCTCATTTTTCCATTGGGCAATTAAATGGAGCGGTCTAAGCTCTTCGTTAGGGAATCTTCGGGGTTAGTTAAGGATGTTTCAATGGTTGACGCAGTGATGCTCAATGTAGGAAACATGTCAGCCGGTCTAGCTCTTTTCACTTCGATCTCGCCCTACATTCAACAGGGGTCCGTCCTCTGGCTTGCCTCTCTAATAGGCTTCGTCCTCGCCCTACCCCAGGCTTTCATCTATACCGTGTTATCGAAGAGGATCCCAAGAACCGGCGGAGACTACGTTTGGATATCTAGGACCCTAGGAGGGGGAATAGGAACAGTTATGGCGCTTGCCGTAATGATAGAGTCTTTAGCTTACTTCGCCATCACGGCCTACTTCGCGTCCTCGGCTCTAAATACAGTGTTCTGGACTATAGGGACCTTGGATAAGTCAACTTCATTGCTTTACCTCGCCAACAACGTGATCGTTAATCCATTCGCTGTTACACCGACATTAGGACAATCAATGATCATTTACGGAGTCTCGGCCGCTATATTTGGAGTAATTATCGGCCTCAACATCGTCAAGGCCAAGTGGGGATACAGTATTGTAACGGCTCTGGGGACTTTCTCCATAGCATCTACTATAGGTGCTATAATAGTGATAGCGGCTTCAGCGGGGCATTTCTCTTCCTCTATTCTCCCTCTAGTTAACGCAATAAAGGCCACTGGGGTTACAGTCCAGCCCTACACAGGTCCCTCCTTCAGCTTTGTCGCCACCCTCTTGATGTTGCCTTTCTTCGCCCTTTTCACCTATCCGTGGATGCAAGCCGGCCCCGCTGTAGCCTCAGAGTTTAAGGGCAAGAGGACACTCAAGTACAACGTTATCATTTCGCTCGTCTTGACCGCACTTGTGGTTACCGGTTCCTTCCTCCTTATGGACGTCGTAGCAGGGTACGGCTTCAACGCCTCGTTATATCCTACTGGGATATACAACTTCTGGACAGCAGCAATTACCCTTGCGGGCAATCCAGTTGTCCAGTGGTTCTTGGGGCTAGGACTCTTTGCGTGGGAGGTCTACATTCTAGCTTACGGCGTGATAGTCTTCTCTAGGTACGTCTTTGCGATGTCCTTCGACAGAGTCCTTCCAGAAAGGTTTTCGCAAGTCAACTCAAAGGGCTCTCCAGTTTACGCGCACCTCTTAGATTTGGCCGTTACGCTGTTCTTCTTAGCCATTCCGGTGTTGTCAACTCAGGGTGCGGTAGCGTTGTATGGAGCTACCATTCTTGGTTCCCTGTACTTCCTCGTTGTTAGCATCGCCGCCGTATTCTACGGTAGGAAGAACGGCCACAGCGGCTTAAAGATAGCGGGAGTCCTTTCGGCTATATATTTCCTGTTTCTGACCATAGAAGCAGGGGTTAACCCCGCGTTCGGCTTCTTCACAGGTACAAGCGTAAATCCAATAACAGCCCTGTTCGTAAGTGTAACACTAGTTGGCAGCCTGGCGGTCTATTTGTACGCTAGGTTCAGTAACGCCAAGAAGGGAATAGATTTGTCCCTAGTTTATAAGGAGATTCCTCCAGAGTGACTTCAAGGTAAAACTTCTTAACCGCCCTCTAATCCCACCGGGAATTTTTGAGTAGAATCAAAGTCAGTTCTTCTTTTAATTGATCAGAATGTGGTAACGTGAAATGCAGATACTCGCCGAAATTCACCCGAAATCAACCATGGAGAAGACTGTAAGGTTTATTTCTACCATATCTAACTTCGATGGATTCAACTTTCCTGACGGACCCATGGGCCTCCCTGCGGTGCACCCGCTTTCTTTGGCCCCGCTAGTTAGGACTGTAGCGTCTGACAAAAGGATCATTGTCAACCAAAGGGTCTCCGATGTGGGAGAACTCTTCCTTGCGTCCCTAGCACTCAGTGCGAGATTCTGGAGGCTCGACGTAGTCCTCACTCGTGGCGATCTACCCAAGTTAGGAAAAAGGTTCAGTTCGCTGACCTCAGAAGAGGGACTTAAGACCATGAAGGCAGTGGAGCCGAAGGTGAGCGTCGGGCTACTCCTTAGTCTTCGTTACCCTAGGAACGAAGTTCAAAGGAGAATGAACATTTCAAGCGACTTCTTCCTAGTGTTGAGAGCTAGAAGCCCGGCGGACCTCGTAGACTTAGACAAGTCTAAGCTCATTCCCTATCTGATTATAAAGACTGCTAGGAACGCTGAGTCGTTGGAGGCAGTTGGGCAACCCTTCATCTCAATGGACGAGGTCCCTGACGTATTAGACTCTATGAAACACGCTGGAGTGCAGGGCGTTCTGCTCTCCACAGCGGGGATAATCAAGGAATGGAAAAGTTAGCCAGAATGATCTAATCTCACTTCACTTTATGTATCTTCATTACATCTGCTTCTGCAGTGCCCTCTTCGCTGGAGACTATTATCACAACGTCCCCTGACCTACAGATCTTTAGTTCCTTCAACTTGGAATCGATGAACGAAGACATGTCTCCTTCCCCTCCATTAACTTGCACAGGTATCGTCCCCCAAACTGTCTTGAACCTCTGAGCACCCTGCGACACTAACGTCACTATTGGAACTCTAGGTCTGAACTTAGCGACCTTAAGGGCTGCGTTTCCTTCGCCTCCGTGGGCCACGATTGCCCTTGCTCCCGACAAGTTGGCTGCGTCGACTGCGGAGTAGGCTATTGCATCACCGACGTCCGCTGGCCTTATTCCATTAGGCCTTACCACTTTCTCCAGTTTCCTTATGGTCCTGTCTAGATAGAACGCGGCTCTCAGGGGGTTTGAGCCAATGGCCGTCTCATCACTCAGCATTATAGCATCCACCCCCTTTATTATTGAGTTCGCAACGTCGACTACCTCGGCTCTAGTTGGGGTAGGACTCGACATCATTGATTCGAAGACTTGTGTTGCTAAGATAACGGGCTTCCCGTAAGTTCTGGCCGTCCTTATGACTTTTTCCTGAACTAGGGGAAGCATCTCTAGGCCGACCTCCACTCCCAAATCTCCCCTGGCTACCATTATCGCATCCGCTTCTTTTACTATCCCCTCCAATTCCTTCAATGACCCTTTTTTTTCTATTTTGCCCACGATGAAACTCTTGGTTAGTCCCTTAGCCTCCTGCACCTCTTTAGGCGACATAATGAAAGAAAGGCCTATCATATCCGCTCCTAAGGTGTTGGCTTCCTTAAGCATCTCCAAGTCGGTCTCTGTCAGTCCGGGAGCGGTCTTCAAATCTGGAATATTAATTCCCTTCCTAGAGGTGAGGATCCCTCCGTCGACCACAGTGGCCTTGACCTCCTCCGGAGTGACCGACTTTACTCTAACCCTGATGATTCCGTCCGCGAGGAGAACTACGCTGCCTTCCTTGAGGGAACGATAGAAGAGATCTTCAGTTACAGGAATCCCTTCACCCTTCTTTGAGAAGACCACTGTCTGACCGCGTCTAAGCTTAACCATCCCCTTAATGTCCCCAACCCTCAGCTTCGGCCCAGGAAGATCCATCAGAAGAGCGGCCTTTGTGGTCCTTACGAGCTCTACATACTTCCTTCTACTCTCCTGCGTTCCGTGCGCCATGTTTACCCTAAACACGTCGACGTACCTGGATAGATTTCCAACTAATCTCTCGCTGGCCGGACCAAGCGTCGCTATAATCTTAGTTTTCCTCATTTGGAGAAGTCACGCGGAACAAAGGGATATAACTTTCTTCGATAAACATATGAAACCGCTTAGCAACGAGTCTCATGACCAGTCGCGCTCTCCACCTTGAGTTCCTGTTATTTTCCCTTTCTTTTGAAGTAGAAGATGTCAACCAAGATGGGAACTGATTTTCTAGTGTGATGCGAGTACTGTGCCCTCAATGGGTAACTTTGAGTTATGTATTCCCAGAATAACCCCTCGTTTTCTACTAATTGTATGACAATATTCCTGAGGCCTTGATCGCTTTTATGAATGGAATAGACTACAGGGGCTATTTTGAGCGCGTTTTTAAGAAACATGAGGTCTGCATGTCTCCTGTGAACTCCGAAGGGAGGGTTCTGGAACACTACGTCGGCCCTAATCTCCACGTGAGGGACTTCCGCCTGGACAACGTTAACTCTGCTAGAGACCTTCGGGTTAGACCTCAATGCTGTCGTGGGATCCACGTCTACACAGATACACTCAGCACCCAAGTAAGATAGGGCCGCGCAGAACCTACCAGTTCCACAACCTAGGTCAACTGCCTTCTTACCCGCTACTTCTCCTCTAAGGAACGCGGTCCAGACTAACTGAGACACTATCTCTGGGGGTGTGACGTACTGTTCCAGTTCCAAATTAGGTTTGTGAAAGCCTCTTACCTCACTCACTACTCTTTCAACATCTCGTCTACTAACTCCTTTGCCTCCGATAGATCCCTCACCTTCCTGACATTAAGATCTTCGTAGTAGTTCTCCCTGTCTATTAGGATCGGAGTGAGTCCTGCTCTGAGCGCCCCCACGTAGTCTATCTCATAGACGTCACCTATAAAGATTCCCTCTCCTCCTACATCCACGGCCTTCCTAAATATTCGTGGATGTGGCTTCATATAGCCCACCTCGCACGACGCAACGATACCGTCTAGGTGCTCCTCTAAGCCCAGACTTTTCACGATCCTCTTAAACGAACTCGTAGCGTTGGTGACCATAATTACCCTAGCTCCTCTTTTCCTCACGTAATTTAGGAAGTCGATTGAATCTGGAAACAGTTCGTAGCTGTTGGATAAGAGGTTGAGCTTCTCGAGTTCCTGTACCACCTCTCTCCTCGGCAATATCCTCATGTCAGTCAACAACTCCCAGTAATCAAGCTCAGAAAGTCCGTCCATGTTAGGGAAGTACCTTGATCCAAGTTGCCTCGAGACTGCCCTGAACACTTGTCTTTCAGTGACGTCGTATCCCATTTCTCTTAGCTTAGAGTAGATTGGATAGTGGTACCTTGGCTTAAAGCTCACTAGAGTCTCTCCCATATCGACGTAAACGGCCTTCATAAAGGACCTTAGAGTGACTTCGATTTAACTGTTGTGGGGCAAAAGGACGGAAGTCCCTTTTGACGAGTCAGTAGAGATTAAATACCTCACTTATTAATAGCCTACAAACCGACGAAAGCCTCGCCCTTTAGGGCGGGGAGGAAGGCGGTTTACGGGCTCCATTCACTCTCTCTAACCAAGAACCTAGGTCCGTCTATTTTGGTGCTATGGCAAACTGGGCATCTTCCGGGCTTCCTAACCTTTTCAGGTTCGAACGCGAATCCGCATTCCTCGCATTTGGCCGGGAAGATCACCACTACCTCTCCCCTTCTCCTAGAGGATAGAGCTATGTGGAGGATGTGTTCGTACACGTCCCTTTCCCGAGTTTTCACTCTCCTAGCAATCTCCCTTCCGGTTAGAGCCTTTGGAGAGGCTCTTAAAAGCTCATATATCCTTTCCCTAGTCGTCAGCTCCAAAGGTAGTCTTTATATCGTAGTTGACTGAGACTTTTATTCCAAGCGTCCCTAGTAGCCAGGTGTCTAGGGAGAAGTCCCTCTTCCTCACGTGAACTGGCGAGGGCTCAGCTCCAAAAAGTTCACCCAATTTCCTGCAAAACTCGTAAAGGTCTATTCGCTGTGTTGCGACGTTAAATATACCCTTGATTCTAGCTTTCACTAGCTCACTTATTATCTTAGATAGACTCTTCACGCCTATGGGACTCACGTAGAACCCTTGAGGACATAAGGTTCTCCTACCAATCGTCATGTTCCTCAACATTCCTGAAAGAATAGAGTGAATCTGTGATCCGTAAAGTAACCCTAATCGCAGTATGAGGTAGTTCCCTAGGGCAGCCACTGCCGCCTCTCCTGCGAGCTTGCTCACTCCGTAGTAATTCAAGGGAGACGGTGGACTGTTCTCGGTGTACATTCCCTTGTTTCCATCGAAGATCATGAAGGACGAAATGAAGATGTTGGTTGCCCCGACGGAATTCGCGGCTCGGGCCATATTCAGAACGCGCCATACGTTGACGTTCCAAATTTCAGCCCTGTTCCGTGAATAATATCCTACCTCGTATGTGTGGATGAGGAAGTCGGGGTTGAGTTCCCTCACTCGCCACGGAGTGTCGACTACTCTCACCTCGTCTTCTAAGTCAGACGTGATTGCCCTACTGAAAGGTCCCTCATCCGTGACTGCTATCATTCTCACTACCTGAAATTGGTCCCTTCAGATCTTCAATTCGTCTTCCTCTATCATCTTAAGCAGTTTCTTCACACCTTCACCGTCATCCTCATCTAAGACTAGGTCTGCTTCTCGCTTCACCTCAGGGAGAGCATTTCCCACCGCTACTTTGAAATCGGCAACCTTGAATAGGGCGAAGTCGTTCTCACTGTCTCCAACCGCTATTACTTTGCCTTGGAAGTTCAGGGCCTCCTTCAATTTCGTGAGTCCAGTACCTTTGTTAACGCCGGTCGGCATTATCATTGCGTCGTTCCTGTTCCACTCTATACTCGCTCCTTTCACGTCTAGTTCTAACTTTTGAGATCTTCCCCCGTCAACGTAGATTATGACCTCTCCTCTACTGTATCTGACACCTCTCCTTCTTAAGGTCTGTTCCACCAGTGTCCTCACCGATGGCCAGTTCGAAGGCGCGTTTACATCGATCACTTTGTGAACTAGGAGGGCACCGTTCTCCATTACCCAGGCCGTGGGATTGAGTCCTGGAGCTAGGACTTCCATATACTTCCTTTCCCTACCTGTCACCACCACGAAGTGATATGACTTGGAGAACCTATTGACTTCCTCCACCACCTCTCTCCTCATGACGAAGCCGTCCTTCTCTGACGACAGGGTCCGATCGAAGTCGGAAGCCACCATTATCCTAAATCTTGATTCCAACTCTCTCAAGCACCTCCTTCATCTTCAGGGCGTCCTCCTCAAGCTTTGGACTCTCACATATAAGAGATATTGATACGTCCCTTCTAACCAGGGCTTCCGCCAATGGCTGAAAGGGCGGTGTCTCGTATTCAATCGGCCTATGTACGTCTACAAACTTACCCTTCCTTGGCGTCACTGACTCGAAGTGGGAATTTATATGTTGCAGTCCAAGTTCGCGCACAAGTCGGTCTATGATGTCGCCGTAGTTTATTTGTCCCCCTTGTCTGGCGAAGGTATGAGCCCAGTCGATGTAGGGTATAACCCCCTTAATTTGTTTTGCCAACTCTATGACCTCGTCTAACGTTCCAACTGCAGTCTCCTTAGCCATTGTCTCTACGCCGAACTTGACGCTGTATGCTCCAGCACTCCTCGCTTTGTCAACTACGTCACCCAACTGACTTTCTACGAATCGTAGACATTTCTCTGGGCCTCGCTTACCGTAGAACGCTATGTGAATCGCTATGGCGTCTGCTCCCATCCTTTCCGCTCTATCCGCTGTGTCGAGTAGTCTCTTTTTAGAAGCCTCAACCTTCTCATTTTCGTCAGAGCATAAGTTTATGAAGTAGGGAGCGTGAACTGATAGGCGAACTCCCATTTCCCTAGCTACTTCACCCACTCTCGAGGCAGTAGTCTGGTTCATCCTAACTCCTTGCACGAACTCGACTTCCATAGCGTTGAGCCCTAGTTCTTTCACCTTCCTAATTCCTTCCTCAGTTCCCTTACCTTGGGCCGCTATAGGAACACCGGCTGGCCCTAGAAACACTTTAGCCATGATCGGAATTTGTAAAGGGGAGGAGTTATAGAGATAAGGGTTAAACTCAAAGGTCCGTAAATTGACGCACGTCCTTACGGGGCTCTATTATGGCATAATAGACGTAACCTCTACGATAATGAAGGGAAAGACAAGTCGAAAACATCTAAGTTCGAGAAGATTCTGTAAAAACTTTAGTCTATGAATAGTTCATCGACGAGGCTATCTTCACCCGTAAATCGTTGTACTTGTCAGTTATAAGGGAGAGTAAGGTCCTAAGTACCACCTGTTCATCGAACGAGTCGGTGGCCTTCTCCTTCACCTTTTCCACGAGTTCTCTGGCTAGAGGTTCACTATTTATAGAGGAGAGCGAGGATAAGACCACATCCACGAGTGCCTTTCTCGTTAGGAGCATCGATGCGTCTGAGGATCCTTTAGTAGACTCCACTACTTTTTCCATGTACTTCAGCACATCTTCAGCGACTTTATCTACGGCCTGAGCTAGCACAGGGTCTATCATTTTCTTATATTCCTCCTCGTCAGTCGCGAAGGCCACTGTGTCGGCCACTAACTGGTCTACTGCTAGAACGTTATTACGCAGTGAGTTAATCAGTACATCCCTGAGGCCGTCTCTCACCTGTGGAGTGAGGGCGACCTCAGGTCTTTTCTCCATGGAGATCCCCAATTTAGAGGCTATGAACTCCGTCAGAGTAACTGCCTCTATGCCCACTTTTCTAAATTTGGCGGCGGCAAAGGGACAAAGAGTTACTACTCTTTTATACTTCTCTCCTATCGTTCTGGCCATCATATCTGCCCTTCTGCCGAGATTGGCCTCAAGTTGAGCCCCCGAACATCCTTCGACTTTCCTTACCTTGAATCCCCTCTCTCTTAACTTCCTTAAGATTTCGTCGGCATATTCCTGGGAGAAGCAGGCTACGTGCAACGGAACTTCCTCCTCTCCCTTGATGTCGACTATTTCGAGTAGCCTAGAGTCCAATGGCGTGACTACTGCCCTGAACTCAGTGCCCAGGACCTTGGAGTAATCCATGTAGACCTCAGAGAATAGTTTGTAGTCCTCAGGCGCCACGGTTAGGATCTCGTTTACGCTTGAGAGCGACTCCACGTTCTTCCTCACCTTCCTTTGAAGCGATGAACCATTACCGCTGATATAGTCCAGGAAGCCACTGTCTCCCTCAGTCCCTATTAGCCTGACTTTTATTCCCAAGGTCTTAAGTACCTTCAGAGTAACTAGGGCATTCTCTAGGTTCTCTATCCCGCTCTTCCCTACCCACAAAGCTATGTCCGAACTAGGATCCACTACCTCCTGAACCGACTCGTCTACTAACTTCAGGCTCACCGGTTTCTCCTCAGGGATCTTCTTGGCCACCAAGTTGTTTAGCTTGACCAGAAGGGTGGATATAGGTATCTTAGCGGGGCACACACCGTCACAGAGACCGCACTTGTGACACCCAGATATCTCAGCTATGGCTGATAGTGGAACATCTACGGCCCCTTTTATGTGGTAACTCGAGATTGCCCCCTTAACGAAGTCAAACATCCCCTTTGGAGCGTAAGGGTACTGGGGAATTAGTCTGTACTGCGGACACACAGTGATACACATGGCACAGTCTATACACTCCATCCCGTAGTCCACAAACACGTCCATGTATCTTTTTACTGCTTGATAACCACTTACTTCTCCTCCAGAAGTCAGGGCCTTTGCCAGTCCTATGGCAAATCTGAAGGAAAGTGCGTCCCTCTGCTTTCTGGCTATATCCATCACTCCCCTGCCCCTCTCTTTGGGTTCGAAAACCTTGCCAGGATTCATCAGTTCGTCTGGGTCGTTTTGTTGCTTATACTGCCTCATCGCCTCGTACCTGTCCACTCCTAGCTGTGTGAAGGTCTTGCTTGTCACATTGAGTCTATTCTTAGCGTATTGATGAACGAACATTCCCACGGCAAGCATAGAACCCCCTACCGCAATCATCTCCTCCATCATTAAGGTGTTCTTGGCCAGTTCGTAGATGAGTTTCTTGTCGTAAGGCCTCAGGTAGCTCATTGTAAATGCGTTAACAAGGAGAGTCTCTCTCCTCTCCAAAGCTACGTCAACATCGAAGCCACCGTCCTCTTCCAATCTGCCCAATTCCCCCAAATGTCTCCCTAACCTTTCTATCAGTTCCTTCAGTTTAGTGTATTCCACCAGTCCATGTTGGTGTATGAGGAGCCCCTTAGTTCTCATCGCCGCGATCACTCCGTGGTTGAAGGACCACCAACCCGTCCACTCCCCCGTGGTTAATTTACCTCCAGTGTCTAAGGAAAGCCTCTTCAATTTTGGCTCCACTAGCGCCGCTCTGGTGGACGGGTAAAGGATCACTAAGTTCCATTTGTTCGGCTCGACAGGTGCCTTGTACTTCTCGGCCATGTACGTGGAGATCGCCTTCCCTCTCACTTGGACGTGCCACGCCGGTATGAGTTGTTTATAGAACTCCCCTATCGCTTTTATCACCTCGTCAAAGGAATCGTAAGAGAGCGTAACAGCCTCGGTCGCTGAGAAAGGCCTCAGCCTTATCCCCGCCTTTACTATAATTCCAGTGGTTCCCTCTGCTCCGCAGGCTACGGCTAGGTCCCCTCCCTGAAGTCTGACCAGTTCGCCTCTTGGACTCACCATTTCCACGAAGGCTACGTTGTCAGATACGAATCCGTACTCGTAGGAGCCTATGCCCAACGCATCCCCGGCTATTCCTCCTCCAACAGTGGAGTCGTAGGAGGAGGGAAACGTCCTCAACTGCATTCCCTTCTGCTGCGAATGCATGTCGACAACCTTCCATGTGGCGCCCGGCCCAACCGTGGCTAGTTTGTCACCGGCGTTCACCTCGACGAAGTCCATCTTGGAGAAGTCTACCACTATACCTCCCTCTGTGGGGATGGCGTTTCCATATCTATTTGTTCCCCTACCGTATGGTGTTAAGGGTACCTTGTACTTTCGCGCTATCCTGACTAAGTCAATTACATCGTCGGCGGTCTTAGGATAAACTACGTAATCTGGGATATTGTTTATCTTAACTCCAGCCCACACGATGTGAGGAACGAACCCCATATCTGACGAATGGGAGAACCTTTCGGATAGTTCAGTACTGAAATTGTCTCCGAACCTGTCCCTTAACTCCTCTACAATCATTCGTTAAATCTTCTATAGCTACTGGTAAAATAATCTTTGCTTTCTCTCGGTTAGACTTCTATATCAACTATTCGCTTAAGGGGACTCTCTCGCGGCTCTTAGTTAAAGCCTGTAAAATACCAAAAGGGGTTAGCGCGGGCGATTCAGGTTTCAATTGCGAATTGTAATTATAGCAAAGATAGATTAAATAAGGGATATCGTTAAGCGTGAATCCCTACCTAGTCCGTGCGGGGGTATTCAATTAAATTCATTTTATTTTTCTGAATAAACTGAATTCGCAAAGGACCCCTGAATCTCCCGTTAGCGCCGTTGACAACAGTTTCCGAGTAGTCGAGAAGTATATATTTCGAGGTTTAAACAAAATGCAGTAACACCAGGTGGGGCGAAGATATCCAGACGAGGTATGGCGGTGAACTGAGGACGTGCGGGGTTTTCCTCCTCTGATAGTAACACTCGTTTGGGTGAGATGATCTCGCAAATGGGGCTGAGAGAGGCGAACGTTCCCAGGGAGTTCGGTGAAGCCCAAGGGCCGGGGATCGGGCACTAATTCGTGAAAATTCAATGAAGACCGAACGCCGGGACGAGCCTTTTTTGATCACCTAAACTAAAGTTTTTAACGTTGGGCACGAGGTCAGAATGCATGAAGTATGTTGCCCTTCTTCTGATATCGTTACTATTGGCGCCGCTAGCCCTAAGTTCCTCAAGTGGGACACAGTACGTAATTTACAGCATCAACTTTACATCTGGAGATGTCAACGGAACTGCCCTACTTACCATACAGACGTCTCCTGGACATCCATTCAATAACACCTTTACGCTTGTGGGCGAGCTAAATGTTTTCAACTCCACAACTAAAATAGACTACTCTACATTCTATAACGCAAACTACAGCCTAATACAACAATTACTCTCGTCCAACTTATCAACTCTGCTCAACAAGACTATAGATGTCATGAGGAATGGTGTCTTAGGAAACCTCACTTACAACCTTAGTATTCGCTATGGTCAAGGTGGTGTAAGAGAGGTTCAAGTGAACGGACAGTCTTTGAAGGCCAATCTCCATAACCTATCGGCCTACCTTCACGTCTACTTAAATTACAACAAGTCAGTATTCGGGACACCAGTAGAGCTAAGTTATTCCCTTGAAGCTGGCGCTAAAGGTTATGTGGAGGTCCTTCAGGATGGTTTGCTCTATTCGGCTCAGCTCACCGGTACTTCGAATAGTACTCACGGCGCAGATTTCATGGGTGCCCAGTTCTCTGACCAGGGTAGTGTACACACTTTAAGCATGGAAATAAGGCTGGTTTCAACTAACCTAATAGGCGATCCTTCACCCGACTACGTGATATACATAGTTCCAGCCACTGTGGCTGTGGTAGTTGTAGGCTACATCTTGGCAAGGAAGTTCATGTGAGCTTTTTTCTTTACTTCTCCCTACCTATTTTAGAGACTCTTGGACAGGAGGATCAAACTCCACTATCCAGATGGTACCCTTGCTGGTTACGCTGTCTACGACGGTAGCTCCACTAAGGTCTATCAGATAGACGAGGGTAGGAAGAAGCTCCTCTTCCAAGTTCGCGGGATCTTCCCACCTCCTACAGTGGATTACTCATGGATAGACAAAGTGTTAGAGAAAGGACTTGGTGATGGGAGAAAGAGGTTCATTTTATACGTAGCAAGCAGGTATCTCGTCAACGTAAAGTCGATGGACGAGGAGACTGCATTGGACGTGTTGAGGAAATTCTACGAGATAGGAGGAGGGGTGGTCTACGATGCCTGGTTGAGGTCGGTTATACGTGGAGTTAAAAGCAGGGGACTTAAGCCATGGAGCCTTTCTAGAGTGAAGAGGGACGATCCAGACCTCTTCTCTCAAATCCAGAGTGTGCTTTCCTTAGGTCCAAGGGCTAAGAGTCGCGAAAGTACATAATCATCGTAGAAGACTTTGGGCATCTTTTCAGAAGTTTCCTTTAAAAAGTGTTACATTCTATTCTATGAATAGAGGTTATTGATAACAGAAGAAAGAGCAGTGGAGGTTGATGTCGATAGGATAGCGCTACTGAAGTATCTCTACGACGAGAGGAACTCCCCACAGCTATGGGCCATAGTCAAGGAGGTTCAACCGATAGGAGAGGACGAGTATACAGCTACTGTCCAACTGCCTGGAGTGCCGGTGCCCTTAGCGAAGGTGCTGGTGAGGAAGTCCCTAAACGTGGACGGGGTGATCCACGAAGGTCACTCTAACTCTCCCAGGCTACTTCTACGACTTTCAGTCTTCCTTCTCGGGAGGAGATGCGTATTAAGGGCCGAGTACGAAGGTCCGATGGAGTACTTCGCTAGGCGGTTCCTCAGGAACCTCTTAGCTGGGTCAGCTAAGAAGTTGGAGGAGGTCTCTAGAGAGCTAGCAAGGACCTAGAGAACTTTGTTAGAGGAGGGATATTTCGACAACTCTACTGGGAACTCATATTCCGAGAAGGACTTGAGTTCCCTGTGTATCTCCTCCATTGTTAATTCCTGTTTTAAGGCACCGTAGACTACTGTCCGAAGTTCTGGAGGGACTTGAGAGAGTTCCGGCTCTGCCCTATGGAACTCTCTCAGCGCCTCGCTTTTGTCCAACTTTCCTGACGCAGCGGATTCAAGTTCCCTCTCTAGCCAGTCAGGAGTGGGATACTTCCCCGTAAGGGACACGTAAAGTGAGACGCCTAGCGAATAGATATCTAGCGTGGTATCGGCCCTCACTCCGAACCTTTGAAGCGGATGCGCGTAAAAAGGAGTATAATGGATCACCGGCTCTCCTATTCTCACCGAGGAGCCTAGGTCGGAGAGCTTACTCACGACCTTGCCCGTGGACAGGGAATCCAATGCCTCAACACCGTAGTATGGGAGAGGAACGTTGAAGAGTACGTTGGATGGTTTGAAGTCACAATGAACGTAGCCATTACTATGGAGGTGAATTAGAGCAGCGGCCTGTTCTTTGAAAACGTGGGACACGACTTGAGGCCAGCTCACCGAGCCTCTGAGTGTAGCATATTCCTTTGACACAAGAATGTTAGTGAGGTCTCCCCCCTCCATGTACTCTGTCACTATGGCAGGCGGGAAGTTTGGGTCGTATTCATCGTTTATATAACTCCCGACAATCCTTATGACATTAGGGTGTTGTGAAAGCTGTTGCAGCTTGGCCACCTCCTGTAGCGTTTCCCTAGGTTTGGAGTCCTCCTTCATCACTTTCATCGCGAACTTCCTGCTCTTTCTTTCGGCCAAATACACTTTCCCCATTCCACCATCTCCCACCAACTTTCTCAGATGGTACCCGTAAAGGGTTGTACCTTCTAACTCGTCATCTACGTCTACCACCCTGGTACACGCCTCCGCTATCCCCTCACTACACGCGAAGGCGAACTCTTTCGATGCCTTTGATGGAGAAACCTTTTCTAGGATTATCCCTCTAAGAAACGCTATACCTGGTGTCCTTCGGAGTGCGTCAGCCCTGTCTAGGACCCTCAACGCTTCCTCCTCCTTCCCAGCCTTAAGGAGGGCCCAGCCCAGTATAGAAAGGTTCCTTAAGGATTCTCCTCTTTTCACCGCTTCGATGAGGTAATCTATAGCTTCCTTAGTCTTCCCTCTTCTCATAAGTTCCAGTCCGATCTTCACCGCTGGTTCTGGGTAGTCTGGACACAGCTCCATCGCCTTGGCCATTGCTTTAAGGTCCCCGCTCGAGATCAGTCTATCGGCCTCTTCCCTCAACTTCCTTCTGAGCTCGTTGGCCTTGACCTCATCGAACCTTTCGTAGAGTCGGGCCGCTTCTCTCAGCATCCCCTCCTTCTCCATGCAGGAGGCTGCGGCCAACGCCTCCTCCCTTCCGAAACTTTGTAACTTATTGAACACTTGCAGAACCGTTCTACATTCGCTGGATTTCCTTACAGCCTCCATAAGAACTTCCTCGTTTTGGCTCACCGATAGAGCGTACTTCACGAAAGTTTCCCCTAGAGACATTACCTTGATTAGAGAGCGAGTATCCCCTTTTCTAATTGGAACTCCCTCCACTACATCGAACCTGGAACCCATCGGCAATCGTGGGGAGTTGACCCAGACGTAAACGTTACCCTTACCGTCAGCCAGTAGGTTCGAACTCAGATCGTCTACGTAACCATCGACGAAGAGGTCCCTCGCTTCCCTCACCTTACCTAGGTCTATCACGACCCCTTTCCTCTTCCCGTTTTCCTCCACGTACCCTACAACCTCGTTCTTTACCTGGAAGTCGGTCTTCACGTAGTACAAGGAGCCTCGGTAGACATACCCTCTGTCTCCAATCTTGAACACGAGGGACCTCAATTGTATTACCTCAGGGCCTTCGTTACTTCGCTTGCTACTTCCTTGGAGAGCCTACTCGTCCTCTTTGTGCTTTCAAGCCTTCTCGTCGACTCGAAACTCCTTGTTAGCCTTCTGGTAGCCTCCACCAGCTCGACCCTTCTAGTTTCCTCAGCCACCTTCTTCATCATGTCCAAAGTCTTGGTCGCCTGATCGAGTTCACCTGTCATTACCTCGTCTCCATACTTCTTAAGAAGTTCATAGTACCTATACTCCCTCATGAGGTCCTTATTGAGACCACTTAGGAAGTCTCCATCGTCCAGTCGGACGGATTCCTCCTCTATCCTAACTGATCCGTCAGTGGGGTCCCTATAACTCACCACCGCCTTCAGGGACTCACCACTGGCATTGGCGGGAAGAACTGTCTCACCGTATATTTTTACGACCTCTTGGACGGCCGATATCCTGACTGGAGGACCTTGGTAGTTGAGGATCTTGACTTCCCTAGGCCACCTGAATTCCACCGTCAAGTCCTTGGCCGCAACGTACGTTACGGTGGCCTTAGGGAGCTCCTGGGATATAGTCTCCGGGTCTTCCAGGTGGTACAACTTACCGCCGCAGGAGTCTACCACGGACTTCAAAATGGATTCGTTGTAGTCCTCACCTACTCCGAAGGCGTAAACTGTGAGTGAGCTGGGGACCTCTATTTTAGAATAGGCCTCGGACTCGTGAACGTCAGTTGGTTTGCCGTCAGTGAGAAGGATCATGTATCCTGGCTTTCCCCTCTCCCTGAACTTCGCGTAAGCTGTTCTGAGAGCGGCGTACAACTGAGTTCCTCCTCCAGCCTTAAACTCTAGGTTGACGTTTCGTGGTTCCTCGAAGTTTGCAACTGTTCTGACGTCGTCAGAGAAGGTTAGGATAGTAGCCCTATTACCTTCTGGGATCTTGGCCAAAAGAGACTCTACCCCCTTCTTCGCAGTTTCCAACTTCACTCCTTCCATTGAACCGCTCACATCTAGGAGAACCATGTAGTGCATGTCGTTGGTGGGAACCACTTTCTCTGGGACGACGTTGAGTCTGAACTTCATTGCGACGTCTTGCGTATAGGGATGCCTATGACTGGTCTCGAGGGAGAGGGAGATGCTCAATTTCATCACTCCGCTGTGAACTTCAGCGTGGTAAAGCTACCTAGCTTCACTACAGCTCCCTGAGGGAGCTTGGTCTTCTTTTCTACCTTCTTGAAGGATTCGCCGTCGTAAACGTAAGTTCCGTTAGTGCTCGAGGAGTCCTCGAGAAAGAGTTCATCGCCCTCCATGTAAAGCGTGGCGTGTTTCCTCGAGACCTCTGGATCTGGAACTATTATCACGTTCTCTGTACCCCTTCCTATTGTAACCTTTGGAAAAGTGGACAGTTCCAATTCTACTTTGGAGCCAGGGAGCGTGCTGGGTCCATTAATGAATTCAACCTTAAGTTTACTTGGTGGGGGCGAGGATTGTTTGGGAAGGTTCTTTGTACCCTCCACCCTGCTTACCCCGCAAGAGGTGCAGGCGGGGCTGTCTCCCTCGTTCTCCCCTCCACATATGGAGCAAGTCCAACTCATGACCCTTAGCTTGCTTCTGGTAATACTTATAAGGACTACTCCCCTCGCTCCTCACCGAGGATAGAAGGTTGGACAGGAACGGATCGATAGTGGAGAGGAAAGAGGTGATCAGAAAAAGGATATGGGACAGGATGGAAGAATCTAGGATAGCCACCTTCCCTTTACCCCCTCACGGAAGGATACCCAACTTCGTCGGGAGTGCTGACGCATGTGCAAGGTTAGCCTCCTCTGATGACTTCGTTAGGGCAAGAGTAATAAAGGTCAATCCAGACGCACCTCAGACCAAGTGCAGGGAGAGAGCCCTCAGGAAGGGTTCAACGTTGGTAATGGCGACTCCACGTCTCAGACAAGGTTTCCTTGTGCTCGAGGGCAACTCACTAGATCCTCGGGAGGCCTCCACGATCGCGGGAGCCTTCAGGAGTGGGGAAAGAGTACATCCATCTTCCTTACCGCCCGTGGAGGTGGTTGTGGTAGGGTCGGTAGCAGTAAACCACAGGGATGGAACCAGGTTGGGAAAGGGACACGGTTATGCCGAGCTTGAATGGGGAATACTCTCTCACTATGGACTAGTTAACCCAGGGGTACCTATCTTGACCTCAGTCCACGATCTTCAGTTGGTCGAGGATTCGCTCCCCGTAGAGCCCTTCGACATCGGAGTGGACGAGACTTTCACACCTTCAGCAGCGTTGAAGTCTCATACTCCACCTCAAAAGCCTAGAGGCATCATCTGGAACTATGTAACCTCGGAGCTGATGGATGAAGTTCCTCTCCTAAAGGAACTCAGGAAGTGAGGTGACGTGACGGATTGTCTGTCCTTTTTCTGAGCTCTATAGAATCCCACTCCAACCAGGAACAGGCCTACAAACGTAATTATGTGAAGATACTAGGAGCAGTGAGCCCTCGTGGAGCGGTTTATATTTAAACGAACAAGCTGGCTTCTGGACAAGTTTAACTTCTCGTTCCTCGTTCACTTCTCCAAATCTCATCTTTACAAAGGTTTAAGTTGCCCTTCGCCACTACCCGCCTATGATTCAGGAGATTGCCCTTGTGACGTCCCTACTTGCGGGTAGTACCATAGTCCTTGGGGGCATAGTTGAGGGGTACGGATACGGGCTTTCCTTGGGAACCAACTGGCCTTATACGAACAACATGATAGACGTCGCTAGAAAGGGCGATCCGGAGGCCATTCACAGGATAACCGCCACGTTAACAGGGATACTAGCCCTAGTCGCTTTGATACTGGACCCGGGCTTGACGACGGTTTTGGGTCTCGTCGCAGTTGCTGCCACTGCTCTGTTGGGCATGGCAACCCTCTACGTCTTAGCGGGTAAGCTTCCTTCCCTGTTCCAGGGTCTCCACGATATAGCCGCCTACACGACTTTCGTTATATATCTCCTGCTCTTCGCCGGCTTCAGGGGAAACCTTCTTACCTTCTTCGAACAGGCTGTCCTTCCACCTCACTTCCTCTACTTCGTGATTTTCATGGGAGGATGGGTGACTGGGACAAGGAAGATGAGGAAGCCCATAGGGGACGTGCGAAGGCCAAAGGGAAGACTCCAGTGGGTTTGGGTGGTCCACGGGTTAGCGGCTGGGATATTTGTGATAAGCCTGATCTTGCTTCACTACTGGTTAACGTTAGGAGTAGCCGTACTAGAGGGCCTAGTTGGTCTACTGGTGTACAGGACGGTCAACTCGAACCCAGAGAAGCCAGGTGCCTCTATCGCGCTCCACCAACTCTTTTCCATCCTGACTGTGGTGGCAATACTCTTGAACTCTGGGATAATCTAAGTGCATCGGATTTCGGTTTAAATTTAAGGGTTCTTGTTACTTCATCGATGTTTCATGTCCGTAAGGAAGCTGAGTGAAAGGGAAGTTCTAGCGCTCGTCCTTACCGCAATAGCTGGAACATTAGTCGTTGGTGCAGCTGTTTACTTCCTTGCCAAGCTAGGTGTACTCCCTGACGTTTACTCAGAGTACTACTACGCGGCGATTTGGGTGGCCGGAGTAATAGTGATAACGTATCTTCTTTCTACTTTCATACAGAGGAAGGCGTCTTCGGTACTTGGGGCCCCTAATGCGTCTACCTTGAGTTTCGTAGTCAGGTTAGTAGGTTACGTCTTGGCCATAGCTGGGTTCTTCGTTCTACTGAAGATTGGACTGGGAGCCGCACTAGCAGCCGGAGGCTTCGCAGGGCTAGTCCTAGGTTTGGCGTCCCAGGACGTTCTTTCCAACGTGTTCGGTGGAATCATGATCCTTGTTTCAAGACCATATAAAATAGGGGACAGGGTGACGATTTCCACTTGGCAGTACGGCTTGCTCGCTCCCACCTACCCACCCAAGTTCTGGTCGGCTGACTTCCTCATCCCTGGCTACACTGGAGTTATTGTCGATATCTCGCTCCTTTACACCACGTTCGTAACCGACGAGAATGTCCCAATAAAGATACCTAACAGCATTATGGTTCAGGCCGCGATTTTCGTGCACAGTAGCCAAGAACTGAGAAAAGTGAGGACTAAGTACGAGGTATCCAAGGATTTGGACCCAGACATCGTGATACCAAGAGTGAAGGAAGCTGTAAAGGAACTGGACTTCGTAGTTGAGGAACCCTCAATAAAGATACTCGACACGAGCCAAACTACCTACGTTCTGGCAGTTGATACTATGTGCCAGACGAACTACGAAGAGCCGGTGAGGAGTGAGGTAATTAAGGTCTTAATGAGGACAGTGAAACAGATTCAGAAGGAAACTACCAGCCATTGACGACACCGATCCCCTGGAGGGCTTAGATCACAAGATAGAGGCTAGGTACACGGCCAGCTCACGCAAAAAGACTCAGCTACCGAATAGAGATTAGGTGGGATCCTTTGTTTTGTCGTTTTCATGAGAATGTAAAGAGCTCACTCGCTGAGGGTCACCGTTAAAGATTAAGGAGGGCACTTCGATCTGTGGTCTCTCCCGTAAACAGGCTCTCCGTATTGGGAGGCATGAGAGCTTTTGGTGGTTCCGTGGTTTGGCCATTCGTGGGAGTTGCGCTTAACACAGTTTATCATCTATCACTCATCGATGTGGCGATCTTCTACGCGGCTCAGGGAGGAGTCACTTCCGTGGCCTATCTGATCGGGGGTCTTCTCGCGGACTACTTAGGGAGAAAGAAGGCTATGCAGGTCTCAGCTATGTTGTCAGCTCTGGCCCTCTTAGCGGGGTTCATTGTTGAGGAGGGAAAATGGGTGACGTTTTTTCTCCTTTTTCAGACCTTTTTCAACAGCGTCTACCAAGTGGCCAACACGGCAGCCGTGGGGGACACCACGTCAGAGATCGGGAACCTAATAAGGGCATTTAGCAGGGTTCGCGTTGGCATAAACATAGGCTGGGCCGCTGGTCCTGCCTTAGGTGGATTATTGTTTCACTATAATTTCTCTCTTTGTCTACTAGCTTCCGCGGCGATTACCCTAGCCTCAGTACCCTTAGTTCCCAGGGTAGAGGTAGGGGGGATAAGAGTCTTATCCTTAAGGGTGAACAGGAGTTACGTAAGATTTCTATTGCCTAACTTCCTCGCAGCCACGGTCATGGGACAACTGGGCTTTCCCCTCATAGAGTACCTGTCCACCGTGAGGGTATCGACTACATTCGCTGGATTACTCTTCACCTTGAACGGGGTTCTAATAGTGGCTTTCCAGGAACCTGTGGGAAGGTTCCTTGCGAAGTTCAATCCGGTCCTTGGGCTGTCCCTAGCAATGATAGGTTATGGGATATCATACTTCTCGTTCTCGTTGGTTAGAAATTTTCTTGATGGAATGGTCTGTGTGGTGGGGGTAACTACGGCCGAGATGATTGCCTCCCCGCTAATCAATGCACTGGCCAACTACCTAGCCGATAAGTCCAACAGGGGAAAGTACATGGGTGCCTTCGGTCTCACCACCTCCCTGGGAAGGACAATAGGGACTTCCATCAGTGCGGGCTTGATGGGGTGGTTCCCTTATGACGGTCTCGTTTTATGGGGCGCTGTCGCCATCTTCGCATTTTCCTCCGCTTTCCTTTTTTGGAGGTTACCCTTGGATTTCGAGAACTCTCAAGGAGAACCAAAGGACTAAGCAACTCCTTGCTGACGTCCTGACGTGACGCTATGAATTGGAGAACTCACGTGTCGAGCCGTCGTTTTCTTGCCCTAAACGCCTGTCGGTTCAGTTTACGAGGAGCCAAACTTCCTCTGAGTGGCTGGAACCCTTCTTTGTCCCCAAATTTGTACATCTACATGGGCCCTCCTTTTCGAGGGAAGCCTCTCATAAGGGAGAAGGCCTTAGAGGAAGAACCTCCTCCTTTATAACACACTCCTTTATAACAGACGAGGAAAATCACTTACAACTATGCTGGAACTCCTTGACAGTCGAGGTAAAGGAGTCGAGCTCGAACTTTACGGAGCGTACTACCCACCTATTTACACTGGCGTGAAGGCCTTAGATGTTGAGGGACTATTAAGAGGTCTCGAGAGGGTAGACGGACTTTCCGTGTTCTATCACGTCTTCCACCCAATTTTCTCCAGTCACATCATCCCCGACGACGTGCACAACGACTTCGCCTTCTGGATACGGGACGAACTAGGGGACTCTACGTTGGCGCACTTGGTCTCTGACGTGCCTGGAGAAGAGCCCAGGACCGTAGAGGACGTGAGGAGAGACCTGATAAAGATCCTCTCTGGGGCTAGCGAGGAGCTGCGTCAAAGGAAGGCCAAGAGGCCGTTCTCCTTCCTTACATGTGTTCCCGTGGTGTACCCAATAGATGTGAAATTGAGCACACTGGGACAACTCTTAGACCAGGTTGCCATGATGCCAGCTAGGGCCCTCGTTTATCACTTCGTTTTCAGGAGAGTTATGGGCTACAGTAAGACCAACGACTTCTCCCAGTGGCTGACAGAAAACTTCGGCCTAGACGAGGTTTCCATCAAACTCTCCAAGATAGACCCGCAGACGTACACCGACGAGGAGAGGATGAGGGAGGACGTCCTAAACGTGCTCAGAGGTGAGTTGTTGAAGTGATAGAGAAGTACGCAGAGTTCGTGGGGGAAGAGTCCTTAGATAGTCTTTTCAGGATAGCTCAGAAACTACATGGAATTTCCGTCCTACACGTCAACTCCACGAAGGAGGGAGGTGGGGTGGCGGAGATCTTGAACAAAATGGTTCCACTGATGAGGGAGTTGGGGCTCAACGTGGAGTGGAAGGTGATAAGGGGAGACGGGGAGTTCTTCAGGGTGACCAAGAGCTTCCACAACTCACTTCAAGGTCAAAGCACTTGGTTGCCTCAGGGTGCCTTTGAGACTTACGACAAGTGGCAGACCATCAATGCCTCAGAGCTCAACACGGACTACGACGTAGTCTTCGTGCACGATCCACAGCCCGCAGGCCTCATAAATTTCAAGAGGAGGGGAAGGTGGATATGGAGGTGTCACATAGACATCTCCTCCCCATATCCCCCAACGTGGGAGTTTCTGAAGAGGAGAATAGAGAAGTACGACGCCGCCATAATTTCGGTTCCCATATTCGGTAGGGAGGACTTGAGCGTGCCTCAGTTCGTTGTTCCTCCCTCAATAGACCCCCTAAGTATCAAGAACAGGAAGATCCACAGCGTCACAGCGGAGAGGGTTCTCAGGAAGTTTGGACTCGATACTGACAGGCCCATCATAACCCAAATTTCGAGGTTCGACTATGCCAAGGACCCGGTGGGGGTAATAAGGACGTATAAGATGCTGAAAAGACATGTTGACGTGCAGCTCGCCTACGTTGGAAGTCCCGCCTCGGACGACCCAGAAGGAGAGGAGGTCTACAGAAAGACGGTGGCGGAGGCGGGAGACGATAGCGACATCCACCTACTCATGCTGCCTCCAAACAGCGACCTAGAGATAAATGCCTTCCAGAGTGGCTCTGACGTTGTGATGCAGAAGTCAGTAAGGGAGGGCTTTGGGTTAACAGTGAGCGAGGCCTTGTGGAAGGGGAAGGCCGTAATAGGCGGCAATACCGGAGGAATACCGCTCCAAGTCGTGAACAATGTTACTGGATACCTAGTTAACACTCCAGAGGAAGCCGCCCACTACGCACTGTACCTCCTGAGGTGGAGACAGGTGGCTGAGAGATTGGGGGCCAACGGTAGGGAGCACGTGAGGCAGAACTTCCTCCTGCCTAGACACATAAGGGACTACTTGATGGTGATGACCTACGTTTTGGGAGTGAGGTAAGTCGATGTATTGAAAAGTAGACTGGGATCCCGGGATCTCTTTCCCAAGAGTTAGGCCAAACTCCTACCGGAGGCGGGGATTAGGCTAGGAGAGTAATATTGGTGTTATTGCGCTAAAGGAATTACACCCACTTGTTCCCTCGTGAGAAGAACGTGCCGCGCCTTAAGGAATATGACGGAATACAGACGAAGTGTTGTTGAGCCGGAGCGTTTCGTTTCCCTTTTTCCGTCACGTACAGAAAAGGGTACAGCCTCTTTGCTCTAGTTACATCAGGTTCCTACAGTTCCTCTGAAAATCCTTATATATTTTGAATAAGGATTTCTATCACATGAGAAGTTACAAAGTCGGGGTTGAGGGGGCGTAAAGTCTCGCCCTTCACGGCGGGACGGATAGCCCCCTCATATTTATACTTCTTTGTTAAAATTTCTCTTAGTGGTACTAACGACGCTCCTCCCCAGCTCGATCTAAGGTTTAATGGGACTGAGGGAGGAGCAGCTATTATCTCCTTCTCTTAAGGGACTAGACGTAATGGGTGAAAGTCCCCTCCTCTTCAAATGGGAGTGGATCTCTGATCCACTCGACTGCCCACCAAACGAGACATGTAAACCCGAACCGATGGTGGGAACGACGAGCCCTCTGGGAGGGAACCATCGCCCTTCCAGGGCGGGGAGGAAGTCAGCTATTACTACTCCCGTTGTTTTTGGTCTCGCTTTCCTTGGGAGCTATGGCCTCTCCGCAACAGACTCAAGGTCAAGCAATATTTCAGAGGTACGTATCGGACCTCAGGGTGTTCTCCTTTCTAGGTCGCCAAGGAGTTTTCTACTATGTAGAGTCTTCAATTTATAAATTCACACCAGTTCATCGGACGCTGACCACTCTCAACATCACCCTTTACAAGTTGTCTCCCACTGGCACGCCCACTAGATATAACGGCACTATTCAAGTCAACGCTAGCGCCTTCAACATCACAGTCTACACGGATCTCCCTCAACTGGCCAGGGTGGTTGTCAACGGTTCACCTGGACTCCAGGTGGTGTGGGCCGGACTCTCGGGAGGTGGTAAGGTGGGAGGGTACTCCTACGTTAATGGGACAGCCACGGTAGAGCTTCAGTTCATTAACGGTTCCTCCATGGCAACAGTGGAGGTTCCATTGAACCTAAGCTCAGGTTCCTCAACGGAACGAATATCCCTAACTCTCATTCCGACTAACGCCTCCGTAATCTATAGGGTCCAAAGGAGCCTGTCGGTTCAGTTCCAAGAGCCGCGTAGGTACGCTCCGTTAATCGAGGAGTCTCAGACATTCAATTCCTCTACCTTTGCGAGGTACAATGCGACTGTGGCCTACTTTAACGGGACCTACGTACCGGCCCTCGAGTGGCGAGGGGAAGGGATCGGCTCTTTCGCCTCCTCAGTTCATCTTCCTGGAATTCTTGGAGAAAGCTTCAGTCAGTCAGTGGTGACAGGTTTCACCACCCTAGAGTTCTTCGGAGTGAATGGAACCTCCATAGGATACATTCACCTGGCCTAACTCCTCCAAGGTGACTTCTTACGATTCACTTCTCAGCGATATGATGGGTGTTCAGGTGTTGTTAGTGTTTACAAAGGACGGGCAAGTGGAGTCTACGGCCTACGTTAACCTCACTCACCCGATCTACGTCAGAGGGACGGCTACGCTAGTCCTTGTTTCCCTGAATTATAGCTCGACCTTCCTCGCAGTCTACCACAACGGCTCTTCCGTGCAACTCCCTAGAGTCTCTCCTACAATTGAGAAAGTAATCTCGCTACGTTTGGACGGAAGGAACTATACATCACAGGAGGTTGTGGTTAACTCCACTTTGCCTTCAGTGTTCAACGTCTCTCTACTAAATCACACCAACTACATTTATGTCGCAGCTGAGACCGACCACGGTTTCAGGTTCCTCAACGACTCTCAGTACTTCCTGTCATCTGGGAGGGTCTTCGTGATAAACGACCCAGTCTCTACCTACTTTGTAGTGTACTCTCAGACTCCAGTTTCCGTCATCCCAGTTCCATCTCAATCTTCCGCACTTAGCGCGGCCCAAGGGTACCTGCTTTACGTCCTAGTGGGAATTGTGGTGGTGTTAATTGCTGCTATAGTTTATTATATTCGTAAATAAGAAAAAATATAATATTATTATTAACTTTACAGCCTCTAGAGCCCAGAGTCTAGAGACCCTCGAGACTCACGTCATTTTCCCCATTTTCTTTCACTATCTCGGCCTCGTATTGGGTATAATTGTGTTTTTCACAGTTATGTGGATATTAACACATTGAGCCTACATTTAATGAGCTGAAAAGAATAAAAATCAAGGCATCCGGTATTTATGCTAGGTTCCACTGGAAGTTCTCAGTCGACCTGCCTGTCCTCAGAATTCTCGCGGTCCCCTAAAGTTGACGCCTATCTTCAGTACCTCCTCAAGTAGAGATAACTGGGAGTTATCTTTACCGACGAAGTGAGGAGATTTCATTAAGAGAAATCTTCACAAGCCTTCTCCAGTGGAAGTTTAGGTCGACTGTTTCCCCCTTGGACTCCAAGTAATATCCTCAATCA
The DNA here is from genome assembly GCF_003967175.1 of Sulfodiicoccus acidiphilus. Taxonomy (NCBI): domain Archaea; kingdom Thermoproteati; phylum Thermoproteota; class Thermoprotei; order Sulfolobales; family Sulfolobaceae; genus Sulfodiicoccus; species Sulfodiicoccus acidiphilus. The sequence goes on along the minus strand of NZ_AP018553.1, from coordinate 745,088 downwards.
GTAATACTAGCCTCCTTTTCTAGTCTGAGTTAGGCCGGCTTAACAACATGGAAGCGGCTATCCTCGTTACAGGACCTGGGATGGTGTACCCTTTTCAGTCCTCTCAACTACTCCCGCTAGAGTGGAAAGGATCTCGTCGAGCGTCCTCTCGTTAATAGTTCCTCCCTCTACCTCCTCCAACCACCTCTTCACTTCGGTCCAAACTCCTCGGGACAGAGGGGTCCCTCAACACTGTGGCGTACCGAGAACTCCACCTCCCACTCAGGAACTTCTTCAGTTCATTCGACGCTAACGTAATGGCCGACCTAAACACCTCCTCTTCGATCCCCAACGTAGTTCCTCCCGAAGTAAGTAATCCACCCAGCTACGTCCTCCAAGACTCTCAGCTGCTTCCTCTAGCTCCTTCATGTTAGGCGCGACTCTGGACTGTGTGACGCCGATCTCAAGGAACTCGATCCCCTCCTTGCTGAACCTCCTAGTACTCACCTCGACCCTCGCGCGTCCAAAGAGCGGGGAAGAAGTGTCCTCATATCTTCAGGAACTGGTATAGTACTCCCACCTCAGAGCCGGCGAGGAGTAATCTGAACCACCTGTGGTTGTCGTAAGAATACGCCATAACTCTCCTGAAGTCTATCCAGCCTACCCTCCTAAGCTCCTGTGCCTCGTCTATCTCAAGAATAACTGGCGTACCTTCGCTCTCACCTAACTCGTTTAACGCTCAAAGTAGGTCTCCGAAACTAAGTGAATCCTCACCCCTCCATTTGAGCTCAACCTCCAATCCACTTGAGTTCACCTTTATCCCCTCACTTTGTTAAGGACTCACCTCAGGAAGCTATCAGGTCCCCCGTAATTCTTGAGGAACCGATCTAGTTCGTCCTTGGGCACCCTACCTACATCGCTTATCTTAGGGTTCTCTGAGAACCGCGGATCGAGGAATAGAAAAGGAAGTTCCGTTTCGTTGAGGGACACCCTAGTCAGGGAAGTCTTTCCTGTCCGCCCCCCACCACGATCAATTTATCACCCCTCACTACCTCCTCTAGTCGGCTCCGCGCTGAATCGTAGAGGTCCTCACTTTCTCTTCGGCCCTTGATAGAGTAACATGCAGTACCACAAGTTTAAACTGTTTGTGAGGTCCCTTTGCTTGAGAAGGGGTTGTCACTCGCTTTTTAGCTGTCCCCTGAAACGTGACTAGTGGAGAGGTGTATGAGGTGTGGGACCCCGCGGGAGGGGTTGGAGTTAAGATGCAAGTCCTGTGGGGGCCCCCTCAAGGTCGAGGTAGACTTCCCCCATAGGGAGAAGTTGAGGGACAACTTCCCTTACGTGAAGGAATGGATCAGCCTCGGGGAGTTCAACACGCCCTTAATATGGAAAGGGAACCTTGGCTTCAAACTCGACTTCATGAACCCGACCGGGTCCTACAAGGACAGAGGAGCGGTGACCATGATATCGTACCTCAGGGATGTCGGAATCCTAGAGATAAGTGAGGACTCCTCAGGTAACGCGGGCTCCGCCGTCGCTGCCTATGGTGCGGCTGCTGGTATGAGGGTCAGAGTCTATGTCCCAGAAAGCGCCGCCGGAGCCAAGGTGAGGCAGATCGAGGCCTATGGTGCTTCGGTCCAGAGGATTCCCGGTTCTAGGGACGACGTCTCTAGGGCAGCCTCCAACGCCCCCGCCTATTATGCATCTCACGTCCTAGAGCCACACTTTAGGGACGGAATAAGGTCCTTGGCGTACGAACTTCACTATCAGTCTCCTCAATTGGACTACGTTTTCCTACCCGTCTCGGCTGGCACCCTCCTCTTAGGGGTATGGGAGGGATTTCAGCACCTCCTTAGGGAGGGGAAGTTGAACTACCCTCCTAAGATAGTGGCAGTACAGACTAGGCAAGTGAGTCCCCTTTGCTCTAGGAAAGAGGGAGTGACCTACACACCGCCATTGAAGGTAACGTCAGTTGCCGACGCATTAGTAAGTACTAACCCCGTTCTCATAGACTTCATGGTGAAGGCGGCAGACCTCTGCGTCGTAGTAGACGAGGATGAGATAGTAGAGGCCAGAGAAAAATTGGCCAAAATGGGCCTATACGTTGAGTATAGTTCTGCCACGGTCTACGCAGCCTACCAGAAAGGGATATACGAAGGTAAGTCGGTATTGGTCCTCACTGGTCACGGTCTTAAGAACGGTTAACTAAGGTTCAGACAATATGTCAGCAAAAGGATTCCTCAAAACACTCCAGACCGAGAACGAGGAGGTCTCTAAAAGTCTTGGTAGCGTAAATGGACGGCTTCCAGGTTTCATAGGAAGATTGAGAAGGTCATTTCTGAAACAGAAGCGCCTAATGTGGATGATGGAAACTTCAGGATGAAAACTGATAAAGAACTTAATCTCTATCCTGGAGTCTCCTCGTTCAGTACAACTTTCCGTCGAACAGTTGAGGATGTGTTCAGAAAAGCTTAAGACTCAGGCTGTTATCGTACAAGACTCACGAGGCAGCTTCGCAATACGTCGATAGAGCTATAGATGGTGCTCTCTCCATACTCAAGTCGCGGAAGAGGGTGGCTGAGAAAGGACGAGCCTCACTGAGAAAGAGTGGGTTGAAGAACCTCCACGTCAGGGTTAGGTCAACTTTGAGGAAGGTCTAGGAGGTGTTAGAGTGACTGCGAGCCCTTTTTGAATATAGTGTTCTTTTAGGGGAAATAACAGGTCTTCGAAGAGGGTTAAGGATTGGACGAAGCTAACATTTAAGGGGACTAAGGTATATCTACAATTGACTCTCAATTCCGTCTGGATGTAGAGCCCTTGATTGTAGCAGCATGAACTACCCAACGCTGGTGGGATTTCCTGCTCTGTAGCCTCCCTTATCCAACGAATATAGGGCGGAGTTCCATGCTTTATGGTTATCAACGTAGCCCCACTTTGAGGGTAGCATTCGTTCGTCGCGTTGATGCCCCTCGTAGACTTACCGACGAGGGTGAGCCTCACTGAACTGTCTAAGCGGAAGCGCGAGAGATATGGACTAAGTTCGTTTCTGAGCTCTTGTATAAATAGACCTTCTGTTCTCAAAGAGGGGATCCCTTTAGACCCTTATCAGTATAAAAATGTCAGATTGTAGATCACTTAGATGTCAACCACGCCATTGTTGCGAGAACTATTATCACAATATCAAGTACGAAAGTTCCTATAACATACTCGTTTATCGCCGGCAAAGGCTCGCCTAGGATTGGAGCAGGAAGGATCCTTGACTCTGTCAAGAGGAGGTAATTGATCCATGCGTACACTAACACTGGCAGATAGAGGACTCTGAGTCCAGCAATTAATACGATGGCACCAACTATGGCTATCACGGAATCAACAAAGAAGAACTCTCCAACTAAGGGTAACCTAGCAAGAAGTCCTTCTCCCAATGTGAAGTGTATCCCTGCCCAGATCACTAATAGAGCGCTGGTCACTATCCTTGAAGGTTTACCTATAGATGAAACCCCGTTCATATGGCAGGACCTACTTGGGGTGTAGAAATACTTTTTCCAAGATCGTTGTGCATTCTGTGAGGGAAATTCGCTAAGTAAGGATGAAGCTCAGATTTGGGTAAAAGGATAAAAGAAGGCAGATCACGCGAATTCATTTATGGTAAGTAAGAAAGGATCTACTTGGCTCAAGGTAGTTATAATTGCTCTAACTGTCCTAATATTGGCAGTAGGCGGGGCATTCATGGCCGTGGCTTTGAGCCATAGTTCTGTTGTAACTCCTCATTACAGCAGTGTAAGTGGCACCTCCTCTAGCACCAGCTCAGGGAGCTCCTCAAGCTCTTCAGGAGGTTACTCGTGGGGTTGAAGTCAATTAACTAAGGATTCAACACGAGTATGAGACTACCTCAGAGTTTCCTGCTCTGTAGCCTCCCTTATCCAACGAATATAGGGCGGAGTTCCATGCTTTATCATCTATTCCACTTTAGAGTAGGTTGTGGAAGACGTCGTAGTCAAACTCAGCTATCTAACCTTAGTAGTAGACGAAGACTCAGATTACAGAATAGGGGGTTAAGGGGGGGGGGGGGGAAAAGCCTCGCCTTTCACGGCGGAGACGGACAGTCTCCTTCTATTTAAATTACTACTTTTCCCAAGCAACTTTCGACGTCTTGGAGGGTCGAAGGATCGGAACCGCGATCTCGACGAAGGTCGCCCCGCGAACTACTACGTTCAAGCGATGCGTTCCACCCCGTTCCGGTAGAAGGAGAACTTCCCGGACCCAGAAGGGAGTGTCAGGTAAAATCCACTAGGAGTTCTACACCACGTTGAGGTAGGAGTTAGACCTACCTTCTAAGGTGGCCGAGGACCGTTGTAGGGACGCGCCCTCGGCGCGCGATCTGCACGACGACCCTAGGGTCGCTCCCCCAGCGAGGGTAAACGGCGCGGTCGACGCAGGGAGCCGAAAGCTGGGGTGGCGGGAACCGGCGACCTCCAGATCTCCGGCCCGAGGAACTCGGGCCGGGAGAGGGGAAGCCGGCAGTCGAGGAACTCGTCGAGGACGCGAGCGAACTACCGGGAGTTTCGCGACGAACCGTATTTGATGTAGCCGTCCCTATCTAGTTTACCAGACATTTCTTGTAGGCACTTATGTATCTTTCATTGGCGGTCAGTTGATCTTTACCGTAAGGTTTCAGAAAGAGAGTCCCGTAGAGTACATTCTAGCCACGTCGTATATCCTTTCGGGAGTAGCCATTACACCGTCTCCTTTCTACACGATAACTCTCTTGATTCCACCGTTCCTCGACCTTATGTACAAATTGGTAAAGAGGGCTAAGGAATGGAGCTAGAGAAATTAATAAAACTCCTGTAAGAATAATAAGGAGTTAAACGTTGGAGTTAGGTTAGGAATACTACTAGGTCTTTATTATACAAGGTCTGCGTGGTTTAAGGAACTGTTGGAGGCCACACGGTTAAATAAGGCCGAATTATATCAACGTCTTAAGGTCTTGCACAAGAGCGGTCATGTGAAGATTAAAGCAAGTTGTTGAATTGTTAAGAGAGAAGTGATCTTAGTACTTTGAAAAGTTTTTAATAGAATTTCTTTTTTGTATCCTTTCCTAACTTAATCTTTCTAATTATTCTTTATGTATTTTAACTAATTATTTGGCGTATTACTCGTTCTTAACCTATTATTTTTAACATTGCAGTTTCATGTCAGAGTATGTTAAACAATTTTATTTACTTGAATTAGTTAATTTCCTTAAATTCTAATTTAAACTCTCTGAGTTACAATGGAAATTTTTACATATCCTAAAATAGTATATTTTAATTTTATCAGTCAATAAATTCAATAGTGAATTGAGACTGGATTTATACTTTATATACTTTATACTGAATTAACAAAATCCACGATTTACCGAAAATGTTGAAAATAGTCAATTACAGAATTGATCATATGTTCTCTCTGATTGGAGTAACCTAACGAAGCGTAAATATACGAAAGTTTTATATACGCATATTTCGTATACGTATCCATGTCAGACGTAATAAGCGTAAGAGTTAAGAAAGAGCTAAAGAAGAAGGCAGAGGAGCTAGGAATTAATATTAGGGAAGTTGTAGAAAAGGCACTAGAGGAATCAATAATGGAGAAGGAAAAGGAAGAGCTTAGGGATATGGCTATGAAAATTAAGGAACTAATGAAGGATGTAAGCGAAGATGATTGGATAAGGGCTGTTAGGGAGAGTAGGGATGAAAGATAGGGAATTCCTATTCGATGCCTCAGCTTTATATTCGCTTTTAGATTACGCGGATAAAGTAGATATTAAGAAAATTCACATACTCACCTTAACTTTTTATGAGGTAGGTAATGCTATATGGAAGGAGTATTATATACATAAGAAGGTTAAAGATCCTATAACACTTTCTAAACTTTTCTATGAATTAATGCGAAGGTTTAACGTAGTAGACGATCCGCCTCTTGAAGGGGTAATGAGAATTGCCATAGAAAGGGGTTTAACTTACTATGACGCGGCTTATGCATACGTTGCCGAATCTTTAGGGCTTATCCTTGTATCTAACGATAAAGAGTTAATAAGAAAAGCTAATGCTATTTCGTTAAAGAATTTGATAAAAAGTATGTAAAGAAAATTAGATTGTCTAATCATTCACATCAGGATATTCCAATTGAACATTTTGCAGATACAGTATCTTCAAAAATTCCCTACCAAACGCTAAATATTTATTTTCTACTTCAAGTTTATTTTTCTTCATAAATTCAAGCATATTTTTCCTTCTTTATCACTCCTGCAATAACAAGGTCAACAAATATTGGATCATAATTCCTAAGTAAGTTAAATGATTTACTTCTCTATTCTATATTAGTATCGACGAGTACTTTCAATTTCACCACTACTTAGAAAGCCAGTACAGTTGTTGCAATAGATGATTCTCGTATTTTTCCGTCGTAAACTCACCGTATACTGGAATAATTTCTTCACCTAAGCCGTTAATCAAAGTCAATGAAAGTACAACGTACTCTACCCTCTTTACTAGGCTGCAGTGGGTTAAATAGATGACCTTTACCTCTTGGACTACAGGAGTTATGTCACGCTTTGTTTCCATTTTATATTTCCAACCTAGGTCTTTCAGCACTTCCTCCAAATCTAGCGACTTAACGTCTGGTAAGACTATATCTTCCGTAGGTTAGAGTCCCTAACGTGAGAATGTCCGGAATGTAATTATCTGAATGAATAGATAAATAGAATGATAAATATTAATATTGTCAGAAGGATAAAACCTTGTTGATCAGGAAAATCTTGATCATGGAAAAATATCAAGTTGAGAAGATTTATTTGTCATGCATGGTGATGCTTGGGCGTGCGAGGACGTTTCTTAGAGTTGAACTATCCGACGTCCTGGGGGAGTCCTCCGTTGAACGGCAAGGAAAGTCCTGATGTTGTAGAGGACTTCCAGGACGTGGAGGAAGGCTTCGTTCCTCCACACCGTGGTCCCGTAGGGCCTTCGGAACCTGTACACGAAGGTACCGAAGAACTCCACATGGGTCCTCAGAGTCGTAAAAGGTTTCTCCACAGCTACGAACTGGGTGGGGGAGGGCGAGGAACCCCTGTCCGCTATCTTAATCCCCTTGAGCGGAGACTTGAACCTCTTGTCCGAGAAGTTGGCCGGCTTCATCGTGATGGACCTCACGAAGAGGGAAGTGGAGATAACTATTAGGGCCTTCAACCCGAAGTGTGAGACCCCCTCTTCTTGGTCCACCTTCCCTCAAACCTCCTCTTAGTTCTCCCCAGGAAGAGCAGGTTCTTGGCCTTCTTCAATTTACCTTCCTTCTTCTCCAGCTCTGCCTTCTCCTGGAAGGTTTCCACACTCCTCTTCCCAGGAGGTAAGTCCAGGAGGAAGGAGTCCACTAGCCACGCAATGAATTCCACGAAGTGTGGACTTGCAGGGAGGTAACTGGTAGGCACTTCTCCTCAAGCTTGAAGAAGATCTCCAACAACTTCTTCCTCACCTCATATACCTTCTCCACGAAATCGTGTAACGTACTCTACCCCACTTTCCTCCCCACGAACCACGCCGCAACAACGTTCACGTTGACCATTTTCACCGCGTCTCTATAGGAACAGGAGTCGAGCACCATGACGATTAGTGACTTCAGGTAAACCAGAGTGCCTTCTCCTAGAACTCTTTCAAAATCTAGGGTGTCCAGCACGGGTTTGATATCCGTTAACCATTTTCCCTCCACGGCATATCTTCTCTTGAGGGGAGTGGATAGTACACCAAGTTTGGAATATGTCTTAGTGTACGTGCCATAGTACTACCCTCTCCTCCCATAACTTAAGTATTACTACAATTTAATCCAAAATAATGCTAAGAATCAATTTATTCTCATCAATTAAAATTAAATTTTTTACATTCCAGACACTCTCGCGTCTGTGTTGGTCGGAGTGGCCCCTCGAAGAGGCTTCCTCCAGGGGCTTTCGGCCTGCGAAGTTTCGCGCCTCCTTTGGAACCTATCTATAAGGCCTGAAGTAATTCTTCTATTGTCACGATCTTCTATAATACTTTAGCTTTAAATTCCACTTCTCTTGTAGATTTAATATAATGATGTGTCATGTGAGACAGAGCCTCCACTCTGAGGTGTCACCATTCAGACTTAACGCTCATTTAGAAGGTACCTTGCAAATAGCTTCCCTCTCTATTCCTTCAGAACTTGAAAGCCCCTCTCAGCCTCCAGTAGAGTGCCTCAGGCGAGGAGAGTGGAAGTGCAAGTAGAGATCTTCTCCTCAAAGGGAGGAGTGGGAAAGTCTTCGGTTGCGCTTGCTCTATCGTACGCCTTAGCTGAGTCTGGCAATTATGTACTACTGATAGATAAGGACATCAATGGATACGTGTCGAGGATTGTTGGAATAAGGGGCCCAGGACTAGCTGCCTTGATAGCTGGGGACGGCGAACCGACGATGGCCATAACGAGAAGGAAGATGAACACGGGAAACCTCACTGTGGTGCAACTCTTCGGTGACTTTCCGACCTTCGTTAGGCTGTTGCCCAAACTCCACCACGACCCCAGTATAGGGCTTAAAATAGATAGGTTCATAGATCAGGTGCTCGAAGACTTCGACTTCGTCCTAGGGGACAACCCTCCTAACATCACGGCCCTAGACGAGGTCTCTGTTCACGTCCCAAGTTACACACGACACGTACGGGATGGGAAGGCCACCAACGTTTATGTGACAGACTACACCGAGCAAAGCATGGAGTCCGTACAAAATTACGCACTTCACCTGCAGTCCATCATGGGTGGGGACGTGGCCCTAGTCGTCAACATGATACCACCTCTCCCCGACGAAGTTTACTTGGCCTTGGAAAGGGCTAGAAGTTTGAAGAAACAGTTGAACTCCAAGTATATGGCCTTAGCGTTGTTTTCTGAGACGCTTTACCTTAGAAAGGACCCTGAGAAGGCCGATGACTTCATGAACGTGATGCGTAGACTGGCAGAGGGGATCTCCTCGGGTTCGTCCTGCGAGGTCATCCAAGAACTATAGGTTAGAAAGACTTTTAACTTAGAGTAACTCTATACTATAGAAGACCATGAGTTCCGAGTTAGTTGTGGAATATTTGCGCAGAGCTGTGGCCAATAGTATGTCAATCTATATGAACTACAAGAGGTACCACTGGAATACCTACGGTCCCCTCTTTTACGAGACCCACCTTCTCTTCGATCAACTCGCCGGTGACGTCCTGAAGACAGTCGATGAGTTCGCTGAGAGGATAAGGATGCTTGACTCTGAGGCGTTAGGGAGCCCAGAGGAAATAGCGAAGGGCGCTACCGTCAAGTTCGCTTCTTCGGGAATGAGCGTTAAGGCCATGATCGAGCAGGCGATAGAGAACCACAGGCTCGTCATAGGAGAATTCAAGAAAGCGATAAGGCAAGCTGAAGAGGACGGTGATCCTGGTACGGCCGATGTGTTCGTGAGGAACATTCAAGTACACGAGAAGGCAGAGTGGTTCCTGCGAGAACACTTGAAGGAGGGTGGTGGTCTCATACGTTAGGCATTAATTAGCTCAGAGTCTCCCCCGAACTTCTCCAAGATTCTCCTTGCCCTCTTGGAAGCCCTACTCTCTCCACCTGCTAGTTCCCTGAGTGCTCCTAGATTGTTCAGCAACTTCTCTTTATTCAGTAGGCCTCTATTCATAAGTTCCAGGGCTGTCTCCCAGGCTAAGAGCCTCACCCTCGCTTTCTTAGCCTCTAGGAATCGAATCAGCCTCTCTTCATCCTTAAGTAGTCCGTCGGCCCATAGGGAGGGAAGGAGTCTCCACGCGTTCTTCATCACTCCAGGGCTCCAGCTCCTAAGTAACCTCCAGAAACTCTTGGAGTTCTCCCTCAGTTCTCCCTCAGTTACCACACCCACCTTAAGGGCTTCCCTGTAGTGGAGCCAAGCAGTAAGTCTGGATCTCTCCGACCCAGCCCTGTACACCGTTGAGACATCAATTCTTGCTTCGGCGTAAAAGTCCAGGTGGCTCCAAGCGTCCTCTCTCACACCTCTCAATTTATGCCTCAAGAGCGCCTTTAGGAAGTTCCTTTGATCCCACGTTAGCTTCCTTCTCCTCAGCTTAGCCCAAGTTTCCTTCCTCACTGAAGGATCTGGATCAGCCAGCTTCACTAGTTCTGGTTCTACTCTGTTTTTCAACGACACGGTGTAAACACTCCACATTTTTAGGATTCACTATCGGTGGTCCTAGACCCATATATGTGGATTCTCATCACCATGAAATTTGGTATCCTGTTACTTGCCTTAATCTCCCTCTCTCTTCCTACTAGCACCTTCCTTTACCAACAGTTGTTTTACTCCACCACGACTATTGTGACGGTGGTTGGGCACGGAAGAGAAACGATCTACTACAACGTAACAAGAAGCCACGTAACCGGCTCCGAGCTCCACTTCACCTTGGCCGTGGGTGGTCCAGATTCGGTGATAGTGACTCAGGTTATAGATGGGTCGCATAAAGTCAACGTCAATCTCCCGGCTCACGCGGGCGTCAATAACTACTCCCTTTCGGTTGGCTCTCCCATGTTCGGTACGGCTAACTTAACTCTCAGTAATGGCCTGACTCTACAGCTTAACTTAACTCAGGTCGTATGGGTGAACAGGACGGTGGATTGATCGGTCAACCGGGACACTAGCTTAAAGTTAACTACTTCAACCGAATTACGTGGAAGTCGTAATCGTAGGCGCTGGCGTGGTTGGGATGTTTGCTGCCTACTACCTAGAAAGAGAAGGAATAGACGTTACCCTCATCGATAAACACGGCCTAGGCCACGGCTCAGTCCACGCAGCTGGACTAATAGAGCCCTACAGGTTCGACAGGATGAACACAGCTGAGATGATCTTGAAGATGCTGGAGTATGCTAGGAGGGGTGTAACGCGAGTGAGGAGGGTAAATAAAGAATGGCTAGTACAGCTTTTGAGGAACCTGAACAGGAATCCCCCAGAGGAAGCCTGGGAGGTGATGAGGACGATGGCCACTTTTTCGCTAATGGAGTACGCCAGAATGTCTGAGGAGGAGAACGACTTCAATTATCGTCATCAGGGCCTCTACGAGGTATACTCGGATCGAACGAAGATGGAGAGAGCTCTGGAGGAAGAAGCAAAGAGTCCCTTCCGTAATAGAGTTGAGCTAGTGGACTTCCCACCCTTCGCAGGAGCCCTATACTACCCGGGGCTATCGCACTTGTCGACTGAACTCTTCGTAGAAAGAATGAGAAGGGAGTTGAGGAACGTAAAGTTAATCCTAGGAGAGGTTAGCTCGGTGGAGGGTGACACAGTCAAGTTACCAAGCAGGGAAGTCAGAGGCGATGTGATCGTGTTGACGGCTGGACTCTCCCTCTCAACCGTCCTTCCGCTTACTCCATTCAAGGGTTATGGCTACAGAGTGGTTGGGAGGGGACCTGGAGTTCCCACCGTCCTGGCGGAGGAGGGAGTAGCCATAGTTCCGCTCGAAGGGTGGTACAAGATTACGTGGGGTTTCGAGGCCGATTACGAGGACGGTGTGAGGGAGTTAAGGAATAACCCGTTAGTTCGAGTGGAGAAGGTAATCGACGCGTCCTGTGGGCACAGACCCTGTTCTCCAGACGGATTCCCCATCCTCTTCAGGAGCGCTAACGTGGTCGCGGCCACGGGCAACTGCAGGCTAGGTTGGAGTTACGCTCCAGCTATGGGTAAGTACGCGGCCGACCTGGTGTTGGGTAGGACGAGAAGTTATCCGTACTTGGACAGGTACAAGTTCCTTTGGACATCTTACCCTGAGAGCTCTTTAGCTCTCCTGAACACCCAGACCCACTGATCCCAACTCATTTTCCCAGTGTTGGTGTTCCTAGCACTTGGGTGGTAACTGGCTATAAGCAGCCTTCCATCGGGCAGAGTAACTGAGCTTCCGTGGGAGAACCGGCCCTTCACACCATATATCTTACACAACTGATCGAAGGCCAATCTACCTAGCGCCACTATCACCTTAACTCTATTAAGTAAGTGAAGCTCCTCCCTGAGGTAGTTCAGACAGTTCTCCACCTCCTGGGGGAGTGGTTTGTTATCTGGAGGTGCGCAATGTACCACCGCCGTTATGTATACTCCCTTGACCTGGAGGCCATCGTCTCTAGAAATACTTGTCGACTTATTTGCCAGGCCTACCTCGTGGAGGGCCTTGAACAGCCACTCCCCAGAATGGTCTCCCGTGAACATCCTTCCTGTCCTGTTCCCTCCGTGGGCGGCTGGAGCTAGTCCCACGATCATGATCGTGGCCTCGGGGTCACCGAAACTAGGCACAGGCCTTCCCCAGTATTCCCAGTGGGAGAAGCGTCTCACTTTCCTCGAGGCGACCTCGGAGGTGTACGCCACTAGACGGGGACATAGCTTACAATTTATTACTCTCTCGCTCAACAGCCTCAGGTTCACGCCTACATCACCTGGCCTCTAATTCATGTTCCTTCGGGTCTCCCAGAGTGTACCCGTACCTCCTCACCAGCATTTCTCCCCCTATGAGGTTCAAGACATATACCTTGTAGAGAGGTTTTCCTCCTGACGATGCCCTGGAGATAGCTAGTATTAGAAGGTTAGAGGCCGGCCACGCCATCACGACTCCAAGGGTCGCAGAAAGCCATTGGGGCGCCGGAAGGAATGTGAGTACTGCTGGAAAGACCACTGTGGTGACTAATATAGCCATTCCGATTTCGGCATTTCTTCTCTCCTTCCTGAACTTGGCGTCTGTGAAGAATTCTCCCCTCTTCTTTATCTCTCCCCAGTGGCGCAGAAGGTTCCATTCTCTAAAGCTCGAGAAAAGTAGCATTAGTGGTACTAAGGTGAGGAGAAATAACGCCGGGGAGAGGAACGCAGCTATCAAAGCCGATGTGATTACCACGAAAAAGGAGAAAGCCTTACCTGGGCTCCAAGAGTCCATCCTCTCTCGGTCAGTGTAGGAAACAGGAGACGTAGTGATCTGGCTCCACCTCCTTGAGCTGCGGCTCGTTCTCTCGGCACGCATTGAATGCGAAGGGACATCTAGGATGTAGGGGACAGCCCTTCTGGACCTGTGTGATCTCGCCCTTTAACCTTACCTCTACCTTACTAGAGGGATCTGGCTTGGGGACGGCCGCGATGAGTGCCTGAGTGTATGGGTGCAGCGGGTTCTCAACTATCCTCTCCACAGGTCCCTGTTCGACTACCTTCCCTAGGTACATGACGTAAACCCTGTCGGCCACGTATGCGACGGTGGATATGTCGTGAGTTATCATGAGCACCCCAGTTCCCTTCTCTCTGAGTTCAGTGAATATGTTGAGCACTCCAGCCCTTATGGACATGTCGAGCATGGAGACAGGTTCATCTGCTACTATCATTTCGGGGTTTAAAACCAGGGCACGGGCTATTGCGACCCTCTGTAACTGCCCACCAGAGAGCTGAAGAGGTAGAGCTACGGCGTACTCCTCTGGCGGAGTCAATCCCATGTTCTCGAGAACCTTCAACACCATTTCTCTCTCTTCGTCTTTAGTGCTCGCTAGTCTGTGTATCCTTATCCCCTCGGCCACCACGTCATATACCTTGTACCTTATGTCCACCGCCTCGTAGGGTATCTGATAGATAATTTGATTCCTTCTCCTGAACTCCTTGAGCTCATCCCCCCTGAGGTCAAAGACGTTCTTTCCGTTCCAGATCACTTCACCTTCCACTGGCCTCTGGAGGGCCAGTATAGTCCTCCCCACCGTCGTCTTTCCGCTCCCAGACTCCCCTATTAACCCAACGATCTCCTTCTGACCCACAGCGATGTTAACACCGTCGACAGCCTTGACAATCTTACTCCTCGACTTGAAGTAAACCCTGAGTCCTTTGCTCTCTATCATCTCCTCACCCCCGTCACGTGACAGGCCACGTAGTGTCTAGGTTCGACTCTCAGGAGCTCGGGTTCCTTCTCTTTACAGATCGGCATAGCGAGGGGACATCGTGGGTGGAACCTGCAACCCCTAGGTGGATCTATCAGGTCAGGCGGGTAACCTGGAATAGACACTAACTTCCTCTCCCTCCACTTTCGCACGTCGGGTATGGACTTTATGAGGAGTTGGGTGTAGGGGTGGAGGGGGGATGAGTATATCTTGTCCACTCCTCCTAATTCCACCACCTTTCCAGCGTACATTATGGTCACCATGTCGCTAACTCCGGCAAGTAGGGAGAGATCGTGGGTAACCATCATCATGCTGAATCCCCTGGACTGTTGGAGTCCCTTCAACAACGACACTATTTGTGCTTGTGTTATGACGTCCAAAGCGGTGGTCGGTTCGTCGGCTATCACTAAGTCTGGATTGAGCAGCAGGGCCATGGCGATGATGACCCTCTGTCTCTGACCTCCGGAGAGCTCGTGGGGGAACATTTCGGCCTTCTCTTGAGGCACACCAACCGATTCCAGGGACTTGTATATTCTCTCCATCGCCTCTGCCTTACTTACGTCCTCGTGCTCCAGGATCGTCTCCAGCATCTGATCCTTTATTCTGTAAACAGGATCCAGTGCATCCATGGAGGCCTGAGGTATCAATGACATCCTCTTCCACCTCACCTCCTTGCTGAACTCCTTGAGGTTCATTTTCATTAAGTCCTTGTTCTTGAAGAGGACCTTACCTCCTAGGTACTCGCCGTTCTTAGGAAGTATTCTAAAAACCTGACTCACCACTGTGGACTTCCCTGAACCCGACTCTCCGGCGAGCCCCGTCACTCCTCCCTCGTTGACGAAGGTGGAGACTTCGTCTGCTGCCTTCACGTACCCCCCTTTAGTTCTGAAGTACACCTTCAGCGAGTCTATGAGAAGCACTGGATTTATTGCATCTTCTTCGAACGTCTCACTCACCTCTCAACCTGTATGGGCTCAACACGTCTAGAAGTGCGCTCCCGAAGTAGAAGAAGCCGAGGCTTAGCACTACTATTCCAATCCCCGGTGGGAGAACCCACCACCAGGCGAAGCTGTTCGCAGTTGACGCTGCAGTTGTGGCGTATCCCAGCATGTTCCCCCACGTGGGGAAGCTCCTTATGCCCAGCCCAAGGAAATCGAGTCCGGATTCCGCTAATATCACTCCTGGGACGTCGTAGGCCAGCTGAGCGAAAAGGATCCCCGCTAAGTTCGGAAGGATGTGCCTCATCATTATTCGAAAGTTACCAGCCCCCAAGGCCTTGGAAGACTCCACGAACGTCCTACTCCTGAGCGAGAGGGTCTGGGACCTGATTATCTTCATCGTGCCCGGCCAAGAGAGTAGTGCGATCAATAGGACGATCACTGTGGCTAAGCTGACTCTCACGATGGCCCCTGAGACTACCAGTATGGTCTCCACCGTGATCAAGAGAGGAAGTCCTGGTAGCAACAGGAAGAAGTCGGTGAAGGCATTCAGGGACAAGTCCACCTTTCCTCCCACGTACCCAGCTAGCATCCCCAGTACTAGCCCAATCGCAAGAATCATGGCAGAGGCCACTAACCCTATGAACAGGTCGAATCTGGCTCCCAGCACGAACTCGGCGAAGACGCTAGCACCATTGTCGTCGGTTCCCAACCTACCGTAGGCATATCCCTTGTCGCTGAACGTTGGTTTACTGAAGACGAAAACTTGTGGTGTGGAACCCTCGTTGTTCAACGATAGGGTGAGATTGTAAGTTCCAGGCGAACGGAATACGTAAATTGGAAGGTATATTCCACTGAGGGCCTGTTGTGTGGGAGAGAGCGTTGAAACGTAAGGTGAATTGGAAGCGCTCAGGAGGGCAGAACTTAGGAAGATCGTGCTTGGAGTACTTGGTACGCCAACTTGGGGCGGGATCGCGTAGTCCTTCGGGACGACACTATATAACCAAAACGTCCTGTTACCCTGGCCTATCAAGACATTAAGTATGTAGTATCCTTTTGGAGGAACCAGTTGAAAAGATACCGCGAAGGAATAAGGAGGTTTGTAATTCCAATTTACCGGGAATGTAACATTGACTACACCAGAAGGAGGCACTGTCACCTCTAGGAAAGTTGAATTGAACTCGGTAACTTTTCCCCCCTCAGATCGGAAGGTTGAGAGAATCAAATTCTGGTTAGGGGGGAGGTTCCTATACTGAGGAAAAACTGTGGCCCAAGCGGGCACGGCGTAAGGTGCCGCCACCCTGGCCTGAGACGGTAAGTAGGGATTACTGTAAGGGGTTATGACCGGTGCCGCCGCCGCCAAGACAGCAAATAACCCAAGGATCACTATGGAGGCCAAGAAGGACTTCCTGTGTAATAGGTCGCTGAGGGTCTTGTTCATTCGTACCTCACCCGGGGATCTATTAACGGATACAGCAGATCCATTATTAGGAGGACGACTATCGCGAAGAGGGAGATAATGTAGAAGTCAGCGCTCAACAACGGTATGTCGAGGGTTTCCGCTGCTGTGACCAGGAGCCTCCCGAGACCTGGGATGTTAAATATGTCCTCTACGAACACTACTCCCGCAAAGAGAAAGGCAAGATCTATTCCGACTCTCGTGAAAACTGGGAGGACAGCGTTCCTGACAATATGTTTGTACAATATCTTCTTCTCATTTATTCCTCGAGCCTTCAAGTTAACGATGAAGTTGCTGTTGTTCAGATCCACACTCTGGTTTCTAAGTAAGATCATTCGTACTCCGTAAGAGAGGACTGTAATTAAGAGGATAGGAAGAGTTAGGAATTTCATTAAGTTGAGCCAGTAGGCGGCTCCGCTTAAGGCTACGCCGTTCCTAGTTATCGCGTCCGCGATGTTAGTGGGGAACCATCCGAGTTGGAAACCGAAGTAGTACACTACTATCGCTCCTAACCAGAACGCTGGGATGAAGTAGGTCAAGATCGCGAAGAACGAATTCACGCTGTCTCCCAACTTTCCGTTCCTCGCCGCGGAGTAGATTCCCAACCCAATTGCCAACAAAGTGCTCAATATGAGACTCGGAACGACAAGCAGAGCCGTTACGGGAAACCTTTGAGCAATGAGGTCGAAGACGGGGGACTGATAGTGGAAAGAGACGCCAAAGTGAAACGTCAGTAATGCTATGATATATTTAACGTATCTTACGTCAAGCGGCTGATTGAGTCCGAACCTCGCGTCTAGCCCCTGGACTAGGACGCTTCTCGGGAGTCCCCTGTAAGTGGGCGGGACGTATAGCTGGGCTGGGTTTATGTTATATATGGCTGGTAACACTTGGAACAGGAAGAAATTGAAGTTGATTATAGCAAACAATAGGACTACTCGTTCAACTATCCTCTTAACGAGGTAATTCATCGTATTCAGAATTGTTGATCCCCTTTTATATGTTTACCAAAAGTTCAAGAGAGGTTGTTGTTGATTTATCACTTGATCTCAAGTGTTTCTGTTCACAAGTAGTGTTAGTGAGGTTGCATACGAAGACTTCAACGGAAGTAGAGGAGGTGAAGATTTTTATAGGGCGAGATAACTCACAATCTCAAATATATAAAGTACTCATTGCTAAAATCGATCCGATAGTCACATCAAGACCTTGAGAATATTTCCGAACTTAGTATCGCGTGTGGAGGGTGAACCCATACTTAACAAAAATCTTAAAAAATTAGGAGTTGTGGGAGTGGCAAACCTCCAGCGGGGAGGGATAGTCCCCTCATTTAAATTTAGTTTTCTAAAATTTTCCTAGTGGCGACGCCCTTCCCAGCTCGAGGTTTTATGGAACTAAGGGAGGAGCACCTAGAGTCCCTTCCCCTCTTTCCACATGAGGGACTAGACGCCATGGACGAAAGTCCCTTTTCATCTGGGAGATGGTCTCCTGAGCCGTCTCTCTCCACATATATAAGATGATGTAAACATGAATCGACGGGAGGAAAGACGAACTCTCTGGGAGGGAACCCCTCTGGGGGGAGTCAGATCTCAGAAATGTTCTGTAGAAACTCCAGCAAGGGTGAAGCCCAATTTAAGGTGCCCAGAAGGAATTACGAGGATACTTCGTTCCTGGGGTTTCAGAGTAGTCAGCACAGTCTAAAATACTGGAAACAATACTTAGTAGTTTTCTAAGTTTCTAAACTGTATTAAGGAGTTTTAAGGAAATCGTATGCCTTGTGCTTAGGGAGTTGGTGAAGACCCTTAAGATATTGAGAGAGTATGTTGGGCGGAGAGTAGTAGTAGGTACCCTCCACCACTCCTCCACGTTGTGGTTCACTGGAACTTCCACGGTTACCTTGTCTGTACCGGAGGGAATTCCTCAGTCAGGGGAGCGTTCTACGCAGTTCAGGGTGACACGGTTCTATTTTAATTCAGTTTTGTGAACGCGAATGGTAGATAACTTGTTATCATGATAAGATTTATAAGTTAATATGGAAGGTCTCTCTTGCATATGAGTAGCTCAACTTTAGGAACGGAGTATAAAAGGCTTATTCTAAGCTTGGCCCTCTTCCTGCTAATAGCGGCATCAGCGGTTTCGGCCCTTCCAAGCTTCAGCTACGCCATAACCAACTTCGATACCCCCATCCTTACCCCAGCCCAAGCCAGATACAACGAACCGTGGGTAGGAACAATAATCTACCTCTACGCCTACACCACCCACACGGACGAATATAACGCGCTAATTGCCGGAAAGATAGACTTCGCTACCCTGGATCACGCCGACGAAATTAAGACTCTACTGACACATTACAACAACACCATATTCACTGCGATTGCCCCAGTTGAAAGTTTCGGTCAGCTCGTGTTCGCTTTCGGAAACAATTTGACGGCCAACCTCTACTTCAGGTACGCCATAAGTAGCTTGATAAACACTACCGAGGTCACGACGTATGTTCTGGACGATGGACTCCTAGGAACCGACTACCCATACTACGTGAGTCCCACGATTTACAAGGAGTGGTTCAACCCACAAGTCGTGGCCTATTACAACCAATACGAATCTTACAACTTGACTAGAGCTGCAGAATACCTTTCAATGATCCCCGGAGTTACTCACGTTAACGGTAAATGGCTTTATAACGGCGTGCCACTGAAATTGACCTTCCTTTACGGCACGGGCGACACCCCCGCACAAAAGCTGGCTAACATCCTGGAGGAGGCCGCCTCCGAGATAAACCTTTCAATAACTCCCGTACAGACGACTTTCGGAACCCTCCTGACTGACGCCACTACACCGCCCTACAACGACTTCAACATAACTTCGTTCGGGTGGATAAGTTTAGGTCCCTTCCCCAACAGTTGGCTGGGAGCCATCTACAGTAGTCCCGCCAATACAGGGGGATTCTCCAACTCCACCGTTGGTCAACTCTATCAGAAGGCCTTCAATGCGCCCACTCTGGCGCAGGCAATAAATGAGACCAAGCAGTTGGAATATGTGTTGCAAGTGGACGATCCGTACGTCATCTTCGTCTGGAGTAATGCCATTCAAGGGGTGTACTTGCCTGGGTGGGCCAACTACATCTACATGAACTCTGGAACTCCAGTGTACGCCGTGAACATAATGGACGTCCATCCCATAAACTCCGCCCTGAACGGTACATTCATCTTCTCATCAGTAAGTTCCGACACTCCGAGACACCAGAACCCATATGCTAGCGTTAGCCTATACGCCGCCAACAGTATAGACGATATGTACGATAGTCTCGCAATAAGTCCACTCAACAACCCAACCCAGATTTCCCCTTGGATAGCGGCAAACTGGACCTATAAGGAGTTCGTAAACACCACTCTCCCCAATGGTGATAAGCTAGTCAACGGCTCCATTCTGACGGTGAATTTGGTCCACAACGACACCTGGATCGACGGTGCTCCTGTCACTGCTTACGACGTGAACTTCACTGTGTGGTACTACGACCTCGCGGGAATGATGGGAGTCAATACATTCGACGGACTCACAGTCAACTACACTTACCTCGTGGATCAGGGATTCATAAACAGCGACGTCTTCGACGAGATACCTTCCCTCGTGTGGACACAGGTGACGAGCCCGTACCAGATAGTGTTCTACTTCAATAGCTCCTCCTACTTAGACGAGTTCTACGCTCTAACTGGGTACATAATAATGCCTTGGCACGTCTACGGTTCCCTTCCACCTCAGGTGCTCTATCAGGAGAAGATATCTCCTCTGATATCTTCTGGACCGTACATGTTCGAGACTTGGAACGTTCCAGCCGAGGAGATAGTAGTGACGGCAAATCCGCATTACTTCAGGATAGATCCCGCTCTGTTCCCATATGCCGTTGTCGCTGGCTCTCCCTTCACTTACACCGCCAACTTCACATATTACACGTGGAACTATCAGACTAACGATTCATTAATAGCCAACCCTGTGACTGGGGCTACGGTCTACCTATACCTCAAATACCTTAACGTTACGGGAGAACCTTACGGTAACGTGACGGTGAACGGGCAACAACTGATCACGACCATGAGTCCAGTTGCCCCAGGACTGTACAGAGGGACCTTAAGTACCACTGGCCTGCAACCTGGTGTGTATGAAATAGTTGCGAAGGCCGTGTGGACTCAGAACGGACAGACTAGAATGGAGTACGACTACGGCGAACTTACCGTGGGAGCGCTAAAGCTCTCAACCAATGTGGTTACCACCCCCTCAGCTATGCTCACGGCTACAATAGAGGGCTCTAACGTCTCTGTCACGCAGGTCTCTCTCAACGGAGTTCCAGTCTCGTTCTCTACTCAACCAACCACCAATGGAGTCAACGTTGTCGTACCGTTCAATGCCTCCAACGAGGCGGACGGACCCTACACTCTCACAGTAGACTATACCATAGCGGGAATTCCATCGGTAAGTACTCTGACCTTCAGTAACAACTATCACTTCGCAGAGCTTCAGAACGAGACGGCGCAGTTGTCCAGCGAGATAGCGTCCCTGCACAGCAGTATAGCCTCAGTTCAGTCCTCTGCTTCGACGGCCTTCACCGTAGGAATAGTGGGAATAGTAGTAGCCATAATAGCCATTGCAGTGGCTGCCCTATCCCTAAGGAGAAGGTGAACTCTTAGTTTTTATGAGAGGGTTTCTCCGTTCAACGTAGTGAACGGGATGTAAAGACAGATTTTCTTCTTTATTTTTTCTTCTTTTTTTACCTCCAAAGAAGTTTCCTGACCTTTAAGAAGGGGAAGTTTTTTGTCTGGCGTGTTAAAAGCGAAGTAGGTCGTCCTTGGATTTCATATCCCTAGCTGAGTCGGCGGGGCTTCCGGAGATGGCGGCAGTCAAAGCCTATAGGTTAATTGGAGGGGGGTACTACATTAGACTTCATTACGCTAAACCCCCGATCATGTCTATTCTTCAAGGATGGCCACGGGTGTATAGGGCAGTTCACCCTGACTCTCACTACGTTGAGGATGCGGTGGAGTTAATGATAACGATGGACCTAATTACCATATACGGAACCTCTGCAGTTCTACTTGGGGAACCCATTCCCTTCTCCAGAATAGAGGAGGAGACAGCGAACCTGATGAGATCGCTAGGTCTTAGAAGTCGCCAAGTGAAAGTTCCTTCCCTCCCCACAGCCCTAATTGAGGACCTAGTTTCAAAGAGGAGACGCGAGTCCACCCTCTCCATAAATTCTCTTCTCCGTTCCCTAGCTCTACAGAGCAAAACGTTCCAAAAGGCTAAAATGGAACACCTGTGGCTCAAGGCAGTGAAGGAAGAGGATATACTCCGTGCCCTTAACTCAGCCAGGTTCCTTGAGGAGTTCTTGAACGAGGTACGCGTTAAGTTGGCCTTCTTTATCAGGTCGAGGGATAACGCCCTCGATCGGAAGATATTGAGCGAGGGAATTGAAGGAGCACTCTCTTGGGTTAGGGAGGATTCCCCCAACTCACTTAGTGTGGCGACGAAGGAACTAGACGAACTGCTGGAAAAAGATTAGATTTTTGGCCCCCTCAAGTTCGCAAATCTCGATGAGATTCGGTTCTAAAACCCACGAAGCCGTTTACAGCGATTTTCGTTGAGTCGTGAAGTTTATATCCTTTAAATACAGAAATGATTATACTGCTGAGACTAAAAGAAGTGTTCCACCGTTAAGGGATATCATATCAAGAGTTACAAGAAATGTTAAGAAAGGTTATATGAAACTGATAATACTTGAAACTAAGAAGTGGAGGTCTAGAGAAGAGGAAGTTGAAAAACTTATGGGACATAGTGGGAAATAAGGAAAATTATACTATAAGCCAGACTATCGTCGGACGCCTAGAAGGACGACCTGGTGAAACAGGACAAATACTTGGAGGACCAGGTCAAGGGAATACGACCTGGTGACAACAGACTTAGGTTCCAAAATGAACGCGAAGAGGAAGGGGTTCCTCGAGTTGTTAAGGATGATCCTCAACAACGATGTGTCTAAAATAGTCGTACTAAGGTAGGGGGATTTCCTGAGCCGATATACAGAAAGGGATTTTCACCCCTCGTGGCTATTTGCGATGAAGTCGGCCACAGCTCCTAGAGAATCTGGAGACAGTGGTTCAACGTGAAATGAACGTAAGGCTTTGAGGTACTTGAACGCCTCCGAGGAACTCACGCTCCACGGCGAGCCCAGGAACTCTACCACTTTCCTGAAGTCTTCTCCTTTGTAGAGGAATATCCTTCCAGGTGCTACGATAAGCGAGAAGTCCGTCGCTAGGGAAGAGGGAGTGGGGGCTGCGGCGTCATTGTAGGACTCTATTAAAACGTCTTTACCTTTCACACAAGGATCTGTAAGAAACCACGACTTCTGTACCAAGTCCCACACGTAAGATTCCTCTACCATTGTGGCGCTAACTTTTCTTTCCAGCTCTGTGACGTGTTTCCTCAAGCCTCCTGGGAGGTATCTTAACGAATTGGTTACCAGGTGCGTACTGTTTCCGCTTGAACAGTCTGAGACCCTTAACATGACCGGCATGCCGTTCTCGAGGTAATTCAAGTAGCTCCTCACGTTGTCCCTGAAAAACTCTGGATCTGGAACTCCGAAGAGGACGTCGAACGGGTTGACCTTCAGTGGGTCGGCCCCTAGCTCGTCGTGGTATCTTAAGACGTCGTTCCCTACGAGTATACCGAGTTCAACGCTCCTGAGGAGGGTGCTGAAGCTGTACCAAGCGTTGTGGCCGGCCACAGGTTTGAGTGGGGCCAATTTGAGGCCGACCTCTCTCAACCTAGAGAGAATCCCAATGGCGGTAGTGGTTTTGCCGGAGTCTGTGCGGAGGAGGCCAGAAACCAGGAGCCTCAACTCAGCCCAAGAACTTCCTAAGTAGAGCCATCTCTAAAACGTTTTTCCTTCCTTCCTCAGGCCTTCTCGCCTCCAGCGCTATGGCAACCAATTCGCTCAGCAGTCTGTGGGTTCTGCTCTCGTAGTCTTCCCCTCCTATTCTTATACCCAACACCTCCTCTGCGAAGGAAAGGTCTTCCCTTATTGATCGTAAAATCGAGTCATCTACGTTGAAAGGACCTCCCCTCAGCCTATCGAGGGCTTGATAGTCGGCGAATCTTAGGCTCTCCCTCAGGTCGTCCCTGAGGTGGAGGTATACCGAGCTCAGTTTACTCCACTGCTCTTCTGATAATCTTGCTAAAGACGCTAGTCCCAGGACTTCCGGTGGTATTCCTATGGAATAAAGGGAGGCTACGAACGTGATCGCCCTAGGTAAAGTTACGTTGCCACTACTCCTAGAGTACCCGAACAAACCGACGTGTAGTTTCCTAGCTCTCCTCTTGGGAACTAGAGTTGCCACTAAATTTATCACGTTCGCTAGCCCCTCGATTTCCCGCTGATACCTCCTTACGTAGGGTTCTAGAACGAAGAGTGCCTCTTCCCAGTTGTGACCGTCTCCTGGAAGGCCGTTCAAGTAACTTACGGACTTTCTCACTTCGTCCTCAGGATTATCGTATTTGAAGGAGGACTGAACCGTGAACGTATACACTCCCCTATACTCTTCACTTACCCTTTCCACATTAGAAGGCCTTAAGTTCCCCCTGAAAGGAGCAGAACCGACTCCGATCACTGGAAATACAGGAACCTCTAGCTCTTTCAGTTTCCTCAACGCCCACTTGGCCAAGATCGTAGCTGGAACGAGCCCATAGTTCATTGCGGGATCGGATCTCGCTATGAAAACCCTAATGTAGTTGGGCCTCACCGCCTTCACATATTCGCCCACAATTTGTCTTACGTTCAGGATGGACTGCATGTCCTCAACTAATGGAATCACCTCTATCCTCTTGGGAGAAACCTCACCAACGAGGTCCTTCACAGACAGCTCGCCATGTAAGTCAATGCTCTCCTTCCCCACCACTATTTTCTCGTAGTACTTAGCGACGGCCACGAGTTCTGACGAACTAGTAGTGAAGGGCAAGATTACCTCGAAGACTGCAGGTACGGGTCTCCCGTAAAACCTCTCAGCTACGTCGAACGCTATGGGGATGTTCTCCAAAGTTTCGGCGAACACTTTTCTCTCCGCGCCCTCGATCTTCGGGTTCGGTATCCTGTAAGTCAGGAACAGGTCTTTCCCCAGAATATGTTCCCTGAAGAAGTCTGGGTATGAGGACAGTAACTTTCTGACGACGTGGAGATCTACGTCCTTTCCTTCAGAGTCCCACATGACCTCTTGTGTCCCAAATAGGCTATACGAGAGGAAGGCCTCCTTAACCTCGTCTTCCCCTTCAATGGCCTCTGAACTCGACCAGCTGGGGACGTTCGCATTGTCGGGGTGTTGTGTTGACATCGTCCTCGGAACAGATCTCAAGGCAGCGGAATTTATGATACCTAAAATTTAAGTCTGTCCTACCTCTTACTCAACTAACCTTATACCCTTCTATCATTTAGGGCCACCTTGAAGTAAGTGAACCCCCCGCCTCCCCTCCACTTCGCCTCTTTAGATACACCGCTTGAGTCCCCAGCTATTACAAGCTTCATCCTTCTCATGATCACGGTGGAGAAGTGCACACCCAGCTCGACCCCTATCCAACTCCTTCCCATCTTGTGAGCTACCGCAGTCGTGGTACCCGAGCCGAGGAAGAAGTCCATTACCGTGTCTCCTGGTTCTGTGGAAGACTCGATCACCCTCTTGAGGAGGATCTCCGAGTTCTCAGTCTTGAGACCCCATTTGGGGTTGGTGGAGTACCCAGGAATGTCGGTCCAGTTCGTCCCCACCGCTCTCTTATCTAGGAGAATCTTCAGCTTGCCTTTAACCTCCCTAACGAGTCCCTTGTTGTACAACTCTCTCACCTTCGCTTCGCTGTAGGCCCACCTCCTCCCTTTAGGAGGATAGAACTCCTTACCGTCTATCCTTATCGGCTTACCTCTACTGTCTGCAGGTCTGGTGCCTAGATCGACCCAGGCTGCCTCTCGCGGAACGAACATTCGTTTGAACTTAAAGCCCTCCCCCTTGCTGTAGACGAGTAGGTTCTCGGTCTCCTCAGTTAGCTTCTTGAGGCTAGTTTTAGGGAGCGACTGATTCCTCTTTATGTCGATCTCGTTCCTGAAATTCTCCTCACCAAATACCGTGTTCATGAGTAGCCTTACTAGCATGTTTCCGTCGTGATCACACCTCACGAAGATCGCACCGTCGTCCCGAAGGATATCCTTAGCGATTTCAAGCCTGTTCTCTAACATGGTCAACCACATATGGTTTGGGTAGTTGACAGAGTATGTGAAGTCCCTTTCCCTATCCTTGTTGAATGGAGGGTCTATGTAAATCGCCTTGACTTTCCCCTTATTTTGAGGGATCAACGCCCGAAGAGCTAATAGACTATCTCCTCTTATCAGTGTTCCCTTTAATTCTACGCTCTTTTTGATATCCCCTCTCAGCTCTGGGAAGAATGCGGTGTCGACGGGAAGATGGGAACTTCTAGGGGAATCCGGATTTAAACCGAGTTCTCTCCACTCGTTGACCTGGGCCTCGAAGTTGGGGTGAGAGAGAACCGCTTGAAGCAGGTCTGAGGGCAATTCCAACGAACTTACCACGTGATTCTCTTGACTCAAACTCGGGTTTAGCACTTTTTTGAGAAGTCCCTCCTCCAGCCTCGTGAGCGTAGCTAGAAGTTCCTCGTCATCAACTCCGATCTCGGCCATCTTCGCTTTGAAGAACTTCTCTGGTTCCTTGGGTATTAGGAGGTGGCTCCCCTCAGGCGAAGGATCCAACCCCACATATATCATATCTTGCGTAGACCACACCAGCTTCACATCAGTTAGTTCAACGGTCTTCCTGAACGGCGGGACGGGGTTTCCCTCTTCGTCGAAGAGCTTCTGGAGAATTGAGTGAGTTCGAGAGGGCAGCTCTACGTGCTTTCCGTATCTCCGCCTAAGGGAGGCCAGCGCGTCCACGTGTTAAAGGTAGCCACCCTCCTTATAAGCGAGGAGCTCGAGAGATGTGTCATGGAGGGGCAGGAAGCTCCAGACTTCGAGTTGGACTCAACGCTGGGGAGAGTGAAGCTTTCCTCGTTTAGGGGTAAGAAAGTCGTACTCTACTTCTTTCCTCGCGCTTCCACACCGGGTTGCACTCGGGAACTGGAGAGGTTCAACGAACTCTACGAGAAGTTCAAGCAGCATAACGCGGAGGTTCTAGGTGTAAGTGTCGATTCTATCAACGCTCAGAAAAAGTTCGCTCAGGCCCACTCGGCTAAGTTTCCATTGCTCTCCGACCCTGAGAAGAAGGTAGTTTTGTCGTACGGTGTACTGAGCGAGAGGGGGACAAGCGCACAAAGGGTGACGTTCATAATAGACGAGAGTGGTAAGGTGGTTAAGGTGCTTAGGAACCTGAAAAAGGCTGAGGATCACGCCGATCAAGCACTCGAGGTAATAACCGAGCTGGCCAAATAAATGCTGTTTTGAACAGGTTTCTACGCGTCCATCTGGGTGTGTACCAGAAATCCTATTTCGTTATTAACACGAAGCTTCACATTGCACTGTGCGATGCGTCATATTAGGTAACGGGAAGTATACCGTTCTCTACGATCAGTCGTACGCTTTAAGAGATGTGTATTACCCCTACAAGGGAATGCACAATCATTCTCTTGGGGGAAAGTCGAAGGTGGGAATCTGGCACGATGGTAAGTTTACCTGGTTCGAGGACATCCCTAAGAAGATAACTATGAACGGTCTAGTCTCTACTGCTTATGCCGAATGGGATGGACTTAAGATAACCTTCCACGATACGGTGGACTTCTACTACAACGCCCTTATTAGGAAGATCAGAGCCGAAGGACCGGGCTTCGTCAGGTTCATATTCTATCACGACTTGAGACTGCGAGGAAATGCGGTAGGGGATACGGCATTCTACGATCCCTTCGAGGACGTCTTAATTCACTACAAGGAGAGCACTTATTTCTTGGCGGGATCGTCTAGGAAACTTTACGAGTACACCACAGGTAGGAGAGATCAGGGGGCGGTTCTCAAGGACTCCGAGGACGGAAGTCTAAGTAAGAACCCCATTGCCCAAGGCTCAGTCGACTCCGCAATCTCCATCGCCTATCCAGAGTTCTACTATTGGTTAGTTGTGGGTGATTCAAGAAAGGACGTAGAACGAATTCACGCGGAGTTGTCTAAAGACCCAGATCACTACTTCAAACGAAACCTTGGTTACTGGAGGTCTCTATTGTCTAAACACGAGGGATCTTCCCTAGTTAAGTCAAGTTTGGCAGTCCTGATGGCTCATTTAGGTGAAAAAGGGGAAGTTCCTGCATCTTTAGACACCGGCATAATGAAGTTCAATCTGGACACCTACGCCTACATCTGGCCTCGCGATGCCACCCTGGCTATGATGGTACTGGACCAGCTGGGTTACCATAGTGCCACCAAGAAATTCTACCAATTCCTTTTCTCTCTATTCGGGGAGAAGGGCTACTTATTTCAGAAGTACAATCCCGACGGCACTCAGGGAAGTACGTGGCATCCATGGACCATTGTGAGCGACACTGCTAGGAACATCCAGGAGGACGAGACAGCGACAGCAATATTCGGTTTTTGGAGGTACTTCCAACAGAGCAGAGACTATGATCTTCTGAAGAGTGTTTACGACAAGGTGCGACAGGCCATGGACTTCATGACTTGGTTCAGGGATTCCAAACTGAAGTTGCCCTTGGCCTCGTATGACCTCTGGGAGGAGAGGCTCGGGACTCACACATACACTGCTGCAACAGTGTACGCAGGAATGAGTTCCGCTGCCAAGCTGGCTGGGATGCTCGGCAACGACAATGAGAAGGAAGGTTGGGAACAGGCGGCCGAGGAAGTTAGACAAGGAATACTGAACTACATGTTCGATAGAGAGAGGGGGGTGTTCTACAGGACTGTGAGATTGAGTGGGGACGGGAAGATATTAGAGGTGGACAAAACCATAGACTCCAGTCTACTGGCGACGCTGATCTTTGACGTTTTCAGGGCAGACGATCCTGTGATAGAGAGTACGGTTAAGGTTGTCGAAAGGACCTTGTGGGTCACTAAGAGCGGTGGACTGGCACGGTACGAGAACGATTACTACCAGAGAGTGGAAGGGAGTTACAACGGTATTCAGGGTAACCCTTGGATAATTACGACGATGTGGTTGGCTCAGTACCATGCTGCTAGAGGAGACGTCGATAGGGCCTCTGAGCTCTTGAGCTGGGCCGAGAGCGTGGCCACTCCCACAGGTTTACTCCCAGAGCAAGTAAGTCCTTTCGACAAGACCCCTCTGTCTGTGACTCCACTCCTATGGAGCCACGCAGAGTACCTCAGGGCCTTCCTCATGACGAACTCATGAAAGCGAGTTTTTATTTTCAGGTAGAGTTGTTTCTATATGGTAAGCGAGCAGCGTAAGGTGTCAGAGGGTAGAGTAACGGAGTTGGACTCCGCTTCGTTCAAGGATTTTCTCAAGAGGAATAAGTTTGCCGTTGTCGACTTCTGGGCGGAGTGGTGCGCTCCGTGTTTCATCCTCTCTCCAGTTTTGGAAGAGCTTTCTGAGGACTACAGTCAGGTGGCCTTTGGGAAGATTAATGTGGACGAGAACAAAGACGTGGCAGCCGAATACGGAATAATGAGTCTCCCCACCGTCCTTTTCTTTAAGGACGGAGAAGTAGTCGACGAAGTGGTGGGTGCTGTTCCTAGGGAGGTAGTAGAGATTAGATTGAAGTCACTGCTAAAGTGAGCTTCAGTTTCTTGTGGCATGGCAATCTCGGCTCTCCTTACACAAGTATTAGTGACCATAGCGCATTGAAAGGGAGTTTCTACGGAATCTGTCTAGAAAGGACAGAAGGTCGAGAAGTTTGCGGGTTTTGGGAGTCTTTCGAAAGAACGAAAACATCGTTAGTGGTGGATGGCTTGCTTTGTAAGTCTACCCCACAGTTGCCGTACTTTGGACACTCCATATAGTCTATAGAGGTATTCAATGAGGGATCCCCTTCAAATTTGTGAATCCTCATCCTTCAAATGGAGAGTTCTGACATCCCTTCAAGTGAGAGATGTAAAACCGAATCGATAGGGGGAAAGACGAACCATCTGGGACGGAATCGTTTAGGAGTTGAGAGGAAGTCAGAGAAGAACCAAATTCTACGTAACTCAACATTAGGTGGAAAGAGGACCTGGCCCTTTCAGAGAGTAGAAAATCGAGGAGTTGTAACGTGTAAGATAGCATATAGTTCAAAGTAGATTCAGCTCCCTCACTTTAGGCAACACACCTCTATTTTCAGTTATTCTATAGAAGAATTTTAGTCCCTCCTCAACCTTGTCCCTACTTACGTTATACTCTGTTATGTCCGCACTGATAGTAGCCTTCACAACCTCCTCTTCCAGAGGAACTCCTTGTGCTTCTGTCATAATTTTTACGTCTATTGGTATTATCTTCTCAAGGTTATTTTCCGCCCACCTCTTACTTCTATCGTACGCTTCCTTGAATCTTCTCACAACATCCTCCCCTAGGTCCTTATTTACTACCACGGTCCCCATCGGCATTGGCAAGCCACCCGAAATTTCCTTCCACATGTCCCACATACTAGTCACCTTGTAGACCTGCTTGCCCAACTTCCTCAAGGCATACATCATCTTGGTCTCGTGGACCGCGACCAGTATATCCCCTACCTCCCCCAGGGCCTTTACTTCCTCTAGCACCCTTGGGACTATGATCAATTTACCATACTTTCCTACAAGTAGCTTGTACAAAGTGAAAGCAGTGGTGTGGGGACCATGTACTATGAGCCTAGCTCTACTTGCCTCCTTCAAGTCCATGGGTCTCCACGAGAGAAGTGGCATACCTGTGATACCGTCAACTGCTGACGCCACAGCCGAAGTAAGTATGTAGTAGTCTTGTTGGACGTAAGGGTAGAGGGCTGCTGATGGGACGGATACGTCAACTTCCTTCTTAAGTACTGCTTCGTTCACATCCTGAACTGTTGAAATAACAGAGAACTCCAACTTCACTCCCTCGGGCCTAACATAGCCTTCCATGAGAGGTATGAACGGGTACAGGTCTCCAGAGTCCGCTAACGCCCCTACCTTAATGGTTGTCATGGGTAATCCCTTGCTCTGAGGGAAAAATATCTTTGGTTCAACGCCTTTGTATATCCGATCTCTTTATGGAGTTGTGAAACTTTTGTGTCATCGTGTCGGGGAGGTCTTCTGTGACTTCAAACTTGAACGGCTAACCTCTCCTCGTTTGTGTTGGCAACCTTCTGTTACCTGCTTTGTGTGCTTACCTCTAATACGTAGTACCAAGGTTTTCACCGTAAAGCTAATTACTGTGTCCGTAGACACACTTATCGTGGCAACTGTAAAGTTCAAGTACAAAGGAGAAACAAAGCAAGTCGACATCTCAAAGATAAAGAAAGTGTGGAAGGTAGGGAAAATGATATCGTTCACCTATGACGACAACGGAAAGACTGGGCGAGGAGCTGTGTCGGAGAAGGATGCCCCTGCCGAACTGAAGAACAAAGTAGGCAAATAGGTTGGGCATATTAAGGTAAAGTAGTTTAGTTTTTATTTTTTAGTATTCCTTTTGTCTTTTTGACCCTGTTGGCTTTAGGGAAAATGCGCTAACTGTTCCCCTACAATTTAACGTCTTTGGGAGTTGAGGAGACGTAAGTCCCCTCAGGGAAACATTTCGTAGTTACTTGATAATATTTCAGACCATGGCCGTGAAGGGCTTGGTCATACCATAGGGACTGGGGAACTCAAGCTTGTGAAAAGGGACCCTCCTTAACTCCTCTTCTGCATAGTTCACAGAACGGTTCCGTTAAGCGGGACCCCCTCTGTGGTGATGGGAACGATGTCGCTCGGAGGGGCAGGAAACCCTCGTCGCTAGAACACCTCGTCCGTGAGGGCATTGTGGTTCACTGAAACGCTGATCAGAAACCGTCTACAAATCTGTTAAGTTAGATCTTGTGGCCAAGTTGAGGGGCCTTCAGAAATTCATATTAATGAGACATTCAAGGAGGCCGTAGGTGTAGACTTGAGAAGGAACGTTGTCATAATTGGCGCTATCATCCTCGTGATCGGTGTCGTATTGTTTTTGGTGATAGGTCCCTTACTCGCTGTGCCTACGCTGAGTAAGCTGAACCTTGAGAACATTACTCACCCTTCAATAGTAAGGCAATTAAGTGTTGGGGAATCGCTGTCCCTTGGTCCATTTAAAGGAGGTGAGGGGATCATCTTCAGCTTCAACGACTCAGCTGATGTTCCGTTGGAGGTCAAGACAACAGGAGTAACTCAAGTCAGGACGATAAACGACACTTTCGTAGCTATAGCACTCCCTACCGCTAGTTCCAACATTACACTGACAAATAACTACACTGCTCCCATTACAGTTTACTACTCTGAGCCATCTGTCCTCCCCTCACTTGGGGCATTCTTGGGTGGCATAGTAGGTGTGTTACTGGGCATCGTCCTGCTAATAGTGGGCGTCATAGTTTTGATAGTTGGATTCGTCCTTCGTCCCAAAGCCTAGTAGTTTATATTGAAGTCTACTAAAACCCCTCCATGTCCAACTTGGTGATTGGAGTAGCTGCTAGTAGTAGCTCCTTCAGACCCGAAACAGCAAGGAAGTTTGTTTCGGTTCTCCCTTACGGGACGGTGGTGATCCTAGGAGGTTATTGGGGGCTGATGTCTAACGTCGCTGAGGCCGCAGTGGAAAGGGGGTTAGAGGTCGTCTTCATTCTCCCTTACTTCGAGGACGCTCCGAGGAGAAGAGGATTCATACCCGTAAGGACTGGAATGGAACCTAGGGCTAGGAGTGTACTGATCTGTGCTTCTGCGGATGTGTTAGTGAGTCTGGGAGGAGAAGCGGGGACAATCACCGAAGTATTCATGGCCTATGGGATGGGTAAGCCTGTCGTTGTCCTAAAAGGGACAGGCATGTCCACCGATAGACTTGCTGAAGCTTTTGGAGAAAGGTTGGATAGCAGGAGATCAGCGGTTGTCAAGTATGTAGATACGCCAGAGGAGGCAGGACTAGAGGCAATTCGGTTGGGACTAACGTATAGGGGAGGTCGTTAAGATTCTCGTTTCAAGCACTTCCAAAAGGCTTCTTTATCTCTATAAGAAATCAGAAACTCCGTAGCCTATCCTCCCATTATCCTTTAGTAGTCAAACTCTAGGGACATTGAAAAAAGAACGACGAGCCTCACCCCTTCTAGGGGCGAGGTAAAAGTTTTTAAATCTCCGAATGTTTAAATTTTTTGTAGAATAAAACGTGTCCCCCGTAGGGGGATGCCCGACAAGGGCTCTACACATCCCCGAGTCCCTAAGGACCGTGGGCAGAGGGCTCCCCACGGTGAGGGATAGGGGTAATGAGCTGAAGGCCCACCCCGTGGTCCACCTCTGGACGAACGGAGCGGGGTGGGTAGTTCCCACAATCTGCGAAGCGATGAAGGTGAAGGCGGTAAACCACGAACCCGTGATCCGCCCTAAGGGAACCCTCGCCCTTCAGGGCGGGGAGGAGGTCAACATGGTTAGAAAGGACGATTTAGGGACATACCACTTCTTGCGAAAAGATCCGCTAAAGTATTTTTCCCTCTATTCCGATGGACGACCGTGGAGTACAAGGATTTTGGCAAGACCGGAGATAAGGTCTCGGCGATAGGGATGGGAACATACTACGATCCACTATGGATAGTTATGTCCAGGCTGGGATTTAGGAGAGATGGGAAACGGAAGGTTGAGGCCATAAGGGCCGGAATCGAAGGGGGATGAACCTCATAGACACAGCGGAGATATATGGCTCCGAACCTCTAGTAAGGGAGGCCATAAGGGGAGCGAAGCGTGAGGAACTCTTCGTGGCAACCAAGGTTTGGTCTAACCATCTCAGGAGAGAATCCCTATTCAAAGCCCTGGAAGGAAGCTTGAATCGCTTAGGTCTGAACTACGTTGATCTCTACCAGGTGCACTTCCCCAACAGGAGAGTTCCCATATCTGAGACAATGGGGGCCATGGAGGAAATGGTAGATAAAGGCAAGATAAGACACATAGGAATCAGTAACTTTTCCCTGAAACAAACTGAGGAAGCCGTTCATTCTCTTAAGAAATACGAGCTAGCTTCTATTCAAATAAACTATAGTCTCTCCCATCGAGTACCTGAGAGGGACCTCATACCTTATTGTCAGAAGGAGGGAATAGCCGTTATGGCTTACTACCCATTAGCGCACGGTAAGTTGTCCAATACCTCAGAGAAGTTGAGGCCCCTCCTCCAGAAATATGGTAAAACGCCCTCCCAATTGGCCCTCAATTGGCTTGCCTCCATTCCGAATGTTTTCCCCATCCCACGAGCATCCAAGGTGGAGCATGTTAAGGAGAACTTGGAGGCAGTGGGGTGGAGGATGGACGATTCGGATAGGAGGGAACTCGAGAGGCTCGTAGCGGGCCAGTAAGGGTTTTTAGTCTTCTAAAGGAAAAGTAAATAGTGCGCCTTGGACTAATTGAATTGTCGCGGGTGTTAGACTGGAGGTCTGGCATGAAGCTGGGAAAGAAAGCGATACTAGCTGCTAAACTGGCCAGTAGGTACATGGGTTATGAACCATCTGAATTAAGAGTTGAGGGTGATGGATCGGAACCTGCCGGGGTGTGGGAATACCTCGACCCATGGCAGAAAGCGGTGGTGGAAGCGCTGGTGGAACTGGCAGAGCAGCTGACCTATGAGGAGCTGGAGGCTTATCTGACAATTCATGGTTTACCGAGCGATATACCGATCGATACCTTGAGGGAATTACTAACCTCTATGGAGAGGAAAGGATTGATAGACAAGGAGGCCTTGAGTAAGGCGAAGGTATTAATGAAGTAGCATTGAGAGCTCCGGTGGAGACCACAAATTGATATGGCGTTACCCCCTTACTGGAGAGAAGTTGTCGACTTTCCCTACATCTTAGAGGGGATCGAGTTGTCGGCTAGCCAAACAGGTTCCTTGTAGAGGTAGAGGTAAAGACGTGTAGGCTCCTCTACACGATCCAGGACGGTTGAAGGAACTTATCTTCACTGGCAACTCAGTGTTAGTGAGGGAAGCTCGAGGGGTGAGGACGTCTATCTAAGTCACTGTAGCCTGGAGGGAAGCCTGACTACTAGTGGACAGTAGATTTCACTCGTTATTAGAGGCTAACTTCCTACCGGCCAGCACTAAGAAGAGAGTCAATGTTAAGTCTAGCAGACTAGATTTTCTCATTGAAGACACTTACGTGGAAGTTAAGGGTTGTACCTTAGTGAATAACGGCGTCCCGCTCTTCCCTTACGCCGCCTACAGAGAGATGCACTACTCACCTCAGAACGTTAAGACAACTTCGTATATCTGAGTCTAAAACGGCTCTACTGGTATTGTCTTTCGCCCCAAAGGCAATTCGTTTCTCTCCCAACCACGACACAGTTCCCAATTTCTCTCTGGAGTTAAGAGAGGCCGTTTCTGAAGGTCTTGAGGTCATAGTGCCTAAGTTCTCCTTCGTTGAGGGCTCCTTGATCTATGAGGGAGTCATTCCATTATGTTAGGGCCTACTATTGGAGTCTCCAGTGACAGGCCTCAGCTTTAGGTAAATTATACCTCCCGGGGAGGCGGAGAGTTCCACAGTCCTAAGTCCGAAGCTCTCTAACATTCTAGAGAAGGCCCTAGCGGCACAAGTGGTAGACTCCCTGCTGAATCCGGTGCCTGCGACTCTGACTTCAGTGAACCCATCTTCGGCGTTGATACTAATCTCACTTATCGGAAGAAGTTCCCTTATAACCTTGTATATCTCTAGGACTCCACTCAAGTCCTTGGCTCTCCCTTTGAGGTAGGACGCCAATTGATCTCCTGCCGCTTCGCATATAGAGAGGAACTCCTGCTGGTTGGCGCTGAAGCAAAGTTTGCTCACGTTGTCCAAATACCACGAGGTAACGGGTACAGCGTCCATCGACTTCATCACTCTGTAGAACTCCAAGAGCCCTTCCAATAGCTCGAGATCCGCCCCTTCTTTCATAGCCCTGACCGCTAGCTTCAATGCCATGTTGGTGACAGCGTAAAGGGTGTACCCTCTCTTCTTGGCCTCACTCTCTAGTTCGGCCGCAACGTTCTGGTCTGCCGCTAGGTTTATTCTCCTCATTGCTTTCCTGAACTCATTACCCCTCCCAACTCTTATAATATTTTTTCTACCATATCGCCAGATTGTTTCTGAAGTTTATCTACACGTATATGTGGGAGCTTACGAGTAATTACTGTTAAAGCCTGATACCTCACGAAAACTTTCATCTCACTTAAGGATTTCCCTTAGGTTTTTGTCGCAGTTATCCAGTACGTCGATCACTTGGGCTGTCCTAGTCCCGTCCAGTTTTTCCTTTGATATATAAAGGAAGACCGCCATCTCGAAGAGCTTAGCTATGACAGTCCTGAACGCCCTAGCTTCCGTGAAGGCCTCTCCCAACTCCATCTTAGCAGTCTCCCTTACCTTTAGGCCCTTTTGTGTGATCCTGTACACCTTTTTGCCGTCTTCTTCCGACTCCTCAGCAAGTTCCTCCTCCCTTAATTTCCTCAGAATGGGATATATAGACCCAGGACTGGGAGAGTAGAGGCCCCTGGACTTGAACTCCACGTACTTGATTATCTCGTAGCCATACATTGGCTTCATCGCTAACGCATCGAGAATCAAGTACCTTAGAAGTCCTTTCCTGACTCTGGCAGCGTTAAGCCTCTTCATATGAGAAGGAAAGTCCAAAAAGATATTAACTCTTGATCTCTCTCACTTTTCTTATTAGGTTTTCCCCTAGCTCCACCGCGTCACTTTCACGATGGAGGTGAGTTACGAAGATTAGAGGTAGGTTTGTTACGAAACCACTACATAGCAGGGAGAGCCTCACTCTATGGAGGGCCTTCCAGTTTACGGCGAAGAGGTCCCTATACTGCCTCACTAGCGGCGAAGTGAAGACAGAGACTACGTTTCCCACCCTCTGCACTGTGATGCCTTGTTCCCTTGTCAGGATTTCCTCCACCTCCCTAGCTAGAGTCGTGGCTTTAGCCATCGAGGGGTCCCAGTGGGTTAGTTTGTTGTCCATGTTTCTTCCTTCGAAGACTAACCACTTGTCCTCGGCCCTACGTAGTACAACATCTGGTCTATGGTCAAGTAGTCCCACAGCACCTCGAGGAGAACTCAGGTAGGTCAGCGAGTCGTCGAAGATCACCTTCATCCCATACGACCTAGCGACTTTTTCCATCCCCCTTAGAATAGTTGTGTTTACCTTGACACCGCGAATTAAGGGCTGTAGAAGAATAGTCCTGGACGGTCTCTTGCTCAAGACCTGGTCCAGTACTATCGGATCTGGGGGTACCTTCAGTTTCGCTTCTACCTTACTACCCTCTAGCGCCACATCTACTTTTACCTTTGGAACCCTTGCTACTAGTGTTCCGGGGAAATCTATCGACCAGAACTTGGGCCTGAAGTCTCTGTACAGTCTACCCTCAGGGCCCAAGAATAGTAAACTATCTGACTCTATTCCAACCTCCCAAACCTCTTAGTGGAAGCGTATTATTCTTACCTTATCCCCATTTAAAGATTTACTGAACAGCTTCATGTAAGTTTTCAAGGTAGCTTTCGCTTAGACTACTATATCTCATCTCGTGGAGTCCCAACTAACAAGGGTTAATTAACTGCGCTCCTGAACACAAGCTGTGGACAACGAGAGGGAACATATTTTGTTTGCTCTGAGTAGGGCCCTGCAGGAATTCACTTCCGCTTCCACCTCCTCTAGGCTCATTCCAGAGGTCGGCACCAACATAGGATACGCCATCTCCAACGCCGCTTCGATCGAGGACGTTGCCGCAGTACCTGGGAGGATAAGGCGGGCCTTCGGGAGGGCGATATACTGTCTTCCTCCAGCCTTCGGGGCCTCCGATCACATTGCGAGGGTTATACTGACCGCGATGAAGTACGACCCAAAGGTACGTTCGGCAATGAATGTGAAGATTGTAGATCCCGCGACCATAGGGGCTTATGTGTTCGACAGGTCGCTTGAACCCACTCGTTCGGCCTCAAAGGAAGGAAGAACAATGAACTTCATGGTGGAATCCGCTTACAGGTCGACCGGATCTGTTCCGAGGTTCATAGTGGACCTAGGGGCCTTCGGAAAAGAGCCAGGAACCTTCATTCTAGGGGAAGATCCTGAATCAGTTGTGAAGGATGCAATCAAACTCACGGAGATGGTCTAATGATATCTACCCTATTCGCCTTGTACATCCTTTTGTTTAACGGATCTCAAGGGTATTTCCATTACTATTACACTCCTAACTACTCGGAGATCTCACTATCGCTAGAACAGTTTCACTTCACTGACTCAGGTGCTGCAGCGGAGTTACTCAGGCCCTTTCTCCCTCTCTCGGGAGAAAACTTCTCCCTCTCCTCTGGTTTCGTCGAATTCGGTCTTACAGCTATTCCTCAAGGGAAAGTTCACTTGACTTACGACGGACACTTATATCAGGGGGAAAGAATGTCTATTTACCTCACTTTTGGAAACTCGACCTTCTCGGGCTACGCCTACGTTTTCCAGACGGGCCTGATATATAACTTGACTGCAGGACCCTTTCAAATGCGACTCACAGACACGAACTATCAGCTCAACCCTCAGGTCTATCTGAGTCCTATCCCGTTCTACGTAGCGGGGTCCTTTGTGGGGGGTGCGGTGATCGCTTACTTCGTTTCGAGATCGTCTAAAGGTCGCAAGGCAGAGGCAGGAGGAAGGCGCGATTCCCCTTACTGGGTGGATTGAGTGCTAGCCGTAGAGTTGATTGACCTTAGGAAGTCCTATTCCGATAGAACTGCGCTTAATGGCGTTACGTTGAGCATCAACGAAGGGAAGATATTCTCCCTATTGGGTCCCAACGGAGCTGGAAAGACTACTCTAATAAGGAGTATGCTAGGACTCATCTACCCCGACTCTGGTAAGGTTCGTCTACTAGGTAGGAACCCCTTCAGAGAAAAGGGAGTCATGAAAAGGATAGGATACATCCAGGAGCTTCCGAACCTTCCACCCTTCATGACTGGACAGGAGTTGCTGACCCTCTCAGCTAGGTTGAGGGGTTGTGGAGAAGAGGAAGTCAGGTCTGCACTAGACGAGGTAGGAATGACTGATCATGCTACTCGCAAGATCTCCAGATATAGTAAAGGCATGGTGCAGCGACTTGCTTTGGCCGAGGCCATGCTATGTCAACCCGAACTCCTAGTAATGGACGAGCCCACCATAGGAATGGACCCTGCCCTTAACTCACACATGAGAGAGATCTTAGTTAAACTCAGGAAGTCGGGCGCGACAATCTTCTACTCTTCACATCAACTTGACGAAGTGAGGAAACTAAGTGATGAAGTGGCTATCATGTTCAGAGGCAAGATATTTGCTAGGGGTACCCCCGAGGAGATCGTGAGGAAGTTTGTTGGCATAAGAGTCAGGGTATCGGCCGAGAACGTCTCCGAGGCCTCTCAGGTAGTCTCGAATCTGAACTATGTAGCTTCGTTCTCCTTTAATGGGGACAAGCTAATTGTGGCTCTTAAGGAAGACAAAAGACATGAACTCCTTAGGGCCTTAATGGATGGTGGAGTGAGGGTCTACGACTTCCAAATGGAGATGGAGCTCGAGGAGGCCTACCTTAGGGCCATACAGGAGGCGAGAGAAAGTGGTTAGTTGGGTCGTATATTACGAGTTGAAGAGGGCGGTGGCGAGAAGGAAGGTAATAGTGATGGTGGCGATCACACTACTTTTCGAAGTAGGTGTGTACGTTATACTCTCCCAACTGAGGACCCCTAGTGTAGAGCAGATCTTGGCTCAAATTCAGGGCCATATTTGGCTAGTAGGGACCATGTTACCCTTGAGCCTCCTGCTCCACTTCATCTCAATTTCGATATCCTCAGGGTCCATGTCCGAAGAGTACGAACAAGGAACGGTGGACTTCTTCCTCACTAAGCCGTTGAACAGGGTGCAGTTCCTCACTGGAAAGTTTGTGGGGGGATACATCTTGGTTCTCCTTATCTACCTCCTGATGGTGGCCTTAGCTCTGGTCATGTCCTTCATTTTCTTTGGATCTCAACGAGATCTGGGCTATCTTCCAGAGCTGGTAGGGACAGTGGCGTTCTCTGCGATACCCTTCTACACGATAGGTTTCATGCTAGGTGAAGTTCTGAGGAGAACCACCATATCTTTCCTTTCGGCCAGCTCCATACTTATAGGTTCCATTCTCATAGGAGGTATATTGGTTTTTGTAAGCAAGTTACTATCGTCGGAACTGTTGGTGCAAGCAGCTGTGGCACTTCCATCCTGGGGAGCCGTAGAACTTCCCTTCATTTACGCATCTTCCATTCCGAACTCTTCTCTGATAGTTCAGGCAGTTGAAGTGTTCCCCGCTGTTAACGGAAGCCAAGTAGCTGCGGTCACATATTCACTAGCCTACTTCGTCGCGGCAACGGCCATAGCTTATTTGAGTTTCACTAAGAGGGACGTACCTAAGCGAATAAGTTGAGTTCGCCTCCCTGGCCAGCCTTATTCAACTAGAACTGACTGTCTTATCTGGAAGAGGTCTACATCTTTATCATTTTATTTACCCCACAAAAAAGAGATAGGGCGGTGAAAAGCCCCGCCCTTTATGGTTGGAACGGACAGCTCCTCAGTAAACTACCCCGCCCTCACGGACTGGGCATCTCCCGGTGGGGATTTCCCGCTCCTCAGAGATACATCGATCCCCTTCGGTAGCGGAGGTTCCGTGGAACCTTTCTGTGAAAATCGTGGGAGGGAGGT
The DNA here is from genome assembly GCF_003967175.1 of Sulfodiicoccus acidiphilus. NCBI lineage: Archaea > Thermoproteati > Thermoproteota > Thermoprotei > Sulfolobales > Sulfolobaceae > Sulfodiicoccus > Sulfodiicoccus acidiphilus. Next base: position 704,953 of record NZ_AP018553.1, on the reverse strand, counting down.
CACGGAGGGTTTCCTATCGACAGGCTTGAGTTCCCCAGTCCCGAGGGTGAGACCCAGCTCTTTCAGTTAGGGTCTAAGAATTATTTGTTTTCATTATCATAAAAACATTTCCATAAGGGGACTGTCCGTCCCCATGGAAGGGGACTTTCGCCCCCTTAACCCCCGTAAAGTTAAAATTGTTTAGTTAGATATTTCCTCAGCAACGCCGACGACGCTCCTTCCCAGCTTGATTGAGTACTCAACGGGACTGAGGGAGAGGCGAATAACATCCTCCTCTTCCCTCCTTAAAGGAGCTCAGCGACGAAAGTCCCCTTCTGCTGGTGGTCCTCTGAGCCGCCAGACTGGTCACCAAACGAGAGATGCAATCCCCAATCGACGGTGCGAACGCCAGGCCCTTTGAGGGAAAACCCTTTCAGGACGAGGAAGCGACGGAAAATAACTAAAGCTTATCCCTCACTGGTTTAGAAGGAAGTTGAGTTAAAAGCGAGTATCGTGTTCGTGAGGGATGGTTGAAAAACATTATGCGGTTCTCCGTACTGAGGGCGCTACATCCTATACTGACATGACGAAAATAACACCCCCCTTAAGGTGACTTCAAGGTAGATCCCTCCACATTCCAACAGATTCATCGCAGCAGATTCCCCTCAAGGAGCCCGCGTGCCGAAGGCCGTGAACTCTCAGACCACCTTAAAGATCCTTATAACCAACTTTTGTTGAATCCCATTTCGGGAAGTGAGGAAACCAGAGAGCGGCAAAGGGGGAAGTACTTCGAACCAAACTAGCTAAACATTTAAACCACGCTGGTCACTGATTCTCATGGAGCGTGAGCTCTTTCTTTTCAGGATACCCCCATCCTTAGACCAAGAGAACTTCATTTTAGACAAGATAATAAGCAGATTTCCTGATCTAGGAGATCCGTTAAGTTACCACGTTGTTCACAGGAGTAGGTACGATGTTATGACCATACAGTTCGAAAGTTGCAAGGTAGTCGTTAAGTTTGATGATAAAGGAGAGGCGTTGGCTTCGATAGTGTATAGGAGACGAAGGAGGGAAGGTGCGATGGAAAGGTAGCGTACGGTGTTGGTTTCTTCGCCGCCCTAAAGGGCGACGGTTCCCCAAGGACTTGATTATCACAACTCCTCACGGGGTCTACTCTGGCTTTTCTAAAAGTCAAACGCTTCGTTCGAATTGGGGAGAAGCTCCTGTAATTTGTGGCAACTCACTATTCTTTGGTGCTCACCCACTTGGAGGAGGCGCGGAGTTAGGAAACGTTATACTTGACGAAGGATAGGAACGCGCTGTTTTCCAGCGCTCGTCTCGATCACTTCGTCAGTTCGATGCGTGACGACGGCTTCTCGGCCAACGCTGTCCTTTAACCGGGCAATGGAGAAGGGTGGCAGAAGTGGGTCACAGATATGTTCCGCCCAGGAAATCAATCTTATCAACGCGAAAAAGTATTAGCGCCAGACTTCCTTAACGTTAATTCATAGGAATAGACATAGGAAAAGTATAGGTGGTCCCCCGTAAACCACGGTCAAGTCTAATACGACGAATCCTCCTGCCATGGAGACTCCCTCGAATAAAAGCGGCATAGGTAAGTATATGTAGACTGTTTCCGAGGAACCTGGAGGTACGGTTACCGTCAATGACTTATCTCCCGTGGAAATCTTCACCTGCTGGAGGGGATACGAGTAGGCTAACACGATGGAGTAGGTGTAGTATAATGTATGGAGCCCATATTCACCACCGGATAACTCCAACGTAACTCGTATCGAGTTGTTGGAATCCACGCTTGCCCAAGGTATTTCAGGCCAGACCAAGGGTGTGAAAGTCTCGCCGGAAGATCCGTAGTAGAAAGAAGCGTAAGAACTAACGTTATATATTAATCCATCAGAAGTAACGAAGAGAGCCCATCCACTAGGAACTAGGTAAGAGACGTTAACCGGAGCCGGCCCTACATTTATCTGCACTCCTCTCTCGGTTCCGTTTGGGTATATTACGTAGGCAATCTCATCCCTCCCACTTGAGTAGACCTCAGTTCCCCCATTGTGTTGAATGTAAAGGATTGGCTCATTTAATGTAGCGCGAACTGCGTTAGAGCCTTGAATTGCGTCCCGTTGCACCTGTCCTTGATAGGCCGAAATTAGGCCCACCGCTCCCATCATTATTAGTATCAGGATGGCCCCACCTATGATGCCTGACTGTCCCTTCACGCGTTATAAGAAGTCATTAAGGAGATAGAGAGAACACTGTAACTTACTGTTGATTATGGGTATGAATGTTAAAGTAGTGAAGATTGTGTTTTTCATCGAGAGTTCTAACCTTAGGAACAGAGCGGAGTATCCGATTCCACTTAATGTTAGTTTCAATTAAGATGATACCTGATATAAGGATATGGAACTCGAATTATGAGGTTGTCCACCCACCTCTATGGCATTTCGGCCCTACTCTGTTTCCCCTAGTTCTCGGTCGAGAACTTTAGCCTACGGGAGAGTCACAGCTGGAGCGATATTAATATATAGCTAAAAAGAATAGCCAAAATTCCTGTAATATATATTCCATCGAAGGTACCCATACCTCCTATGCTTACTATCTGTGGGGAAGCCTCAACTACCTTCTTCAAGTTCAAGAGATCTGCTCCAATTAAAGTTCCTAAAACTCCAGAAATGTATGAGGCAGCAGGTATCAAAAACGGATCGCTATGGAACGTTAGAAATGCAAGGAGGGTTGAAATAAGCGGAGGTAAAATGGGCGACATTACTATTCCTACTCCTTGAACTACCCTCGCCATATATTTGCTTAGGACCGTTACCAGTAAAACATCCAGGAGCAGAAATAGAAATGATGATCTGAATACTTGAACGAGAATCGCACTGAGTAAAACAGGAATGAGAGCTCCTCCAACGTTTACTGCTATGAGTGTGTTGAGGGTCGAAAGCTCTAACCTCGGGAAGTAAATTGGTATACCAAAGACATAGACGGTGTCGACGGTTGGCAGTTCTACTCTCCTTCGCACTTCCTTAATCACTACGTTGACTGGGCTCGTTACTAGACTTACGAAGGACGCTAAGGAAGCTGCTACTACACTCTCGATCAGACTGAACGACGTATACTTAAACAGCAGGAGGAAATAGTTGAAAGATATAAAGGCCATAAGGATGGCCATTAATCCATAAACTACTGCTGACGTACCTCTGAAAGGCAGAAAAACTAAAACTCTCCTCTCCAAACGCCTCAACAAGGTTATAGTAAATTGGGTAAATAAACGTGAGGTGACACACTCTCCTCTCAGAACAAGCTGATTTCCATCGTGGAGTTTTCCTCCTCTGGAGACCTCTTAACTATAAGATCCTGTCGCACCTCACTCCAGCTGCGGTATTCCTTCGAACACCCCTGGTGAGTTGGGGTCATTCCACGTTGAAGGGCCCATTCTCCCCACTCCAGGAGGGTGTGGGCGTTAGTTCCTCGTCCCTCAAGTAAAGTCGGAGGGTGTCCTAGAAAATTGCCGAAGGTCACTAGCCCTTTCCGCGAAGGGTTTCCCAGATAAGTTTCACACACATTAGCTCTGCTGTAAAATCGAGTCGTGGTAAGCGAGTCCAGGGAACCGAGTAGGCCGTCTCAATCTTGATTTCGTGGAGGAAAGGTGAAATTAAAGGGAGGATTCAGAGAAGTTCCCCAAGAAACCCATGGGTCCAATGACCGGTGCGTGAAAGTGTATTGCCACTTTCATTACCTAAGAAAATGGCTAAAATCCGTTTTTTCACCCACTAGTAGAGGTTCTTCCTTAGTTATCCATTTTCTTGCTTTGACTTCCCTTAATTTCTCCACAACGTGAGACCAGGAAGGTAGGGAATTCATCTCATATATCACTACGAATTCTTGGTCCCCCAAACCGAAGGAGTATGTGGTGTAGGCTCTTATTCCCTTGACCTCTGGATGGCCCTTAGCCACATCCATGTGTTCCTTCATTACTTCCCTCCTTTCTTCAAAGGGGAGAAGGTACCAGTCAACCGCTTTCTTCATGGGGTAAGCGACGAAGTACCTTGACTCCTCCCCAGCCAAATACCTTGAAAGATCGCCTCCACCCTCCTTATAGGGAGAGGTTTCATATATAGATATAGTGGAAAACTGTTCCTCACCGTGGATCCCTAGAGAAGATCTAAGTGATGCCCTGAGGCCGTGAAACGGCTCAGTGGAAGTGTGGGCTCCCCAGACTATAAGATCGGTATCCCACCGTAGGGAGGAGTAAGTCCTAAGCAGCAGAAATTCCTTTCTTAGGTTTTGGAGATTTTCTCTAAGCTTCCATAACCTCTCTTTTCTCCTCTCAGGATCTTCTTCCCACCACGTAGGCCTAAGCCTCAGGGCATCTATGAACATGAAAATGTAACGCAGATTATTCTCGGTGGTCACATAGTTCGTTCCGAGGAGAGCTTAATACACCTATCCTCAAAGCCTATATCTCGGAAAGGACATATTTCCTCCTAGCATGAAATGGATCGTTCCAGTTGTAGTAATTGTGTTGGCCGTGGTCGGAGGTGTGTTCACCTATCAATACTACAGTACCGGGCAGGTCACCGTTTACGTTAAGGCCGACCCAGCGGACCCCCTCTTCTTCACCATCGACTCCGTTATGATTCACGGCGTCAACGGTTCGTGGATTACAATATCTAACAGGACGGTTACTTTTCAGTTGACCTCAAACCTGACTCTATTGACCTCGTCTAGAATTCCGGCCGGAACCTACAACGAGATCAGGCTATACGTAACTGGGGCAACAATCGAGATAGGCGGGAGCAACTTTACGGTGTCTGTCCCCAGTCAGGTCATCAAAATACCTATAGTCGGGTCAATGAAGTTAAAAGGGGGATCTAGCGAGTCCATACTCCTGACCGGAAATCCTCACTTGATAGAGTTGGGGAACGGTGGGTTTAAGGTCGGACCAGTCTTCGTGGCGGAAGTTCTGAACCAATCCTCTTTACGGTGAAAACGTTGGTAGTTGCGTGCACGAGGGACTGTTACGACACGTGTGTGTTCGACGAGAACTACAAGCCTTTGAAGCTATTTCCAGTTAACGGTTTCGCATGTTCAAGAGGTAACGACGATCTGAGGAGAAACAGTGTGAACAGGGTGAGGGAGGCTTACGTGGATGGCAAGGAAGTCTCCCTAGAAGAGGCCATGAGGGTAATTGTTAGTAAGGTCAAAGACGTTAAGAAGAGAGACTCAACGAGAATCCTTCAGATAAGTTATGACGGTAGTCAGGGACTCCTAACTTGGTATTATCCGTCTCGACTCTGGAACGTCCTGGGGGCATCCTCTACCGACTACTCCCTCTGCAGTGCAGAGGGCCATGCCTCGATAGCGGCTAGGTACGGAACGAGTTTCGGTGCGACTCCAGAAGAGTTCGTCAAGTACGATTCTGTAATATTCTGGGGAATCGAGGCCGCCGTGAGTTTCGTTCACGGATGGACTCTCTTCAAGGACAAGTACAAGGTGACTATCGACGTAAGAAAGGGCATAACGGCGTCTAGGAGCGACGAATTCTTCTTGGTCAGGCCGGGAAGTGACCTTCTCGTAGCCCTTTGGATAGCTCGAAAGCTCCTCTCCAAAGGTTACGGAGGGGAGGTGGAGGGTGTGGACGAGTTGAAACGCACAGCGTTTGGACTCGATCCCTCCTATGTGTCGGGGGCGACTGGCCTGAGTTTGGAGTCTTTGGACAGACTGGCTTCTATTTACGAGGAAAGGAGGCCCCTCACAGTTATAGGCTTTGCAATGGGTAGGACGTTTAATGGCGGAGACGCGGTAGGAATGATATCCCTCCTCCCTGCGCTACTTGGGATGAAGAGGGGATTCTTCTACGCCAACAGTCAAGGCCTAGGAATAGACTTCGCCTACCTGAGAGGGACCAAGATCGCTCCTCCTAGGAAGGTGATAGGAATGGCAGACATCGGGGAGAGGGTAGACGAGGTAGACTTCGCGTTCGTTTGGAACAACAACCCAGTTCACTCCTTGCCTAACTCCAACAGGATTGTGGAGGCTGTTGAGGAAGGTAAGCTGTTCCTTGTAGTACACGATCCCTTCTGGTCAGAGACCGCGAAAGTGGCTAACGTAGTACTCCCTGCCCCCACTTTCTTAGAGAAATGGGACGTCATATATAGCTATTGGCACACCTACTTGGTATACAACACACCGGTCGCCACCCAAAAAGGAATTACGGAATGGGACCTTATGTACAAACTCGCTGACCAGCTGGGAGTCACCCACCCCCTCTTAGAGGAGTCTCTCGAAGACGCGATAAATGGCGCGTTAAGGGCAACTGGTGTGACCTTGGAGAAGCTCCGGAAGGAGGGAATGGTTAAACTCAACCCAACTCACGTCTATAGACCCAGGGTTGGGCCGCTGCCTGAGTTAGTGGATCCTCCTAAGGGTAGGGTTCTAGTATTTTCCTCGCATCCACTTTACACCAATAGCCAATTCAAGGAAGTTCACGGTGTGCCGGAGCCAGTGGCACTAACCAACGATCTGGAGGGAGAGGGATACATTCAATCTAGATACGGCAGAGTGAAAGTGAAATTCAGGAAGGATCCAGCCATTCCCTCAAATGTAGTTTACATGCATAAGTCGTGTCTGATCGACTTGGACGGGACTCCGATCAACGCGCTCTTCGGGAGTTACAAGGGAAAGTACGGGGGGACGCCCACCTTCAACGGCCTAGAAGTTTCAGTGTACGTTCTGACTTCCTCCTAGCCCTAAAGGGTGAGGGTTACCTCCAGGGGGTTCATCGTTCCCACTGTCGATTTGGTACACCTCTCGTTCGGTGGGCGGTCGATGGGGTCAGAGGAGCACCCCACATGAAAATGGGACCTTCATCGCAAAGCCCTGGCCTTTATAAAGAGAAATGGAGGGATGTTAGCTGCCCCTCCCCCAGTCCCACTAAATCCTCGAGTTAGGGAAGAGATTGGTTTCTTCACAAAGAAAACATCTAACTAATATTAATTAGGGGGTATCCATCTCCACCTTCGAAGGTTTCGGCCCCTCAACCTAATATTTTTGTAAACTGATCTAGAGAACATGTGATTTAACTTAGATGAAGGTTCGAAGACGAATGAGAAACGTTTCTATAACACTTCGGCGTCATAAGTTTATGCTAAACATTCACGCCATAACCCATAACAAGTGGGATAACCAACTTCCCCCCATAGCCACGGCGAATTCTGGAGAGGAAATTGAAGTGGAGACTAAAGAAGCCTCAGATGGGCAAATCACCCCAACCTCTAATATAGAACAGTTAAGGCGACTCGATTTCGACAGAATACATCCCTCACCGGGCCAATCGAAGTCCAAGGTGCTGAACCAGGTGATGCCCTCGAAGTGGAGTTCTTAGAGTTCGAGGATATGGGATGGGGCTGGACCGCAGTACTCCCAGGCTTCGGACTACTCGCTGACGAAGGCTATACCTCGCCAGTTGACTTAGCTGGACCTGCCCTAAAACTCTGGAACGTAAAGGAAGGCACAGCCAGGGCCAAGTTCGGTGAGCTCAGCGTGAGACTTCCCATTTCACCCTTCCCTGGAGTGATAGGAACAGCGCTCCCCTCCAAGGGAAGGTTCAGTACTATCCCACCTCGGGAGAACGGTGGAAACATGGACATAAAACACCTTAACACTGGAAGCAAACTCTACCTTCCGGTCTTCGTTAGAGGGGCGATGTTTTCCATAGGTGACACTCATCTGGCCCAGGGGGACGGCGAGGTTTGCGGAACTGCTGTTGAGGCCCCAATGCGCATCAAGCTCAGGGTCAACGTGGTGAAAAGGGCAGGGATTCGAGAACCTCTGTTCGTTACGTCTGGAGTCAGGGAGTTTAGCAAGTACTTGGCCTTTCCAGGAATGGACTCCAACATGTGGGTTGCTACCAAGAAGGCTGTCAAATCAACCATAGCTTTCTTGAGCGGTTATATGGAACCGGTAGAGGCATATATGCTGGCTAGCACCGCGGTGGACTTGAAAGTCAGCGAGGTGGTCGATCAGCCCACTTGGATAGTTACTGCTTACCTACCCACTGAAATCTTTGAGGAGAAATTGGAGTTCCCTAGACCCTCGTAGGCTACCTACACCGAGATGGTAGAGTTGAACAGGGAAATCTACAAGCTCTCTTTTTCAGCGTTCTTCGCCGACCTGGGCTATCAAGGACTCATTGCTCTTTTCCCCATTTTAATAGTGGTTCATTACGCCGCTCCGGTTTACTACTACGGTCTCCTAGAGGCGCTTAACTATGGTGTGGGTTCCTTGGTAGGGTTCGTCGGAGGGATGGCCGCCGACAGGTGGGGGAGACGCAAAGTGGCATTGATAGGTAACTCCATGATTTTATTGATGTCGTTTTCAGCCCTACCTTACTCACTTCCTCTGTCCGCGGCCCTGTTTATAGGTGGCTGGTGGATGAGGAATTTCAGGACTCCGGCCAGAAGAGCTATGCTCACGGAAGTAGCGACGGGCCAGGAACTTAAGCGAGCCTTGGGTCTCCTTCACTCCTTGGATGTGGGAGGAGGGACTGCTTCCGTCATTCTTCTATCTTACCTACTCTACATTCAATTGAAATTAAGTGAAGTCTTCCTTTCCACAGCTATTTTCTTCTTTCTCTCTACTTTTATTCTATTTACGTCAACGAGTGGGAAGAAGAGTAGTAATGTGCGAATGAAGAACAAGCTTAAGCTGTCCACCCTAGGTCTGACCGCGGGACTATTTGGTCTCTCCACCTATAGTTTCGGTTTCCCTGTACTAACTCTTTTCCAGGCGTCGAAGTCAGAGCCTCTCTCCATCCTGTCCTATGCGGTGTTCCTCTTGTCCTCCGCTCTGGTCGGAGTTACAGTTAGTAGGGTTTCCTTCTCGGAAGTCAAGATCTTAGCACTGATGGGCTATGGCCTCGCATCCTTGGGAAACATCATAATTGGTACCCTACCTCACGTCGGCTTCGTGTTTCTGGGTTCCGCCATATTGGGTGCATCCACGGGTGTGGTTGAAACTATGGAACCGTTCTTAGTGACCAAGTTCGCCAGTCAAGAGTCCATGGGCACTTCAATGGGCCTCCTATCGTTGGGACGGAGCCTAGGATTGTTGAGTGCCAATGCTATGATGGGATTTCTCTACTATTTCAGTCCATTTTATGCGTATCTATATGCATTCTTTGCATCCATATCGGCCGCCTTAATTGTGCTTACACTGTCTAACTGACTTTCTCGCCCTCCTGAAGACCAGTGTCTTGTTGTTTCGTAATACGGCCATTTAGTGCAAGTCCATTTAGTTTGATGTCTAGTAACATTGAGGAAGTCCAAAATATTTAAAATATCGATTTCGATATCGATAGACGAGGGACCGAGTTTGTGGGGATGGTTCGGTAGAGCCGCCAGGGCTAGATCCTTCGGACTCAAGTATTGGATCCTGAGTTTGCTATCGCAACGGGAGATGACTGGGGCCGAGATAATAGACTCCATTACTGCTGCGAGTATGGGGTTCTGGAGACCCTCGCCTGGAAGCGTTTACCCGGCGCTCAAGGAGTTGACCGATGAAGGAATGATAGAGTATAGAGAATTAGGTAATAGGAAGCTCTACAGGATAACAGAGAAGGGACGTAACGAGCTCGTCGGTGTCCCTGAGCCTAGTCCACTCGGGAAGATGTCTGGACCAGTAGAGGCGGTGGAAACTCTCAGTTACTATGTAGAGTATCTTATGGAGGAGAAATCTGAACTCGATAGAAATCCAGCGCTTAAGAAAAAACTACTTGAAGTTAGGGAGAAACTAGATCAATTGTTGAGGTGATGGAAGTGGAGTACAGTATAGAGGTTGAAGATCTCGTCAAAAAATATGGGGACTTCGTCGCTCTCGACTCTATCTCATTCAAGGTTCCTAAGGGACGGATATTTGGCCTGTTGGGCCCAAACGGAGCGGGAAAGACCACCACCATCAAGATCCTCACGGGTCTCATTCCTCCAACGTCAGGAAAGGCCTTAGTGAGTGGTTTAGACGTGGTGAGGCAACCGCAGGAGGTGAAGTCTAGGATAGGTTGGATATCCTCAGACGTCATACTCGACGATGACCTGAACGCTTGGGAGAACCTGGAGATCCAAGGGAAGCTACAAGGAGTCAGGGATTGGAAGGAAAGAGCCGCTGAACTCCTGAAGTACTTTGACCTTTTTCAGTACGCAAAAAGGCCTGTGGGGAAGTACTCCACTGGGATGAGGAAGAAACTGGAGATAGCCTCGGCTTTGCTCCACTCGCCAGAGGTAATCTTCATGGATGAACCGACTATAGGATTGGACGTTAACACCCGTTCCATGCTTTGGTCTCTTATAAGGACTGTAAGCGGCGAGATGGGAGTCACTGTTTTCTTGACAACCCACTACATGGAGGAGGCCGACTCGCTTTGCAGTACTGTCGCAATAATCACACAAGGGAGAATCGTTGCTATGGGGACGCCAGAGGAACTGAAGTCTAGGGTTGGAGGAGATGTAGTGGAGCTAGAGGTCGAAGAAGGCTTCGATCCCAACGTCCTCAAGAATGTCCCCGGTATGGTCTCAGTTAACATGAACGATGGTAAGGTGAGAGTCAAGGTGAACAGCGCAGATAGGACAGTAGTGGACTTATTGAAATCAGTCAACTTCTCCAAAGTAAAGTCATTAAAGATAGAAAAACCGACCCTAGATACTGTCTTCATGGAGCTAACTGGGAAGAAATTAGACGACTCTGAGGTCGACTATAGGAAGTTCTACATGACTATCAGGAGGGCGAGAAGGGGATAAAGATGCTGCAGGAGTTCTGGGTCCTCTACAAGAGGGAACTAAAGAAGACCTTCAGGAACATTGGAGTGATCATCATTATGTTAGTGCAACCCATAATGTGGATAGCTTTCTTTGGAAGCAGCCTCACTAACGTGCCCAAGGAGTTCCTCACCACCTTCTTCCACACCAACAACTACATCGCCTTCCTTTTGCCAGGCGAGCTCTCGGTCTCCATGTTGTTCATAGGCCTCTTCAGTTCCATGAGCATGATACAGGACAAGCGGTTCGGATACCTGAAAAAAGTCATGGTAACTAGAGCACCGAAGTGGTCCATCTTCTTGGCGAAGGTAGGGGGAGCGACGACCAGAGGCCTCATCCAAGTCCCAGTGATGCTTCTCGCAGGAATAGCCTTCGGAGTAGTGCTGCCGGCAGACCCCGTGGGTTTCGCGGAATGGATTGTGGGTCTTATTCTACTAGGGGTGGGTTTTTCCTCGCTATACCTCATAGTCACCATGAGATCCGCCGACTGGCAGCTACCTAATGTCATAGCCAACCTGATCAATTTGCCATTAATGTTCTCCAGCACCGCACTTTTCCCCCTATCGTTTTATCCCACTTGGATGAAGTACCTCAGCGACGTAAATCCAATAACTTACTCAGCCGAACTGGGCAGGGATGTCATACTGAATGGAGATCCAATTGCCATGTACCTCTTCTATCTCTTCGTCTTCGCTGTTGCGATGTTGTTCATAGGTTTCTTAGTAGCTAAGAAATATCTAACACCAGAGTAAAACATTACGGAGTAAATGTTCAAACGAATTGCCGAAATCTTTTATACTATCTATGTCACTGAAAGAGTAGGGTTTGCGTATGTCTCTAGGGAAAGAGACCGAAAAGGGTCTCAAGGAATTATTGAGGGCCAACGCCGAGGACTATATGACCTTGGCGTTACTGGCCGAAAGAATGGAGGCCGTAGGGAGGACTGAGGAAGCGAAGCTCCTCAGGGAGAAAGCGGCAGTGGAACTAGGACACGCCAAAGCCATATTCGAGACCTTGGTGAAGGCTGAGGGGCTGCAGGCCACTGCCAAGGAATTGGCCGACGTCGAGGACCTCCAGCACGTCAGTGAGTACAACGTAGTTGCCATGAAGGCTAAGGAAGAGGGTCACCCCGACATCGAGAAGATGCTCTGCTCCTTTGCGGAGCAAGAGAAGGGAATAGCCGAGGTTCTCAAAAGGACCGCCAAAGCCTTATAACCTAATTTTTCCTCTTTCTGGTATTACCTGATCTCCTTTAGGTACAGTTTAAATAAAGTGGAGGCAACTCTTAACAGGTGGTACTGGGGCACGTAATTGACGAGGCTGACACTCTATCCGCCACTGCGATAACAGCCAGCAAAGTCAGGTTAGGTACCTACGTTGTGTTGGAGTACGATGGTTACAAAGTCCTCGGTTTAGTGACGAAAGTGTCCAGGGGAAGTCCTCTACTTAACGGCTCCATTAGGGATCCCGACGCGGCCGAGAGAATCTCTAACATGAGACTGAATTCCAACGTTAAGTTCCCAGAGTACATTACGGTAAGGGTCAAACTACTGTGCAACCTCAACGATCGTGCTCTCCTCCAACCGGACCTTCCCCACCTCCAGGGACCCCTCTGAGAGAACCCACTAACGAAGAGTTAGCAGCGGTATTCTCCGACGGCGACCTTAGGTTAGGTAAACTAGTGGGCTCGGAGACCGAAGTCAAGATTAGGCTGAGGTACCTCACTCGTCACCTAGCCATCCTCGCGGCCACTGGCTCTGGAAAGTCCAATACAGTCGCCGTATTGGCCCAGAGGATCGCCTCACTAGGAGGGGCTGTGGTAATTTTCGACTACCACGGGGAGTATTCTGCGAGCACGATAGACAAGCTGAATCCAATTCAACCTAAGCTCAATCCTCTGAAGCTGAGCACCCGTGAGTTCGCCACCCTGATCAACATAAGGGACAACGCCTTCGTACAGTATAGGATATTGAGAACCATATGGAAGACCTTCAAGGAGTCACTTGAGAAGGGTAGAGAAGAGGGTCAGATCTCCCTACCCTCCACCGCACAGGAGTTCGTAGAGAGACTGAAGGGAATGTTGGGGGCTAACGAAAGTGAACTCCAGGGAAAGGGAGGTAAGGACACTACGGCTGAAGTACTCAATAAGCTGGAGGACTTCGCTGAAACCTACGCTTCCATTATAGACTTCACGGCTAAGGACGTAGTGGACCAATTGAAGCTGGGACACGTCAACGTAGTAGATCTCATAAATCTAGATGAAGAAGCGATGGATGCAGTGGTTTCCCACTACCTTCGAAGGCTATTGGAGACTGGTAAGTCCTCTAGGAGCGCGAGGTCCAGGGGAGGGAACACCAAGTTCTTTCCAGTTGTGACTGTGTTGGAGGAGGCCCACGTCTTCCTCCCTAAGGGGAGTCCCACTCTTGCGAAGTTTTGGGCAGCCAAAATAGCGAGGGAAGGAAGGAAGTTCGGGGTCTCCTTGGTCATAGTCAGTCAGAGGCCGAAGGGATTGGACGAAAACATCCTTAGTCAAATGACCAATAAGATCGTCCTAAGGATCGTGGAACCCTCAGACAAGAGGTACATACTAGAGTCTAGTGACAACCTCAGCGAGGACCTAGTGGAACAACTCTCCAGTTTGAACACGGGTCAAGCCATCGTAGTGGGAAAGATCGTCTCCATTCCCGCGATACTCCAGGTGGACAAGTTTGAGGGAACTTTAGGAGGTTCGGATCCAGATATAATCGGAGAATGGACCAGGGCGAAGGAGGAGATGGAGAACTCGATTTCCTTAGCTAGGAAAGTGGCCCAAATGGGTGACCTTTGATGATAATGCACGTCTCCGACACACACCTTGGTAAGAGACAGTATAACTTAGACTCGAGGGAGCAGGACGTTTACCACGCCTTTAGTCAACTGGTAGACGCTGCCATTAGGGAGCACGTCAAGGCCGTCGTTCACACGGGGGACCTGTTCGACGTTTACGAGCCCTCCAACACTGCCGAGTTAGTAGCTGTGAGGGAGTTGAGGAGGCTCAAGGAAAGAGGAATTCCCTTCATTTCAATACCCGGTGATCACGATACTCCGAAGAGGAAGGGAACCTACACTCACAAACTACTGAAAGAGATCGGCCTTTTGGAAGTGCTCTCCACCCCAGAGCAACCGTTCACCGTGAGGGACGACGTTCAAATAAACATCTTCGGCGTTCCCCACCATCCTACGGCTTCTAAGGAGTTGTTGAGGCAACTATTATCCAACGCAAGGCCTAGAGAGGGTAGGAACGTCCTTATGTTGCACCAAGGGATGAGAGAGTACCTTCCATATGAAAACTCTTGGCAGTTGGAGTTAGGGGATCTCCCCAAGGGGTTCAACTATTACGCTCTAGGACATATACATAGCAGAAAGAGGGAGAAGATGCCAGACGGCTCCTTGTTGGCCATAGCCGGATCTCCCGAGGTCATGAGAAGGGAGGAAATTGAGAGCTATAAAAGAGACCGTAAGGGGGCCTACTTAGTGGACTTGTCCAAGGGAGAACCTAATTTGCAGCAAATCGATGTGGAGGTCAGACCGCAACTGGAGTTTCAGGTAGACTCGGAGACCCTTGAGTCTAAAGTAGAAGAGTTAAAGGTAGAGTTGAGCAGGTACCATAGGAGGCCCGTAGTTCATATCACGTTGATCGGTAAGACCAGGAGGAGGTCAGATGTCATGGAAGTCCTCTCTTCCCTCCTTCAGGTGGCCGAGTATTACAACTTAGACGACAGGACTGTGGTTTCCAACGGAATAAGGGCAGACGTGAAGTCCCTAGGAGCTCGAGAGATAATATCACAATACCTTAAGGAGAACGGTTATACTGAACAGGAGATCTCTAAGATCATGCAGATCATAGAGGTAAGTGACGAGAGTGTCGAAGACGAATTGAGGAGGTTCGCTTTCACTTGAAAATAGCGTCTGTGAAGCTGGTCAACTTCCTTAGCCACGAGGACACGCTGGTTCGGTTCTCTGAGGGTGTAAACGTCATTGTCGGCCAGAACGGAGCGGGAAAGAGCAGTGTGGTTGACGCCATACTTTTCGCCCTCTTTAGGACACCTAGTAGGGGAGGTATAGGCGAGCTATTGAGGCGAGGAACCAGGAGAGGTCTAGTTGAACTCTCCATGTTTGAGGGGGACGTCACGTACAAAGTCAGGAGGGAGCTGACAAGCAACAACCCTCAAGACCTCCTCATGAGAAACAATGAACCTATTCACAGGAGCGCTAGAGGAGTGACCGCAGGGATTAGAGACCTTTTGAAGGTCGATGAGAACGTACTAACCTCTACGGTGTTCGTCAGACAAGGAAGAATCGAGGACGTCTTCGATTCGTTGGGGGAAGTGATGACATTCTTGTTGAGACTTGATAGAATAGAGAAACTCGTCTCAACTAACGGTCCCATAAGAGCTCTGCAACAGAAGGTTGAGGCGGACTTGAAAATAGCAGAGGAGAGGATGAAGAGACGAGAGGAGTTGACTAGAAGGCGCAAGGATCTCGAGGTTCAACTGTCTAAGGGAGAGGAGGAGTTAATGGTCAGTGAGAGTGAGCTCCGAGAAGTACGTAGAACTCTCGACGATTACAGGAAAAAGAGGGACACTCTCCTCGGCCTACAAAGCAAATACGTCACACTTAGTAGCGACGTTGAAAGACTACTCAAAAAGATCTCCGAACTCGAAGTTGAGTTAAGTGAAGTCAAGACCTCCCTCCCCAGCGACGAGAAGATAGAGGCACTCAGAAGAAAAGTAGAAGAGTTGAGCAAGGTTAACGAGCTTAAGCTGAAGCTACAGAACTTCAAGAACTTGGAGGACGCTGGTTCCACCCTCAGTTCTCAGCTTAGGACCCTTAAGACCCAATTGAGCAACTTAGAGGTTCGGGCAGCTAGACGAGTTCAACTCGAAGCTAAAGCCCGTCAGTACGAGGAGTTGAGAGAGGCGCTCAATAAGCTCAATGGAGAGTACATGGAGTACACCAGACTAGAGGCCGCCCTTAAACAGTTGGAGGAGAAGGAGAAAACTACCTCTGCTGTTGCGGAGAGGTTGTCGACCGAGCTCGAGTCTATGCCTGGAGAGAGGGAAATTTCAAGTGAAATTTCGAATTTAAGAGAGCGGGAGTCGGAACTTTCCAGTGAGCTAAAGTACCTATATACCAAGAGAAATGAGCTAAAGGAGAGGCTATCTAAGATAAGGGGGGAAGTCTGTCCAGTCTGCGGGAGGCCCCTAGATGAAGAACACAAGAGGAGATTGAAGTCGGAAGCAGAGGACGAGTTACTATCGTTGGACGCCAGGGAAGTTGAACTGAACGACGAGCTTTCCTGGACCCGGGCCAGAGTGAAGGAACTCGAGAAGCAGAGAGAAAAGGTCTCTGTCCTTCTCAATCAACTTCAAAGCTCTAAGGCAGAGCTTGAGCTCGTATTGAAAAGAAAAAGGGAAATAAGCGACCAAATGGAGAAACTCGAACCTCTAGCGAAGAAGTTTGAGGAACTTTCCTCCAAGGAAAAGGAGCTAAGGGCAATTCACGACGAGTTCTTGAGGTTGTCCGACTCCACTGAGGAAGAAGTCCAGAGAGTGAAGAGGCAGGTGGAAGCGCTCGAGATGAAATTGAGGGACAACCTAGCCAAACAGGAAGGGTTGAAATCGGAATTGCAGGGGATAGATGAGCGATACGTAGAAATGATGGAACGCGAGCTGAGGAACGCTCAGACGCAATTAGATAGGCTACAGGAGCTAAAACAGAGGGCTTACCTATTGAGTCAGTCTGTTGAGGACTACAGGAGACAACTGGAAGTCAAGGAAGAGGAGCTAAGATCCCTCAACTACACTCCACTGGAACTAGAGAAGGTTAAAGAAGAGGTGGCTAGGTTAGAAGAAAGGGAGAGGAAGCTCACGGAGGTTACCTTCAGTCTCCGTGGGCAGAACGAAGAGCGAAGGAGAGAGCTAGGCCAAATTTCAGAGGAACTTCGGAACCTAGAGGTGGCCGCTGAAGACGTTAAGAGGTTGAGGGTTGCGTATGAGAGGCTGAACAGGTTGAGGACAGTTCTAGGTCAAAGCAAACTCAAGGGATATCTGATAACCAGAGCCAAGGACATTTTAGATTACCATCTTAACTCTGTAGTCAAGGAATTCAATCTAGGGTTCTCCAACTTCGAGGTAGTGAACGATGACGGGAAGTTCAGCGTCAGAGCCTATAGACCTGATAGGCAGTGGGTGGATGTGAGGGCTCTCAGTGGAGGCGAGAGAGTGGCACTGGCGATATCCTTGAGACTGGCACTTGCAAGAATGGCGTCACAAGAGATAGGATTCATGGTTATGGACGAGCCTACTATACACCTAGATGAATCTAGGAGGAGCGAGTTGGTGGATATAGTGAGGAACGCAGTGAGTATTGTACCTCAACTCATAGTGGTCACACACGATAGG
Source organism: Sulfodiicoccus acidiphilus (assembly GCF_003967175.1). Lineage (NCBI taxonomy): Archaea > Thermoproteati > Thermoproteota > Thermoprotei > Sulfolobales > Sulfolobaceae > Sulfodiicoccus > Sulfodiicoccus acidiphilus. The sequence continues at coordinate 687,705 of NZ_AP018553.1, read as the reverse complement.
GAATTGGAGACGGCGGGGGACAATATAATCGAAGTGGTTAACGACGGCAGGAGCAAGGTTTTGGAAAGGAGGCCACAAGAGGCGAGGTTTGAGTGATAAAGAAGGTCCTCGAGCAAGTTACCCTCCATTGGCCCGAGGTTTGTGCAGATCCGCTGCCCTCGCCCAATTCCTTCCCTGATAGGGTCAAATTAGCTGTGCGGGAAAGCTGGAAGGAGTTCACTCCCTCCCCCGTTCAGGCCTCTGTAGCAGCAGTAGACGGCGGGATGTTCTACAGGGAAACTAGGGGCGGAGTAATATATGCGGTGGACGCGGAGGTGTTAGTTCACGACGAGACCACGAGGGTCTTGCTGGAGGACGCACGCGTGGGAGTTCTTAGACCAGGTAAGAACGGTAAAGACGTAGTAGGCGCCCATATGAGCATGATGGAGCTCAGATTAGCCTCTAACTCCCTTGATTCAGCGGACCTAGTGCTCATGGATGGTAGCCTTAAAGCTAAACTGAACTTACTGAAAAAGGACTCGTTAAATGAACTGAAAGTAGATCTGACTAGGGCTATAGATCCCGTGATTCATGCTCCCAACGTGCTCTGGATCTCCAAGACCTCCCGGGCGTCATCCATGGGTCTCGGTTACCCAGATCACTATCTCTACGAGGTTCTAACGGCGTCTCCTGGCTTCTCCGACCTACGGGAGGTGAGGTTAGGCTCTTTCTTTAACGTAACTCTCCTAGAATCTTTCGTCAGACTTGAGAAAGGAGGACCGGTTCTTAAGTTAGAATGGACTAGTGGAGCAGACATCAAGGAACTTCTATCACTTCTAACTTCAGTCCCCATAATTAGGGGATATCCTTACCCCCTGCTAAAGGTGCACTTCGATGTGAGGTTCGGTACAGAAGATCGGGAAACTATACTTTCTACTCTAGGCCTAAAGGTAGACAAGGTCGCTGACTGGTGGCCGTCCCAATTCTATTAAGCTTATATCTTTCAGAAAGGATTCAGTTTACCTCCCATCTACGATTTAAAAATTTCAGTCGTTCAGCAACAATCAAGTATGCGGTATTGTTACCTTAAACTTAACCTACTTTTCGTTTCTCCTCACCTATTAATTCTGTTCTAGACGTGTGGTTAGAAACAGTGCATCCACCCCTTAAGCTCGGATGAAAAGTTTGCTATGGCATCTCTTATAAGCTTTCATCCTTTATCTCCCTCACGAGCAGGAAGGTTTTTAACTTCAACATAGACAGAAAAGCTTAAAGGGAGAACATTATGGCGATGGAGAGGCTGTCTAGGGGAGTTCTTGGTCTCAAGGAAAGTTACGCACAAGCTATGGCGGTCACAGCCCCCCTTGGGAGCGTAGTCTCGACTACTTCTGCTGCCGTTGAATACGCTGGAGGCTCAGTTGTTATTGCCACAGTTCTCGCTCTAATTGCGAGCGCAATGTGGATATACACCTTGACACGTTACTCAGACAAAGTGGCTAGCGCAGGCGGGTTTTATAGTTTCTCCTCTGTGGCGTGGGGAGTGAAGGAAGTGAGCTTCTTCGAGGCAGTGACGGAGTTGTTCGCTTACGTCCTTTTGAACGCAGTAAACGTGCTTACTGTAGTGGTGATCGTAAGGGTAGTGGGCTCGCTCGTGGGTTTCATCGTTCCTCAGTGGCTGTTGTGGGTGGCAGCACTAGCTGCCGTCGCTTACCCTTCTCTCATTTCCCTGACAAACATACGAAAGCTCTTAGGATACGTGGTGACCATAAGCGCCACCGCAGAGGTTGTTCTCCTGTTCTCCTTGTTTGGGGTCGCGGTCTTCACTGGGGGTCTTCAGCTCTCTAGGCTCTTCGATGCCCACGTTAGTACACAAGGACTAGCTACTGCCTTCATACTTTCTGTCGTGAGTATATCTGGTGCCGGGACAGCCACCTATCTCGGGGAGGAAAGCAGGTCCCCTACAAGTACAGTCTCTAAGGGGATGTGGCTCGCTCTCGCCTTGGGAGGAACCGCTATGTTCCTCGGCACCTATGCGTTGGTGGCGCTCTGGGGTCCTTCCCTCGGGGGCTTGTCCTCTGCCCAACAACCGTTGCTCATTGAGGCCGAGAAGATCGGTCCAGTAGCTTTCACGTTAGTCACGGCCCTTGCTATCAATAGCTTACTCGCCTCCAATGTGGGTACCACGGTCGCCTCATCTAGGATATTGTTTAATCTTGCTAGGGAGAACAGCGCAATTTCAGTCTTTAGGAAGTTGTCAAAGTCCTCAGAGCCCGTGATAGCTACACTCACAGTCGGCATTATTACAGCCGCGATAGGTGTAATCACCGCCTTATACGAGGGATTTCAACAGGCATTCCTCGATATAAGTGTCATCTCTAGTCTCTTCTGGATAGTCGGTAGAATTGTGGACGGCGTGGGAGTCCCGGTCTTCCTCAGTAGGATATCTTCACTTACGGTAGGAGGTGTAACTATTCCCCTACTAGTAACTGGCCTGAACATGTGGGGACTATTCACCACTTTCACTTCCTTCGACGTGGTGCAGTGGGCACTTATGTCGATGCTGATAGGTTCAGTACTTCTCTGGTATGTGGGATGGGGAAGGACTGGGGAAGCTGGAAGTCTCCTAGTCGACGCTGAAGGTAACCTTGTGAGAAGAGAGGAACTTGTCGAGAGGCTGCGCAGATCCTCTTTAAAGACTTGAATCGATTACGCGTCCTAAAACCTGGTAAAAGCTTATATCATTCATAGACTTTCAACGCACGTGCACGCTATCTGGATCACCAACATCGCCCTAGAGATATTAGCCTTGAGTCTGGCAGTGTTGATATTGAGGGAATATTTCTCTCTTAGAGGGAAGGTCAAGTCTACCCTTACTGCAGCCCTGGCCTTTCTAGGCGTCTTACTGACTCTGGAAAACACGATATTAATTGTGAGTTTCTACATGTGGTCGGCCGGAAGCGATTTGAGGTACTCTATGCCTTCTCTGTTCATCTCAGTTGTGAACTTAGCTTCACTCTTCACACTTTACTACGTCGTCAGAATTTGACCTTGCGCCTTTTCTTCATAAAGTCAATTATCGTAATGGCTGCTGCTACACCTATTACTGAAAGGGAGTAGCTCAGCGCGATCTCAGTTTCCCTCCAAAGGAGGATACCTATTATTAACGAGGTGACGAAGAAGGAACTGAGGAAAAGGGACTTCGGGAGAAGACTGCTCCTTATTCTGACGTAGTCTTCCAAGATTACCTTACTCACAACGTAGCCCTCGTCTGTCTCAGAGACCAACCCCATTTCCATCAGTCTCTTTATGTGGTACTGAACGACGCTAGGCGAGCTGATGTTTAGCTCTCTCTGAATTTTGCGAAGACTCATGGGTTTGCCTTGCGAGAGGAGGAAATAGTATATCTTCAGCCTAGTCCCTGTTAGTTCCTCCACGATCTTATTAAGTCTCTACCGCCATTTAACTCTATTGTACTACAGCTAGGTGAACTCTCCCCGACCTGGAGGACTGAGTTTCCTGCTTCATGGCCCTATTGCTCGTAACCAGACACGGGTAGAGGGCTCAACATGCACCGAGGGCCGTCCTGGCCCCTAGCGTTGCCTGACTCGTTTGTGCTCACGAAGGGCCTTGGACGGGACGGAGGCGTACCTCTCCGACCCCCACTTCTAGGCTCTTCAGCAACTTTTACCTCCGTCGGAGAGTATCATTGGTGTAGTTTCTTGAAAACCAACATTTAAATGAGGGAGGCTATCCCCCTCACTGTGGTCTTCCGCCCCTCAATCTCCTTTGCGATAAACGGACTTTAAGATAATTGGGGGGTTAAGGGGCGAAAGTCCCCTTCCGTGAGGACGGATCGCCCCCTTATAGTAAAATACCACGTACAACAGATGTGCTCGATCTCCTCTTCTGGTCAATCCTTAGAGAGTAAGAAGCGGGAGCTAATCTCTCCCGCAACATCAGGGGAAGGTGTCTACCAGGGGGAGTTCGGGAACAAGAGAACCAACGTGGTCAGATTCCTACCCAACGGTTTCCATGAGAAGAAACTCAGGAAGTTGGAAGCATCGTAGAAGGAATTGAAAGTTCCTGTTAGACCACAACAGAGTAGGACCAGTAAAAGGGGTGTAATACCTGAGACCTCGGGGAACACTCACCCTTCAGGGCGGGAAGGAGGTCGGTACATAGAGGTGGCTAGAGAAAACTTTTTATCGTATTAGGGGTACCCTAATACGATTGAAATGTCCCTGTTAAACCTGTTGTTGAATCCCCCGGAAGGATTGACCTTGCCTGCTATCATGTTCCTCTCGTTTTTGCTAGGCATGATGCATGGTGCCACGCCAGATGAGCACACGTGGCCTATAACTTTCAGTTACGCCGTAGGCAGTTACAGTACGAGGAGGGGAATGAAGGCCGGGTTTCTCTTTTCGACGGGTTTCACTGCACAGAGGGCCTTGTTAACCACACTTGGTTTCGTCGGATTAGCGGCCTTCTACCAGAGGTACAATCTTGACGGTCCCGTCTACATCGTGGTGGGAGTGGTAATGGCAGTCGCTGGCTCGTACGTGTTAAAAGGAAGGTACATACACCTACCTGTGGACAAACTGCTTGGGGGCAATCCACATCACACGTCCAGCGCGTCGAGGGTGAGTGAAGACATGGCACATAATAGGGAGGTCCCCCTGAAGATGACTGTGCTGCACGGACTTATTGCCGGCTTCGGCTTCGGAGCCTACGCTACTATAGTGACCTTCGTATTGGCACCCCAAGTCCCCAGTGTTGTTTATGCCCCTTACCTGGGGCAATGTTCGGGTTGGGGACTATGTCGATGCAGATCCTCTTCGGTGCCGCGTTCGCTAATTTAGCAAGGATTAAAAAGTTAACCCAAGAAGAAATCTCTATAATAGGAAGAAGTACGGCAGGGAGAACTCTCTACTACGGCGGAATAGCCTTCATGTTTATAGGGCTTCTAATAGTCGCTTTTCCTCTCTTGGATCAATTATCAATATCTACAGGTAACCCAATTCCTAATCTCGATGCAGTTAACGTCGGATTCGTCTTAGTTGTTTCAGTGGTCGGTGTAATAGGCGTGGGGAGTCTAGTGAAATCGTACATGGATATGACTTCAATTAAGAGAAATAGAAAATCTTACAGCCTTCCTAAACAAACCTGAACCTTTGCCACCAGCGACTCGAACTCCTCCTCGCTCGGTTTGGGGACGAACACGGCCAAATCCTCCGTTAGTGCGGGAGAATTCAACACAGCCTTAAGCAAACTAAGACAATCGGGATCGAGGTCTCCCATGATTTGTTCCAATTCTACTCTCTTGTCTCTCGCCACTTCCTCTACGTAACTCTTCACCCAGCCCTTAACCAGGGAAAGAGCAAGCATGGGCCTTCCACTCTTGAAAGCCCTTCGAGCCTCCTCGGCCGTTAGATCTTCACCTCCCTGGCTATTTCACTGACGATCTCCCTCAGACCTGCCGTACCTCGAGCGAATTCCTCCACCCTTTCCTCTGAGATCCTTAACGCTTGTTCCACCGCCTCTACAGCTCTCTTTATTAAGAGAAGTTCTAGGAGCTTTCGCCGTCTCCTCCTCAGGGACTCGTCGATTCCTATACTCCCTAGCCAAGCTAGATGCTCCCTCAAGGCCAATAGCAATTCCTCTATCCCTTCCCCTACTTGGGCCGCCGTGAGCACTAACCTAGGTTTCCACTCTCCACCCCTCAAGGATAGGGCGAAATTAACGTGTTGTACTAGCCTCTCCGACTCCGGAAGATCCCTCTTATTGACGGCGTAGATGTGTCCGATTTCCATCAGCCCAGACTTGAGGGCTTGCACGTCATCTCCGACCCCGGGGGCTAGGACTACTACTACCGTCTGTGCCATGTGCATCACGTCCGTGTCCACCTGTCCAGCCCCCACAGTCTCTAAAATTATTTCGTCGAATCCCAGTCCATCCATTGCCTCTATTAGGAGGGCAGCGTGCACTCCGACTCCTCCTGCGAACCCCCTTGTCGCCAGGCTCCTAATGAAGACCTTGTCCAACCCATTCATTCTAACTCGGTTCCCCATGAACGAGCCCGACGAGAAGGGGCTCGTGGGATCTACAGTTATTACTCCCACTCTTCGCCCAGAAGAAGAGAGAGCCTTCGCTACCTGTCCTATGAGCGTACTCTTTCCAACACCCTGCGGACCCGTCACACCTATTACGTGTGCCTTTCCTGCTCTCTTTATGAGCATGTCCAAATAACTGTAGGACTCCTCCCTCAAGTACTCTACTCCGCTGAGCACCTTAGATATTGCTAGTTCATCCCCTGCTCCGCTAGCCGCAGTAACTCATTCAATCCTTTTCCCTCGTTTCTCGGCGACCTTGCCCTTTATGAACTTCACTACCTCATCAATCATAGTACCTGGGGGAAGACGCCGTCTACTCCCAACAAGCGTAGCTTCTCTATGTCAGACTTGGGTATAATACCTCCCAACACCACGGTGATGTCCTTAATTCCTCTTTGATTGAGCAATTCCATCAGTTTCGACATGAGCTCCATGTGGGCGCCACTGAGTACGCTGACTCCAAGAACGTCAGCGTCCTCCTGAACGACGGTCCTCACGAGTTGCTCTGGAGTTTGTCTTAGTCCAGTGTACACTACTTCCATTCCGGCCTCGCTCAGCGCTCTAGCGATAACCTTGGCTCCCCTGTCGTGTCCGTCCAGTCCCAACTTCCCCACCACGACCTTTATCCTACCCTCCATGCGATGCAGTTAAATGGACGAGGTTAAACCCTTTTCCGAGGTTTAAATTTCCTCTCTCAGGAAAAAATAACAGCATAAATCCGTTTTGTGAACAAGCTTTACTTGGTTACTCAATAGTCCATGTCATGAAAGCCTTCTTCATTAGGCCGATAAATCCCACCAAGACTGCCTACAAGAAGAGCTTTGGCTTCCTCCCTACACCGTTGGGTCTTCTCCAGTTGGCGGGAGATGTATTGAGTGTGGAAGGTACAGAAGCTAGAGTAGTAGACATGGAGGCCGACGGAATGATGACAGTAGAGTCGGTAGTAGATGAGGCAACGAAGTGGGACCCAGACGTTGTGGGGATAACGATCCATGCAACCGCTGCCCAAGAGGTCTCCCTTTCGCTCGCCAGGAGGATTAAGGAGCAGCTCAAAGATACTGTACTCGTGGCTGGGGGACATCACGCTACGTTTACCCCCACCGAGACGTTGAAGGGAGGCTTCGATGTAGTCGTGCTTGGGGAGGGAGACGGTACTATGGTGGACCTAGTGCATTGCCTTAACGGCAAGATGAAGCTTGAGGACGTGAAGGGGATAGCCTACTACAAGGGAGGGGAGATCAGGAAAACTAAACCAAGGCCTCTTATAACAAATTTGGATACGATCCCCGTTCCGGCGTTTCACTTGGTTAACAGGGAAAAGTATACCTTCGATATATTCGGTAAGGGGGAAAGTGTAGCATGTATTGAGACATCTAGGGGATGTCCCTACGCTTGCGACTTCTGTTCTGTCACACCCACATGGGGGAACAAGTGGAGGAACAAGAGTGTGTCTAGAATAATGCAGGAGGTTAAGCTGGTTGAGTCCCTCGGATATAGATGGATCTTCTTCGTTGACGACATCTTCGTTGTCTTCCCCAACATAAAACAGAGGGAGAAGTTGTTCGATTGTATGATAAACGAGGGAGTCGAAGTGAAGTGGATAGCCCAAATGAGGGCAGATATCACTGCGAGGAATCCAACCTTAATTGAGAAGGCCGCGAACGCTGGACTCAAAGTGGCGTTCTTGGGAGTAGAGTCCGGGAGCGAGGAAACTCTAAAGAAGATGCACAAGGGACTAAACACCTCGTGGGCTGAGAAGGCAGTTAAGGTTCTAGACGAAAACGGAGTAGTTGTGCTAGTGGGGCTAATATTGGGAGCTCCGTACGAGGGCCTGAAAGACATGTGGAGAACTGTTAAATTTGCATATAAGCTATCCGACGTAGGCGCTGACGGAGTTCAATTCTCTATATACACACCCCTTCCAGGTACAAGAGTCTTCGTCGACGCTATTAAGAACGGCAAGCTCTTCACGCTGGACTGGTCGCAGTTCGACTTGCTCACCCCAGTCATGAGGACCAGAGTTCATCCGACCCTCATTCAACTCATGCAGTTCTATGGAAATTACTCGTTCTACATCAGAAAGTGGGTTAGAAGCAAGCTTCTCAAGACCAGAGTTCACCCTAGGAAGTTAGCTCTATTGAAGAACGCCGAGAGCTACTTCCTGAAGAGAGTTCCTCACTTCTTGAAGGAGATCGTCTGGTCCTTCCCCGTTGGGCTAGCACGGACAACAATGTTCTACGTAAAAGGTGGACAACCCTCTGCAGAGAAGGCCGCTACCATTACTGAGGAATCCAGTGTGATAGTTTACGATGATAACTCAAAGAATAGATACTTTCTAATCGATGATAAGTGATAAACTATTAACGACAAACCTCGTCCTTTAGTGGGGGTGGGAGGACGGGTTGTGAAACTGTTCGACTCGTCGGAGGTTAGTCAAAAGCCTTTGCTGGCGATACGGGGAGCATTACTTATCTTAATGGGGGTTGAAGGGGGGCAAAGCCTTTGGTGGGACCAGACGGTCTTTCATTTAAACATTGTTTTTCTAAAATTTTCTCAGAGATACTAACGACTTCCCTCTTTCAGCCCGATCGAGGGCTCAATGGGACTGGGGGAATTGGCATCTTCCCTCTTGAGAGACTAGAGCTCGGGAATGGAAGTCTCCCTTTGGATGGGGAGCTTTGATGCCGCCCCTACTGTCCACCAAACGAGAGATGTAAACCGGAACTGGTGGTGGGACTACGAGCCCCCTTGGAGGGAATCCTTCCTGGGCTGGGATACATCGGTTCGCTGAATAGTTCCGTCTAGGAATAGCTGCGATGAGAGGCATATCGACATCATCCGAAGAAGGAGAAAGATTCCTCGCCAGGTTTCACTTTAACTGTGAATAGTAGTTAACCGTCTTCTCCATATCAACCAAAAGGTTTTTACATGACTGGGGAGTCCCTAACGTAAATGAAGGGAATAGTAGTTCCAATAGTCACTCCGTTCAACGAAAAAGAAGAGTTGGACCTAGATGCCTTGGGTGAGGTAACACGATATCTCTTAAGGGAGGGAATAGAGTGGATAATGGCCCTAGGGACAACTGGAGAGTTCAATATGTTAAGTGAGGAGGAGAAGGTCCTAGTTGTGAGAACTGTAGTTGAACATGGAAAAGGTAAGGTAATTGCAGGAATAAATGAGAACTCCTCGTACAACGCCGCGAAGCTGGCGAAACAGTACGCAGACGTTGGAGCGAGTGAGCTAATAACTATACCTCCTCTCTATCATAGGACGGACGAGTTGGGAATAGTGAAGTTCTATGAGTCTATAGCTAAGGTGGGATTGCCGGTCTATGTCTACAACATTCCTTCCCTGGTGGGGTACGAATTTCCTCCTACAGCTCTCCACAAACTGGTCGAAGAGGGGGTGGTGAGCGGGATGAAGTACACCACGTCCGACTTAGTGGCCTTCCTTAGATTAACAGCCTACGCCAAGGAGGCCAATTCAAGCTTTAACAGCCTCATGGGTGAGGATAGGTTGATAGTGGATGCGATAGCAAGAGGAGCTGATGGCACTGTAGCTGGCAGTGGTAACGTAGCCCCAGAACTAGTGGTACAAGCTGTGAGACTGACAAGAGATGGAAATCTCAGAGAAGCTCTCAAAATACAGGAGAAACTTACGACTCTAGTGGAGGCAATAATGGAGGGCGATTATCCAGCGCTCCTTAAGGCCGCAATGAGATACAGAGGAGTCAGTGGAGGGAAGTGCAGGTCTCCTCTACACTCCACTCCAGAGAGTGAGGGGCGAGTGTATACCGTCATGAAGTCCATGGGCCTATGAGGAGCATCGATATTCTGAGAGGTGTTGAAAGTATCCCCGTCCGAGGCCCCTATACAGAACCTTGAAAACTCAATCTCCCTAGGGCTGCAGCTTATGATTCCAACTCTCCTTCGGTGAACCTATTTTCTGAAAGGTCAACGACATTCTAGCCCGACGGGACCAAGGGAGTGACTTCGACTTCGTTCCTCTCGTAGAGATCAGACTTCCACCGACACAGCTTAAAGGAACCCTCGAGGTACCACCTAGCGGAGTGGTGGCCCTAACCCACAGAAGCCAAACGGCGGAAGTAGGCCCAAACCAACGGTCGGAACTACGAACCCTATAGAGGGGACCACCAGGGTGGCGAACAGATCAACCAAGCAAAACATCTACGTAGGTTAACTTTCCGTTAACTTCAATCGGAAGAATTAGGAAGCCTTTGCCTAAGTTTCCTCTTAGATGATAGGTCACTATTAACTCATTTATTGTCCCTTCGTTCACTAAACGGTAGTTGGCTGTAAAGGCACCAGGTACAACGAAGATAGTGACGTTAGAATTACCGTTTAGCTTCACCGTTACTGTGAATGTAGAGGAGTTGGCCACGATGAATTGGGGCGAGACGTAGAAGGCCTGGCCTGAGGTAGAGGAGGTGTAGTTCTGTGAAGAGATGTCCCGGATGGGAGTGACGGTAGTAGGAGCCTCGTTAAAGGCTGCGATGGTGGAAGTTGGGAACGGACTAGACTGATAAGAGATATTCGTGGCTTGAGACGTAGAAATGAAGTAGAACTTCTCCCCTGAGGAAAGGTTACCTATACTTAATTCCTCATCTTTTAGCATAACGACAATTTTCGGATGATTCAAGGGAAAGTCAGTTACCACCACACCCACCAACAACGCCAACGTCATGGAAAAGACCGCGCCTAAAATCACCGCTACAGTAAGCCTCACAATAAGCACGTCAATAGGTTCGTATATATGCTTAATCCGAACTCGCCTAGAGGACCTAGGAATCCTAGCAAGACTTCTAACTTTCGACGACACCATTCCCAACTTAGAAGTGATGAAGTTCGTCCTTTTGCGAGGAACGTAGAGGGAGTCTACGGCTAGGTGTTAGTGAAGTTCATCGGCAATGTTCATCTAATCGAATCTTCTTTTTATACGCGGTCGGAGAGCAATAAAGCGTGATATCGACATCCGAAATGAGAGTCTTAGAAGTAAACTCGCAGTTTCTCGGCGTTCCAACTCGACTCTTAATGGAGAATGCCGGAAGGGCTGTAGCAGCGGAGATCTCAAACAGGATCGATGTGAGACACAAAGAAGTCGTGATATTCGTGGGACATGGAGGAAAGGGGGGCGACGGACTAGTAACGGCGAGGTTCCTTGCCGGGGAGGGAGCTAAGGTCAAAGTAGTACTAACTGGGGAAGTGAAGCATCCAGACGCGGCTGAAAACTTGAGGATCATCGAGGACATGGATTTCTCCATTGATATAGAGAATGTATGGGACTACGAGCCTAGGGAGTATGCGGTTGCGGTAGACGCCTTGTTGGGAACTGGGCTCAAGGCTGCTCCCAAGGAGCCTTTGAAGACAGCCATAAGGCTGTTTAACGAAACTAGGGCTTACAAAGTGTCCATAGACTTACCGTCTGGCATGGATCCTGACAGTGGCATGACGTTCGGTGATTACGTAGTCCCCAACTTAGTCATAGCACTTCACGATGTAAAGGGTGGAGTAACGGGGAATTTCGACGTCGTGAAGGTCAACATCGGAATACCTCCAGAGGCTTCAATTTACGTTGGTCCCGGTGACGTGCTTGAAACGATTAAGCCGCGATCAATGAAGTCCAAGAAAGGTGACTTCGGTAGGGTCTTGGTAATAGGTGGAAACCAGACCTTTAGTGGAGCACCTACATTGGCCAGTCTCGGGGCCCTGAGAACAGGAGCTGACCTAGTATATACCGCTTCTCCAGAGGAGACTGCAAAGACAATATCTACATACTCTCCAGACCTAATTTCTATAAAACTAACTGGAAAGGAACTTTCTCCTTCCAACGTGGGAGAGCTAACACCGTGGATAGAGAGAGTCGACGCGATCGTGCTTGGCCCCGGCCTAGGGGTCTCTGAGAACGTGAGGGAAGCCTGTGAACTGATCCTCGAGGAACTAAGAAAGAGGGAGAAACCAGCCGTGATAGATGCCGACGCCCTCAAGGTCTTGAGGGGAAGGTCGATGTATAAGAAGGTGGTTGTGACTCCTCATGCTGGAGAGTTTAAGATTTTCTTCGGAAAAGAGAGCGGTGAGGGGAGGGAGAGGATAGTTAAGGCCTCCGAGGCAGCTAAGGAGAGAGAGTGCGTCTTGTTGTTGAAAGGATACTTTGACGTGATAACCGATGGAGAAAGGTTCAAGTTGAACAAGAGCGGAAATCCGGGAATGGCTGTGGGAGGTACGGGAGATGTCCTCACTGGTATAGTCGCAGCGTTGATGGCGAGGAAAATAGAGCCTTTCAAGGCCGCCTATGTTGGAGCTTTCATAAACGGTGTTGCTGGAAGTCTGGCCCACGCTAAGCTAGGAGACCACCTTACCGCCTCGGACCTAGTCTCACATATACCAGAAGCGATCCGCGACCCGCTTACATCGGCTTCTGTAAGACCTTATAGGAGAGTCTTAGGCTGAAGTATTATTACATGGAGAAGTGATTCAGATTGTGACGAAAATCTTCTTTTATAGGAAGATTACCTACTTATACAAACTATATTATGTGGAACTAGGACCTCAAGAAAAGGAGAACCAATGAGAATATCACGATTGTGGCTCCTACCACTTGATCGTTTGTAGGCATTTGTCCGAAAATGATGAATGCCAAGATCGTGGCTACCACTGGTTCTAGGAGAGTGAACGTATCTATCACTTGAGGCCTGACGCGCTTTGACAGGTAAATCACAGTACTATGTCCCACTAGCGTAGGTAAGGCCACTAAACCAGCTATAGCTAGCCAAGACCTGGCATTTAGAACACCAATTCCCTGAATTAAGATAAGAGGTGACATAATGAGAGCCGCCTCGAGATATATACTTGAGGTCATTGATATCGGATCGGCGTCCCACGTCCTTTTATTTAGAAGGATCGTATAGAAGGCAGTGGCTAAGGCTGCACCTAGCGCTTCCACATTACCTAGGACCTCTCCCAATACAAGAGGGTAATTCATGACTATTACTCCAAGAACCGCCAACAGGGCAGCCCAGAGGTCCGTTTTTGACACATTCACACCTAGTCCCTTCGCTATAGGAATGGCGAATATGGGAGAGGTAGAAACTAGGACAGTGGCGTCTATAATAGCAGTGGACTTCACGCTCTGAATGAAGAGGAACATGTGAATGCCGAGTAGGAGGGCATATGGAAAAGTCCTCTTAAAGTACTTCAGAGTTCCTCTCAGAGTCGCTAGAATCGCACCGGCCAAAAGAAACCTTAAAACTGCTATAGTAGCGGGGGTCATAGATGAGATAGCAACAAATATGGCGGCTGTCCCAAAGGAAGCACCTCCTAGAGTAAGGAGGATCAAGTCCCTTTTCATTTGGCCTAACCCCAATTCCTTCCAGAACCGATCCGTTTCCTGGTATTCGTTATTTAGATATACAGTTCTCTCCTTAAGTCTGATGTTTAGATTTCCATAGGACACTCATTAGTCAGGTCATTAGTTAGTGTGATCTCATTTTAGTGATGTTCAACGTAGAGGATGGAGCTTCCTCGCCTGAAACAAATAGCTTCTTCGTAGTTTAGGTTTGTCATAATGGGGGTTAAGGGGGCGAAAGACCCTTAAGGTGGGGACGGATAGCCTCCTTATGGAAACGTTTTCGTAATGAGACTCCAACGTCTTCTAGACATCGGCCGTGAGAGCTGGGTCGCACCCTCTGGACTGGGGGAACTCACGCCCGTGGAGAGGAAACCCTCCGTGATCCCCCTTCCGTACTGTTCAACGGAAAACCCACCAAAGGTACTTTCTTCGAAGGGTCGATGATTAAGGAAATTAGACATAAGTACTTCGGCATCAGGAAGAAGCTCCAGGAAAAGAGAAGACTAGACGTGATGAAGAGGCTAAGAGGGAAGGAGAGCGAGACTGTTAATCACGAGCTTCACGTTGTCTCCAAGAAGATCGTAGAATACGCCAAACAATTTCCTTCCCCAGTGATAGTCGTGGAGAAACTCACAGGAATTAGGGAGAACTTCAAGGAGAGCAAGAAACTCGATAGGAGGTTCCATTCTTTGCCATTTAGAAAACTACAGAATAATGATAAAGTACAAAGCGAAGATCAACGGTATAAAAGTGGTATACATTAACCCTAGAAATACACCCATGTCACAGATGTGGGCATGTTACCCACGTGGACGGAAGAGAATACAGATGTCCTAAATGTGGCATGACGTATAACCGCGATTTAAACGCGTCGATCAACGTAGCCCGTGCCTCAACGAGAGGTACGGGTCGGGGGGATGAAGGTGCACCGCGAAGGGTACCAGAAACCCCGAAGCCCCGCCCGTGAGGGCGGGGTAGTTTACGTTTTTGTATCCTCCTACATTCACATTCGGTCACAAATAGTTCGCTCTCAGGGGAGTAAGACACCACGAGCTATTAACGTAGATAGGAGGATAAGCCAGACAGGAAATCTCAGCGATATTCTTAAAATTTCTTAAAGAATATAATTAAAATATCTATGTCTGTGAAGTAAATATTAGGTCGTTAGCTATTACTATCAACCTACCATCCACTTTACGGTCTCCGACTAGTTTACTAAGCTCCACCATAGTTCCTGGGGGATCTCCCAGTTTCCTCTTACTATCCGATTTCCTATCGCGACTTGAGTCACAGTCACGTTAGATGCTCCGTAGTTGAATAGGTAGTAGCTCGACGTTGTGTTCCCAAATCCTACTATCTCCAGCCTAGTCTGGAGTTGCTCATCGTAAAGATGGTCACTCTGCTGAAGAACGGATTCCGAATTATAAACCCTCCCCCAGAACGCACCCAATAACGCCCCTGCAAGCGATAACGTTACGGCAGTTACTATCAGTGAGGAAAGGATGCTGGATAGCCCTCTCTTAGCTCTGGGCCAGGATTTCTTGGGATGTCTGATAAGTCTTCCCCCAGACGTGACACCTTCGATCAACAACGTGTAGTATTGCCCAGCAACAACTCCCTGTATTCCAACTTGAACCTCTTGTACCGTCTGACCGGGCTCTATCACAATGGTTGTGTGGTTAGAGTATGTTATAGTGCCCGTGGGAGATAGTAGTGAGACGTGAGTTACGTTGATTTCCACATTTCCGTAGTTCTGAAGGGAGAACTGAAGGGCAGCATCTCCACTAGGACTTACCACCAGTTGAGAGGACACCTGAAGCTGTGCTTGCTGAGTTAAACTCCCAAACAAACCCTGAGAGTAGGAGTAAAGTAGACCCCCCAGTGCGAGCGTAACAGCCAACACTAGGACGGTCCCCAAGATTGAAGACACGGCCTTCCTTTTCATCGACGTAATCTTTGTCTAAAGATGCGTCAGAGTGGGGAGAAAGTATTGGATAGCAACCAAAGCTAAGGAGGATGAGACGAGTAGAGTTGGAACGTCCACTAAGGTGAATTTAGATAGTTTAGAGAAAATTACCGTAGTAGCGAAGGTATAGGCCATAATTGCGGCCTTCAGATCAGCACTTTGTCCAACTATACTTCCCATCGTGCCCAACGTGAAGGAGATCAAGAAGGGAGACAACAGAGATAGGGCCTCAAAAGGTCTGAGCCTCGATCTCAGTTTCTTGAGAGAGGAGTTCATGTTCCAGACTAGGTTGGAGAGCTCAGCCAACCAATCCACCTCTCTTCCGCCTGTCTTATCTAGCGTTCTTATGAGTCCCCAGGCGAAGTTGAAGGCATTAGAAGTGGAGTTTAAAGCGGGGAGTTCTCCGTTCAACTTGGTGGCCACATTAATCTTCCTAAATAAGGTGCCACTAACTCCCCTGCTTATGCTAGACGCTCTAGATAACGCATATCTAACGCCATAACCTACCCTGTGAAGTTCCGAAAGTTCCCTTAGGATACTTGGCATACTGTCGTTCAGCTTCTCTCCCCTTAGCAGCTCCAAGTACCGAGGCAAACAAGTGAGGGCCAGCGACACTTCACTTATGTAAAGTCTGAGGTATAAAGGAATGGGGAAAGCAAAAGGTATCAAGGAAACTAGCGTGATTAACTCCCTTTTTCCTAGTTCTAAGGTAGTCACCTTGGGTTGGGAAGCCTCTATAGCCAAAATAATAGGTGGCAGTGTTAGTAGAGGAATGTAGGGCGTCATTCCGTTCGACGCAGAAAGAACAGAGAAAGCTACCAGTAGTGCTGGAAGGAGGAGTAGGACTGAAAAGGAGACCTCAACGAGTTCAGAGGCCCTCTCCACGTATTCCTGGAATCCTGAACCTAATTCGTCTAACGCCTCCCTAACCGCCCTTCTTAATCCGTTAACTTCGTCTCCGGCCCTAACTGAAGTTAAGTAAGTGTTAAAGAACTTACCTAGAGCGTCGCCCGAATGCAATTCCGCTCTCCTGGCTACTGCCTCTTGTAGGCCCACCCTCATGGCCTTCGCGTATCTGACCACGCTTCTATACTCCCTAGCGACGTCTCTTAAGCCTGGGAATTCACTTGCCTCTGAAAGGGACCTCACGATTCCCTTTCCCACAGAGACGTTCACGTAAGCGAGGATCGCGAAGTAGGGTACCTCAACTGCTAGTCTCGACTTGAGTTCGACTGTCTTGGCCCAGAGGTAAATAGGGATGTAGAAGTAAAGGAGAACTGGGATGGCGAGGCATACCAAAAAGTAGGGATTCCAAACACTGGCCAGGGATATTGTGAGGGCTAGAGGGAGGGTCGCAAAAAGGAGAATGTTCTCTACCTTCCTTAATTTCTCCGCGTCTTCTCCAAGAAGCTCTAGATAAAAGCTCACCTTTCCCTTAAATAGTTCCGTGGACTTTAGCTTCACCCTTCCTCCTCCCCAATTCCCTCAGAAGCCCCGTTGACAATGAGTCCTGGTCTAGGAGGTTCTGAGACACCATCGATGAAAGAATGGAGGATCTTGTCTTCAGTTCCTCTGTCACCTCCGCTTCTCTGAGGTCAAAATCTTTGACTAATGACCTGAGACGAGGCGACTTCTCCACTAAAACTGAGGGATCCTCTATTCCCCCAATTAGGGGGTGCCTAAGGACCTCGACGAACCTCACCTTTCCTTTTCTTCTGACGGCTTCATACACTTTAGATAATCTCCTTTCTCCTGAAGAAGATGGGGCCATAACTGGCATGACCCAAATGTTCTGAAGGAAGAGTGTTGCCACTTCTCTATCTAACAAATCAAGAATTCTGGTGACGGCGTCAGTGGGCCTAGCTCCGTGGAAGGTAGTCAGGGAACCGTGACCAGACGCTGAGGCGTGAACTAGAGCCTCTATTTCCCTACCCCTGACTTCACCTATCACCATATAGTCTGGCCTGTAACGGAGAGAGAGCCTAGCCAGATCCGATAGGTCGACCTTGTACTCCGTCGAGCCCATCCTTGCTATGAGCCTGACCCAGTTCTTAGTTCGTAAATTGAGCTCTGGGGTTTCCTCGATAGTTACTATTTTCATTCTTGGATCGAGCAAGTTCAGCAGACCGTTCAGCAGAGTCGTTTTACCACTTCCAGTCGCTCCGAGCACAATGATGAATGGCCTGAATTCCATGAGGTACCACAGATACGCAGCTTGGAGCGGAGTAATGGTGCCTTCTTTGATCAACCTTGAGGCGCTGACTGGCTCTTGTGGAAATTTTCTCACATCGAACGTCGTTCCAGGAATCGAGATCTCGGATGAAATCGTAGCACTCAGACGATGTCCCTCAGGAAGGGAGATCTCGATGTATGGTTTGGCTATGGAGACGCTTCTGTCAACTCTCCCCGCTGCCCTCTCTATTAATTTCAATACCTCTATATCATCTGGGAACACCAGGTTGGTTGTCAATCTCCTCATCTGCGAGTACCTCCTGTGGATTACCGTGACTGGCCTGCTTGGGCCGGAACACTCGATTTCTTCGACATCTGGATCAAGCATTGGAACAGTGATCCTACCATAGAGGGTCCTTCTCTTTAGGTCGTAGAGAATCCTCTCGGCTGACTCCGGGCTGTTGGCTCTTTTGGCCACGGCCTTCATCATGGCCTCCTCTACGTCTTCCTCTGAGGACAAGTAAATTTCCTTCATTATCTCTTCCTCTGTCCTTCTCTCGTCTTGCGTTGGTTCTGGCTCTATCACCTCGTATCTGCCACCATCCTCTCCCTCAATTATTCGCACCGTGGCTCCGGCCACGTTATATTCCTCTAGCAAATTTTCCTGCACGTCAACTTCTTGGGAAATCTCACACCGAGACCACGCCGTAACTTTCCAATTCCCTAAACATCGATAGAGCGTCCTTTACTGCTATCGATAAATGAAGAACGATGTCAGTCTTAAACGTCCTCTCCCAGGTTAGGCCGCTTTCGTAGGCCCTTACCCTAATTTCGGTGTAAGGAGGATCAAGAGGCACCCTCACCTCTTTTATTCCTCTAGCTGACCTAAGGCCATGAATCACCTCAATTGGAGAGTAGTTTGTTGTCTTAACTACTACCCAACTACCTTCAATCTCCACCTTGGCTTCCTCTAAAGGATCCTCTACTCCGACTATCATGAATTCCCTTCCCCTCCACAACACCTTCCTAATTCCTTTCTCCACCCTCCCCCGATAATTTCGGAGTATTCTCCCACCCTACGGAAGAGGACTCCCCTGTAATCTACTTGGTTTCTAGAGATTGCACTCCAGACGAACTCACCGTCTGTCCACACAGTTCTCTCCTCCTCCACATTCCCCCATCTACTCTTACTCCTCACGGGTTGACTGTCTGGCTTGTTGATAATTGTGGGAGTGACTGTCTTGGATAGGGTAGTTAACACTTTCTCGAACCTTCTGAGCGAAACTCTAACCTCGAAGGGAGAGGGCTGACTGAGCGTACCCACTAGCCTAGCGGAGCACTCTCCCTTTCCCTTCGCAATAAAGGCTTGGGATTTACCCATGGCTTCTACAATCAAAGAGCATCCAATAGCGCCAGGAATGGAGTAATGCACTTTCAAGAAAACCACGGAGTTCCCCTCTCCGTACTTATACTTTCCCAAGGGTGCGACCTTGGCCTCAACACCCTCCACTTCCACTTGAGGAGGTGGAGCCTCGATCCACACCTCGTTAATTGAACTCCAAAACATGTTCTCCACTGTCACCTTTCCAACTACAGGCTCCAACCACCGTGGTTCCACCTCGATCACCATTTCCTCTCCATCTTCCCTAGCGACCTCCACTAGTTCGTTCCCTATTTTGACCTCCCCTGGTCCACTAATTGCCAGTTTTGCCCCTCTCCCTTCCGTTACCTGGGAGAGAACGTTAACCACCTCTCCACCTTCCTCCGAAACGTCTAGGATACCCAACGTACCGTCCTCAGACGTAAGGAAGGCTCTCTTTTCATCAACGGCGGATCTGTAGACTCTCCTCAGGCCAGATACCTTTGAGAAGTCGAAAATGTTCGTTATGGTGGTTTCCTCTCCCACTATCACGGCAAAATTTTCTCCCGCGGAGCACGAGAGTGGGCTCGCTGACTTCCCCAGTTCTCTCCACCCATCCCTCATAAGGAGTCGCACTGATCCGCCGCACCATATTACAGTCCTTCCTCTAGTCTCCCCTAGAAGGTAAGTGTCTCCACCACAGAAACCAATAATTCCTCCCCCGGCCTCTCTTACGATACCGTTTTTCTCCCTGAAGACGACTCTACTGGAGACTTGACCCACCACGTAACCTTCTCCGTTAACTGTAAAAACCTCTTCTCCGTTCCACACGTCCGTTAGTCCATTCTTAGCCACAGACACATATTTCCCCCTCACGGTAACCTTTCCTCTGTCGGTTGACCAGGTCTTCCCCCCACTCAGAACAGTAACTTTCTTTCCATTGAGAAGAACGATAGTTCCTAAATATTCTTGGACCTCGTCATACTCTTCTCCGAGGAACTCGAGATGGCCGATGAGGCGGACTTGTTCGATGTCCTCCCCTACTCTCACGAATCTAACACCCGCAGCCTTTCTCAGTACCTCCTGCCTTCCATCGACTTCTCTTACCAGGTTTTCTCCCTTTTGATATATCCACTCGCCTCCTTCTTGCAAATCAAAAGGCCATAGACTCAGTTTGGGTTGTTTCAAAGCAGGTGTTTCTATCAGGAGGGCACCGTCTTTCCATGTTAACCAATGATCCATTCTTCTGATATCCGTCTTACCGTAATATAGGAACTTAGGGGACCTCACACTACAGATCAGTTTAAGAACGGGTGTCTGTTGGCCGAAAATCATAATGAGAGGCTGAAGGTAATGCCAGCAGCGTTTTACAAAAGACGAAAATCCTCGCCCCTTAGGGCGAGGGAGCAAGTCGACAGATGCCAGAGACTCACTCAACGCTTTTCTCCTCGCACACGCGATCTTTGTTAGTGAACAAGAGGAATGTGTTAACTCTAGGTTTCGCTGTCAATTCCGTTGCCCCCATGGGAATAGTGGCGCTCCACGAAGGTCTACTAACCTCCATAGAGACAGTGGCCCTCACTTCTCCCCTTTTCCTTACCCTTTTCCTTATGTTGCGAAGCGAGTGGCCTTCGCAGGGACTTTACAGTTACGTCAATCGAGTTTCAACCAAATTGGGCATGGTACAGCTTGTAAGCTGGTTGGGTAGCTACTTCCTTTACCTCTCCTACACAGTAGATTACATCGGCTATTGGCTTTTAGGATTGAGGGGAGTGGAGTTCTACCTTGTCACATCTACCTTGGGTTTTTCTATCTTGGTACTGATTTTAACAAACTTGGAATACTACGGCCTCTTGATCATGGCGGTTTCGCAGGTCCTACTCTCTCTGCCCATAGGCTGGAAGCTTTCTCCTTATCTTGCCTTCCCACCCATTGACTTCTTGTCTCCCCTCACGTCAGCCCTAGTGGTCATATGTGTCACTCTCATTCCTTACTCCCAGCCTGGGCGTCCTAGGTACGTTCTTTACGTCTTCGGGCTGTCCTCCATCATGTTCGTTATATCGTCCTTCTTCTCTGTTCCTTCCTACTTCGTGAAGTTTAGTTCCATCTCTGCTGCGGCCTTGGTTATTGCAGAATTTACGGCTATAAAAAGATTAATATGGGTAGGCTTCAGATCAAGGAAGCTGTTCCTACTTTTGTGCGTCGTCTTCTTGATCACCTTGATGGCTGGCCTCCCATATCCAGTCTCCTACTATGACTTGACAGTAGCTCCATCAGTGGCACTACTCTACTTCACTCTAGGGCTGACGTTTTTCGCGATGCCTTTTTACTTCAGAAGGCCTCTTCATTCCCTCCTTTCACTTCTCACAGCAGGTTTAGTAACATATGGACTTTACTCAGTTCTCGTCTCTTCGACTCCTATTCAGTTGTCCCTAGAGATCGGAGCTATGCTCGGTTCCGTTTCACTCCCTTTCCTTGTGAAGGTCATAGAAGTTCTCTTCAAGAAAGGGAAGAGCCCCTGATTTGTCTACCTAACTTATCAGGAAACTCGCTGTAGTGGGGCAAAGAATGGTGAACTCACCCCCGCGAAAGGAACATCCTCGCGGTGGGGATTCCCTTCGTCGAAGACTTGCTATACACCCCCAGGAAAAGTGAATGTATGATGAGTCCCCTGCCCACAGGCGCCCATACTCATCCGAACCCCGATCTAGTTCGGTACCTACATATTGCTAGGCGAGCCGGAGGAGCGCCTCGCGGACCTTCTCCTGGACGTTTAGGGGACTCACGCTATCGAGAGTGTCACGGGGAGTTCTTGAGGTTGAATTTAAATGAGGGGATCCTCACTACGGTCTTCCCCTTCAACTTCGGATAATATAGAGTGAGAACAAGTTACGCCATGGGTAAGCATGTTGTAAACAATGTATTGAGGACGCGGAAGTTTAGCGAAGGACACATTGTGGCTCCTTATCTGCCTCACTTAGCTATAGGAGAAGTAACTTGGCTCTTCCACAAAAAGGTTCACATAGCTTTATGAAACACTCTAAGGCGCTCCGGCCTTTGAGGCCCATCTCCTTCGTCACTGATTTTATTCTCCCATGATTTTCCGCGAGGGCGGCGGACCTTCTCAACTCTACCTTGATTCCTAACAACGTCTTCTGATCCAGCTTAGTTGAAACCACCACCTTCAATGGAATAGGGACATCACCGCAACTACCTTTCCACTTTTCCCATAGATTTCCAGGCTCCTCTACTACTTCTGCATCTGCTGATCCTCTATCCTGGACTGGAATCCATCGCCTGTTTGTGAACAGCCTGGCCAAGTAAAAGTGGACTGAGTGAGAACTAGGTACGAACAGCTTATTTCCGCTTCTCCACGACCTTATCTCCATCCCCTCCGAGAATACAGCTCCGTTGGATAGGACAAGTACCTCTCCAAGTTGAGGAAGGAGGGGAATAGGGACGTAGGCGAGTTCCACATCCTCAACAACGAACCTGATCTCGTCCTCCCTCACCTTACGAAGAGTTATGTTCCTAACTTCAGACCAAGGTATAACCTCCCTTTCCTCCGAATAAGCTAACTCCACGCAACTCCTTCGATAGATGGGAACAAAAGCCTCCATGTCGAGACCTCTATTGACCTCTGACTTCCCTTCGCTATTGAGAGTTAAATTCAAAGTTGTTCGCGGCTCCCGCAATCGTTTCGAGTTTTAGGTCTCACTTAGGGAGTAGTGAGATTCGAAGGACTAACTATCTCATTTGAATAATTAGGGATTCCATTTAACTCCTCAGGTTTCCGGGGGGAGGAGCTCCCGCTGTTCCTAGCCCAGTCCTGAACTTCCTTCGGGATAGAGCAATAATGGCACGAAAAGATTTTCAAAACGTATAAATTATCTACAAAGGATGCGAGTCTTCGCAGGCGACGCTCTCCTTTAAATTTCATTACATCTGGCTTTGTCCTCCTGAAATCCTGTTTGATTTCCTTCTGTTCTACAGTTAAAACTCTTCTCTGTCTTCTCTAAGACACTCTAAACCTTGGTGATTAAATTGAATGTGCTCGTACTTGGAGCCGGATACGCTGGAGTCAACGCGTATTACGCGCTCAGGGGAAAGGCCACCTTGATTACCGACTCTTCCACATTCAAGTTCTACACAGCCTACCTGCGGAACTTATTAAGGGTCACCCCTTACATTTCGAAGCTTCCGAAGGGAGCAGTGATTGAGCGCATCAATGACTTGGACCTCAAGGGGAAGTGGATTATTGTGGGAGGAAGAAAAGTCCAAGCAGACAAGATGGTTATTGCACTAGGCTGTCGCAGGCCTAGACTAGATCAGTTGCTGCGTGAATTGAGGTCCTCTAACAGGCCGTCGTTAGGAGTTGAGTACAATTACGATGAATACATTGCTATTCAGGCCCTATTGTACCTCAGACAGAGGGGTCTCGAGGTCAAGTACTGTGGAAGTCCACTTTCGTGGTTAGGAGAGGAGGTCTCAAAGGTAGTAGACGATTCCCTTAGTGAAGTAGGAGTCAGGGTTGGTGAGTCCTGCGAGTTCCAGTTAACGGCCCCTGAACCCCACGAGCTGATCGGTCGTTTCCTCTCGCCCGGCCCGTCTCTAGAGGTGGAACCAGGGGTCTACGTAGCAGGTGACCTCTTGGAAGGCCCTAAGTTGGGGGAGCTAGCAATGAGAATGGGGACAGTCGCTGGCCTCAACGCCAGTGGAAGGGCGAAGGTCCTGAAGCCTATATTTATCAACATACTTGACTTCGGAAAGTTCGGACTTCACATTAGGAGCGACGTCCCCTGGGGAGGAACCTACGTAAGTGTCAAGAAGTCCCCGATTAGGAGACTGATGAAGAGGTTCATTGAGAAGTACTACCTATGGAGGAAGGGTAGGATGGGCATCCTCTCGTTCCTCTAAGAGGCCCTGGATATTCGTAGTCCTCTCACTAGGGCAAAGGGACTTACAGTCGGCGTCTCTACCTCCCACCACCTTATGGGATACCTCGTCTTCGAGAGAGATTCCACGTTCAATAACAAGTTCCTAAGACTGTCAGCTATTCTCAATCTCCTAGCTATCCCTACTTCCCTTCCATCCTTTAACACGATTATGGCATCCCTTCCGACGGTCGAGAACGTACCCTCAACGTAGTTCTGCATTCTAGTGTACCAATTGTTGTTGAAGAGCAGAGAGGCTCCAGAATAGAGGGATTCTTCTCCTACATCACCCTCTCCCACCTCCAGACTCCACGGCCTTGGGAACACCCATCCAGCGTTCCCAGTACTCTTCCTCTTGGCCTTCTCTGCTAAGGCCCTATTGTACAGGAAGGTCTCGAGCTTTCCCCGTTCTATTATGGGTTTATTGTAAGTATCTACTCCTTCGTCGTCGAATTCCCACGTCCCGAAATAGGTTGATCTGGGAGAGTCAACTAGGGATAGTCTCTCTGAGGCCACTGCATCGCCCGGTCTTTTCCCTAGAAAAATGGAGCTTCCCACTTCTAAGGACATAGCAGACGACATCCAGGCCACGATCCCTATCAGGTTCGAGAAGACTAAGGGAGACAGCACCACGTTGTACCGTCCGTCTTCTATCTTCACTTCACCGCTCAGCTCGGCGTATCGCGTGGCCCTGCGCACGGTATCCCTTAGCTTAACGTAATCTATCGAATTCCCAGACCAAGCCCAACTCCCGCTGTTCTCCCCCTTAAAGGCTCTAAAGTATGCCGTCACATTCGCGTTCTCTTCCTCCCCCTCGAATCCTCCAGACGTCTTAAGCTTCCTACTCATTAGGGCTATGTCTATGGTACCGTACGTGTCCACTTCGAAGGAGTTGAGTACGTGTTCCACTACTTTGGAGGGATCCTTCACGGCCCCCTCCACTTCGCCATTTGTGATCCTCTTGACGACTTTCCTTTCGTCCTTAGGAAAGACAACTGGGAAAGGAGTCTGGGAGTATTGTAACTTCCTCCTCGCCTCCTCCAGTGCGTCGCTTACGCTCCCTCTTCCTCCGGCTATCGCTGTCCTGTCACCGGAAGTTAGCACGACGCTGTAAGCCTTGGACTTCCATCGCTGGGTCACCGTGATAGCGTTGGAGGCGAACTTCACCATTGTCCTTTTATACTCGAAGGTGAGAACGGCGTAACTGTCTACGCTCTTAAACTGTTCCTCCATCACTCCAACACCTTCACTCTCACGCCCCTCATTCTCATGTCTGGCCCTCCAAGCCACACTGGAACCCCCTGGCTTGGTTCTCCCTTCCCACACGTTCCTGGATAGAAAGTCAGGGTATCGTCAACCATGTCTACTGACGAGTATATCTCACCTGTGGTGGACTCGAGCACCGGGAACTTAAGTGGGTCTCCTAACTCACCCCTTCTCACCTCGTAGGCCTCAAGTCCTACGTACCTCTGTCCCCACCTCGTATCGTCAATGTTCCACTCCATGTACGACTTCAAGAATACACCGTCCTCCACGTCCTCGAGGAGTTCCTCGAACTTAGCATTACCTGGTAGGAAGAACGTGTTTGACATCCTTATTATAGGTTCAGACTCGTAGTCCATCGCCCTAGAAGAGCCGTTGCTTCTGGTTTCCCAACGCGAAGCAGTGAACCTGTTATGGAGGAGCTCGTTGACTACTCCATCCTTTATCAGGAACTTCCTCCTGGCTCTCACCCCTTCGTCGTCCACGATATAAAACCCCATGCTACCTTCCAATGTAGGATCGTCCACTAGGTTCAGGACCCGTGTTCCCATACGCCTTCCTATCCAATCCTTGTTTAGGTAACTTCTCCCCGCCTGTGCCGCCTCCCTTCCCAGAACTCTATCTGCCTCGAAGGGATGACCTCCAGACTCGTGGGCTATTATTCCAGCTATCATGCCGCTCACTATGACGTCTTTCTTTCCTGGGCTGGGAGCCTTCCCTCTACTTACTAAATCGTCTACCGATCTGATCCTTTCAGCTATGGCTTCCATGGCCCTCCATTCTTTCACCTTCTCGAATCCCCCAGAGTTTCCGAATTCCTCTACGGAGGCCGTAATGTATTTGTCTCCCTCCTTAAGCGTGAAAGAGTACCATAGTCCAACTCTGCCCACCCTAGAGCGAAGCCTCAGCCCAATAGAGTTCACCACCTCTTTCTCCTCCACTCCCTCCCAGTAGTTCAACGTCAATCTCTCCAACTTGCTGTTCAACTTTAGTGCCCTCGCCTGATCGAAGATCCCCTTCAACAGCTCTAGCTTCTCCGCGAGGTCCACTTCTCTGAAGCTTTGCCTCCCCTCGTAGGAGAACTCGACATTTCCCACTTCGCCATGCAAGTCCACACCTACTTCCCAACCCCTACCTATCGGTGTAGAAGTCGGCTCTGGAGGGCTAGTGTCGTCGGAATAGAAGTCTAGGTGTCCCTCTCTATACGTCCTTAGAGAGTAGCCAGATGAGGAGTCCTGTTCGTTGCTTATTATGTTGCCGTTGAGCATAATTAGCTGAGAACTGAAGTTCTTGTGGAACCTCACCTCGGCGTATTGAGCACCCCACTTCTCTGCCTTCAGTAGAGCAGCCTCGAGAGTGGACATGACGGTAAGTGAGTTATTAAGCTAAAAAGCTGTGCGTTGTTGGCCCGAATACAGAGGGTGATCTTCCACGATCCTAACCCTAGTCGTCTCCTGCACACCCTGTTTTAACTTCCCCCAAGGAACCGTCCCCTCACTGATTTAAGCGGCAGGGTGATGAATGTCGCTTCGTGGCTAAACTAAGGACGTATGCCGTGTTACAGACCTTGGCGTCAAGTCTGACTCAACCCTTCGTTAACTTCCTAGCTGCTTTATTGGGTGTAGACGGAATAGATCTCGGAATAATAGCCACCGCTAACACCTTCTTCTCTTCTATCTCACAACTTGCACTGTCCTCCATAAAGACCTCCCCCAAGAAACTGATCCTCCTAGCCGACGTCTCAGTCGGGATATTGTGGTACCTCATGGTAGCTATAGGAATCAATTACCCGGCGGCATACGTTGGGATCTACATCGCCATTTCCTGCCTATCTGGGATGTCCACATTCGGCTGGCTCATAGTCCTTGAGAGGTTCAGCATTGGAGCCAGAGGAAAGCGTTTGGCCGAGTACGGTTTCTACTCCTCCATCGGGGGGTTGATCGCCACCTTGGTCACGGGCTTGCTAGTTGGCTCAAATTACTCTAACTTCGCGCCAGTATTCCTAGCATCGGGCTCCATATACCTAACTAATGGTCTGCTAACCCTGAGATGGGAGGAAGTAGCCGAAGCCAGGCCCTCCAAACCCTCCCTCCCTAAAGTATGGAAGTTCCTTGGTATCACCGCCGCGTTTAACGCAACTTGGGCCTTTGCATGGCCTCTCTTCCCCTTAGCACAGGTGTATGTGTATCACATGAACGCTTTGCAGGTTGGCCTCACCTCTGTTATAGCTGGTTGTTCTACGCTCATCCTCCAGAGGAGAATAGGGGCTTTAGTCGACAGGTACAGGAAGTTCATGATGTTCCTCGGGAGACTCGGCCTCGTTACTTTCCCCCTAGCTTACGCGCTTGGCACCTCGGTTTACGACATATACGGAGCGCAGATCGTGTCCGGCTTCACTGGTTCCATATCCTCCACAGCATATTACTCATATCTGTTCGACAAGGTAGAGGATAAGAGAAGGGGTATAGCCTTTTACAACGCGTTCTCAGGTGTAGGTGCCTTGGCTGGAGGGATCTTGGGAGGGCTCATGGCCACCCTCCTGGCGCCCCTGGGGCAGACCTTCTCCTTGAGGTTGTTACTCTTAAGTGCAGCTCTAGGGAGATTGGCTGCTTCCACCCTCTATCTCTTTCTGGACGACGCTAGGAGCTCGGCTCC
The DNA here is from genome assembly GCF_003967175.1 of Sulfodiicoccus acidiphilus. Lineage (NCBI taxonomy): Archaea > Thermoproteati > Thermoproteota > Thermoprotei > Sulfolobales > Sulfolobaceae > Sulfodiicoccus > Sulfodiicoccus acidiphilus. The sequence continues at coordinate 659,901 of NZ_AP018553.1, read as the reverse complement.
TCCCCCTTCGAGAGCAGAGGCAGTGGCCAGGCATCATTGAGGATCGTAGGTGCTCAGAAAGAAGAAGTAGAAGGACTTCAGCGTAGGTAGGCTCACGTCGTAGGATGAGACTGCTATGAATGTACCTCTCTGTTCTGCGATCAGAGTGTAACCCTTTCCTTCATTGAAGCTAAATAGGGTAACGTTTTCCCCTCCCACCATTATCTCCTTGACATTGGTATCGTTTATGAGTGAGACGTACTGACGTGCGAATTCTCCTGCAGCGGTCTGGTTTCCGAAGACTAACATGTATCCGCTGAGGGTAGAGTTGCCGTTCTTGTATACAACACTGACACACTTTACAACGTGGAGTCCGTCCATGATGAAAGGACCTGTGGAGTATTGGTAGGTGACCCTCTGGAATCCGTCAAACCGATCCGGTCCCCTAGCGACGATAAAAAGCGAAAGCACTATCACGACTGCTAGTATTGTAGTAGCCACGGGGACTATTACCTTCCACCTCATGGGAACGGGTTCGATGATCGGAGTTAAAGCTTTGTCCGAAAGCTCCATTTTAATACTAGTTAGGCGAGTTTCTTTCATGAAGATCGCTACACTCATGATTCCAGATCCTCCGCTGTCGAGGCCTGAGGAGCTCGTGGGTCAGGCCCTACGTAAGGTCAGGGACAGGGGAATAGGGCGAGTCATAGTAGCAGACGAAGTGGTGAGGGGGGTCGTATCAACGCGAGACCTAATATCCTTCTTCATAACTCAATGTTACAGTGGGTGTCGAGAGGCTGAGGTGTCATCGCTGGCGTCAACTAAGATCTCTAATGTAATGAACAGGGATCCCATCACTGTGAGTCCTGACGACGAACTAATGGATGCCTTGACCATAATGGTGGCTCGTAACTTCGGTTCCCTTCCTGTGGCAGACAAGGAGAGGAGGCCACGTGGATTAGTAACTGAGAGGGAGCTCTTGCTGGCTTACAAGGAACTCCCTAGTACCGGTCCGGTCTGGAAGTTCATGTCAAGGAGAGTCAACGTGGTCAGCGATGATGAACCGCTGATGGACGCAGCAGGAAGGATGGTAAGGAGGGGTTTCAGGAGACTTCCGGTTCTAAGTAATGGGAAGGTAATAGGAATGCTGACGGCAGCGGACGTGCTTAGGTCCCTAGCAGAGTCTGTGATTAATAATTCCCCCAAGAATATATTAACAGCACGTGTTCGAGACGTAATGAACCGGAGGGTGATCACAGTTGATCCAGACATCGACTTGAGGGATGCTGCGTCGATCCTCGTTCAGAAAAAGATAGGTTCGCTCTTGGTCGTGAGTTCTGGGGAGCTTCAAGGAATAATAACTGAGCGGGACATGTTGCTCGCTCTACATTACCAGATGCATCTTAGAACCACTGGAGAAAAGGAGTGAGTCTGAAACCTTAGGAAGGCCCTGCGTTATTGGTACTACGAATGTGAGGAAGACTCCTAAATTTATGTACCCTTCTAGAAAGCTCTTTCTTAAATGGGTTCACCTAGTGTTAGACTTTAACGCGTTCGTGTGGCATTCGTTACTTTTAATTGCTTCTAAGCATCGTTTCGATGCTAATTGAGTTTGTGCTATATTACCCAGAAATTTCCCGCGACGCCCTCCCAACCGACGACGGGCACCGCCCAAGAGGTCTCGGGGGTGACGGATGTCTGATGGGAGGGCGGCGGCCTCTTCGACCGGCCCAATGAGTTTAAGGTTTGTGATCACTCAAGGGGTTTTCGCGGAGGAATCGAAAGTAAAAGTGGATGAGTCACGTCCTGGGTAAACACTTGACTAGTGGGAGTGAGTTATAGGGCTCCCCCTCTCAGTTTTGGGCTTTCCCAGAAAAATGTTCGAGCTGAAGCTTCCTCGAGTGGGTGGGATAGGTAACCTCTCCGCTGTAGTCACAGAAAATGTACAAGGAACCATTGAATCTGAAATGAAGGGCCATTTTATACCGTAGTAGAACATATTTTAACTGGTTTGAGAGTGTGTTCAATCAATGAAGAAGGTCGTGAGAACTACTCAGGCCCCAACACCTATAGGTCCATACTCTCAAGCCGTGGATGTCGGGGAGACACTCTTTATCTCTGGTCAGATACCAGTGGATCCCTCCACTAACGAGTTGGTGAGGGGAGGAATAAGGGAGCAGACAGAGAGAGTGATGGAGAACCTGAAGGCAGTCTTGGATGAGGCTGGGCTGGCTCTAGAGGACGTAGTAATGACTTTCGTGTACCTAGTAGATTTGAAGGATTTCAATGATTACAATGAGGTTTACGGAAAATACTTTAAACAACCTCCAGCTAGAGTTACGGTGCAAGTTTCAGCCCTCCCCAGAGGGGCCAAAATAGAGGTAGCCGCTATAGCTCATAGGTCGTAGGTCAGATCTTCCAGTAATCTCCACACTCTTGGACAACTGAGGTCGCCTATCTGGTGCGATCCATGCTCTGCGCAGGTCGCGGCTATAGGTCTTCCCTCCAACAGGAGGACTTCCGCCCCTTCTCCTTCGACTATCGTGTAGGCGGTTCCCTTGAACACTGTATTGTGGTGCACTGCTGCCACCTTAAAACAGTCTACTGCAAGTTTACTCTTTTAATCTTTTCCGTCCCTCCTCTCAACGAGGGGGACGGACTTCTTTGATGGAGAAGAGTAGACTCCTTTCCGATCCCCTATTTGAGGTTCCCCACAGTTTCAGGGGTTCCCTCACCGTTGCTTCTCTTTTGTGATCCAATACGAAGGAGAGGGGTTTCTTCACGTTCGATGGGAAGTCTATGGCCCTTCCTCTAGACGTTCAAGGTACAGTCCAGCCAGGAGGGGAGTTTGTAGTAGAGGGGACGGTTCGCTACGCCTCTAGGTTTCTCCGTCACCTGAACGCTGTATGGACAACCTCACTTAGACACGTCGTAACCCGCTACCGTTTTAGTCGTCGTTTAGAATAGCTCGACTCACAGGGAAATTCCATTGTTATGAAAATTCTTAAAATGGCCAGGTTGTAGACGACTTAATGGGTTTGTTTAAGAAAGAGAAAGTGTATCACGTGAGCGCCGACTTACAACAGTTGGCCAACTCCCTTTCCGAGAGGCTGAGCGCGCAAGGATGGAAAACGCAGGTCGCAAGTACCGACAACGGTGTTCTACTCCAGGCAAGGAAAGGGGGTATCCTCAGGGACATAATAGCTGCAGATAGAGCCCTTTCAATCCTCTTCTCTAGGACGTCCGACGGCTTCAAGGTCACCATGGGTGTAGGAAAGTGGCTCCAGCACATAGGAGTTACCTTAGTGGAGGCAGTGTTACTCTCGGAGCTCTTTCTCGTGGTGGACGTACCAGAGATGATCTGGAACGCTGAAGTGGAAAACAACATCCTCAAAGAAATAGACGCGATAGTGGGCGCGGCCTAAACTCAAGTTTTATATAGATTCTTTTCCCTTAAATCTAGTGCCAAGGCGAGAGGTACTTCTCCTCGCGCTAGCTTTTGGACTCCCATCCATATGCATAAGCGCCAATAACGTTGCAGTGCCACTGTTTTTCTACTCTAAAGGACTTTCCCCACTCCTAATCGGCGAGTTGTACTCCCTAGGCTACTTTGTTAACTCTACGCTAGTTTACATCTTCTCAGTCATAGGAGATGCCTGGGGAAGAAGAAAGGCAACAATAGTCCTTAACTCGATATATGTAGCTTCTCTCCTCACCTTTTACTACTTTCGAGTTTACTACCTTTTCGCCGTATTCTTTACGTTCACTACAGGCGGAAATATAACCGCCTTGTTGGCGGAGAAGGCCGATGACAGCACCAGCGCCTTCAGTCTGGCCTCTAGCGTGGCCATCTCCCTTGGTGTGATAGGTTACTTGATCTCTGGGTTGCTCCCCTACTCCACAGTTTTCCTAATTGAGGTCTTCGTGCTACTCTCTTCTCTGCTCCTTTACGTCTACGTAAAAGAGAACTATTCCGGCACCGGTAGGCTGGAATTTAACGTACCTTCCCTCAGGAAGGTCTCCAAGTTCACCTTCCAGTGGGTAATAGGTTTTGGAGCTGGGTTAGTCCTTCCCCTCTTTTCGCTCTGGTGGCACCTCAGGTTCAGTCTAGACCGCGAGACTATATCATTGATTTCCATTATATCTTCGCTGGTGGTTGCGGGCACCCTGCAGTTAGCACCATTCATCAGGAAAAAGTTCGGTGGAGCGAGGGCTGTCGCTATTATGTTTGGCTTTCAGACACTAGCCACGGTTCTCCTGCCGTTTTCTCCCATCGTTCCGATTGCCGTGGTACTTTACTTGACTAGGAACGTCCTGTCGAACCTCTCCAACCCCATCATACTTAACATGCTCACCAATTCGGTGAGGAAGGAGGAAATAGCGAGGGCCGATAGCTTCCTCAGTGCGGTGAACTCCTACATAAGGACGGCTGGGCCATCTGTCTCGGGATACCTGTTCTCAGAAGGCAACTTCTATCTCTCTTTCGAACTCCTTGGTTTAATATATACTTCTTCGCTTATCATGTTCATCTTTCTATTCAGATCTGAAATAACTAAATAATACTTTATTATATAATTTTTTATACCTATAAAACTTGGTAATAACTCTGTAACTGCAATTTATCTTAATGTTCTAGGGAAAAGCAAGTGTAGCCGATGAAACGATATATTTTTCAAATATCACTCAGTGGAACGGGAAGTTTTTGCCGTTCCGTTCCGTAACCTTATAAGGTGGAAAACGAATAGCGCTCAAACAGAGCGAAAATGAAAACAACTCTGTTGGCAATAGCCTTGCTCCTAGCAGGGGCGGGGGCAGGTGCCGCTGGGGCCGGGGTGATGGGTTACGGCCCATTAGCCTACGTTTCTTTCCACATCCCCGCGGCCACCGAGCAAAGAGCCACCATAATTCCAGCCTACTTGAATCTTGGAAATCTGAGTGCTGGTGAGAAGGGAAACTACACCACTAATGCGACCGTAACTCTTAGGCAGTCAGGCAACTATTCCATAGATCTCCTACACGACGAGTTACTCAGCAACCTTTTCTCTAACTTCACTGTCGTAGTTAAAGTGTCTGGGAATGTCTTGATCCTTTCCCCGACTGGAGTGCATAGCGACCAGATATACTTATCTAACGGTACATACACAGTGAACATAACCGTGTACTACCAAGTGGCGCAACAACCTATAGGCCCGTCCAACGTAACTAATCTACCATTGCTTATAATCCACCCAGTGGGTGGAGGCGACCACGGAGATCACCACGGAGATCACGGGAACGGTCACAACAACCAAGGCGCCGACAATCAAAGTGACGGGAACCGAAGCTAGGCTGGGGGGTGTAATTGAACAAGCTCCTTCTAATTTTTTTCCTACTATCTGTTGCGGCCAGCGCAGTGCTTGGGTTTGGTGTAATTAGGTCCGCTCCTATACATCCAAGTCAAAGAGGGGCTTTCGTATCTTTCTCTTACCACTTCGTTTACACCGCATCGAGGGAGGGAATATATGAGGTTAAGTTGAGTTGGAATTCCTCCACATTGTCGGATGTGCACGTCCTCGTGGTGTTTAATAAGGGGGAGGATGGAAGGGCAGTGATCCTCAGCTCGAACCATCCTGAGGCCTTCGTCAGGTTGGAAAGGGGAAACTTCGTTGTCACGGTTTACGCGACCGGAAGGGAGCTGACCCCGACTTCACACCTACAGGCACAACTAACAGTATCTATAGTCTACGTTGGGCACGGAAAACAGAGCACTGACCACTGATCCAACGTATCCCTTCCTACCTCGCCTACTTCCTTTAATGCTTCGTTTTCTACTTAGAGATAAAATGTCGCGAACTTACTTTATTGACGTTTGAGGGGGTTAAAGTCCCCTCTCCAGGGAAGGTCCACTCGTAGAAACGTTTCACTCGTGAAACGAGAGCGATCGCACCTCTGCCGTAAAGGTGGATACCTAGTGACCGCGGGGAACTCGGTGAAGGACGAAACTCGTAACCTCCCTTCCACACGGTTGACAAGGCCCCTTGCGACCTCCGCTATCAACGTGGTTCGAGTTCGCTCGAGGGAGTGGGACTCGTCGATAAGCCGCCATGTACTCGAGGGCGGGGCAGTTCACTGGGTCCTATCTGCACCAACTCTTATTTCCAGGTGAAGTCTTCACAATAAACAATGATAGAGGTACAGGACCTTAGGAAGAGATACGGACACTTAGAGGCTATAAAGGGGATAACTTTCTCTTCAAATGTCGATGTTCTCACTATAGTAGGTAGAAACGGCGCCGGAAAGACGACCCTAATGAGGATACTATCTACCCAACTGGCACCCACTTCTGGACACGCTAAGGTCAATGGGTACGACGTAGTTAAGGAGGCGCGGAAGGTGAGAGACATCGTATGTAGCATCCCGCAAGAGGCCAAACCCGCAGGGATGGCCAGTCCGTTCGAACACGTAGTAATGTACCTAACGGCCCGCGGGATGACCTTTAAGGAGGCGGGGAGTCTGCTAGGCGAAGTCTTAAGGAAGTAGGCCTCTGGGAATTCAAGGACAAACCCTGCGATGAGCTATCGGGAGGAATGAAGAGAAAGGTTTTCGTGGCCATGGCCTTGGCTTCTGAGGCGGAAGTCGTGTTCTTGGACGAGCCAACCACCGGACTAGATCCCTTGTCAAGGATGGAGGTGTGGTCAATAGTCAAGAACCTGAAAGCGCAGGTCGTACTTACCACTCATTACATGGAGGAGGCTGGTGAATTGTCGAAGGAGATAGTTCTCATGCACCAGGGGAGGGTTATTGTATCCGGGACCGCTAGCTCCCTCTTGAAACCTCTGGAGGGAAAGGTGAGGGTAGAGGGGTACGAGGAGGGATTCAAGGTGGGGAGAAGTAAGATAGCGTATCTCGACAAAGAGAGGGCGAGGGATCTGGTGGGTGATGGTTACGTAATCAAACCTATAAGTTTGGACGACCTCTTCGTGTTGTATGGGCTACAGGAGAACTAGGTTTATCGCGGCCTTGGCCTGGTTCTACGGCCTCTCTGCTTTGAAAAGAGGACCAATCTACGTCCTCTCCTATATGGTCAGCCCGTTGTCTTTGCTCTTCCTCATCTACGTGATCTCCCGTGGTACTTTAGTTCAGTATGCGGTACTAGGAGGGCTCCTAGGCACTGTGGTCGGAAACTCGTTGACCTCTATAGGGGACTTCGCCTTCCTCAGGTTAGAGATAAAGCTCCAAGATCTTGTGGTCGCCACCGAAGCGAAGCCCTTAGATTACCTCTTAGGTTTGACTCTAGGTAACCTGTTGTTCTCGGCACCAGGCATTCTAACCTACATAGCTTTGGGAGAGGTGTATCGCATGTTCACTCCTTTCAATTCCCTGTGGACGTTGCTCGTAGTAGCTCTAATAATGATGTCCTCCTCGTCCCTTTCCTTCCTCATAGCCTCAGCTCTTAAACATGTGAGGTATGCGTGGGGACTTGCGGGGTTCCTCTCAGTTGCTTTCACTATAATTCCTCCTCTCTATTATCCCGCTTCTGTCCTCTCGTCGTCTATGGTAGACGCTCTCATGGTAATCCCCTCGACCCCCGCATCATTGGCACTCCAATCCCAGTTTGGACTATGGGGAGGAAGCTACGTCCTACCTACCTTGATATTGTTTCTAGAAGCAGTAGTTTACCCCGTCCTAGCAGTGAGGTTCTCCAGATGGAGAGAAGTGTGAACCATTCACTCTGAAGCTCAGGTTGTCGATCTGTGAAGTCTTCTAATAAAGCGTAAGACCTGCACATTTATAATCTATTGAGGTGTAACCTTCACTATGATAGATAAAATCAAGTGGGATCAAGTGACAGAAGAGTGGGTCTCACCGAACATCTCAAGGAGGCTAGTCTATCTCAACAACGTAATGGTGGCCAAACTCTTCCTGAGGAAGGGGACCTTCGTTCCCGAGCACCACCACGAGAGTGAACAGATAACCTGGGTGTTCAAGGGAGCCTTGGAGTTTCAGATAGAAGGAAGGAAGGTGGTTGTAGGTGAGGGCCAGGTGCTACCCATACCGTCTAACGTTCCCCACGCTGCGACCGCCCTAGAGGACACAGAGGAGGTGGACATATTCAGTCCAATACGCAGGGACTGGCTTGAGGGGAAAGATACGTACCTCAGGAGGACTTAGGGAAGGGAAATCTCCTCCTGAACTCTTCGGCCAGCTCGGCGTAGGGCCTGAATTCAACCCCTTGATATCTTAAGGAAGTATTCTATTAGTCTCTTATGCGTTAGTAACACATCTCCCTTTCCACTAACGTCTGGGTGTATAGCTAGTGGAAAGACGGTGTAGTCCATCTCCCTGCACATCCAATCGAACTGATCCCGTCACATTTGTTCTATGTCTCTAGCGTTGGTAAACCACTAACCGTTAGGGGAGGCCTCGACGAACATCATGGGAGGAGGGTCGTCTAGGTACCAGTTGGCAATAGACTGGACCAAGTCAACTGGATATCCAAGGTTTGTCGTTTTCATTCACTCTCTGGCCGACTTGGAGTAATCTACCTTCGCGAAGGCCTCCCTACCCCAGCGTAAAATGGTTGGAAGTCGTTATCAGCCATGCTCCTATCGTACCTACAACCGTACTTCAAGAGGAGAGGTACTGTGTTCTGAGACATCTTCCACCAGGGGGCGGTGTCTCCCACTGGTGGTATCCCCTGATCTTCCTTAATTAATTTGTAGGACTTGACTAGAATTTCCTCTTCCTGTTCTGGGCTGAGCCTCACTGGGTTCTCATGGGAATAACCGTGTGTTCCTAGCTCCTTTTCGTCCTTCACGACCTCCTCCACTTGCTCCCTAAAGCTCTCTATGGAGTGGCGTGGAATGAACCAAGTCGTCTTAAGCTTGTACTTCCTGAAGAGCTTAAGCAACCTCGGTATTCCCACCTCTCCAGCTAACGCTCTCCTGGAGATGTCGTGAGGGGAGTCCTGCCCTCCATAGGATACTAGCCATCCCGCCACGACGTCGACGTCGTAAGCTACGAATATCTCCTTCTTTGTCACAACTATCGATGTCCAGGCCCATCATTCTGGTTTTCCTCATAGGTTGAGCTTCAAGACTGGGATCTCTAGTTCGTCGGGCAGCAGTCCACCGTGGTGCCCCCTGAGGGCCTCGTACTCTGGATCTCTAAGTTTAGGTGAGAAAATGAACGCCGACTCGTCCTTGGGAACAGCAACTAGGTCTGGCATGTCCTTCCTCTCCCAGACTCCGCCAAACAGCGAGTCGAAGGAGTCAGGCCCGAAGAGTGTCAGCTGTGGGTACTTCTCCTTGACGTACACCCCTACTTCTCTTCTGGACTTCATGAAGATGGCCCTTGAGTCTCCATAAGGAGGTAAATCTAGCATATCTAGGAGGTTTTGGTCGCGGTTCAGGAAGACCCGTTTAGAGTCCACGTGGCCATGATCGGCCGTCACGACGAAGGAATAATCTCTGTGCCTCTCGGCCATCCTAGCTGTTGCCTCGAGAAGTTCCCTAGATGAGCTCAGGGCTGCCCAAGATGTGGGACCGTACTTGTGAGAGAGGAAGTCCACCTCCGATAGGTATACGTAAATGAAGTCGTACCTATCTTGGGCCGACAGTAGCGAATCGAGGCTCTCGAACGAGTCCCAGAAATTGGAGGACGTTCTAATCGTCGCCCCCCTGAGTACCGTGTTTATGAAGGAGGAAGACTCCATTCCCTTAGGTAAGACTGAAGCGACCTTAGCTTGCGTTTCCCAGATGTAGGGCTTCACACCTGGAAATAATCCTTCGAAAGGTCCTATCTCCTTGAGGGAATCCCTCTCTCCTAACCCAGAGAACGTGTACTTTATCGGAATTACAGTGGAACCTATCTTTCTCGAGAACGAGGTATAGCCTAGTACACCGTGCTCTCCTGGAGTCTGGGCTGTGAAGAGGGTAGTGAGGACGGTGGAGGTGGTTGAGGGAAAGACCGTAGTGAACTTCTCAAGGGTCGAACCTGACGGAGGAACGAATCCCGATTTCTGAAGAGTGGACCACCCTAATCCATCAAATAAAAGAAGGACTAACCTCCTTCCTCCTAATTCTACCGGTCTGCCTCTCCCCCTCTTCACATTTAGGAAGTTAGCTATTCCAGAAGCCAAGGAATAGAGGTTGTGGTCTCTAAAGTAGTCAGGGTAAAGCACGTTGTACAGGGTACAGAGCCGAGTAAAAAGTAACCATACTCCTCGATTAGCACGTGAAAAACGTAGGCCTTCTCTAGGTGAGAGGAGATGTAGAAAGGGGAAGTTTGGTGAGGAACTTCTCGATATAATCGGGACCACACATCGAAGAGAAAAATATATGGAATGTGGAATAGATCAATTTCGTAAGTAGAAGACTCTTGTGGAGATCTCAATCGTTTCCATCTGTTCCTTGGACCAGCCTTGTTGGATTTGATTGTATCAATAACCACTATAAAGTGACTAATGTCTCCGATGGCCCGGGTAAGAAAATAGAAGAAGTTACTCGCAAAGTCTATACTAATGGAGGTAGTCCGTCTGACTTCCTCCCCGCCCTAAAGGGCGAGGGTTCCCATCCAGAGGGCTCGTCGTTCCCACCATCGGTTCGGGTTTACATCTCTCGTTTGGTGGGCAGTCGAGTGGATCAGAGGTCCACTCCCATTTGAAGAGGAGGGGACTTTCATCGCAAAGCTCTAGTCCCTTAAGGGAGAAGAGAGACGATGGTTGCTCCTCCCTCAGTCCCATTAAGCCCTCGATCGAGCTGGGGAGGAGCGTCGTTAGTACCACTAAGAGAAATTTTAACAAAGAAGTATAAATACAAGGGGGCTATCCATCCTCGCCGTGAAAGGCGAGGCTTTCCGCCCCTTTGAACCCCCAATTTTTGTAAAACGCGAAAGCGCGTGGAAAAGCGGGAATCTATATAGGCTAATGAGGTTACGCTGGCTAATGAGGGAAACTAGAAATAGTTGAACTGTAGGACAAGCTCAATGGAAGCCGAATCACCCAGAGGAGTTAAACCTTATGATAATATTTATACCCCTAAAGTTCACGATTCACGTGTGAGAAAGAGTTCGATCCCCAAGAGGAAGGGGATAGGAAAGCTAACCGTGGCGATTTTAGTGGTGGTTATAGTAGTCTTGGCCGCGGGAGGAGGTTACGCCTATTACGCCTCTCGCACAGCGGCCGTGGCTAAACCCATCACACTGACCGTGATGGTGGACAGCGGAAGTGAAACTCAGCAGTATCTATCAATTGTGGCCAAGGACTTTCACGCTCTCCACCCCAACGTCAACATCAACTTGGAACCCGTAGGGTTCAGTGACATGGTGACTACAGCTTTAACTGCGCTAAAAGGTAAGGCACCTCAACCCGCCATAATAATGTATTACCCGTCTCAGGCGCCTGACCTAGCTCCCTACCTAATGAACTTGGAGCAATTCATGAACGGTTCAAATCCGATAATTAACGGATCCAACCTAATCCTGTCAGAGATGGAAGCCGGAGGCTACTACTACGCAGCAAACGGTTCAGTGATTTCGGTTGTTGGAGTTCCGATACATAGCGTGTTCGGGTACGTTTTGGGTTACCAGAAAAGCATATTCGAGAACGCGACTCTGGCCAAGGAATTCGAGGCCGAATACGGGTTCCCCTTCAGTCCGGAGAACCTCACGTCGTGGACCCAGCTCTACGACTTGGCCTCGTTCATTAACCAGACCCACGCGGCCCAGTACGCCCTTCTCATACCAGATAGTTCTCACCACGCCATAATAGACATGGCCGCTCCCCTAATAGCTTACTACGAGCAACAGGATCACACCCCAGGTTACACTCCGGCCCCCCCAGGCTTCTACTCCTACTTTGCCTACCTAAACGGGACTTGGACCACAACCTTCAACAGCACTGCTGGAGTGCAGGCCCTTCAAATATGGAAGAAGCTAATCCAGTTCGAGCCGTCTCCCACCGTCCAGCCAATAGGTTACGATCAGCAGGAACACTTCCCCCTAACTGGACAATACGCAATGTTCATAGCTTGGACCAGCTTCATCCCAATATACGAGAACTCCTCTGTCTCAAAGATAGCAGGGAACCTCGGAATAGCTCTCCTACCTGGACAGACTACAGGACTAGCTCCAACCTTCCTCGGGATAAATCCGTACGGTCCCGACCCCAAGGTGGCGGCCGAGTTCGTTGCTTTCGCGCTTTCAAATGAGGAGTACCAGAAGGGGATCCAACAGCTAGGTTACATTCCAGGTACCTACACCGGGATAGCTGAGGCTAGCCAGAACTCCAACCTATCTTGGTTAGGACCCTTCGTGCCCTTCCTGAAGACCGCTGTCATACCTCCTCGGCTCGCCGCGGTTGTGCCAAGGATATCAACCTTCTCCGAGACCCTAATTCCCGAGTTCAACACCCAGGTCTACGATTACTTAACTGGCTCTCAACCAAATGCCACTGTTGCCTTGAATACAGCAGCCAAGGAGTGGATGACATACATAGAACAGCAGCAGGTGGTGCTGTAACGAAACTAAGAGCGGACAAGTGGAGCGCGGCCTTGGCGCTCCCCGCCCTAGTATATTTTCTAGTCTTCACAGTTTACCCCATAGTAGGGAACGTAGTCCTCACCTTCCAAAAGGAGACTACCACAGGAGCCCTCGTGTGGGCAGGCTTGTCCAACTACCTCGATTTAACCACGGATCCCTTCATAGGAAAAGTGTTGGTTAACACCGTAATCTACATGGTTACAGTACCTCTCATAGACGTAGCCTTGGCGCTCCCTCTCGCTTCGATACTGAAGCGGGTCGACTCGAAATTACTCCTGGTCCTCTTCATGTTACCTTCGTTCATACCTTTCGTGACGGCAGCCGTTTCGTGGGAACTCGTCTTGAATCCGTTCTACGGGCCTGTCTACTATTTCGCCAGGTTCAATTGGTTCACGAGCATATGGATGATCGTGATAATGGACGTCTGGGAGAGCCTCCCCTTGGCCACCTTGGTGATATACGCCGGACTGAAGTCCATTCCTCGGGAAATAGAGGAGGCAGCGAATATGGACGGCCTGGTGGGAATTAGGAAGTTCATGCAGGTGGATCTACCTTACGTCGCACCCAACATCCTCACAGCCCTAGTTCTCATGCTCATCTTCGCGACCTTCACGTTCGATCCCATATTCGTGACCGAGGGGCAGATGCCACCGATGACGGCTGTAGACCTCGCCTACTACTCCTACCAGCAGTTCTTCGGTGGAATAATAGGATACGCGGCTGTCTTGATACTCATAATGAGCGGTATGTCTACCGCTCTGGCCTACCTCTTCGTTCGCTCCATGTTGGGTGGAGGAAAATCTGGGGGAAGGTCGAGGTGGCAGTGGGTAGGGGTAAAGTTCCCCAACAGTTCGTCGCCCAGGTGGGCCGTAGGTACTGTGACGGCCGTGTACCTCCTATTCCTCCTTTTCCCAGTGGCGTGGTTAGTTTTGGAGTCGATAAAACCTTACTCTCAGGTGTTCTCTATACCTCCAGTGATCTTAACTTCCCAGCCGACCTTGGTTCACTACCTCAATGCGTTGACTCAGGGACTTCCCTACATCGTTTCCAGCCTCATCACTGCCGCCGGTGTCCTCATGATTACCGTCCTCATAGGAGCTCCCGCCGCTTACGCAATGTCGAGATATGGGTTCGGAGGTAGGGCTTTCCTCACTTTCGTTCTCTTCATCTACTCTCTGCCAGCCATAATTTTCATGCTTCCAATATATGAAATAATGAATTTCCTCGGCTTGGTGAACACTTGGTGGGCTCTCATATTGTCCTACCCCGTTTTCGTCCTTCCTGTGGTCATTTGGATGTGTTACAACTTCTACAGGAATTTCCCGGCTCACGTCGATGAGGCCGCTCAAGTGGACGGAATGAACAAGGTCACCGCTTTCTTCAGGATGATACTCCCCTCCAGCTCCGACGTCATAGCAGTCGCGGTCCTCTACTCTTTCCTGATCTCCTGGGGGGCCCTCATATTCCCATTGGTTCTGAGTTACTCTCCGTTTAACATGAACCTACTCTCACCCTATGGAGCCCAGACCTTCTCCATATTCATAGGGGCGACCCTAGGTCACGAGTCGGTTCACTATGGTGCATTGGCTGCGTCTGGTATGATAAGTCTTATCCCCGCGGTAATCCTTCTCTACTTCATGAGGAACAGACTCGATAAGCTCTACAGGGTAGGTGGTTTCAAAGGATGACCGGTTTCCTCAGCTTCAAGGGAATAGTGAAGAAGTTCGGGAGTGCAGTAGTACTTAACGTCGAGCAGCTCGAATTCGAAAGGGCGACCTACAACGTCATACTAGGCCCCTCAGGGGCAGGCAAGACCACGCTCCTCAGAGTGACTGCGGGCTTGGAGAAAGTAGATGCCGGGAAAATCGTGCTTGATGGTGAGGACATTACGAACGACCCGCCTTGGAAAAGGAACGTCGGGCTGGTCTTTCAGAACTACGCCCTTTACCCTCACCTCAACGTCTTCGACAACATAGCAGTTCCACTAACGGTGAAGGGCCTTAAGAAGGAGGAAGTGGAAAAGAGGGTAAAGGAGGTGGCTCAGATTTTGGGAATAGGGGAGCTTCTATTCAAACATCCGAGGCAACTCTCTGGGGGACAACAACAGAGGGTCGCCCTAGCGAGAGCAATAGTCAAGGAGCCTAAGCTACTTCTCTTAGATGAGCCACTATCTAACTTGGACGCGAAGCTTAGGATCGAGTTGAGGTCCTACCTGAAGTCTCTCCAGCGTAAGCTTGGAATAACAGTCCTTCACGTGACACACGATCAGTCAGAAGCCATGGCCCTAGCAGACGAGATGGTTGTGATGAACGGAGGCCTAGTGGAACAGAAGGGAACACCTCACGAGATTTACCGCAGGCCTAGGACACTTTTCGTGGCTGGCTTCGTGGGAACGATCAACCTCGTCCCTTCCTCAGTATTTGGAGGGAACTCTGACGAGTGGGTGGCCTTCAGGCCGGAGGACGCTGAGCTGGTCAGTGAATGTGTGGGTTGTGTGAAGGGAACGATATCTTCCTTGGAGTACCAAGGATCGAGTACAATAGTGCACGTTAGGTCAGGGGAATTATCCGTCAAGGTGGTGGCATCCCCGGAGCTAGAACTTATGGAGGGGCAGGAAGTCAAGGTGCGCCCCAGGAGGTTTCTACGCTATTCCCCTTCAGGCAAACTGTTAGAGTAGTACTATTTAAATAGTTTTTAAAGGAAGTATCTGTAATTTTATTTTATAAATCTGATTTAGAATAATAAAAATCCAGGTCGCTTCATAACATCATCGTTCGGTTGTGAGTTCTGGGACGACTCTTCCCTAGCATCAAACTATGTCTATTAACGCTTCATAGCCCACCTACAGGCCCTCGATCCTGGGGGACTTCATCCACGAGAAGTCAACGTAGTAACGGGTCATATTTCACGAGAGAACTCAGGAGCGTCTTTAAGGCAAGGTAGACGTCTTAATGATCCCTCACCCACGGACGTATCGGGGGACTCTCCTCGTTCCTATCGAAGACGGAAAAAGGTAGGCGGGAAAGAGCTAAGTTTAACGGGGGTTGAGGGGGCGAAAGTCCCCTTCCGTAAGGGAGGGGACGGATGGCCCCCTTATAGAAACGTTTTATGTTTGCATGTCTAAATTTCCTTAGACCTCGGCTGTGAGAGCTGGGTCGCACCCTCGGGACTGGGGGAACTCACGCCCGTGGAGAGGAAACCCCCCGTAACCTCTCTTCCACACGGGGCATCACAGGACGGTTCCGTTCGATGGAACCTCCGCTGTGGGTGAAGGGGGATCGAGGTTCCTCCGAGAAGCAGGAAATCCCCACCGGGAGATGCCCCGTCCGTTAGGGCGGGGTAGTTCACATCGAAGGAAGGGACGTCTAGAAAAACTTAGATGATCCTGAAATACTCAAATCCTCGTGAAACGACTTCACTAAATACCCTGGGACCTACTTCTCACACGTTCAACCCAGGAAGTACTCGAGGAAACATTGGACTAGAGATGTCCCTAGCGCTGATAACGTACCATCAAAGCTCCTCAACTCCTTTCTGTGGTGTAGTGAACAGAAAGACGGCCAGGTTCACCCCTATCTGACTCAATTACGACTATTCGCCAGAGTTAGGTTGAGAGACGTTCTCCTTGCCCTACTCTAGGTCAGGATCCCAACTCCATTCAAATCTGAGGAAAAAGTCCTTGAAAGCTTAGAGCTGACGCTCAAAATCCTTTTTATTTTTATAGTAAGATGGTGGACTGGGTTAAAATGAATAGGAGAAAGATTTTCGACCTGAGTGTAACTTTAGCTCCACACATGCCAGTCTGGCCCACCCATCCAACTGTAGAGATCGTACCAACAGGGATAGCTAGCCGGGACGGTTACAGCATAGAGACTCTCTCTTTCTCTACCCACACAGGCACACACGTGGACGCTCCTTATCACTTCGATGAACGAGGGGCCACTGTTGATAGGTTAGAGCTCTCGGTTTTGGTGAACGACGGTTACTGTCTCTCCCCTCCGCTCAGGGGTAAGGAAATCACCGCCGAGGCCATAAAATCGCTCTGGAAGCCAGAGTACGACGGGGCAACCATCCTCTTCAACACCGGATGGAGCAAGAAGAGGGCTTTCACCAGGGAGTTCCTCTACGATTTCCCAGGCCTCACACTCGACGCAGCTCAATTCTTGTTGGACCACAAGGTCAGACTAGTGGGAATTGACACTTTGAGTATAGAGCCCTACGAACACAAGGACTTTCACGTTCACAAGCTCTTATTAGGGGCCGGAGCTGCCATAATCGAGGACCTCTACGGCCTCGATCAACTGCAACAAGGTAAGAGGTACACGGTAGCTGCGTTGCCCCTGAAGATTCAAGGTGCCAGTGGTAGTTCAGCTAGAGTGCTGGCCATAGAGGAGTAATCATGAGAGTAAACAACATAGATTTGGACGCAGTCCTAGAGGCCAAAAGGAAGGCCGAGAAAGAAGGAGGAATCAGGGTTGAGAAGCATATAGAGGGAGAGTTTAGATTAGATGGAAGTCCCATGTTCGTGGCCGAACTTAGGTCCGACCTCTCCAAGTTCCTCGTTACGGCAGACGAGCCCAAGTTACTTGGAGGGCAGGGAGTCCACACTACGCCCCTCAGCTACCTACTCTTCGGGGTGATGTCCTGTTACGCTTCCACATTGGCAATTCAGTGCGCCCTTGACGGAGTTAAGCTAGAAAGGCTCAGGATAAAGGGGCACGTCTATTACGACGTCGGACCAGTAGTCGCACCGTCCGATTCCCCTATAATAAGGAAGCTGGTCTTAGAGGTTGAGGCAGACAAGGACGTGAGGGAACAGGTGAAGAAGGCCGCGACCCGCTGTCCGGCCCTCTACGCCATAAGGAACCCTATCGATGTGGAGACGAGACAGGTTCAGTAGAAGGTCTTTTTCAACCTCCTCACTCCCTCCCTTATTTTATCTTCACTAGGGTAAGTGAAGTTGAGTCTGGCAGAATTGTATTGAGGATCAGAGACGTATAGGGAATCTCCAGGTAAGTAAAGCACCGAGTTAGCTATGGCCTTTTCCAGAGCGGTTCTAGTGTTCACCCCCTTAAATAAGGCGAAGACGAACATACCACTTTCGGGCTTCACGAATTCCACCTTGTCCTTGAACACCTCGCTCAACTCGTCCACCATGGCGTTCCTCTTCGACGTGTAAACACGCCTCACATTCTCCAAGTTGTTCTCTATTACTCTAGACTTGAGGGCGTACGCAGCCACGTATTGGGACAGGGTGTTAGTGTTGAGATCTATCACCTGCTTCACGTTGGTGACTGCTTTGACGAGGTAAGGGTCTGCCACCATCCAACCCAACCTAAGACCTGGGGCCAGAACCTTGCTCATGGTCGACATGTAGATCACTCTGTTTTCCTTGTCCATCGCCTTCAGGGGCCTTGGAGTCTTTCCTTCGTAGTTTATCAAACTATAGGGATCGTCTTCCACGATCGTCAGATCGTACCTCTCAGCCACCTCTAGGAGGTGTTTCTTCGTTTCTTCTGACATGGACGCACCTGTGGGGTTCTGGGCATTCGGCATGACATAAACTAACTTCCTTCTCTCTGGTGGGGTCTCCTTGACCTTCCCCTCTAACAGGTCCACGTTCAATTGACCTTTCACTATTGGTGCTCCCGAGAGAACCGAGTCGAAGGCCCTAAACACACTCACCGCTACGTAGTAAGTAGGGTTCTCTGTAAAGACGTAGTCACCAGGGCTTACTGTCGTCATCGCTAGTGCGAAGAGCGCCTCTTGCGAACCAGAGGAGACGAGGATTTGGTCCTCAGTGATCCCGGTGATCCCGAGTCCCCTAGAAAGGTAAGACACGATCTCCTTCTTGAACTCTGGAACTCCCGTTGCGGGAGAGTATTGGAGTGCTTTGTCGAAGTTCTCCTTGAGGACCCTCTCCGCTATATCCCTCAGTTGCTCGTGAGGGAACACAGAGGGATCTGGTAGTCCACCAGCTAAGTTGATGACTTCCTGCCTGACAGTGTAGGCCAGGATGTTGTCTAAGTCCTTGTTCTCCACCTTTTTGGGAACGTCCGTCAGGAGTTTCGGAAAGTCCATAAGCGAAGTTAAAAACCTAAATATAAAAGTCCCACTGTGCTACGGATCCATCGCCCCTCATGAAGATATATAAGATAGTGAAATAATGGCATTATTGTGTTCATGACACTTAAAGAAAAAAGGGAAATGTTGAGTGTTTTTTCCACACCAAACAGATTGACTGGTGGTTGATTTGGCTGAGGAGAGAAAAGCCGAGTTCAGGAAAGAAATAGGCTTCTGGTCAGTGGTGTTCTTAGCTACAGGAGCGATCTTGGGCCCAGCTGTAGCGTTCACTCCAGTCTCGGTTCTCGCATCTGGAGGACCTGCTGGAATACTCGGGTGGATAATCGCCCTCCTAATGATATTCCCTGTCGCCCTCGTGTACGTAGAGTTGGGTACCACGTGGCCGAAGGCCGGAGGTGTGGGTTACTTCCCCTACAAGAGCAACGGACCCTTAGTCGGGGTACTTAACGGCTGGGGAGCCTACATAGGTTACACCCTAGCGTCTGCTTCTATTATTATTGCCCTCGTGGAGTATTTGAGTTATTTCTTCCCTTCACTATACGCCAACCAAACACTCACCCCGTTAGGTATAGGTGTAACGGGGGTCGGGATATTGCTAGTATACATCATCAATATATTGAGAATAAGGCGCTTGGCGGAGGTGAACAACGGCTTGACTATACTTACCCTAGGACTCTTAGCTCTCCTCATAGTCGCCTTGGGGATCCATTTCCACGGCAGTTACCTAAGTCAACCCAGCTGGGGTGGCTTCGTACCTTTCGGAGTGACTGGCGTTTTCTTGGCCACTTCTGCTACGATATATGGTTACGGAGGGTTCAGGCAACCCATAGACTACGCTGAGGAACTCAAGGATCCAGGTAGAACTGTTCCTCGAGCGATCCTGGCTACTCTCCTAATAGTCTTCGTTGTCTACATCTTGGAGAGTCTGGTTTTCGCTGGCACTTTGAATTGGTCGTATCTGGGTCTTAAGCCAGGGGACTGGTCTGGGTTGAACTCTCTTCCCTACCCATACGTCTCTGCCTCTGACGCCCTTGGACTGATGGCTATAGGCATATCTGCTCTTATCCTAGCCATCATAGCGTCCTTTAAGGACGGCCTCATATACTTCGGAGGGGCTTCGAGGGTGGCCTACGCGCTCTCCAAGTACGACAACGTTTTCCCCAGGTTCCTCACAAGGATGAGCAGTAAGGGGATACCCATAGCTGCTACGACTCTTTCCTTAGTGGTTTCTATAGTCTTCTTGGCTCTATTTCCTTCGTTCTCGTCCATCTTCAGCCTAGTCGTAGACGGACTGCTCTTCGCCTACGCTCCAGGTGCTGTCAGCCTCGCTGTATTAAGGCAGACAAATCCAGACACGCCAAGGCCTTATAGGTTACCGGCCGCTAAGGTACTTGCACCTATAGCGTTCGTAGTGTCTAGCCTGATGATATTCTGGTCCGGGTGGCAGGCCACCTCTATTCTGCTCACTACCGTGTTTCTAGGCCTCCCCTTCCTAGTGTTCTATGCCAGATACAAGGGCGTGAGTAAGGAAGAACTGAAGTACGGTCTCTGGCTCCCCATATACATGCTGGCGATACTGGCCATATCCTACAGCAGTAGCTCCTACTTCGGAGGG
Source organism: Sulfodiicoccus acidiphilus (assembly GCF_003967175.1). NCBI lineage: Archaea > Thermoproteati > Thermoproteota > Thermoprotei > Sulfolobales > Sulfolobaceae > Sulfodiicoccus > Sulfodiicoccus acidiphilus. The sequence continues at coordinate 639,704 of NZ_AP018553.1, read as the reverse complement.
CAGGGTTACCTTCCATTCCCCATAGACAACGTAGTGTTCGTAATCGTCAGTATAGCATTCTACTTCTGGGGGTACAGGAGCGGCGTAACTCTCATTAGGAGAAAAGGGGAGTACTGAATATCTTTTTTACTCTTACCTGAACTTTTGTTTCAGATATGAAGGCAATCTCCAGAATCACGATAGCCACGATAGTAGTAGTTGTCGTCATAGTAGCGGCAGTGGGCTCATTCGCCTATCTTTTGAACACGTCTTCCAAACAGGTGGAGCTCAAGTTCGTCTACTTCAGTGGGAACCTCTGCACTTTCCTCCAATACGCGGCCCACCAGTTCGACGCTCAACACCCTGGAGTCAAAGTCGAGGTCGTGGGGGAACCGTTCAGTGATTACGTGAGCACTCAACTCACCACGTTAGAGGCACATTCCTCACAGTACGACTTAGTCGGTTTCACCTCAACCTCGGCCCAGTCCTTTACCCCTTACCTGCTACCGCTTAACTCCACACAGTTCAACTTCTCTGACCTACTGAACGCCCAGGAGTTCTTCGGAGGGGTGGTTTACAACACTACTACAGGGAAGCAGCAGTACTACGGTGTAGCTCTCACAACCGCAGTCTACCTAATGATCTACAACGAGACAATATTTGACAACCAAACTCTCGCCAACCAGTTCGAGCAGGAGTATCACGTTAACTTCTCTCCTCTCACTTGGCAGAACTGGACTGACGTAGTCGACGCAGATCAGTTCTTGACGTCGCATCACATCACGAAGTACGGTTTCCTCATAGACGACCATGAGTCACACGGCATAATAGACGCATTCCCAGCGGTGTTCTACTGGTACTATTCCAGGGACTCCAATCTAACCGGAGGAAACCCCAAGGGAATAGCTGGATACAACGTGATGTTCACAGGTTACGTTCCTAAGGGGCTTAGCTATCCCATACCTAGTTTCAACAGTACCGCGGGAGTTGATGCCCTCCAGACCTACGCCGAGTTAATTAGTTACGAGCCGTCCCCGACGCAACTGCAAGTGGACTACGACAACATAATAACTCTCTACGAGGAGGGGGTCTCCCCAGGGGCCTTCGTTTTCTCGACACAGATAGCACACTTCCCCACTAATGTCTCCTCTACAACTGGTATAGCACCTTTACCAGGTGGGTACATGGAGACAGGGACTGACTTTCTAGGAGTGAGCAGGTTCTCTCATCACAAGGCCTTGGCCATAGAGTTCCTGCAGTTCCTTCTCTCGAAACAGATGCAAGAGACGCTCTACTATAAGTTCCACGATTACCCAGTGTCCAAATCTGTATACCCGCTACTACTCTCCAACACCTCCCTTCCTGAGACGGCTAGGGCTGACCTCCAGCTGATTTACCAATACGCTCAGCTGGCATACGCCAACCCCCCCAACATACCTCCTACGTACTCCTACCTTATACCTTCTTTCAACGGCCAGGTCTATAACTACCTGACAGGCCAGGAGACAAACGCCACCCTCGTTCTCCAGAATGCAGCGAAGGCTTGGACGCAGCAGCTCGGGTGAGCGCTTGAGGTATTCGGCCCCTTACTTAGTTTACCTCTTTTTGTTGGGCTTGGTTCCCTTCCTTTGGACGTTCCTCATTGGACTAAATCCCGCTGGCATAAGCGAGGCCCTGAAGGGTCTACCAGTGGGGCTCATACTTTACAACACCTTCGCGTTCGCCACAATCACAGCACTGGCCTCTACGGGACTGGGGCTACTTCTCGCCGTCTCAGCGGACGCCTTAGAAGACAGGGTGACCTCTGGACTCGCGATGCTTCCCTACTCCATTCCCTTCACCTCATCTGCCCTCATTTGGGGAATAAGTCTCTACGGTGGGTACGGTTGGTTCACGTACTTACTTGGAATAAGGTTCGATCCGTTGAACTTGGCCTCCACAGCCATATGGGGAATCACGTTGGTGGGGGTATGGAGTACCGTCCCATTACCATTCTTGATAACCTACTCTTCTCTAAGGTCCGTTCCCAAGGAATTCAGGGAGACGGCCAAGGTGATGGGCATACCCCTCTCCAAGTACTACGGAGAGCTTGCCATACCCTACGTGGGTAAGGCGATATTAGTGTCCCTCCTCCTGTCCTTCACTCTCTCGGTGGGCAACTTCGACCTTCCCTTCGTTTTGACGGGAGGAGGTCCTGGGTTCTCCTCCACTACACTTCCTCTCGTGGTCTACGAGCAGATGAGCGTTTTGAACAACGTGACAGGAGGGGCTTTCTTCGCCGCAGTGTTGTCGTTGATAGCAGTGGTTCCAGCCCTAGGGCTCCTCAGGGTGTTGAGGGCCAAGAGACCTACTCTTCCGTCAGTGGGATTGAAGTTGCCCGACTTGGTCTTCAAGGCTCTCTTGGGATCGGGCTCCGTGGTGGTCCTGGCCTTCCTGGTTATTCCCGTCTACTGGATGGTGCTGGTGGCATTTAGGAGCGCAACCTTGGACTTCAGGAGTCCTCCCGTTCTCGCACCGGTTGGACTAACGACCCACTACTTCCTTAAGACAATGGTGGAGTCTTGGCCCTACATGGTGTCCAGCGTCATCGTATCCTCATTGGCTGCCCTGCTCTCAGTTTTCCTGTCTTCTCCAGCAGCTTACGAGGTCTCCACAGGAAAGGGGAGGTGGATCCTTCCCCTCTCCATCTTCCTGTACGCAATGCCCGTGACCTCCTTCGTGATCCCCGTATACCTCATCATGTATGATGCGGGCCTCGTCAACACGTGGTGGGCCCTCGTCCTATCCATTCCAGTTTTCACGGCAACGTTCTCGGTGTGGGTCCTCACCAACTCTTTCCTGGATCTCCCCAGGTCGTACTTCGAGGCCGCGGAGGTATTCGACGTGAAGAACAAGTTCTTTCGGCTAATCCTCCCATTGATAGGGCCTTCACTCATTTCTACATTCGTTCTCTCCTTCATATTTTCTTGGCATGCGTTGTTCTATCCTTTAGTGTTGACCAATACCCCCTTCTCCCCTGGGTTTCCACCTCAGGGGGCCGAGACCGTTACCATATTCGCCCTGGACGCCCTAGGTGACAAATACGTTAACTGGGGCCAACTTGGTTCTGCTGCCTTGGTGAGTGCGTTGCCAGTGATGCTCGTGAACTACTTGGCGGTGTACAGGATCAGGCGCGGCATCAAGGAAGGGGGAGTCAAGTTCGCTTAGCGGAGGTCCTGGCTATGAAGTCGCTCAACACCTCAATGTACCTCTCCCTCTCCTCCCACATGGCCATGTGGGAGCTTCGCTCGAATAGAACCAGCTCCGACCCTCGAATCTTGGAACGGATCACTTCCGCCACTTTGGGTGTAACCTCGTCATACTTCCCGACAGTGATTAGGGTGGGAACTCTTATTGTGTCTAGCCTTTCAGTTACGTCCCAGTTCCTTATAGTTCCAGTGATCGTGAATTCGTTGGGTCCATTCATGATCCTGTAGGTTTTCCTTCGTTCGGTATACAGAAAGGTCCTCTTCACTGCTTCAGGCATAGGTTCCACCCTCAATAGGTGTCTCCTGTAGAACTCACTCACTGCCTCTACGTAGTCAGGATGGTCGAATTCTCCTTTCTCTCCGTGCTCCTCTATTGCCCTCCTTTGATGCCCTGGCAGTTGAGATATCAACCTCCTCATCTCCCTGATGGTCAGTGGGACACTAGAGAGTCCACTCGAGACGATGAGTCCCTTCAGGCTTTCTTGGTACTTAAGTGCGTAGGCCAGGGCCAAGGCTCCTCCGTATGAGTGGCCCAACAGGAAGACCTTCCTATCTCCGAAGAATGTTTCTCTAACACCCTCCACCTCCTCCACTCCGTAGTCTATGGTGTAGTAGCTCTCGTCTGGTGGGTCCTCAGATCTTCCACAGCCGAACTGGTCGTAGAGCAGGACTTGGACCCTCATCTTAACTAGGTCCGTCAGAGGCTCGAGGTAGTCCAACGAACCTCCTGGCCCTCCGTGAAGCACTACGAGCGGCTCCCCTTCTCCATGTAGTCTATAGTAGAGCCTGATTCCTCCCACGTTTACGAAGCCTTCCTCCACCACGGAGGTACTTCACGTGGGAGGTTAAGAAGCTTTGAGACTCGAGCAGATTGCAGCATTTAGCTCACTGGGACCACCTTAGCACCGTCTTCACTTCGCCCTTGGTCTTGCTTCTCAACGCCTCTCCTGCCTCCTCTGGTTTAACTTCAGACGTTATCATTGTCCTCAGTGCCTCGGGGAACCGGTCGTGCCAAAGGGAAAGGTAAGTGACTGCCTTGGCGAAGTGTTCCTTGGAGGCGTTCACGCTACCCACCACGAGTATGTTCCTTTCCACGAGTTCCGTTATGAGGTCGGCGGAGATTTCCTCCCTCTCGCCCGACGTAGTTCCGAAGAGGACCACCGCTCCGTTGTTCTTTATCTTGGAGAGGAGCTTAAGGAGGGTCACTGGAGATCCTGCCGTGTCAACTATGAGGTCGGGCGAAGGAAGACCGTCGCCTAACTTCTCGAACTTGACGCCTATAGCCTCAGTCACCTTGGACTCCACCTCGTTGGGGTCCCTCCTGTTCAACACAGCGACGTTAAAACCCTCAGTCACCAACGTCATTGCGAAAAGGAGGCCGATTGGTCCAGAACCAATGACGAACGCGGTTCTGCACTGGAAAGTAGAGTCCTCGCACGTCCATAAGGTCCTTCTCTGGAGGGTAAACAGCTCTTCTACTCCCTTCACCACGTTCGAGAGGGGCTCGCTAAGTACTCCCACTTCCCTGAGTTGTGGAGGCACCCTCACCATGTACACCTCTTGGTCCACGAAGTAATCCCTCATGAAGCCGTCCTGGCCTCTTATTCCAGCCTCCACGAAGTTTCCGGTTTCACAGAAGTCCTGCCTTCCTACCTTGCAGTTAAGGCAGACGCCACACCCTCTTCTGACTATGGGGACTACTAGATCTCCCTTCCTGAGCTCCACTCCGCTCCCTACCGCCTCAACTACTCCAATTGCCTCGTGACCTAGGACCAGCCTATCTTTCTTCAAAGGGGGCGAGCGAACTTTAGCCTACCCGACACAATCCCCCTGTCCGTTCCACATATACCAGTTAGTAGGGTTCTAACTAGAACCTCTCCCCTCCCTGGCTCGGGAGGTTTTTCGACATCAGCTAGCTCACTCCCCTCCTTTGGGGGGCTCACCAATATCGCCCTCAAAAGCGACTCACCGGTTGCCTTAACACTGACAGTATAAACACCTTTTGTACCTGCTCCAAGTCAATTTAAGGCCCTATACCCCAAGTTCCCATCAAACCATCCACCATCACGGGTACCTTGGAGACTACGAAAAGGAAGTTAGGGGAGATCACGCCCTCTCTCACACGAAGGTGAAATTAGTTAATGAGCCCCACGGCCTTCACTTCTATTAAGTTTTAAAAACAACAAATACAACACAGTGTTGTGGATATGGTGAAACTCGCTGATCTCCTAGGTGTGAACGAGGTTCAATTGAGGAAGTGGAGGGAGGAGGCAGAAATGATCAGTGAACGTCTCGATCGCCAGTTGGGGAAGAGGAACCTGTGGCAACTATCGAGGGACAAGAGGCCCTTCCTTTACGCCTCCGTGAAGGCCGCTTCTCCAAGGGTCGCAGTTGAAACTGGAGTAGGCTCTGGGGTCTCCACGACGCTTATCCTCTCGGCCCTAGAAAATGGGGAGCTCCACTCTATAGACATAGGAGCTAAGTACGGCGAGGAGGGAGAGGAGAAGGTGGGGTTCCTAGTTCCAGAGGAATTGAAGACCAAGTGGAGGCTTCACCTTGGAAGGAGTTCGGACCTACTGGAACCTCTACTCAAGGAGTTGGGAGAGGTGGAGTTCTTCCTCCACGACGGAGAGCACACCTACTCTAATGTCATGTTCGAGCTCAGGACGGTTTGGCGCTACATGAAGAGTGGCATCGTGGCCGTTGACAATTACCGTTTCACTGAGGCTCCCTTGAATTTCGCCAAGGAGGTTGGGGCCAAACTGGTGGAGCTCAGTCCAACAGATGGAGGAATGGCCATAATTCCTAAGAGTTAGCAGTCCTCCTAGACCTCAAGACTTCCCTCAATTCCTCTCTGAGCCCTTCTTCGTCTGCGACTTCTCCAATCACCCCCACGTCCAGGAGGAAGGAAAACGCCTCTAGGTTCAACGAATTCAAGTCTCTTAGGAACGACCTCCTCTCCTTTAACTCATCCACGTCGACTACACCAAGTCTTACCGTCAGGTAACTGGCACCCCAGCACCCACCGCGATCTAGGCAGGCGAGGTAACTCTCCCTCAATTCCCTCAGGTCTTCCTCGTTCACTACTCCGTAATTGAGTAGGTCCTCTACCGCATTCCAGAACTCACCCACCTTCAACTTGGAGAGGGCGTAGTCTCTCGGATTGTTGACTAGGCCTAGCTTGACGGCACGAACGAAGTTCTCCTCCTCGTAGATGTCGACGAGGGAACGAAGTACACCGGCCGAGATGAGTCCAGACTCGTAGAACTGAAACGCGAGATCCCTTCTCTTCTCTAGCTCTTTCTCAGATACATGAGGTCTACACTGTTGGGGAAGTTTCGGGATAACTTCGAGGGCAGCTTCCTTAACTTTCTCCACATCTCTCCAATCTACGAAACCGAGTTCGCAGAACCTTATCAGTAGTTTGACGCCGACCCCGTTAGACACCATGTCGAGAAGACTCGCCTTTCGGTTCAGGTAAGCTGTCGGCTTAACCACTCCCAGCTCCATCTCCTCGGCCAGTCTTGCCCACGCCCTGTACCTAGAGTATAGGTCCACCGAGTCGAGATCGCCGAAGTCAGCCACAAGACACAAACTCCTCCGAGGACAACTTAAGTTTCTCTGTCCTTGAGTGTAGAAAACTCTAGGCTGCCCGTTTAGGGCCCTAAGAGGAGAGCAGAGGCTCTCTTAACCTATAACCTAGTGTTCCACTTCTACACGTGGAGTCGGGAATTGTGAAGAGGATAGTGGAAAGCTCCATGGCGGTGGAGAGGGAGGTGATTTCCATAAGGAGGCAGATACACAGGAGGCCTGAGCTCTCCTATGCGGAGAGAGAAACTTCTGCATTGGTGGCGTCCAAGCTGAGATCCCTGGGGATGGAGGTGAGAACAGGTGTAGGTGGAACTGGAGTCGTTGGAGTCCTCAGGGGCGGGGAAGGTAGGGTCGTGGGCTTGAGGGCTGACATGGATGCCCTCCCTATCAATGAAGAGGCCGACGTTCAGTTTAGGTCGGAGGTGCCTGGCGTGATGCATGCTTGTGGTCACGACGCCCACACAGCCATCCTGCTGGGAGTTGCTGAGGTCCTGGCCTCAAACAGAGACCTCCTCAGAGGCTCGGTAAAGTTCCTATTTCAGCCGGCGGAAGAGGACGGAGGTAGAGGAGGTGCACTTCCCATGATAGAGGACGGTGCCCTGGAAGATCCCCACGTGGACCACGTCTTCGGTTTGCATGTGATGGCCGACTGTCCAGCTGGAGTTATCTGTTACCGCCCTGGACCCATAATGGCAGCCCCAGACTCCTTCAGAGTGAGGGTGAGAGGAAGGGGAGGCCATGGGTCCAAGCCAGACGACACGGTAGACCCCATATTTGTAACGGGCCAACTGATCAACGCGATCTACGGTCTGAGAGCTAGGATGGTGCCTCAGACTAGGCCTCTGGTCTTATCGATCTGTAGCGTGCACTCTGGAACTAAGGACAACATAATTCCCGACGAGGCCGTGATCCAAGGTACAATAAGGACTCTAGACGAGGAACTGCGGTCGTCCGTCAAGATCAAGTTAGGTAACCTTGTGAGGGGAGTATGTGAAGCCCTCGGGGCGCAGTGCGAGGTCTTCTTTGAACCCAACGCTTATCCCGTTACAGTTAACGATCCCTCCGTGACGGCCAAGGCCATTGCGGTTCTCCGCGAGGCCGGTTTCCCACTTGTGGAGATCGAGCCAATAATGGGAGGGGAGGACGTTTCGAGGTTCCTCCAGAGGGCTCCCGGCATGTACTACTTCCTAGGTATTAGGAACGAACAGAAGGGTTGCGTCTACCCGAACCACAGTTCTAGATTCAAAATAGACGAGGACGTACTCAAGGTCGGCGTGAGTTCCTTGGCTCTGTTGGCCGTTGCCTTCTCATCGAAGGAGTGACCCATTTAGAGTCGAGAGTGTGTGTAAGGGTTTTCAAGCTAATATTATTCTCACACTATTCTTGCAGAACACACATTCGGTCGAAAGTCTTAAGTATTTGTTCGCTTATTGCCCTATATGAAGCCTTTCGTGAGGGAGACGTCTGGACTAGTGAAGAGGGCTTCGCTCTTGGACGCCACGATGCTCAACGTGGCAAACATGGGGCAGGGCTAGCCATCTTCACAGGAGTTAGCCCCTACGAAATCAAGGGAAGTGTCCTTTGGTTAGCTGCACTATTTACCTTCCTCCTCACTGTACCGTTGCTCCTAGTTTACACTGGTCTCATAGTCTCGGTTCCTAGGACAGGCGGCGACTACGTGTGGATATCAAGAGGCCTTAACGGACCCCTAGGGGCCATTCTGGGGGTCGCACTGGCTTTCAATATGCCTCCTTTCTTCGCTCTCTCAGCCTTCTTCTCAGTGGCGGCGGTGAACTACTTCCTCCTCACTGTGGGATCCCTCGACAAGACGTCGTCCTTGATATGGGCTGCCAATCACGTATTCGTCAATCCCTACGGCACACTTACCGGTTATCAAGATGTCCTACTTTACGCAATGGCCGCTGCGGCCTTCTCCGTGGTAGTAGCCATTAACGTCCTTAGGCCCTCATGGGGATTCAAGTTAACCTCCTACCTAGGGGCTTTCAGTCTAGCAGCCACGTTCGCCGCCATAGCTGTATTAGCGGCCAACTTAGGAGACTTTCACACCAAGATCGCTCCCTTCCTGGCTGCCATGGATTTGAGACCTCAACCCTACGTAGGTCCTACATTTAGCCTATCGGCCACTCTCTACATGGTACCTTACTTCGCCTCGTTCGCTTTCATATGGCTTTATGCGGGACCAGCGGTGGGATCTGAGATCAGGACGAGGAGGGCAGTGAAGTACAACCTCGTACTTGGGAGTCTCTTGACCCTCGTCCTGACGGCATTGCCCTTTCTACTCATGGACTTGGCCGGGGGTTACGGTTTCAACTACGGCCTGTATAGCAGTGACATCTACAACTTCTGGACAGCCACCTTAGCCCTCGCTGGGAACCCAGTGCTCCAGTGGTTCATAGGACTAGGACTTATAGCCTGGAACTACTTCGTCATGGCCTTCGGTGTCGTGGTCTTCGCCAGGTACATCTTCGCCTTCTCTTTCGATAGACTCTTCCCAGAGCTTTTCTCTAGGTTGAACAAGGCGGGATCGCCGGCCTTCGCACACTTCTTGGACTTGGTTGTCACTTTAGTATTCCTCGCTGTTCCAATAATATCCCCTGTTGGAACCCAGGCCCTCTATAGTTACACGCCCTTGGCCGTAGTTTACTTAATAGCAGTCTCGATCACTGGCGTGGTGTGGGGACTTAAGACGAGGCGCTCCTTCCTGACATATGCTGGCGTTGCCTCAATTCCACTTCTGTTGGGCTTAGGCTACGAATCCTTCACGAACCCCTACTTCGGGGTGGTCTCAGCTTCAGGACTTAACGTTGGTGGAGTCATTTACTTGGCCTGTCTCTTCGGACTCGGAGGCATCGTCTACATGGCTGCCCGTGTTGTCAACGGGAGAAGGGGAATTGACCTCAGCGTAACTTACAGGGAGATACCCCCAGAGTGAGGTACGATCTTCAGCATTTTTTCCTTATTTATCCCGGAGGAGTACATCATTAAAAGCTGTTTTTCGAATCTTTGCAAAATAAGATCGGAGTTATTCCTCAATAAATTCGTGTCTACAAGTAGAAACAGAAGTTTATAGTATGGTGAAGAGGGGCGGAGAGACACAATAGGTTGACTGGTCGTTAGCGAAACGTATAGACATAGCTGGCTATTGTTCTGTAATTAATTCTCGTCCAGTTCTAACATTCTGGAGTTCCGGAGACCGTGGTCGCCCTCCCTCATTTTCGTCGAAACCCCGATCGATCTGGGGGGAGGGGCGTCGTTAGCGTCAATGAGGGAAATTTAGACGGAGGGGCGGAGGGGGCTACACCCCCGTGAAAGGCGAGGCTTTCCTCCACCTCAACCCCAATCTTTGTAACAGTTCTGAAAAAGCAAGCCAGTTAACAGGAGCTCAAGGCCCTTTGGAAGTCTTCGAGCAGGTCCTCAGGATCCTCTATGCCTGCAGAGAACCTCACCAGAGACTCCGAAATTCCCTGTTTCTCCCTCTCCTCTTTCGTGAGGGAGGAGTGGCTAGTCTCCACCGGCCTAGTGATCAGACTTTCCACTCCCCCTAAGCTCGGAGCACTCCGGGGTATGGTGAGGGTCTTGAGGAAACGTTTGGTGCAGTCCTCGTCCCTCAGCTCGAACGACACCATCCCCCCGAAACCGGAGAGGTTCTTAGCTGCGACTTCCCTATAAGGAGAGTCTCGGAGCCCCGGGTAGTGCACTTTCCTCACCTTCGTGCTCTGGCTCAGTAGAGTCGCTACCTTCCCTGCGTTCGAGTTCTGCCTCTCCACCCTGAGACCTATCGTCTTCATTCCCCTCAGTGTCAGATAGGCCTGGTGAGGATCTGGAGAGCCTCCTACGTCCTTCCTGAACCCAACGAGATCCTTGAAGGTTTGGTCGGAATTCGTTCCAGACACTCCTACTATTACGTCGCTGTGTCCGGAGATGTATTTGGTAGCGCTGTGAACTACCACCTCGGCCCCCAGTTCCAGAGGCCTCTGGTTGAACGGAGAGGCGAACGTAGCATCAACTACCACAGGGACGTCATTCTCCGAGGCCAACTTCGATATCCCCCTGACGTCAGTCACCTTGAGGAGCGGGTTGGTTATGGATTCTAGGTAAATCAGCTTGTACTCCTTTAACCTAACCTCTAACTTGTTGAGTTCGTCAGTCTCTAGGAAGTCGACTTTCACCCCATACCTAGGAAGGACGTGAGAGAAGAGGTGGAAGGTCTGTCCGTAAAGCTCGGCAACAGAGAGGATCCTGTCTCCCTCCCTTACCTTAGAAAGTACCGCAGCGGAGATGGCGGCCATTCCAGACGAGAAGGAGAGTCCGTGCCGGGCCCCCTCCAACGACGCATACTTTTCCTCCAACGATTGCAGGGTTGGGTTCCCCCACCTAGTGTAGAGGAAAGGACCACCTGTGGCGTGATCAAGGTACGGCTCTTGGCTAGAGTTCGGCTGAACGAAAGTTGAAGTTTGGAAGATCGGAGTGACGACGTTACCGAACCTAGGGTCCTCCAGTTCACCTGCATGGACGGCCCTAGTGTTGAAACCTCTCATGGGACTCAGTGGTCCGTGGGAACAAAAAAAGTTACAGTTACCATATTAATCAATACCCATAAAGACCTCGACGCTTCCCCACAACCGTCTTATGTCATCGTTCTAAACGAAAGGTGCAGGGATCTCTCTTGAAACGTGAGTGGAGGTAGACCACCAGCGAGGACGAATGGCCCCCTTCCACTCCAACACCAGTTCCCAGACTACGTGTCGAGACAGTTAAACGCAGCGACCTTCACCTAGACGCCCGAAAGGGGAGGGTCAGCTAAGTCACGCCTCCGTCCCAACCGTTGGCCAGAGGCGGGTGAAAGGGATCGCGCACACGTCCAAATACGCTGGACGACGCTCGGTGCCCGTGGGGCGCCCCACCCTCGTGGGGTCGCGAAGTAGGAAGCACCTCCGTAAGTGGTAGTGGTTCACACCCTACTGTCTTGAATAACGAGAACCTAACTCCAGCCCGTTTTGGATTTTCATTCGAATCAAAATGAATTGATAATCGTTCCAAAAAAGAAACGGCTTTTACCTGCGTATTAGGACGAGGTGAACTTCACTGTCACAGGCTTCACTGCTGGAGTGTAGAGCGTCAACTCGTAACTGCCCGGGGAGAGTCTAAATGGAAGGTGAAGGACGAACTGTCCCTCGCTTCCTAGGGGGATCTCGAACCCCGAGTACCAGTTGACGCTGTCCTTCTTGTTTTCGTTCCAAGGCGCCTGATGCACCTCGACGGTGTAGTTGGCCAACTGTGAGGAGTTAAGGAAAATGTGCCATGTGGAGTTCCCTATCTCGATCATGACGACGGACGCTGGATAAGCGTCTGGCCCGTCAACGTCAGTTAAGTTCAGGGTTAGAATCGTGCCGTCGGTGGTTGGAGCGGCACTGACGTAAGGTACCTCGACTTTAGGAAGTTTGGAGTAGTTAACTAGCGGCCCCACCACGTTTCCGTAGGCCCACTGACCCGTACCTAATATCCATCCGACCGCTATTAATGCGAACACTATGCCGACTATCACGGTTCTCTCCATTCCACATCACCACAACTTTATCCACTTCAGGACAGGTATCCTCCTCGATAATGCCCTGTCTCCGAACTTCTTATATATGAGAGAGTCAACCCCCCACGTTCTGCCGGAGGCAGTGAGCATTAAAACGAGGCTACCCGCCACCAACAACGCACCTATTTGCCATTCGTCCTCACAGGTCGAACCAAGCCAGTAGGCAGGAGCGAAGCCGGCTGACATCAAGAGAGCACCGAAAGCTGCCAACCTAGTCAGTACTCCTAACACCAAGAAGAGCCCAACTACGATCTCTAAATAGGAAAAAATTGTCAGGAACGCCACGTCTAGCGGCCTGTTCTCCAACGTCATAAGAAGGAAGGGTTTGAATGGGCCCGAGTGAGGTAAGAAGTTCACGAGTTTACCCCCTACGAAGGAGGCAGATAAAGGGTTCAGTTTAGCTGGCTTGAGCACGGCCTTCCTAAGTCCACCATCTAGGAACATCCATCCAACCGCGAACCTGAGCGGCCACAGGTATTCCATGCGAGTGGAGTTACTCTCGTTCAACTTCACTTTACTCACTTTCACTCACCACTCTACACTTATACATGAGTTAGATATATGTTTGTTTTCAAAAATCTTGTAGGGACTTTCTATACCTCTAACTCAAAGAATATCCCGTAGGCTCTTAGCTGGCATCTAAAGGTAAAACTGTATGACAGAGGGAGTAGGGAAGTTCTCTAACTAGTTTGTTTTGAACTATGAAAAGAAAGTTTTTTTAAAGCGAGTGAACTCAAAGCTGCTTATGTACGTAGAGTTGAGCTTGATTCAGGCGTTACTGGCCGTAGTATCAGGGGTACTCGTAGGCTTTAGTTTGGGCCTCATAGGTGGAGGAGGGTCGATACTAGCTATACCTCTTCTCCTCTACTTCGTGGGCCTAGCCTACGAAGCTCCCCCTCACAGCGCCGCGGAGTCCTACATAGATCACCTCGTGATAGGTACTACTGCTTTGTCAGTGGGATTGAACGCCTACTTGAACTCCTTCATGCACTACAGGAAAGGTAATGTGAGCCTCAGGAACGGTGTCGCGTTCTCTCTACCTGGAGCTGCGGGGGCCGTGACGGGAGCGTACGTCGGTCACCTCGTAGGGGGAGGTCTCCTTCTCTTCATGTTCAGTTTCGTGATGATAGGGATAGCCCTCACTATGTTGAAGAGCAAGTCTGCTGGGGTGAGGGAGTTAGAGGAGAGGGTTACAGCCGGCCCCAAGGTCACCACATCTAGGCTAGTTAGGGTTATCCCCGCCGGATTCGCAGTGGGTGTCCTGTCAGGAGTCTTCGGAATTGGAGGAGGTTTCCTCATAGTCCCCGCCCTGATGTACAGCGCTGGCCTGACCATGATAAGGGCCATTGGGACTTCGTTGATGGCAGTAGGAACGTTTGGAGTCACTAGTGCTGCGACTTACGCTCTCTTCGGTGAGCTTAGTCTGGAAGTTGCCTTCCTCTACTTAATGGGAGGTCTAGTGGGAGGCTACGTCGGGACAAGACTCGCCAGTGGTCTACCCAACGTGACTCTAAAGAGGCTCTTCGCTTTAGTCGTCATTGCTGTAGCCTTCTACATAATGTACCAGAACTTCTACGCGATCTCAGCTCTTTTGTGAACCACTACCACTTACGGAGGTGCTTCCTACTTCGCGACCCCACGAGGGTGGGGCGCCCCACGGGTACCGAGCGTCGTCCAGCGTATTTGGACGTGTGCGCGATCCCTTTCACCCGCCTCTGGCCAACGGTTGGGACGGAGGCGTGACTTAGCTGACCCTCCCCTTTCGGGCGTCTAGGTGAAGGTCGCTGCGTTTAACTGTCTCGACACGTAGTCTGGGAACTGGTGTTGGAGTGGAAGGGGGCCATTCGTCCTCGCTGGTGGTCTACCTCCACTCACGTTTTAAGACAAAGGGATTCAAAACGAAATTTTAGTCGATTTGGCTTTTAGTTCCGCCTGAAAAAGTCCACAGCATATTCAGCACGTCCCAACACCAACCGCCAGGCGAGTGTCTAGGCGGGCCTAAGCGACTGCCTATGTATGTTTTCACTCCGAACAGCGAAGGTCTCTCCAGTGGGATCTATCCTCAGTGGTTCTACCCGAGAACTGGATCGAAGAGAACTTCTGGAGAAATTCCATAACCGATCAACTGAGTTCGTACTCGCTGAATTTAACAGTAAAAGGGGGTAATGATCTCACCTCTAAGTCCTCAACCTCCACCTCCCTCACTGACGCATATTCATACCTCCTCGCGGCATCTATCAGTGGCTCTACGTTTCCACTAGCCACTATCACTACGTCCTTCCCCACGTTCTCCACGTAGCCTAGGAGTCCCAAGGCCCTGGCCCTCCTTGCGAGCCAGGCCCTGAAACCTATTCCCTGAACTTCGCCCTTGAGCACTACGCGTTTAGCTCTCACTTCAGTTCGAACCCCTTCAAGTAGGACTCTGCCATCACGTAGTTAGCCAGCTTCCTGGGAGCCACTACCAACGGCTCTCCCCTCCCCTTCACCTTTCCTATCCTAACCGGCTGGTAGGCACCCTTCAACCTCCCCTCGAGTTCGTCCAGCACCCTTGAAGAGGCCACTATCACTAAACTGCCGTTGGTACCTGACGTGCCGTTGGGTATTATGAAGTTCCTAGTGGCGAACTCGCTAAGCTCGGGGGAGGTGAGCGGTACGTCCCAGAGCTCTATCTCCGCATGTGCAAGCTCGGCGAGCTCCCTTATCACGTAAACTCCAGGCCCGCTCACATCCGTAGTAGCTGCTATGTGTTTGTAGGGATCGAACTCTTCGTCCAATGCGGGGAGGAATTCCTCTATGGCCTTGGCCGCCGGTAAGTTAGGGACCTTCAGCGTCTCCAACACCTGCTCCTTAACCCTCGCTACGTCCTCCACGGTCATGTGGAACGACTTCAACTCATTAACCAGATCTTGGTCCATCATGGAAACCATGTAGACGTTTATCGGGGCGAGGTCACCCATAGGTCTTGTTATCATAATCTCCATTCCCTCCTTGATTTGATCGAAGAAAAAGGGTGGCTTCTTGCTCATTCTCGCCACTACCGTGGCACCCATCAGTAGAGTTCCGGTGTGGGGTTGGGGGGTGCCAACTACAACTCCTCCCACCTCCTCCACGTACCTCTCGTAGTTTACCTCTATCTTACCTCTGAGCTCCTCGGTAGGGGCATCTATCACTGGGTAGACCTTGAGTTCCCTCCACGCCCCTAGAGCGTAGAGGTCGTTGAGTGAGTTCCCAACTGCTATAGCCGACTGCCGGTAGTCACCAGGCTCCTCCGTTGGGTCGATCACCTGTATAGTGTCGTTGTTAGCAACGGTGAGCGACTGGAGTTCACTACCTTCCTGCTTGACGAAATCGAAGATAAAGAACTGAGCCTTCTCGTCAGTAGTCACAATGGAGTGCCCCTTTCCTACTTCTAATCCAGGCGAGGCGTCGGCCACCTTCGAATACACCCTTTCCACCACCTGGGAGAACTTTTCCGCCGATCCTGCCAACTCTTGACTCACCTGGGAGAGCACGACCGCACGCGCTGGCCTGAGTCGCCTTAGGTCTTCCACGTCCTCCTCTCTTAGGTCCAGACCATAGATCCTCCTCTCCAATACCTCCACCTCCGTAGCTGGGAAAACGTAGGCATCCCTCCTGGGCGCTATTTTCATCTTCTCTAGTTTTCCTCTTAGGGTGGAGATCGCTGGATAGAGGACCGACACCAAATCCACCTTCACCGAGCAACCGGTAGCCAACGACATCGGGTTAACCCCGAGCGACTTGTAAACCGAGACGTTCCTCCTGAACTTCTCCCTGAGTACTGCTTCGCTCATCTTCCCACCTTCCTCACAAGCGCAACGACCTTTCCTTCGCCCTCTTCGAGTGCTAGTAACTCGTTTCCTGTGCTCTTAGTCCAGGACTTCACGTCCCGCGCGAACGCAGGATCCGTCGCCACTACCTTTATGACGTCTCCTGGTCGAGCTTCCCTAACCGCCCTACTCAACAGCATTATGGGATAGGGACATATCGTCCCAGAAGCGTCTACTGTTTTTTCCATTGCTCTCAAATTCCATTGAGAAGTTCTCTCTTTTATACTTTGTGTACGAGAGTAGGTAGAAAAATATTGCCAGGTTGAAAGTAATTATATGCTGGCCTTGACGGCGTAGTTGGCGTAGTGGTAAAGGGACAGGGCCTCTCCGAGCATGAGGAGTAGCGCACCTAGATCGACACCGAACAGACTGGACTGCGGCCCAGTGGAGGGGACAGTCCACATGTTGAAGGCAAGTACTACGGCAACAACGAACAGGACCGCCATCACCGTCTCTGCCAACGTAATCCGGGCCTTCCGGTTCACGGTTTCTTGGTTCGTGTTTCCTGAGGAACGACGCCAGAACCCCCTAGCGAAAGCCGCGAAGGCCAGGACCAACGCAACTGCCGCAGCTCCACCTGGAACGGTTGGATCGTTGATGGCCAGCCCCACGGTCCCAACTGCTAGCATACCTAACACTACAAGTCCGAATGCAGTCACTGGGGAAGGGCCGGTCCCCTTGGGTAGGACGGGCGACTCTAGGCTAACTTTCCTCCTACTCCACGTTCTTCCCATTGCGTAGACCCCGATGGCAGCGATCACGGCAGGGGGGAGGAGCACTTTAACCTGATCTGTGAAGGGCTCTGGAACTCCAGGCGCTAAGTAACCCCACACGCTCATTTCCACCAAGTAGGTTATGAGCATCACTCCCACCCACGTCCAGAACTTCCTACCGAAGGGGTGGAGCTCCTTGCCTCTGTCCAAGAACGGTAGCAAGAGTAGGTACACCATGGGTATGAGAACCGCCACTAAGAGGGCCCCGAAGGGAGGGTACGGTGCCCCATTGGGCATCAGGAAGTCGGCTATTTTGTAGAAGAAGAGGAAGAACCAGGGAGGATAAGCTGGGACAGAGGCGGCTTGTGGACTGCTGGGGGAGGGAGCTGGGTGTGGATTGAGCAGTAGTGGGAGGCCATTCACGTTAGCTAAGACGTTAGGCACTATCAGTATGAGTCCCCAGGTCATCAACATGAGCGACATCATATACACGAAGTTCCTGGGCCACCATGGGTTGAACTTAGACTCCTCCTCCTTAGTGTATACCGCTGGGGCAGTTGGCTTCACTCTCCTAGTGGGCATTATGCCGTACCTCTCCGCCATGAAGAAGTGCAATCCGAAGAGGAGTCCTATTAGCGCAACTAAGATTATGTGCCAAGCAAGCAGCCTAGTGAACGTGTCTTGTGTCGTACCGTTTCCGAAGAAGAGTGCGTTGAGCACCGATCCACCCGGGAAACTTCCTAGTATGCCTTCCCCTACTCCTACAGCGTCTACCCCCAGCACGTCCCCTACAAGACTGTAACCGACGAAGGAGGCCCCCATGGTCAAGACCAGCAGGAGTACTCCAGCCAACCAGACCAGTTCCCTGGGAGCCTTGTAAGCTCCCACGAAATAGTTTCTGAACATGTGTACATATGCCAGGAGTATCATAGCATATGCAGCGTAGAGGTGGCTGAAGAGCACCACAGAACCGTATGGGACGCTGTTTATGATGTATTGTGTCTGATCGTAGGGATCGGCTGGGTTATAGTAGAGGAGGAGAATTAATCCAGAGACCACTGCGTAAACGAAGGCCGACGCTACTAAGGCCCCCAGCCAATAGTTAGCCTTGTACATGTAGTCAGGCGTTCTGAAGAACGGTAGTTCGTCGAGTCCGAGTCTATCCCTGAGCCAGTTTGAGAACCTGTTGGACGTATCTACCACCTCAGCTGAACGGATTTATGGTCTTGCTCACTGTTGTAGTGTCTCCGCTGAGGGGGTTTCCGCCAGTGAGGTCCGAGGTGTGGCCGTAAACTGGGACGCCTCCCTCTTCCACCGCGTAGAGGTAGTCGGTCGTTGGGTCCCACTCCAGCTCCACGTAGGGGAGAGGCCTCTGCGTAGGTCCAGTGAGAACTGACGCACCGTGGTAGGGATCGTAGGTTGAGCCGTGGCAGTCACAGTGTATCACCCCCGGAGCGTTAGCTTGCTTCGCCGCGAGGAGTGCCTCCGCCGTCAACTCGGCCGGAGCGGGCATACCCAACTTCATGTAGCTGGGTGGATAGAAGTGAATCTCTGGCGGCTCGCAACCTAAGTGCTGGCATATGGCGCTGTAGGAGACTATTGACTTGGACGGCCCCACTCCACCAGGGAAGGAGTACTTCTCTCCCGTCTGTGGAATAACTACCTCTGTTGGCTGAACCTGCACTGGCTTGTTGGAGGCGTCCCCCAAGTTTAGCAGGAAGTTGGGTTCGTCAGCTAGCGGGTAGAGGTATATCGTGATCACGGGTTCGTTGATAGGCAAAGTGGAAGCCTTCAAGGGCGAACCAGAAGAGTCGACCAGGAGAACCTTAGGAAACTTGGTAATTCCGACACCCGGAGCTGGAAGCACCCTCAACCCAGGGAGTAGTCCGGCCACTGCCGCTACACCTACACCTATCGCTAACGCCTTCATGAAGTTCCTCCTACCTTCGTCTATAGTACCTACGTTCTTCTCCGCGTAGTTAAATAGGTAGTCGCTTCCCTTCGTGACGAATTCCCTCTCGTCGAACTTGGTCTTGGGGTTCCTCATTACCCTCTGAAGTCCCCTCGCGAAGAACAAATCCCACCTGTTGTACTTCCTCACTTCAACTCCCCACCTCTCTCTTTTCCGTGACAGCAATTGAGGGTTTAGCGTTGGACTGGGTCCTTTCCTTTACAGTCAAGTTCAACGAGTCCAACCCAGCCATTGCCAGTCCCAACCCAGGTGCGATAACGTAGAGCATCAGGTGGTACCCAGTGATCCCCATGAAGACTGTGCTGAAGAACAGGAAGAACCCAGCCGATGCCATGTACCTTCCCTTCACCAGGAGACCCACCACTGAGAAAAGAACTACACCGAAGGAAATGATCACCAGACCTAAACTATATGGGTCGCTGAGGGTTATTCCCACAGCCGAGGGTATTGTCATGTCCATGATGATCTCCATGAACCTGTTCTGTGTCACGAGAAGGTAAAGCGGCATTACAGTAGACGCTGCGACAATACCTAGTCCATACGACAAGGCGGCCCTCCTTCCCCAAGGTTTCCCGAAGAGGATCGTCGCTGCAGCTGAACCAGCGGCAGCTAGGAAGAAGAGCAGAGGGTAGTTGGAGTAGAGCAGTCCGACGTGAAGGTAAAGGAAGAAAGCCTCAACGTCCACCGCGATCAGGAGCGGCAAAGTCAGGAGAAGCACGGCCCGCCTCCTTCCATTACCCTTCGCCACCCCCTCCAGCCCGAGGATCGCTGTGGCAGTTACGGATGCAAGCGTGACCCAGGTCCAGAGACCAGTGGCGTAGTACTGGGGGAAAACGAACGCTAGCACGCTCGACACGACGAGGAGCGCTGCAAGGGGTGCAGCCAGAAAGAGCTTCCTCCACAGGGCCGCGAGCAGCGCCACCATGCCCACTAGCTCCAGCATCAGTCCCACAGTTCCTAGAAGTCCAAGGTAGGACAGAGCGTAGATGTGCAGGGGAATGGGCATTATAGCGAAGGTTGCCTCTCTAAACAGAAACTGTAACACCGCCCCAACGTAGAGGACCGCGAGTAACGTCCTGAGGTCTAAGTCCCCCTTCATTTCCTGAACACCACGTAGAGTAGCGCGAGGACCACTAGGGCCACCACGAGGCCGACTATTGTGACTTCGTCAGTCGTGCTCAGTGTCACTGTGCTAGTGGGAACGCTCGGAGCCGAGGACGAAACGTATAGAGTGAGGAAGTTCGAGGTTATTGACTTGTCGAAAAGGGTCTCTCCGGCCCTTCCTTGCCATACGGCGAAAGCTACGTCGTAACTGTGCCCGACGGTGAAGTTGGGCTCGTACTGGGCTAGGGAAGTGGGGACCGCCATTGGTCTCGCGAACTCCACAGTCCAGGTGCCATTGCTCCAGGACGCTCCTGTCCAAACGTAGAAGAGCGAGCCCTGAAGTCCGGAGGAAGCTACTGGAGAGTACCATATTCCTGCAGTGTCCACCTCGTACATGTTCGTTTGATTTGTGTATAGCGGAACCGCGAACCCATGGTTAGTAGTGTAGTTCAACCCAGTGAGAGAAGTGTTAGTCCAGAGTCCCACTTTAAACGCGGGATCTTGGGAGGAGTTCCAAGTCGCCCCAGACACCCACATCCATATGTTTGCTGGTCCCGCTGATAGGGAACCTCCCGCCTGCGTTATTTTGACCCCGTCGTAAACCTGTCCTGGGAACTTGCCTCCTATGTTCATACAATCCATGGGGCTAGTCTCGGATCCCATGTACCACATTATTGCCGCCCTGTCCGGGTAGTACCACGTGGAGTTCACGTAGTAACCGTAGAACATGGAATCTTGATCCAGAAGGTACTCCATGGGCCTTGGGGAGTGGTAGAGGAGAATCGTGCCGTTTCCAAGTACCTGTATCTGAGTGTCGTTGGGAGCTGGCAAGACCGCCACGCCGGAGTAGTTGAGGACTAACCTACCGGGCAGTTGCGTACCGTTCACTATCGTGTAATAATCGGTGTAGTTCTTCTCAAGGGTGTAAGTCACGCCGTGTGTCAACTCCATGATCCTGAAGACTCCTGGACCTGAAGCTGGGGGATACAACGAGGCCGCCGCTGCAGACCACGCGTTGAACGCAGGATTCTCGTCCGGCCACTTCATTAGCACCACTAAATCTGTTCCGTTCCAAGCTGCCTTCACTAGAACGTAGGGAGTTATACCTGAGGTGGGCACTCCGTTCAGGTTGGCCGTGAGGGAAACGTTGGTCCAAGGTATAGAGTTCCAGAACGACTCGGATCCGGGATCTCCCAAGTTCAGGGAACCGTGGACTCTGTAGGCGGTGATCTGAGGAGCGGTCTGGGCCAATGGAACCCCCACGAGCACGGCCGTGAAGGATAGGGCTAGGGCAACCATTACGACGAGTAGTGTGAGCCTGTTCATACTAATCGAGGATTTGTTTCCACCAACACGGTTATATTATTAATGGGTTGGACTGGGAGGGACAGTTTTCCTCTTCTTCTAACGCTAAAACGATTTCGTCCAGGAGACTTCCATGTACTGCATGGAAGTTGACGTCTCGCCCTCGGCAGTGGTGTGGGAGAGCACTAAGGCGTGCGACTTCGCGTGTAGACATTGCAGGGCACTGGCGATTCCACAGAGGTTGCCGAACGAGCTTAGAACCGAGGAGGTGCTGTCTCTCGTTGACGACATAGCCCTAATGGGGGTGAAGCTGTTCGTAGTGAGCGGAGGAGACGCCCTAAAGAGAGACGACCTATTCGAAGTCCTTTCGTACTCCTCGAAGAAACTCAGGACGGCCGTCTCACCAAGCGGTAGCCGTCTAACTTACGACGTTGCTAAGAAGTTCAGGGAGGCCGGCGTCTCGGCCGTCTCAGTGAGCGTGGACGGACCAGAGGAGGTCCACGATTACTTCAGGGGAGTTCCAGGAGCTTTCCAGCTTGCTAGGAAGGCCGTGGAAGCCGTTAGGGAGGCCGGCGTTCCACTTCAAGTGAACTCCACCATAAGTAGGTACAACGTCAGGTACTTAAGGGAGCTCAAGGAAACAGTCCTTTCCATGCACCCTCAGACGTGGGACGTGTTCATGCTAGTTCCGGTGGGGAGGGCTACTCCGGGGATGGCGATCTCTCCCAAGGAAGCGGAGGAGGTGATGGGGACAGTTTTGAGGTGGAGAATGAAGGAAGGGATAAACGTCAGGATGACGTGCGCTCCATACCTAGTTAGACTCGCCAACGAGCAAGGGGTTAGGCCAATTCCCCCCGACCTCAGGTACGGGAGGAGGAGTGTAGAGGGAGCGAGGGGATGCATGGCCGGCAACGGTTATGCGTTTGTGGGGTACGACGGTACTGTGTACCCGTGCGGCTTCCTACCCGTTCCTGCTGGGAATGTGAGGGACAGGAAGTTCAGCGAGATATATAGGGAATCGCCGCTCTTCGCAGTCCTTAGGGAACCGTCCAACTTGAGGGGGAAGTGTGGAGTCTGTGAGTACCGTACAGTGTGTGGAGGGTGCAGGGCTAGGGCCTACGCTGCCACCGGAGACTACCTAGAGGAAGACCCCCTATGTCTCTACGTTCCAGCGAGGATGAGATCTTGATAAGTCTCTCGAGGCTTATGGGAGGGAGGAACGAAAGGGGAGACTCGGTCAGGTTCCCTACTAGTGAGAGGAAGTATCCAGCCGTCCTGATCCTAGGACTAACAAGAAACTGCAACCTGAATTGCCTTCACTGCTACTCCAATTCTGGGGGAGCTAAGTTCATAGACCTACCATTGGACTTCTGGCTCCGAACGGTCGAGGAGGCGGGATCTATGGGAGTTAGACACATCGTACTCACCGGGGGAGAACCCCTCATGATGAGGGAAGTGAGGGAGATCGCGAGACATGCGCAAGATAGAGGAATAAGTGTCGAGATCTCCACTAACGGCACGGTTCTACGTACTTCCCTCCCACCTTTGGCTGAATACGTCAACTATGTGGGTGTGAGTCTGGACGGACCCCCTCAGGTGCACGATGAGCTGAGGGGATTGAAGGGGGCCCATCGTAAGGCACTTGAGGGTGCCAGGTTCGCCAAATCCCTCGGCCTCAAGGTGGGACTGCGATTCACCATCACGGCCCTCAACTGGTGGTACGTAGACGAGGCGTTGAACACTGTAGAGAGGGAAAGATTGGACAGGATATGCTTCTATCACCTAGCCTACGTCGGGAGGGCAGAAAGGGCCCTGGATGTCGATAACTCGACGAGGTTGAACGTAGTCGAGCACCTCCTCGACAAGGCCAAGGGAGTCAACTACGAGCTATTGACGGCGGACAACCCAGTCGACGGCATTCTGGCGTACTTAATCACGGGGAAACCTGAGCTGTTGAATCTGCTCAGAGCCAACGGCGGCAACCGGTCTGGGGAGAGGGTAGCTTACATTTCTCCTGAGGGAGTGGTCTATCCTGATCAGTTCACTCCAGTACCCATAGGGGTCGGGCCACACCTGAAGGAACTGTGGGATGGGCCTGCTCCACTTGTCGAAAAGCTCAGGGAAAGGAGGAGGTATGTTGAGTGTTCCTCCTGTCCCTTCTTCCCAGTCTGCAATGGAGGCTTGAGGGGGAGGGCTCTGGCCGTGACTGGGGACCTCTGGGCCAAAGATCCCTCCTGTTATCTCCAAGAAGCTCTATCTAGACATCCCATAAGTGTACAGGAGTATACAACTTCACACGTTAACCCACACAACGGCTAAAGGGAAGTTTCTCTAAATTTAACCTATGTGTGAACTCAGGGAGGAGGAGTTGAAGAGGGAGGTTCAGGAGGGAACAGTTCTTCTCGAGGAGAACAGGTTCAGCAGGGTGGGTGGAGAGCTCTACTTGAAAACCTTAGCAGGAGGGAGGGATCAGGGGATAAGTAAGAGTTACTATTACTATATCTTGGACTGGCTAAGGTCCTCTGGACTGATCAACCAAGAGGGGAGAGTGAGAGGTAACCTGGTCCTCCCGTTCAGGGGAGAGGATGGAGTCAAGCTCACGGATGGAGTCCTGTGGGTGGAGGGCGATAAGTTGAGGTACGTCAGGTTGGGAGGATCTAGCTGTGAGGACTGCAAGTTATTACCCACCTGCATATACTTCGTCAAGGACTTGAACAGGAAGTTGAAGGTCCCCTTACGGAGCGAGTATCCTCGAGGAGCGTGGAGGGAGGTGCTGAGGGAGTTGCGGGCTAGAGCCTCAGCTTCATCTCACATGGTAGCCCCGAAGGTCATTGACCTCGACTATCAGAGGCTCCTCACAGTTCAATCCTGACGTCCACGGCGTAGGCCCCTTCCTCGTTCACCATTAAGGGGTTAACGTCCATTTCCCTAACGTTGAGATCCACTATCAATCTGGATATGGTCGATATCGTCCTAGCCACAGAGCCTAGGTCGTAGTTCCTGTTCCTCGCCGTCAGTAATTGAGTCACCTTGCTTTCGGACATGACTTCTAGTGCCTCGTCCTCCGAGACGGGGGAAAGGGCGTAGCTTAGGCTCTTTATTACCTCGACGTGGACCCCACCAATTCCCACAACTACGGCGTGACCGAATGCCGGGTCCCTCAGACCACCTACGAACACCTCCACCCCGTGCAACTGTCTCTGTAGAAGGACTCTCTTGAACTTAGAGGACACTAGCTTGTATGCCTGCTCCAACGAGTCACGCTCCACGTTCATCACCACCCCTCCTACTTCGGTCTTGTGTATTGGTTCGTCAGTGGACGCCTTCACAACTAGGGGGAATCCCACTTTCGTTGCAGCCTCGTTGAGTTGAGAGGGGTCCTCCACCACCGCCCACCTTGGGGTCCTCACGCCGTAGAGTTCCATCAGTTTCATCGCCACGTAGTCCGGTAGGTACTTTCTACCCTCAACTAACTCTCGCGCCTCCTCTAGTGGTTGTGGGACCCTGATCTTCCTTTGAGGAGGTCTCCTCTTCAGGACGTAGCTGATAGCCTTGACAGCGTCCTCAGGGAACCTGAACGCGGGCATCCTAGCCAACTCGAGGGTTCTCGAGGCCGCGTCCTCGTCTAGTCCCATGACTACAGTCACTACTCCCTTTCCCTTGAACTCCAGCGCCACCCTAGCGACCTCGCTGCAGCTGACCATCGGCAAGGACTGCACAATTACCAGTTTAGTGCAGTCGAGGTCCTGGACAATCTGCAGTGCCCTCCTGTACCTCTCGCTGTCCGCGTCTCCGGAGAGATCAAGAGGGTTCTTGGGGAGGCTCTGAGGGGGGAGCACCTTCTTCAACTCCTCGTTAGCCCCTGGAGTCAGAGTGACCATCTTCAGTCCTGAGGACTCTATGGAGTCGGCAGTGAGCACGCCATGTCCCCCTGAATTAGTCACAACTAGGACGTCCGGCCTTATGGGTTCATCGGCTGTGAGGACCTTAGCTAGGTTCAACATGTCTTCCAACCCATCCACCTGTATTCCGCCCACTGTCCTCACCGCAGCCCTAAAGAGCTCACCAGAGCCTGCTACGCTCCCAGTGTGAGTTTTAGCGGCCTCAGCTCCTCCCTTCCCTGTCCCTCCCTTCAGGAACACTAAGGGTTTCCTCTTCGCTACGTCTGGAACCACGTCCAAGAACCTGCTTCCATCCGCCACACCCTCAAGGTAGGAGAAGATCGCCCTGGTTTCGAGGTCCTCAGCGAGGAACTGAAACACGTCAGTCTCGCTGACGTCTGCCTGATTTCCGAGGCTAACGAAATAGCTAAGTCCGGTCCTAGTTCTCTGAGCCCAATTCAACATGTAAACCCCGATACCCCCGCTCTGAGCGACGACCGCCACATTTCCTCTTAGGACATCCGCGAAGGCGAAAGTCGCGTTCATTGCGGGTGTTACCAAGCCCAAAGTGTTGGGCCCCAGCACTCTCACATCGCCCTTTCTAGCTATGGATACGAGTTCGTTCTCCAGTCTGGCCCCCTCTTCGTCGGTCTCCCTGAAACCGGAGGTTATTACTACTGCTGCGCCCGCTCCGACCTGGACCGCCTCCTCCATGACTTGGGGGACAACTGTCCTCGGCACAGCGACAACCACTAGGTCAACGTTCTTCACTTCCTTCAATGATCTATTTGCCTTAACACCCTCCACCGAGTCGGCCTTGTCGTTCACTGCGAACACCTTCCCCCGAAAAGTTGATAGAACGTTCCTCAGAACGATGTTACCTACCTTGTCCCTATTTCTAGAAGCCCCCACCACCGCCACGCTGGAGGGCCGAAAGAGCTTCTCTAGCATAAGTAGAAGGTGTGACAGTAGGTAAAAAGTCCTAGAGGTACATCACCACTCCACCATACACTTCCTCCAGGAAGGACTCAGCTCCTCGTACTTCGTCCACCTCCTCGACGAGGTCCTCCTTCCTGACGTTGTAGAGGGCCGCCGCGTATGGGCAAGCGTAAACCTTGAAGCGATCCTTGAAGTCGCCCTTCAGTTGTTTAAGGAAGGAGTGCCAGTCGGGTAACTTGCCGGAATTCACGAATTCCCTCAAGTTCCCGACGTAGGTCTCGACGTCCGTTGAATAGAGTGGTGGATAGTAAGCGGCTTCGATCGTACTGAGCTTCGGTAAGACCTCCTTCTTGAAGGCCACCAACCCCTCGTTCACGAGGTGAACTCGCACTTCCCATCCCCCCGCCAAGGCCGCACCAGCGTAAATGAAGAGACAGCAGAGCCTGTTGGCGGCCCCTGAGGCGAACACTATTCCCAATTTTCGACTCTCCAAGCGTTATCACCACAATAAACCATGCTATTGAGATTCTTATACTTTGTGCTTAATTCGTTCAAAACGTCCTCCGCTAAGTTTTTGACCTAGTCTCGGAAGCGGAACCTGTGAGAGAAGATCTGAAAGACATTGGTATAGACGAGTTAATGAAGAGACTAGGAACTACTAAGGAGGGACTATCAAACGAGGAGGCGAGGAACAGGTTAGAGAAGTTCGGATACAACGAGGTGGTTGAGAGGAAGGAGAGCCCTCTCCTGAAGTTCTTGAGGAAGTTCTGGAGTCCAGTACCCTGGATGCTGGAAGTCACCATCGCCATTACCTTCGCTCTGAAGAAGTATCCCGACTCTTTGATCATCCTTTTCCTCCTAGTGTTCAACGCCATCGTGAGTTACGTACAGGAATCGCGGGCCCAGAACGCTGTGGAGATCCTCAAGAAACGGCTATCGGTTCAGGCGAGGGTGCTCAGAGATGGGAGGTGGACAAAGGTTCAGGCGAGGGAACTGGTCCCAGGGGACGTGATAAGGGTGAGGTTAGGTGACATAGTCCCCGCTGACGTCAAGGTCTTGGATGGGGAGGTCGAGGTGGACCAGTCCGCCCTCACTGGGGAGTCTGTGGCTGTGGAGAAGGGAAAGGGTGACGTCCTCTTCTCTGGGTCGGTGGTTAGGAGAGGTGAGGCCACCTGTGTCGTGGCGTTGACCGGACCTAATACCTATTACGGTAAGACTACCGAGCTGGTGGAAAGCGCTGGCTCCAAGTCTCACATAGAGTCACTGATCTTCGGAATTGTGAGGAGTCTCATAGTTCTGGACGTGGTGTTGGTTTTGGCTATGACTTCATTTTCCTTACTTGAGCACGTGAGTTTCACACAGGTGCTCCCCTTCTCCTTGGTCGTCCTAATCGCGTCAATTCCGGTTGCTCTACCAGCGACGTTCACCATAGCGATGGCCATAGGAGCGTTGGAGATGTCCAAGAAGGGAGCTCTGGTCACAAGACTCACAGCGATAGAGGACGCGGCTTCAATGGACGTACTATGCATGGACAAAACGGGCACCATAACGGAGAACAGGTTGAGAGTTGTAGAACCAAAGGCCTACAAGGGGACGGAGGACGAACTCCTCAGGTATGCCTGTCTTGCCTCCGACGAAGCGAGCCAGGATCCCATAGATCTAGCGGTCATCTCCTACGCCAAGGAGAGGAATATGACGGTGGACTACGAGAATAGGCTACAGTTCAAACCCTTCGACCCCTCAACGAAGAGAACCGAGGCCGTAGTTAACGTAAACGGAGAGAAATTCACGGTGATCAAGGGAGCCCCTCAAGTTGTAGCGGAAGTGTGCAAGAGGAGGTATGAGGAAATAGAGCGAGACGTAGAAAGCTACGCCTCACGCGGTTTCAGGGTCATAGCGGTGGCCGCGGGAAGGGAAACCCCAGAGCTTCTAGGTGTAATTCCACTCTACGACAGGCCAAGGCCCGACTCTAGGGAACTGATCATGGAACTCAACGCCTTCGGTGTTTCCACGAAGATGGTGACTGGCGACAACTTGGCGATCGCCGATGAAGTTGGTAAGGAGGTGGGAATAGAGGGCGGCGTATGCAGAGTACTGGACGTCAAGGAGGGCAAGGCAGCTATCGATGGCTGTTCGGTGTTCGCAGAAGTTTTCCCGGAGGACAAGTTCTTCATCGTGAAGAGACTTCAGGAGGAGGGACACGTGACCGGGATGACAGGGGACGGAGTGAACGACGCCCCAGCCTTGAAGCAGGCCGAGGTCGGAATAGCAGTCAGCAACGCGACCGACGTAGCGAAGGCTTCGGCTAGCATAGTACTCACCCACGAGGGGATATCGGACATAGTTGAGGCCATCAAGAGCGGGAGAAGGATATACCAACGCATGCTTACCTACACGTTAAATAAAATAATGAAGACGATGCAGGTAGTGCTCTTCCTCACTTTATCGTTCTTTGTGGTGAGATTCTTCGTTACTACTCCGTTCGACGTGATCCTCCTCCTCTTCGCAAACGACTTCGTGACCATGTCGATAGCCACAGATAACGTCAGGTATTCCCAGAGGCCTGAGAGGTGGAACGTTAAGGCCCTAATTGCGAGCTCGGCGCTACTCTCCGCCCTACTGGTAGTGGAGGGCTTTGTAGTGCTCTGGCTGGGCCTGAGATTGGGGTTAGGAGTAAATGGGATCCACACCTTCGTCTTTGACGCTCTAGTTTTCTCTGGACTTTTCACTGTGTTCATGGTCAGGGAGAGGAGGAGATTCTGGCACTCCAAGCCAAGCAAGTGGATGTCATTGTCAATAACCGGGGATGTTATAGCAATATCGGCGATCTCGGTCGTTGGGCTCCTAGTGACACCCATCCCCCTCTGGGACGTCCTCGTTGTACTGGCTTTCACCTTTGCCTGGATGGCGTTAATGGACTTAGTAAAGAACGAAGTGTTCAGGAGATACCAACTTTAAAGTCGTGTTGAGTTTCTTCCGATCCCTAAAACAGTTTGCGACGTTCAATGACATATCCCACAAAACCGTTGAGTCTCCACGATCCAGTGAGTTATCTCTATCCTCTGCCGCTCCACTGAGACTAAAGTTGAACCGACGGTTGAGATCACTCTGTGAGAGAACTCTCAATGGTGAGGAGGAAAGCTGGAATTCAGAAAACGTTTACAAAATCCAAAAGCCTCACTCTTTCAGGATGGGGAGGAAGTCAGCGCGAATACATTTTATCTAACTATCAGAACAGGGACCTTGGAGTTGTTTACTACCGCGCTCGATACGCTGCCCAGGAAGAGTTTCTTAAAGGTCGAGAGTCCCCTACTCCCCATTACAATCAGCCCGACTCCATTACTTTCCGCGAACTCCATGATAGCTGTTGGTGGATATCCCGCCGCTACCTTGGGTTCACAGTCCACTCCAGACGAACGTGCCCTCTGGGCGACTTCGTTAACGTGGGACTCCGCCCTCTTCTCGAGTTCCTTGAACGATATGGGAGGGGCGGCGAAGCTATAGAGTATGGTATTGTCTACCACCTCTAAGACGTAGAGCTTCGCCGAGTACTTCTTGGCGACGTCTACAGCAACTTCTACCGCCTTCTTGGCCTCCTCTGAGCCATCGTAGGCCAGAAGAACCTTCTCAAACATTCGGGTTCACCATTCCCTAGTCACACCTTATATCTATACTTGAAGAATATTTAAGTATTCAACGTTGGGTGCCTCCCAACAGAAGGGGCGGCTAACGACTCGTTTAACTTCAGACTGACGTTTTTAAGGGGGAAACGGAGTTCTCCTCGTGGCAGAGAAAGTTTCGTTTTGGCAGGCGGTAGCGGTTGGACTGGGAGCGATAATCGGAGCAGGGATATTCGTACTTTCAGGATCCGCGATCTCATTGGCGGGATCCTGGTCGCTTCTCGCGTTCCTCTTCGTAGGGGGAATGAGCCTCCTCACGGCAACCGTCCTAGGGGAACTGGCGACCATACTGCCCCACGAGAAGGGATCTACTTATTCCTACGCCTATAAGGCGTTCGGCAGGGAGCTAGGGTTGGTCACTGGAGTAATGGTGTTTTTCAGCTTCTCCACGTCTATCGCTGCGGTGGCCGATGGGTTCGGAGCGTACTTAGCCTCAGCTCTCAGGGCTCCCAGCTTTTCCCTAACCTTTGCAATTGCGCTGACTCTAGTCCTCACCCTCGTGAATTTGGCGGGGATACAGAAAGCAGCGCGAGCAGACCTTTTCCTGGTTTTGATTAAACTTTCAGTTCTCTCCCTGTTCATAACGTTCTCTCTCTACGTAGGTTTCGCTCGGTTCCACCCCTCCAACTTCGCTTCGACTCCCAGGCAAAGTTCTATACTTCCCTTCTTCTCGTCTACGATCGCGATCTTCTTCGCCTACACCGGGTTCCAAGTGATAACTTCCTTCACAGACGAGGTGAAGGGTGGACCTGAGGTTGCTGCGAGGGCAGTCGTAGTATCGGTGCTGATCAGCGTCCTCTTCTACGTATTAGTGGCGCTCTCACTCATCTTGCTAGTTCCAGTGAGTAAGTTCGGTGTTAACGCTGACCCCCTCTCCTTCGCCCTTGCCTACGCTGGCGCCCCTGTGTGGCTCCACGAGGTCGTCGACTTCGGAGGCATGGTGGCCACCACTTCCGCCACCCTCGCCATGATCCTAGCTTCAGGGAGAACCCTATATCAGCTCGCCTTGGACATGGAACTGCCGAAGTTCCTCCTCAAGTATGACTCCCAGAGAGATGTACCTTCGACAGCCGTCGTGATATCCGTAGCTATAGCCATAGCGACCTTCTTCGCTGGCAACGTTTATGTCATCGCTTCCATAAGCAATTTCGGCTTGGTGTTCTCGTTCATAGCGAGCAACCTAGCTCTAGTACATTTCAGAAGGAGAGGTGTTGTGGGCACTTATAGGACGCCTCTCTATCCCTATTCGATCGTTGCCTCTACAGTCATGCTGATCTCTCTCCTGGCAGGCTTTCCAAGAGAGGCTCTCACGATAAACGTCGCAGTAGTGGTCGTGATGTTTGTAGCTGCGTACCTCATCAAGGACTTTCGCGAACTCAACGTATTGAGAAAATTCGAAGAGAAGAGGTCGGCGGGAGCTGGAAAAAGACGCTAGTTTCTAGTTACCCTCGGGGTGACAGGACTTAGGTTCAAGAGGGCGTTCTCGTCTTTCCAAATCCCTCAACCGATGGTACACGTTTATTAAGTGGTGAAACTACTCCGGGAAAGGTGATGTAGTGGACCTTAAGGGTGGATATAACGGGAAGCTCGTTGTTGTAAACTTGGAATCCAGAAAAAGCGTGATCGAGGAGCTTAACCCCAACTACGCTCACGACTTCCTCGGTGGGAGGGGATACGGTGTCAAGCTACTTTGGGATAACTGGTCGTCTACATCTAACTTCTTCGGCGCCTTTGTGGGGCCTTTGACAGGCACTGGGGTTCCTTTAGCCAACAGGCTCACTTTCGTGTTTCACTCTCCCCTGACTAACACTGTGGCCTTCGCCAACACTGGAGGCTATGCAGGTACCGCGCTTAAGCGCACAGGCTTCGATGGACTAGTTCTCGTTGGAGAGTCGGAGTCTCCAGTTTACGTTCTCGTGAAGAGGAACTGCGCGACTGTGGAGGACGCTAAGTCCCTTTGGGGGAGAAACGTGAGCGAGGTCACAGCTGCCCTTAGGGCGAAACACGGTGACGCGAGGGTATTGGCAATAGGACCGGCCGGGGAGGCACAAGTCAAGTTCGCCAACGTCCTCAACGACGCCGGTAGGACGAGTGGAGTGAGACATGGAGCTGGCTGTGTCCTGGGTAAGATGAAGGTGAAGGCCGTCGCCATCGTCGGCGACTACACTCAAACCCTACCCATAGCTGACAAGTTGGCGTTCAGAGAAGTTCTTACCAGGCTCAACGGCAAACTTAGGTCCTCTCCACTCCTCAATAGGGACACTGGAACCTTCGCAGTTTACGGAACTCCACTCGCGGTGGAACCGTTGGCCATCAATCGAGCGCTTCCCACCAGGAACTACACGTCTACTGAGCTGGAGGGCTGGCAGAACCTCACTGGGAAGAAAATGAAGGATACCATCCTGGTCGGTAGGTTGACCTGCACCGCGTGCTCGGTTCAGTGCAGGAGAGAGACGGCTACTCACTCGAAGTACGAGTTCAGAGTGGAAGGACCTGACTACGCTCAGGTGAGCGCCTTGGGTTCCAACTGTCAGGTGATTGACTTGGAGGCCGTAGCTTACATGAACTACCTTTGTTACGAGCTCGGGCTTGATCCCATTGAAGTAGGTAACCTACTGGCTATTTTAGCCGAAGCCACGGAGAAAGGTATAGTCCCAAAAGAGAGTGGACTCAAGTGGGGAGACGAGGAACGCATGATTCAAATCATTAGGGAACTCGGGGAGGGGAAAGGCGACTTAAGGGAAGGCGCGGAGAAGTTGACGGAGAAGTTGGGGGATCCATCCCTCACCACAGCAGTGTGCGGTATTACGATACAGAACACAGATCCTAGGGCCGAACCCGCGTGGGGACTCCTCAATGCTACCGACAACACCGGCGCCTCTTGCCACATCTGGGTTTACCCAGACCTCATATACTCTTTCAGGTCCGTAGAAGGCGTGAGAACTATCCTCCCGGAGGACAGGGGAGACCTAGAAAATATAGCTAGGGCAGTGAAGTTCAAGCAGGACCTAGTGGCCGCACTAGACTCGCTACAGGTGTGTGCCTTCTCCTACATGGCCTTCGACTTGGAGGACTACGTCCAAGCACTAAAGGCCGTGGCTGGGGTGGAGATCGAGAGTAAGGACCTCCTCAAAGTTGGAGAAAGGATATTTAACCTAGAGAGGCTCTACGATCTAAGGGCGGGAGGCAAGAGGGACTACTTGCCTGAGAAGTTCCGCAATCCGTTGCCCGACGGGAGAATTTGCCATTTAGATGAAATGATCTCAAAATACTACGCGGAGAGGGTATGGAACGGAGGGATACCAGAAGAGGAGAAGTTGAAGGACCTAGGACTGTCTAGCTAAGTCTCTTCAATGGAGAGGAGTACCTTCAACAAGCTAGATGCCACTCCCGTTAAATCCCTCATAGACACTACACCCACAGGTCTGCCCCCCTCAACAACTGGAAGGTGGGATATATTGTGTGAACGCATCTTCTCCACCGCCTCCATTAACGGCTCTTCCGGACCTACACTGATCACGTTCTTTGCCATGACAGAACTTGCCCTACCCTTCTCTATCAGTGCACGAGAGGCAGCGTACACTACGTCCCTCTCCGTCACTATCCCGACCAATTTACCCTCCTCGTCTACCACTAGAACGCTCCCCACTTTCTCGTCCCACATCAACTTCACCACGTCCTTCAGCGGGGTATCAGTGGAGGTTACTAAAGCTGGTGAGGACATGACATCCCGAACCTTCAAAGTGTGGGACCTATCCCTCTTATGAATTGGCATGGCTAAAATCTATATTCCCACTATAAACGTTTTCCCGTTGCGACTGTGCCCCCGACTTACTGGAATTGGAAAGTCAGTGACAGTGTTTCTCGCCAGATGGGTATTGGATCGTCGATCGCGCACTCTTCACAGGTCTCACTCATCGCGTATTTATACCACTCTCCGTCATATAACTTGTGAGAGAACAACTTCTTTTCATAGACGGAGAGTGGGTAACACCTGAGTCGGGAAGGTTCGGCGAAAAGGTCAATCCAAGTACAGGTGAAGTGTCGGGAAGGTTCGCGCTAGCGACTCGAAAGGAAGCAGACGAAGCGATAGACGCAGCTTACGCTGCCCAGAGGAAGTGGGAGGCCCTCACATCGGTAGAACGAAGTAAGTACATCTATAGGCTAATCCAGGAGATAGAGAAGGACAGGGCTTCGCTAGAGTCTCTTCTCATAGAAGAGGTAGGTAAGCCTAGGAAGGAAGCGGCCCAGGAGGTGGAAGGAGTTATAGACCAATTGCAGTATTACGCCGAGTTCGCAAGGAAGATAACTGGTGACGTCGTTGAAGGTACGAAGAGAGAGAGGCTCATCCTGCAACTGAAGGTCCCTTACGGAGTGGTGTTGGCGATAACCCCCTGGAACTTTCCGGCAGCAATGGTGGCCAGGAAAGTGGGCCCTGCACTCGTGGGTGGAAACACAGTAGTGCTGAAGCCCAGTTCCGACACGCCCTTCACGGCTGGGTGGCTCGTTGAGAAGGCCAGGAGGGCTGGCTTTCCAGCGGGAGTGGTTAACCTTGCCACAGGTAAGGGAAGCGAGATAGGAGACTACCTCACTTCCCATAAGAAGGTCTCCCTAATAACACTTACCGGTGAGACCGGTACAGGAGTCCAAGTTATGAAGTCCGCGTCGTCGATAATGGCCAAGCTGATCTTGGAGCTCGGTGGTAAGGCCCCTTTCATAGTATGGAAGGACGCCGACCTCGAGCTAGCGGCTAAGGTGTTGATGTGGGCAAAGTATTGGAACGCGGGACAGTCCTGCATTGCCGCGGAGAGGCTCTACATCCACCAAGACGTATACGATCGCTTCCTTCAACTCTTCCTCGAGAAAACTAGGAGGCTTAGGCTGGGACCCAACGGGGACATGGGACCTCTGATAAACGGACAGCAACTCTCTAAGGTCAACAAGTTCGTCGAGGACACGGTAACGGAAGGGGGAAAGGTCCTTTACGGCGGTAGGAAGCCAGACTCTCCAGGAAACGGATTCTTCTACATGCCCACCATAATCTCTAACGTCGATCAGGGGATGAGAATTTTCAGGGAGGAGGTGTTCGGGCCTGTAATAGGGGCCATGAAGGTTCCAGACGACTTCGATCAAGTCATAGATCTAGCCAACGATTCCGACTACGGCCTCGCGTCTTATCTCTTCACCAGGGATTCGGCCTTAGTACTGAAGGCAGCACAGGAAATCAAATTTGGCGAACTCTACACCAACATGCCTGGTCCAGAGGCCTCGCAGGGTTACCACACTGGATTCAGAATGTCTGGACAGGCGGGGGAGAATTCTAGGTATGGAGTGGAGGAGTACGTAAAGGTCAAGAACGTTTACTTAGACTACAGTAAGGACCCCACATCGGGAGAGGTGATCCCCCCTTACTCCTAGTGAATACCTCGGATTGAGGACAGTCAGTCTTCACGTTGGCGAAATAAAGAAGTCCCTCACCTAGCAGGATAAACCGATGGGGAACTGTCTTCGACATTTAAGCGATGTGATAAGCGCCTAATCCTACCAATGACATGGGTTATGCAACGTAAGTCCAGCGGGAAACCACCTTCAACTGTTCCCCATTTCGACAGACGGAGTATGACCCCGATCTGGGGAAATCCCGCCCCGCGGAACTGGACGGTTTTCGAGTCACTTCACTCCACCGTAGCGGTGGTGGGCATGTCCAGCAGGACCCTCCCCAGCCTCGCCACCTGCTCCGGGAACTCCCCGAAATCCCAGAAGGAGCCGTACGTGTAGAGCCTCTCGTCGAACGGCACCACCGCCCTCACCGGGAACTTCAGCTCCCCGACCCTCGACGAGGCCTGTGCGTACTCCTCAGGCAGCGGAGGCACCATGTTCACCACGAAGGCCCCCGCCTCTCCCCCCGGGGCGGAGGCCTCGAGGGCCTCGGCGTACTTCAGGGTCGCCTCCACCCCCCTCTCGGAAGGGTCCGAGACGTAGACCCTGTACCACCTGTCCCCGGGCAGGGCGGAGAGGTAGGCCCTCAGCTCCACCCTCACTAGGGGGTCGTCGAAGAACACGTTGGAGGGGTTGTCCACCACCTGCACTTCGCTCCCCCTCAAGAGGCCGACGTAGAGCTCCTCCACCCTCCCCTCCGAGGCCCTAGAGAAGTACCTGCCGAACTCTGGCGGGTCCGGGTTCACCCTCACCACGGTGACGCTCCCCTTTCCCTCCTCCACTGTGAGGTGGAAGGGCTCCTCCCTCCCAGCAGCCGCACCTATCAGGCTCCCCCGTGGAGGCCCAGGAGGTGGGAGCTCCACCCTATCAGGTCCCTGTCCACTAGGAGCACCCTCCTTCCAGACCTCGCGAAGAGCTTGGCGAGGGCCACGGAGAGGGTCGACTTCCCCACCCCTCCCTTCACCCCCACTACGGAGAACCTCATCGACGCACCTCTCTCACTCTCCTTAATAAAGTTAAACTCTTCTGTCTAATTCTAATCCGAAAGTTGAAGCCACGAGGAAACTTCTCACACAGTTACTTCAGGAACTCTTAGGGTCTTTCTACATAAGAAGGAATTCACCCGCCTTCTTGACACGGTCTCCCCCTCAGGCCAACTTTCTCTTAGCGCGTTTCTCTATATATTGCACCTAATTCTCCAACTGTGATTATAATTATTCATGGATCTAATAGAAAGGTGATTCCCGTAAAGCGAAAGATTGTTTAACTCGGCCGAGAAAAAAGAACTATGCCTGGAAAAGTAGTTGTTCTTGTAAGTTCGGGTAAGGATCAGAAACCAAAGGTGTTAACAGCCCTTACTTTGGCGGCTGTAGGAAAGCAGAACAGGTTGTTCGACGACCTGAAGGTAATTTTCTTCGGTCCCAGCGAAGAACTGGTGGCAGAGAGGGACCCAGATGTGATGAAGTTGCTGGATCAGATAAACGCTGTGGGAGAGAGACCTCTGGCCTGTCAAGTTGTAGCACAGTCCTTCGGACTCACCGACGCACTCAAGTCAGTGTCCTCCGTACAGTTGACCATGGTTGGGCCAGTTATCGCCGAACTGGCTGGAAAGGGATACGAGTTCCTCACGTTTTAGAGTTTTTCATCGGCGAAGCTAAAAGTAAAACGGGTTAATCCTTAAGATTTCTAGCCCGTTAAAGTACGTTTCGTCCAACGTTTAAACGATAATAATCTCTTTCTCAAAAGTCGAGGCGTGGAAGTGGACGAGGAGGAACTGAGAGAGGTATACGATCGACTTCCAACTTCTTACGACAGAGTGAACGCATATCTATCGTTCTGGAACGACGTGAGGTGGAGACTTCAGTTGGTGAAGCTGGTAGGGGACAGGTTGGACCGGAGCGATGTGGTTCTAGACGCGGGAAGCGGGAGGGGAGAGCTATCATTCCTAATAGCGAGGAAACTCAAAGCAACTTTAGTTGATCTAGACTACTCCGTCGAGATGCTGAGAGAATCGTTAGTCGAAGTGGAGCGTGTAGTTGGTTCCTTCGAGGCCCTCCCCTTTAGGGACAGAGCTTTTGACGCGGTGGTAAGTTCATTCGCCCTTCACGCAGCTTCCAACTTCGAAGTCGCCATCGAAGAGCTCTCCAGGGTATCGAAGCGGAGCGTGGGGGCTGTATTCATGGGTAAGTCGAGGAACTTCCTGTTTAGGTTCTACGTGAAGGCCTACATGAAGTTAGCTCTTCCGGTGGTGGCGAGAGTAGCTGGGGGGAAATCTGAAGACTACTTGTATATATACAAGATGTATGTGAGGAACGACACGAACGATCGGTACAGAAGTAAGTTGTGTCAGTTCTTCGACGTCCAGGTCTTCAAGGAACTGGCGTTAGGGACCTTCGTTCTATTCTTGGGGATTCCTAAGAAACTGGAGTGAGGAGAGTTCCTTGAACCAGAGAACATAGGTGAGGGCCATGAGTGGAAAAGTCCCCCCAGAGAGGTAGTTGTCTAATGTATAAACAGTCTCAGGAGAAGTTGAAACACCTCCCTTGGAAGGTCCCTACTAATCGTTAAAGAACCCTCGTGTAGCTACAACTGGACGAAAGTGTCGCTTTTAGTCGTGTGGGGCGGACAGGGTTAAATAGGTGCAGCCCTTCCAAGGGTACTCTAGACTAACTTCCTTACGGCGTAGGCTATAGCCTCGTTCGTGGTAGGGTGTTGCTCAGCGACATTTGACATCTGCCTCGCCGTGAGTCCGTTAACGGCAGCCTGAGTCAACTCGTTTATCAGGAACCCAGAATGAACTCCCACCACCCACGCCCCTAGAAATCTAAGGGAGCTCTTCTCGAAGAACAACCTAACCTCTCCTCCCCTCTCGTCGTACATCTGGGCCATTGAGTCGTCTCCCAGCTGATAGGATGCCTCAACGAAGGAAACGTTCATTGCCCTCAGCTGACTCCTGGTG
The DNA here is from genome assembly GCF_003967175.1 of Sulfodiicoccus acidiphilus. Classification (NCBI taxonomy): domain Archaea; kingdom Thermoproteati; phylum Thermoproteota; class Thermoprotei; order Sulfolobales; family Sulfolobaceae; genus Sulfodiicoccus; species Sulfodiicoccus acidiphilus. The sequence continues at coordinate 601,438 of NZ_AP018553.1, read as the reverse complement.
AGTCCTACGTAGGACGCCGGAGGTATTGTGAAAACCGTGACGGGTATTCCTCTAACATCAACTCTATCCGAATCTATGTTGCCAGACATGACGTTGTTGGCCGCAGCCACAGACATCCTTACTGCCGCGTGGAAGTAGGGAGCCAGTCCGTTGACGTCTCCTGTGGCGAAGATGTTTGGGGAACTCGTCCTCATGGAGTCACTCACCTCAATATAACCCTTCGGACTAACCTCTACCACTTTCTGTAGTCCCTCGGGTACTACAGGAGTTCTGCCGGTGGCCGCGACCACAGCATCTACGACTAGTCTATCCTTCTTCCCTGAAGAAGAGAACCACACCTCGTATCTTTCCCCTAACTTGGAGACTTCGAGGATGGGCGAGTTGTACCTGATGTCGATATTAGAATCCAGCAACCGAATTAGGAGAGCACCTAGGTCAGGATCCACGCCTCTTAGTACCCTATCAGATCTAACTAACACGTGGACTTTCGAACCTAGGGCGTTGAAGAAGGTCGCCGTCTCGAGGGCTACGTATCCTCCTCCTATTATTAACATCTCTTGTGGAAGATTCCTGAAGGTTGTTCTATAGGAGTAAAGGTCGTCACTGGTGAGACAGAGTTCAGCGCCTGGAAAGTGTGGTCTGGAGGGAGTACTTCCCGTCGCCACTATGGCGTACCTGAACTCTACTTCCTGTCCCTGGACCATGGCCCTGTGGTTGTCGAGGAACTTCGCCTCTCCCTTAACGAACGAAACTCCCTTGTGGGCCTCTAGCTCTTCCCTATGCTGGACGAACCTCGTTAATTGGACTGCGTCCTTCCTTTCTTGGATCTTGCCGAAGTCAAGATTATCCTGCGAGCCCAGAAGCCTCTTGTTTCTCCAATGGAGCTGTGCCAGCTCCCTGACCGTCTTGGAGGGAATACAGCCAGAGTAGAGACAGTTCCCGCCCAGCTCTCCCTTCGGGTCAACCATGAGGACTTCCATTCCTGCTTGGGATAGCCTGAAGGCACCAGGATAACCTCCACCTCCAGCTCCAACCACCAATACGTCGGTTTTCACAGGGTTGTTAAGTAGTCCCCTTTAAAAATATTGTTAAACTCTTCTCAATTTTATCATTTTATTATAGATATTTAGAACTAAAAGTGGTTAAAACTTCCCAGGTTAAGATGGACAGCTGCTCACGTAAGAGGGTTTAACTTAACGGAGGTTGAGGGGGCGAAAGTCCCCTTCCGTGGGGACGGACAGCCCCCTTATGTAAACCTCTTTACGGTTGTCAAAATACTATTTCTACGACCTCTACTGTGAGAGCTGGGTCGCACCCTAGGGGCTGGGGGAACTCACGCCAGTGGAGAGGAAACCCTCCGTGACCCCCCTTCCACGATTTTCACAGAAAGGTTCCACTGAACCTCCGCTACGTAAGGAGATCGAGGTCCCTCCGGGAA